>NZ_PUBZ01000148.1 GCF_003205875.1 Herpetosiphon llansteffanensis
CATGCTCAGCTGTTTCCGGCGTGGCCTCTTGCTGATCATCACCCACCTCATGACCCACCAGCCACTTCCCGTTGGACGTTTTTATCCTGAACCATGGTCACCGGTGTTAACTACCTACCCTTGAAAGGAGGGGGCTGGGGGGTGAGGGAACGCGATTGTCAATCCAATGTACCAATACAGCTATTGGCTTCTGCCTTTTATGCTCTATGGTCTCTGTTCTTCATCCCTCATGCCTCATCCTTCATCCTTTCATAACTCTGCGCCTCTGCGTTAAAAAATTGATCCACGAAAGGGCTGTTGACTTCTGATTTCTGACTTTATGTTCTATGTTCTATGTTCTATGTTCTATGTTCTATGTTCTATTCCTCGCGAATGCCCCACAATTGCAACTGCCCACGATCGATGCTCACAATCAGGCGTTGGTCGGGCGCAATTAGGGCATTCTGTGAGCTGAACAAGGCTTGACCGTCGCTAACGCGATAAATGATAATGCTTGGCTCGATTTGCAGATCATTGCTCAAGCTCGATTGCACCAGCAATAAGTGGCCGTCGGGGCTAAATTGAATTGCTGGATCGAGTTGGGCATAATTAAGCGCTTGACTACTGCTATGGCATTGGATGCTTTGGCTCACTTGAAGATCAGCGAGATTTACCAGCAGAATGCAATTCTCTGCGGGCGTTTGCGCTTTCATGGCGACCGCCAGCGACTGACCATCAGGGCTAACTGCCAAGCCCAAGGCTGCTTGATTGAGATTCACGCTTTGCAGGGTTGTGCCCGTTGTTAGCTCAAGCACGCTCAGTTGGCCTTGCTCGCTTAACAGTAGCAAGCGATTTTGATTGGGCACGAGCGCCAGATCAACCAAATAGCCAGGATCAAGCGGGCGGCTATAGAGCGGTTGGCCTGCCTGCGCAACATGCAGTTCAAGGCCGCTAATGCTAACAGCTTCAACAACCAATTGCTGATCAGCATCGGTCGCCATGAGCGTATAGCCAACATCATCGATGCCATGCAATTGTTGCTGCCAACCTTGGCTCAGATCGCTTAAATTCCATTGGCTGATACCAAGGTTAATCTGGCTGCTATCGCTGCTAAAATCTGGCTGGGTTAGCGTGCGATAGGATACTGGTTGGGGTATTTCGTAGGCGATGCTGGTTTGTTCGAGGTTGAGAATCCGTAGTCCTTGGGCAAGCGCCAAAAGTTGGCTATTGGGGCTAAATTGTGCTCGATGATAGACGGGAAAACTAAGGGTTTGGCTTTGACCATCGCTCAGCTTAACCAGCGTCAAGGCTTGATCATCGAACAGCAAGACTTGGCTGCTATCGGCGCTAAATCGTAGGTTATAGCTGCTTTTGCCACTATAAATTGGTTGCTGATCGGCGAGCCGAATCAGTGTCACATCGCTATCGCTTGGCATGCCTTCGGCAATCGCAAAGCGCGCCTCAAGCAGGCCATCGGGGCTGATAATGCGCGGGTTGGGCTGATCGTAATTGGTTGGTTGCGTGATCCAGGTATGGATGGTATCGCTGGTTGGCTGCCGATCAATAAATTCGCCAGTTACGGCGTTGTAGCGTTCGATTGACCACGAGCCAGCTAAGGCCGGATCGCTGCTGATTTCAATTAATGCTTCAATTGTGGCATTGTCGGCAGTGACCCGAATCGCGCTCATATCGCTGGCTGTGGCTAGAAAATAGCGTTGTTGTAAGCTTGGCAATTCGTATACCCCAAAGCCTTTCGAGGTTACTACCGCCATAAATTGATTGTTTGGCGCAAAATCGCCGCTTTTGAGCTGGCCCAAACCAATGGTTTGCAATAGCTCAACTTGGGTCAACGAGCTTTCGTTAATTAATTGGCTGCTGCGGGCTGGCAAGCTGACTGGAACCGCCAATAAGCCATGGCTATTCGGATTAATCTGTTGTAGTGATTCAGTTGGCGCTTGCAGCAAGGCGGGCAATTGATTATTGGTTTGAACTTGGGCCATATTTGGCTCAGTTGGTTGGGTTGGCGCGCTGGTGGCGGTTGCAACGCTGGCTTCAGTTGGCTCCGACGTAGCTTGTTCGGTTGGCGCAAGCGTTGGGCTGGCAACTTGGGCAATTGTGGCCGAGGCTTGCGGTACTAAACCTTGCACGCTGGTATTGGCCTCGGTGCTGGTCGCAACTGGCGGCAGGCTGGGGCTTGGTTGGCTTGCAGGTGCACTTTGGCAGGCACTGAGCACGATAATTAAAAGACCGAATCCGATCCGCTGGACTGGATGCTTCAACATAACTCCTCCTTAGATAGATAGGTCTATCATCTAAGAAGGAGCTATTAGGATACATCATACGCTGCTGATAGTTGGCTTATAGCCTGCTGAGACTAATCTGCTTGTTCGCTCAAGAGCCGAACTTCAGCTGGTTTGTTGGCCAGCGCAAACAGTGTATCGCCAGCATACACCACATACAGATACTCGTTATTGCGATAGCTCCAACGGCGTTGGCTCGACAATGGCGCGCCCAATTTGGCTTCGATGGCTTTTTTGATAAAAGGCAATTTGGCATCGAAGGCGCTGTTGATGCGGGTGTACATGGCGCGGCTTATAATTTCGCGCAGTGCTGCATCCACAGCCGATGTATTTTGGACTGCCACAATGGCACTCAGTTGCTTCACGACCGACCAATTGGTTGCGCCACTGGTTGCAATGGGCGTGTAAAGTGTGTCAAGCGAGAAAATTTGGGCAGCGTAGGCCGCTCCATCACTGGCTTGCAAGCGATTGCTATTGCTCAAGGGCACACCAACCGCTTTGCGCGGAATCTGGCTAATAAATTGATAAAAGGCTTGATCTGGTCGATAATCCACGCCCAACGCGCCATAGGTATATTGCATTAATGCATTGTAGACATCTTGGTCGGTCAATTCGTTGGCGCGTAGCACAATATCCCATTGATTGTAGGGGCTAATAATCACATCGCGGCCATAAACCTCGCCTGTGTAGCGAATGCCTTTGACGCTAAAATCCATGCCAACCCGAATTGGCGAGCCGAGCTTGTGTTTGAAGGCATATTGGTGAAAAACCCAATCCGGTCGATATTCGCCTTTGGCCAATTTATATACTTCGTTGCGCAGTTGCGCGCCGAGCGTGTTGGGCCGTGGGCCAGTGCTGGGGCTACTTTCATCCAATAATTTCAAGGTATATTCAACGCTATAACCACGGGGATCATCTTTGTAGCCAGGCGCAACCGTGCTATGGGCGAAAAAATAATCACGGCTAATCGGAATCGTATAGGTATCACGAAAATAGCGAATTAATTCAACTAAGGATTTGGTTTGAGCCGTGGTGATCGGCGTGCCATCGTTTGGACCCTCGACTTCGACCCCAATTGCATGCACATTGATTTCGCCGCCACTATAGCCACGTGCCCAACTGCGCACGCCAGCATGCCATGCAACATAGGCTTTTTCGTTAACATAGTGGTAGGTTTTGCCATCGCGGGCAATCAAATAGTTATAACTTGAGCGAACTTCTGGGCGTAAATTCCATTCCAGCGAGCCATAGCCAGCAGTTTCGTGCAAAACGACAAATTCGGGCTTGAAACTCGTGGTGTTACGCGCGGTTTTGTTGGGGGTTTTGTTGAGATACGAGGTATCAAATTGCATACAAGCTCCTTGCATGATGCTAAACATGGCATCATTACTACCGCCTCTAATATTCTCAATGTTAATGTACTACAAAATGAGCAAGAACATAGAGCATAGAGCATAGAACATAGAGGATTAGGCTATTGGCGATAGGCTTTTGGCTATGATCGTTCGATCAATTCGTGGCGAAAAACTTAACGCAGCAGCGCAGAGAACGAGGGCTATGGGCTATCGGCTATGGGCTTTGGGCTAGCAGAACAATAATCACATCAATCTGTGCCAATCTGTGGCGAAAAAATTTGTGCTTCGTGTCCTTCGTGTGCTTCGTGGATCGCATTCTTAAACGCAGAGGCGCAGAGCAACCGAAGGATGAGGGATGAGGGATGAGGGATGAAGTAAAGTCAAAAGTCAAAAGTCAAAAATCAGAACAGAGAATAGAGAGCAGAGAACATAATCCTAAAAATCTGTGCCAATCTGTGGCGAAAACAAAAGCAGAAGCCCATAGTCTACAGCTTATAGCCCATAGCCTATAGCCTCATCCCCCTTCGTGGTTAAAACATTAAACGAACTTCAACGCCAGCATCGTAATATCATCGTGTTGCTCGGTGTGGTCGGCAAAGCGTTGCACATCGTTGAGCACAGCATCAAGCAAGGCTTGGGCATGAATATCTGCTGGCAGCGAGCGTACCAAATCTTCCAAGCGCTCAAAGCCATACATTTCAGCCTCGCCATTCATGGCCTCGACAATGCCATCAGTAAAGAACAACAGCATATCGCCTTGGTGGCACTGAATCGGGCTATCTTCGTATTGAATCAAGGGCGTAATGCCCAACGGTAGCGATTGACCACGTCCAGTCAAATATTCGGGAAATTCTGGCTGGTTGCGTTGGTTGTGAATTAAAAATGGATAGACTTGGCCTGCATTGGCCCAAACTAGCGTGCGATCAAGCGCATCGATGCGGGCATAGCTGACCGCTGCAAACATGCTGCGCGGAATATTTTGCACCAAACTGGTATTGGTTTGATCAAGAATTGTTGCCGGAGTTGCTTGGGTTCCAGCCAAGGCGCGTAGGGTACTGTAGGTCGCCACCATCACCAGTGCTGCAGGCACACTCTTGCCTGAAACGTCGCCAATCATCAAATCGAGCGTGCTATTGCCTTGCGCGATAACCCCATAGAAATCGCCAGAAGTTTCGCGTTGGGGCAGACAAATTGCGGCAACTTCGAGGCCTGCGACGCTTGGCAAGCGCTTGGGCAATAATGCTTGCTGCACATTGCGCGCAATTTCTAGCTCGCGCTGCAAGCGTTCGTGTTCGCTTTGCTCGGTGTAGAGTTCGGCAATTCGTTGCGACATCAGATTAAACGTCTGGGTCAGCTCGGTCAATTCATCAGCCACCCGTTGATCGTTGGGCAAGGTATGGCCGAGATGGCCATCGGCAAGTTGCAACGCGCCTTGTTTTAAGCGCTGAAGGGGCCGATTGACCACCACCACCGTTGCCAACCAAGCACAAGCAATCGCCACCACGCTGCCACCAATAATCAAGGGCAACAATTGGTTGATCAACGATTGCTGAGTAAGGTCGCGCGCCTCGACCGAAAGCGAAGCCTCGACAATCGCAATCACATACGGCTGGCCTTGAGCATCGTTGACGACAATCGGCGCAACCAAGCCATAGTACGAGCCAAATTCATCGGCGTAGCGCACGGCGTGGCGTTGGCGATCTTCAAAGGCGGCCCAATGCTCAGGCGTATCGTAAAAGAAGGGATAATTGATGCCAGTGTTATCAACATCAACCCAATAGTACAAGCGATGTTCTTTAATATCGCGGCGCAAAATGCCAATAAAGCCCACATTCGCCGCAGTTTGGGCTTGGGCCAATTGCTTTTGCAGGGTTGTATATTCTTCGGTGTATAAATCGGCTGGTGTATTAATTTGGTTCAACAACGCCGGATCAAGTTCGCGGGCAATTAATTCGACCACCCGCGCCAAACGCGTATCCATTTCGCGCTGCCAGCGTTGGTTGGTTTCGCGATAAAAGCTCAGGCCAGCAAAGACCAACGTCGCAATAATAATTAATTGGAGTGGCAATAAAACCTTGATAATCAGCGGAATACGCAATTTCATTGCTCGCTCCCCAATAGTCGTTGTGGATTGCTGCCATCGGCGTTGAAGCGCCAGATCGTGTTGTTGTAGGCATCGGCGGCATAAATCTGATTATTGTGAAACGCCAAGCCAAAAACTTGCCAACGGGCAATCTCGGGGGCAAAAGCAGCGATTGGCTGGCCATCGTGGGTCAAGCGCTGAATCCGTTGGTTGCCCATATCGCCAACATAAATATCGCCAGTTGCTTGATCGAGCGCAATATTCAGCGGGTAGGCAAACTCGCCAAGGTTACTGCCATAGCGGCCAATCACCCGCAAAAATTGCAACGAGATTGTATCGCCATCCTCGTGCAGCGAGAATTCTTGAATGCGGCCATTAAACGAATCGACAACATACACGTGCTTGCGTTCGCGATCAACGACTAAATCGCTGAGGCCGCTAAATTCTTCGTTGCCATTGCCAAACTCGCCAAAAAACTCGGCCAGTTGGCGGCCATCGCGCTGATAAACGACGACGCGATTCGCTTTGTAATTGGCCACCCAAATTCGGTCGGCACTATCAACCGTCACGCCATATGGCTCGTTGGTTGGCTCATCCAGCGCTGGATCATAATCGTTGCCGCCAAACTCGCGGCCAAAACTGCCATCAGGCTCGAAGCTACGCACGCCGTCGTGCACCAACGTCGCTTCATCGTTGTAGATAAAATTGCCAATGTACAGCGTGCCTTGGCTATCGCGCCCAAGATCCCAGCCTGAATGAATGTTGCTTGGACCAACCCCAAAAACGCCAATGCTGGCCGCAATTTGGCCATTGGATTCAAGCTGGGCAATGCGATAATTGCCCCGATCAGTCACATATAATTGCTGATCGTCGACAACCGCAACCCCATTTGGTCGCAGCAAGTGTTGGGGTTGCTGACTACAGCCAGCCAACAACCCCACAAGCAAGAATGAAAGACAACGGCGCATGCGTGCTCCAGCAAGGTTTTATAGCCCAAAACGGCCAAGTTTGAGTACCGCGCCGAGAATGCCGGTTAATCCAGTTAGGCCATAGAGGGCAATAATGGCAATTGTTTGCGGCTCAAGGCGCAAGCTGCTGTTGCGGCTTTGGGTTGGATTGATCTCAATCCGCTGGCCACGCCAGTATTGAACCTGTGAGCTATTGCTAAAGCGCGTTGAGCGTTGGCGATTCTGCCAGATTTGCCAAGCAACCCAGAGCAAAAAGCCACAGCCCACAAAAACCAAGCCTACGCGCGCCAGATTGGGCATCGTCCAAACCTGGTTGCGAATCACAAACAGGCCTACAACTGCCAAGATTGCCGGAATCCAAGAACGATCAAATCTCATAGTTCGCTAGTTTCTTGTAGGTCAAAATACGGCGGAGCGTTGGGATCAAGCTCTTTGCTAAGCGCAGGTTGTGCCAAGCGCCCATACACTTCAGCCAATCCATACAGCGAATGGGCTAAATCGTAGGATAGCTGGTCGGGCTTGATTCGCCATGCCCAGTTACCGCCAGTTACCCCTGGCCGATTCATGCGGGCTTCAGTGCCAAGATCAAGCGCATCTTGCATTGGGATAATCACCGTGTCTGCAACCGAGGCATATAGGGTGCGAATCATCGTCCAAACAATTGCTTCTTCGCCACAATACAAATAGCTGCGAGCGCGATGCTGTTCTTCTGGGCCTGCACTATTGTACCAGCCACGCGACGTATCGTTATCGTGCGAGCCAGTGTAGGCAACGGTATTTTGCACGTAGGTATGCGGCAAGAAGTTCGATTGGAACGCGCCTGAGGTAAAGGCAAATTGCAAAATCCGCATGCCAGGCAAGGCAAATTGGTCGCGTAATTGATAGACATCGGGCGTGATCATGCCCAAATCTTCGGCAATTAACGGCAAGCTGCCAAACGCGTGGGCAATTGCTTGGAAGAAATCAGCGCCTGGGCCACGTCGCCATTCGCCATTGACCGCCGTTTCTTCAGTGCCCGGTACGGCCCAATAGCCAGCAAAGCCACGGAAGTGATCGATGCGCACAATATCGACGGTGCGCAAACTGGCGCTAATCCGTTGTTGCCACCATTGATAACCATCTTGCGCCATCACATCCCAACGATAGAGCGGGTTGCCCCAGCGTTGGCCAGTGGCCGAGAAATAATCTGGTGGAACGCCAGCAATATCAACCGGATTGCCATCGGGGTGTAATAAGAACAGGCTGCGATTGCCCCAAACATCGGCGCTATCGTGAGCCACAAAAATTGGAATATCGCCAACAATCTTGATGTCGCGGTCGTTGGCATAACGCTTCAGATCGTCCCATTGATTGAAGAAGGCCCATTGCAAAAACTTATGAAACTGCACGTCGTCGGCGAGTTTTTGGCTCCATTCAGCCACAGCCTCAGGCTCATGCAAGGCAATCGCGCTATCCCAGGTTGTCCACGAAGCGCCAGCATGAGCAGCTTTGCAGGCCATGAATAAGGCATAATCGTCAAGCCAGGCTTGTTCAGCAGCACAAAAATCGTTGAATCCACGATCTTCTGCTTGGGCCTTGAAATTTTCAAAAGCCGTGCGCAGTAGCTGCAATTTGGCTGGAATCACCGCGCCAAAATCGACGCTTTCGCTGGGCAAATTGGTTAATTGGGCCAAATCCCATTCGGCTAGCAAGTTGATGCGCGCCAAATAATCGGGGCTAATCAACATATGGTTGCCAGCAAAGGCCGAAAAACATTGATACGGCGAATCGCCATAGCCCGTTGGCCCAAGCGGCAAAATTTGCCAGAGCCGTGCGCCAGCGGCTTGCAGCCAATCAACAAATTGATAGGCTTCGCTGCCAAGGTCGCCAATTCCATAACGACCATGCAACGACGTGGGATGCAGAAGAATCCCTGCAGCTCGTTCGAATGTCATCGAACTACCTCCAACTATCGGTGAGTATCAAGCAAGTTCTAAAATATGTCCTTGGTATGATAGCATAGAGAAGGATGAGGGAAGGATGAAGGCTGTCAAAAGGCAGAAGGCAAAAGGCAAAAAATGCTGATGGCTATTGGCTATGGTATATCACGTTAACCACATTTTGATCCCCTCACCCCCAGCCCCTCTCCCGCCCGCGAGGCGAGGGGGAACCACACCATCAATGCGCCCCTCGCCCGCGTGCAGTGGGAGAGGGGCTGGGGGTGAGGGCATGCTCCTCATTAATAATCCTAAACCCAATAGCCAATAGCCCAACGCCAATAGCCCAACGCCAATAGCCCAACGCCCCTACAACAAACCGAACTCGCGGGCCAATGCTTGGTCGAATTGAGCCTCGCCAAAGGCTGGTACATACAAGGTTGCATAGGCCGAAACCTGCTGCTCTGCCAAATCGTTAAGCTTCACATGGCGAATTGTTGGCTCTTCGATTGGCAAAATCGCTGCTTGATAGATTGTTACTTCGTGCTGTTCAGGATAGAAGCTTTGTAAATGAGCCACCAAGCGGGCTAGCCCAGCTCGTGGATCAAGCCCTGCATGCACAACCTTGAAATAGCCAATTACTCCAATTTGCCATAAAACCAACGGTGTCGTTGGATCAAAACGCCGTGGCCGCAGCAAAAAATCGCTGGCCTCGTAGCTTTGATAGCCATGCAAGCCGGGATCGATCGCCAAATCAGCAAATAGACAGGCCTCGGCGGAAATGCCTGGTAGCAGATTAACCCGCACTCCTTCACGCTGTCCGCGCTGTACTAAATCGCTGGTTGGAGTCACAAACACGCTTGGATGGCCATAAAACGCGACACACACGCGCTTTCCTGCAGCAACCGCTGCCCAAATATGCGCGACCATAGCTTGATAAACTTGTTCGCGCTGCTGATCTGCTTGGTAAAAATGGGCCAACGATTCAGCATGCGGATTCAGTTTGTGAATCCATTCATCGGCCAGCGGGTGCATGACCAAATAAAAGGTCTGATCGGCTTTGCTAATCCATGCGTGAGCCTCATTGGTTAAATGGGCGATCATCGTGATGCCAGTGCCGACCAGCGTCAATGAGCCTTGTTTGCTTGTATTTGGCATCTTATTGCGGCTGCTCGTCAAAGCCAATTTCAAATAATGGTGGCTGATCATCTTTTTGGCGATGATAGACAAAATTGGTTAATTGAGTGTGCACCGGACGGGTTCGACCAACCAAAATATAATTATTGGCTGGAATGGTTAATTGAATTGGAATATTGGCACAATTGTAGCTTGGATTTTCGAGTTGCTCTTTGCTGCGAATATAGAAAACTTGTGGAATGTCATCAGGATCATTGGGGTCGACATAACAAACATGTAAATCAAAATAGGGATTTCCGCTAGGATCTTCGATCATATAGCTATGATTGAGCAGCCAGCAGGTAACCGTATAATCTTGGCTTTTATCGAGAGCTTCAATAAAGACATTCATATACGATGAAACGGTAACATCGATATTGGTATAGGTCCGGGTTTCTGGCGCGATTTGGCCAAGACTACGCAAGGTCATCACAGTCGTAATTTCTTGCACCGGATCTTGTTTGGGTAAGGTTTGACCGAGGCCTGCTTGCTGTAAAAACGCTTGAGGATCGTGCTTGAATGAGGCAAGGCGGCTGGGATCATCGACGAGGGTTTGGACGAAATCGACCATATCCATGAATCTGTTCCTCCTATCTAAACCGCAAGTTTTTGGCTTTGCTCAATGTCGGTTAAGCAAAGCGCGATGTAGCCTTCAATTCCTGACAGTTCGGCTGTGATGTGGCTGTTGTGACTGACAGCATGATGCTGTAGCTGTAAACGATTAAGCAAGTTTTTGGTTTCGGCGCTACAGGCTGGATGCTGCAATAAGCTGTGCCAAAGTTCGAGCCAATGGCTTGGCTGGCCTGCGCAAACCTCCTGCCAAAGCTGAAGCACTGTCGCATAACATTCTAATAACAAGGGAATTTCTTGGCGTTGTTGGGCGATTGCAATGGCGCGGGCCAACCACGGCTGAACGTGCTGCAACTGGCGTTGAGCCAATTCAAGTTGGGCGATGTGCAAGGCAGCCCGCCCAATCATGGCCTCAACGCCTAACTCTTGGAAGATTGCAAACGCTTTGTGCAAATAGCCAGCGCTTTGCTGATATTCCTCGCGGCGTAGCGACAACATGCCCATTTGATCGCGAATTAATGCTTCGCCAAGCGGCGTTTTGAGTTGATAGGCCAAATCGAGGCTGGCTGCAAAATAGTGTTCTGCCTGATCATACTTGGCTTGGGCCAAGGCCACAACCCCTAAAAACCGCTGGCTATGGCATAACCCCCAGCCATGCTTTTGGGTTTGATACTGTTCGCTACAGGTCAAAAAGGCTTGTTCGGCGGCGAGCCAATTGCCTTGCGCCAAGCGTACTGCGCCAATCGATAACCATGTATCGCTCATTTTAAGCTGGTCGTTGATTGCTTCTGCTTGGGCTAAACAGCGTTGCAATAAATCTAAGGCGCGGGTGTATTCGCCGCGTCGCTGGGTAATTACGCCGAGTTGCTTGTAAATAAATAATAATTCGTTGGCATTTTGCAGCTGCATTCGTTCAAGCAGATCGATACATTGTTGCAATAATTGCTCAGAGCGGGCTAATTCACCTAGAATATACTGAAATTCAGCATAGCAAGCAACAATTCGGACGATAATTAATCCTATTGCCTGATTATGCAATGCTTGCTCAGATATATTTTCTATTAATGCAGCAGCTGGCTCAAAAAGCTGTTTGCCTTCAATTTCGCGATTGCGAATCGCAAAAAAATCATGCAACGCAATACAATAAGCGCCAAGAATCTGAATTTGCTTGGTTTGGACTGCCCACAGCCAACCAGCGCGCAGATTATCCAGTTCTTGCTCTAACACAAACAAGGCTTGTTGGCTGGCATTGCCATGAATCAACGGCTCTTGCTGCTGGCTCAATTGGCCAAAATAGCTGGCATGACGTTGATAGAGGCTGTGTTGGTCGAGTATGGTTTGTTGGAGCTTGGATTGGGCAAATTGATGCAGCAACGGGTGCAACGCATAGCGAGTTTGCTGCTGCTGTACCTCAAGCATTAACAGCGATTTGGCATGGAAATTGGCCAAAACTGGCAGATCGACTGCTGCAATCGCTGCGGCTGCTTGAGCATCGAAGCTGCTGGGAAACACCGCCAAGCGGGCTAAACAGGCCTGTTCATGCTGATCAAGCAATTGCCACGAATAATCAAAGACTGCTTGAATACTGCGGTGGCGGGTTGGAATATCAACCACATCGCTATGAAAAAGCTGCATATCTTGGCTCAATGCCTGCACAATTTCGTTGCCACTGCGAATCGTCATCCATGGGGCGATTAATTCGATTGCTAGCGGCAAGCCATGCACCATTTGGCAAATTTGGCCAATTGCTTGGCGCTCGGCGGGCGCATAATCGGCTAAATTGGCCGATTTACCTTGGCGTTGCAAGCAATTCATAAACAGATCAAGCGCCGCAAAATGCTGGAATTGTTCAGCGAGCAAGGGCGAATACGCTGCATCAAGCTCGATCTCGGGATAGGCCAAGCCCGCTAATTCCAACACATATTCGTTTTGCAACCGCATGCGCTCGCGCGAACCGACGATCAAGCGCAATTGGGGAATTTGCTGAAGCAGGCTACTCAAGGCCAAGCGCGCGCTAGTGGCCAGCAATTCGCCATTATCGATGATGATTAGCAATTCTTGGTTTTGGATTTGGCGAATGATATGCTCAACGAAATCGCTATTGCGTGGCGGTGCGAGGCTGAGCGTTTGGATCAACGTCAAGAGCACAGGTTCGGCTTCTAAAAGTTGGGGCTGTTGGTCTGGGCTGACCAACGAACAATAAAAAACGCCATTGCTCGATGGCCCGATATATTCATTGACCACCTTCCAGCCAAAGGTCAGGGCTAGCTGAGTTTTGCCACTGCCACCAGCGCCCATAATCGTCAGAAGTTGATGCTGTTCGGCGGCAAGCCAATGCGTTAGGCGCTCTAGCTCGGTTTGGCGGCCATACAACAGCGGAGTTGCGCGAATCAGGCGCTGTGGGCGTTGGGCAGGCGTGGCCAAAATTTGGCGTTGCAAGGCTTGGCTAGCTGGCTCGGGTGTTAATCCATATTCGCGCTCTAGCACTTGTTCGAGCAAGCGATATTGACGTAATGCTGTATGGCGCTGGCCGGTGCGCATCAACAACACCATCAACTGACGTTGCGCAACCTCATCGCACTCATCGAGCGTGACCAAGCGTTGGAGCCATCGAATGGCCTCGTTGTAGTTGCTGACTAGGCTATAGCGTTCGATGAGGCGGCGCAGTGCAACGAAGGTTTGTTGTCGCCAATATTCTGCTTGCTGAAGCTGCCAAGTGCCAAAGCCCTCTGCATCGCGCAAATAAAAACCGTTTAAGAAATCGCCCTGATAGTGCTCGATTGCGCTGGCCAAATCCTCAGTTGTGCTGGTTGGGTTTGCATAAATTTTGGCGCAATAGTGCAGGTCAAGCCAATAATTTGCTTGCGGCTGCAAGCCAATCGTATGCCGCGTTACCTCAATAAATGGATTGAGTGCTTTGCGTAATTGATTGAGCGTTAGGCGCAGATTGCCAGCAGTGCGCTCCGCCGATAAATCATCCCACAGCAATTGGGCCAATACTTCGCGTTCGTGGGGATAGGGATTGACCACAAGGTAAGTTAGGAGCGCTTCGACTTTGCGGGTTGCCAGATCGCTAATCCGTTGATCGTCGATAAAGATCCGCAAACCACCAAAAACGTGAATCCGTAAACTTGGCACCGATTGAGCCGAATCATCAGGCTGAGGCGTGACATTCACGGAGCTACATCTCCCATAAAACGATTTTGAAACGCTGGGTTGCTATGCTTTGAATTGTAGCAGACCTGCTAACGGATATTCAATAGCTAGTGAAGGATGCGCTATGAACAGCGAAGTTCGCAATCAAAACCAACCCAGCGAAGCAGTAGCCATACAACTCGTCGAACAAATTTGTCGCGGCGAACAGGCTGCAATTTGGGAGTTGTATAGTTTGTATCAAGCTGAACTTTCGCATCAATGTTTGGTTTGGATGCATGGCAATGCCCACGATGCAGATGAAGCATTGAGCCGTTTGGTGCTCAAAGTGTGGGAATCGTTGCCGCGCCATGCCCATAAAATTACCAATGCCAAGGCTTGGCTGATGCGCATGGCCTATAATCTGTGTATTGATATTCATCGCCAGCAGCAACGCGAACTCAAGCGCTTGCAACCGCTCGATAGCCTGTTGGCCAATGATGAAAGTATGCCACAGAGCGCCACGCCCTCGCCAGAAACTGCCTTACTCAAACGCGAAGTCTACGAAACGATCAATCAAGCGTTGCAAGCATTGTCGCCGCGCCTCAACAGCACATTTTCATTGTGGTTCTACAACGATATGTCGTGCGATGCGATTGCTCAACACCAAGGAATTTCATTGGCCAATGTCTATAAGCGCTTGCAGCAAGCCCGCGATATGCTCCAACCCCAATTACGCCCAACCACGGTCGAAGGATGAAGGATGAGGGATGAGGGATGAGGGATGAGGGATGAGGGATGAAATTTAACCGCGAAGAACGCGAAGGACGCAAAGTTTTGTAGGAATCAAGCTTCGTGTCCTTCGTGCTCTTCGTGGTTTCGTTAACCCTACGCGCTGGCCTCAACCTCGACGACGATGCCATTTAATGCAGCGTTGCCACTGATGGGATCGATCGCTTGGTCATCGGTTAGGTCGTTGATGCTGCTGCCAGGGTGGGCTTGAGCGATCTGCAATTTCGTATCGGGGTAGCGGTGGCCCCAACCATGCGGCAAACTGACCACACCAGGCATCATGGCTTGATTAATTTCTAAGCCTGCTTCAATGCTGCCAACGTGTGAGGTGATCTTAACCGTTTGGCCATGCTGCAAGTGGCGTTGTTCTGCATCGTCTGGGTGCATTTGCAAGGTACAACGATCATCGCCCTTGACCAAGCGTTGACTATTGTGCATCCATGAATTGTTGCTGCGCAGTTGCCGCCGACTGATCAAGCGCAGTTGCTTGCTTGGCGCTTGCTGCAACAACTCAGCCAGCCGTTCCAAATCATTGGCAATCACTGGCGGAATGAGCTGAATCTGTTTATCGTCGGTAAATAAGCGCTCTGGGAGCCGTGGTTGCAATGGCCCAAGGTCGATGCCATGCGGGTGCTGGGCCAACTCGCTAAGCTGAATCGCATATGGCCCTGAGCGCAATCCACGCTCAAGCATCGCTTTTGGTGGAAAGATGCGGCTCTCTTTTTCGCTCATGCGTTGGGTCAATTCGCCAAAAATTTGCCAATCGTGGCGCGCATGCTCATCGATTTCAAAAAGGGCGGGGCTGTATTTGGCGGTGTTGCGAATTGCCAAATTATGAAACATCACATCATAATGATCGTGTTCCAATGGCGAGCTTGGCGGCAAAATTAAGTGCGCATGGCGCGTCGTTTCATTCAAATAAAAATCAATCGATAGCATAAACTCAAGCCCAGCCAAGGCCCGATCAAGTTGCTTACCGTTAGGCGTTGAAAGCACTGGATTGCCCGCCGAGGTGATTAAGCCGCGAATTTGGCCTTCGCCCGGGGTCAACATTTCTTCGGCCATTGCCGCCGAGGGCAATTCGCCAGCAAATTCTGGCAAGTTGCGCACGCGGGTATGCCAGCGGCCAACGTTGCCTTTGCTGCCAAGCGGCAAGGTATCGAAGGCAGGCGTGGTAAACATCGAGCCGCCCTCGCGATCCAAGTTGCCAGTGATGATGTTGAGTAGCTGAATCAACCATTGGCTCAGCGTGCCAAACTGCTGCACCGAAACCCCAATTCGGCCATAGCAGACGGCGCTGCTGGCGTGGGCAAAATCATGGGCCAGTTGCACAATTGTGCTCGCGGCGACTCCTGAAACGGCAGCGACGGCATCAGGGCTAAAGCGTTCGAATAATGGTTCCAGTTCATCAAGGCCATGGGCAAAACCAGCTAAGCGCGCAGGATTAGCCCAACCTTCTTTGAGAATCGTGTGAATCAGCGCTGCCAAAACTAAGCCATCGCTGCCGGGCTGAATAAAATAATGTTGATCGGCCAGTTGGGCAGTTTCAGTTTGACGTGGATCAAAGACGACAATTTGGCCGCCGCGCTGCTGAATCGCCTTCAAACGGCGTTTGATGTCGGGAGCGCTCATAATGCTGCCATTCGAAACCGCCGGATTCGCCCCGAACATTAATAAAAACTGGGTTCGATCGAGATCAGGAATGGGCAGCATCAGTTGATGGCCGTACATGTGATAAACCACCAATTGATGGGGCAATTGATCAACTGAGCTAGCCGAAAAGCGATGTTTGGTGCGCAGACTGCGTACAAATGCCCCAGCGCCCAAGGCTGTACCAAGATTGTGCACCGAAGGATTGCCCTGATAAATCGCGATGCTATCGGGGCCATAACGTGCTTGCAGTTGCTTTAATTGGCTGGCTGCATAATCAAAGGCTTCGTTCCAACCGATTGCATGCCAACCATCGGCCCGACGTTGCAACGGCTGGCGCAAGCGATCAGGGTCGTGGTGAATATCGCCGAGCGCACTGCCTTTGGGGCAGATATGGCCGCGACTGAGCGGATCAGCCTGATCGCCGCGAATCTGCTTAACTGCGCCATCGGCCACCGTAATCGCCAAGCCACACATCGCCTCGCAGAGTGGGCAGGTTCGATAATGGATCTGTTCAGTCATCGCTACGCCTCCTTGCGTCACACAATTAATGCCATTATCGCATAGCAAAATCAGTCGTGCGAGGGATGAGCCATGGCCAAAATTATGCTACAGTATCAGCAAAGAGCAACCACAGCGCATCCTTGGTGAAAGGCGGAACCCAAATGATCAAGTTATGGTAAAAGAATAATGTTATCGTTTTTGCAGTTAATTACGCTGTGGGCAGGAAAATTTTAAGGAGTTGTATGAGTAATACCGTACGCGAAAAAATGCATGTTACCGCCAAACCCAAGGAACGCGCCCTCTTAGTTGGAGGCGATGTTTATAATAACCGCGAAGCCTGGCACATCGACGATTCACTCGATGAATTGGCCTTGCTGGCCGATACCGCAGGCCTCGATGTGGTCGGCACGGTTTCGCAAAAGCTTGATCATCCTAATCCCAAAACCTATATCGGGCCAGGCAAAGTGCGCGAAGTTGCTGATTTGCGTTCGGAAACGCCCTATGATGTGGTGATTTTCGACGAGGAGCTTTCGCCGTCGCAAGCCCGTAATCTTGAAGAAGCAATCAAGGTAAAGGTCATCGATCGCACGACCTTGATTTTGGATATTTTTGCTCAACATGCGCGCACCCGCGAAGGCAGTTTGCAGGTTGAGCTTGCTCAATATGATTATTTGCTGCCCCGTTTGCGCCGCGCTTGGACGCACCTTGAGCGCCAATCTGGCGGCGGTGGCGGCGGTTCGGGGGTCGGGGTTGGTTTGCGTGGGCCTGGTGAAACTCAGCTCGAAAGTGACCAACGGATTATTGGCAAACGCATTGCGCTGTTAAAAGAGCAATTAGCCGATGTGCATCGTCACCGCGAGCTGTATCGCCAAAATCGCCAAGAATCGGGCTTGCCCATCATTTCAGTCGTTGGCTATACCAACGCTGGCAAATCGACCTTGCTCAATCGCTTGGCCCAAGCAGATGTCTTGGCCGCTGATATGTTGTTTGCCACGCTCGATCCAACCACACGCAAGGTTGCCTTGCCTGGTGGCCGCGCTGTCTTGATGACCGATACCGTCGGTTTTATTCAACGCTTGCCAACCGCCTTGGTCGCGGCGTTTCGCGCCACCTTGGAAGAAATCGCCGAAGCCGATGTGTTGTTGCACGTTTTGGATTTGACGCATGCCAATGTTGAAGAACAATTCAAAACCGTAATCGATACGCTCAGCGAGCTAAAAGTCCAAGACAAGCCAATTCTGACGGTGTTCAACAAAATCGACAAAATCGATGTGCCAAGCGACACTGAAATTGTGCGCATGATCACCGAGTTGGGCTTGCCAATCGACCGTTGGGTCGCGATTTCGGCTCAACAAAACATCGGCATTGATCGCTTGCAAGCGGCAATTGAGCAAATGCTGATGGAGCGCATGGTCAAATTCGAGGTCATGATTCCCTACAAAGCCAACGAGCTTGTGGCGCTTTGGCACGAACGCGGCATGATCGAAAGTGAAGAATTTGGCGAAGAAGGCACGACGCTCAAGGGTGCAGTGCCACGCCAATTTGCCCATCGCTACGAGCAATATCGCCTGAAATAATTTCATTTTGCCCAGAGCTGCGTTTGATTGCTGGTCGATCGAACGCAGCTTTTTGATTCGCGCACGAAGGCTATAGGCTAGGGGCTTTGGGCTATTGGTTTTAGGCCTTCATCCTTTATTTTAGCCACAGATTGCACAGATTACCCAGTATTGAGGCTATGGGCTATTGGTTTTTGCCTTTTGCCTTCTGATTTCATCCCTCATCCTTCATCCTTTTGCAACTCCGCGCCTCTGCGTTAATAGTTTAGCCACGAATTGCACGAATACGTATTTTTAGCCACAGATTACACAGATTTGTATGATGATGTTCTTCATAGTCCAAAGCCCATCGCCTGATCCCCAGCCCCTGATCCCTGACCCCTAGTCCATTGATTTTTGCCTTTTGACTTTTGCCTTCTGATTTCATCCCTCAACCAAGATAGCGCGTTTAGCGGGGGCTAGGATGTGAGGGCATGAATATTAATGTTGTGGATCAATTATGGCTGCGGCTGTGAATCAATTTCGATCCAGCCAAGGCCATTTTGAGGAGCTTGCAGCGCCAAAACTTGATAGCGTTGATTATTGATCAGCAAGCTATCGCCGACTTTGAGTGCCTGTTCAACGCCAGGTGTATCACGATCTGGGCGAATCTCGACCATCATCATCTCGCTCGTGCGATCGTAACTTTCGATGCGCACCCAATGTTGGGCAAATTGGACATGCGGCACACCATAGGGCAAGATCAGGCTATCGGGCTTGGTTTGTGGGTATTCAACTGGTGCAGGGTTACTAATGGGAGTAGGAGTGCTGTTCATACCACATGCTCCTAATATGATTAAGATGCTTACAAGCATCCATAGTTGATACATATTCCGCATGAGCTTTAGTCCTTTTCGTTAATCGAAACTTGCTCATAATTGGCTTTAAATTCATCGAAGGTAACTGTTGGGTGATCGTAGCCCCAAGGATTGTATAAGGTAACGGTTTTATTAGTTGGATCAATGCTTTTAACCACATAAGCATGGTCGGCGTGGACACCTGCTGGTTTATTGGTTAGCGAATCGGGAGTTCCTGCGGTAATCGCATCGCCATTATCCAAGCGACTTTTTAGATCAGCAAAATCAACATCTTCGACATCAATATGTGATGAATCGTTACCAGTGAGAATTGCCATAAACTCGCCAGCATTGCCACTGGCAATATTGGCAGTCATACAGCCTACTCCTGTGGTGAGAGGGATTAAACGATCGAGATTGAATGAGGATTAAGCGGGAGGAAGGTGAAAGTTTCTCTATCAATCACCGCGACTATAGCATTTTGCAATTGGGGTTGTCAATAGATTTGGCTAAGCAACGAAGCGCACAAAGGAGCCGAAACCACGAAGAGCACGAAGAAACACGAAGGACGAAACCACAAAGAACGCGAAGATCGCGAAGGATGAGTTTTTAGCCACAGATTGGCACAGATTATTTTGATTATTTGCCTACTCACCCAAAGCCCAAAGCCAATAGCCTATAGCATCATACTCTCTGCGCCGCTACGTTAAATTTTGGCTCCTCATTTTTTGACTTCTGACTTTTGATTTTTGCCTTCATCCCTCATCCCTCATCCTTCGGTTGCTCTGCGCCTCTGCGTTAAAAGTCCGATCCCCAGCCCCCGACCCCTGATC
>NZ_PUBZ01000149.1 GCF_003205875.1 Herpetosiphon llansteffanensis
CCGATCCCCAGCCCCCAACCCCCGATCCCTCGCTTTTACAATCGGATGTTGGTTCTATTGCGTTCACTTCATGGCCATAGTACAATACTGGCAACTGCTCCAAGTGAGCTATATTCTCAAACGATCAATTGCCCAAGCCCAACGGCTTGAGATCGGTCGCAGAGAATGAAGCTGGTGAACAGATTGGCTGCTGGTTACAAGCACCGCACATTCGCAGCACTTGGATCGTGAACGTTCAATGCAATTCAGCATTGAGAACTGGTTAAATCTCCTCGCCCTTTGGTTTGCAATGGGGCTTTGATGCGGGTTGAGGATTATGCGTAACAGCAGCATCCAATTGAAGAACGTTCCACTAGGAGCAGCCCTTTGCCAGCTTCTTACCTTGCTTGGGTAAGAAGCTGGTGCACTTTAGGTTTTTTTAAGGAGGCGTACCGTGGAATGGAACATTAAGAGCCGTAATATTAAGCTACACGATGCGCAAAAAGCATTTATTCAAGAAAAATTAGGCAAATTAGAACGCTACCTTGACGGAATTAACGATTGGAAAGTGGAATGCCGTTTTGAAACGCTGCGAGGTAGCGGCGAAACATATACCGTTCAAGTAACGTTGTTGGCCGACCACGGGATTATTTTACGGGCCGAAGAAAATGATCGCGAGCTGTATCCAGCGGTCGAAGCAGTGCACGATAATTTGCAGCGCCAAATTCGTCGCTTCAAGGAAAAACATTATCGCCGAGGTAAATTGCGCCGCTCAGCAGGCGAAATGATTTCGGCTCCGCTGCCAGCCTTGCCCGATGATGCAGAACAAGCAGAAGAACGCCAAATTATTCGCGCCAAGGATGTAACCTTGCGTCCAATGTTTAGCGATGAAGCAATTGAACAAATGGAGTTGCTTGGTCACTCGTTCTTCGTGTTCCGCGATGCTGAAACCGAAAAAATTCAAGTCGTCTATCGCCGTAACGACGGCAATTATGGCCTGATTATGCCACGCTAAATAGCCTTCTTGCAGCAGGGATCACATGCATGTGTGATCCCTGTTTTGCTTTAATCAGGCATAATGCAAAGAGCCTTGATTTTTGTGGAGTGTGCCAATGATTTTCTATTTTGTGCGCCATGGAATTGCCGAAGATTGGGCCGAAAGCGGTCTTGATCAGGATCGGCGCTTAACCGAGCGCGGGCGTAAGCGTATTCGCCAATGTGCCCAAGCCTTGCGCTTGCTGGAAATCAAACCAGATCTGATTATGAGTAGCCCCTTGCCACGAGCAGCAGAAACTGCCAGTATTATTGCCGAAGCACTTAGCACTGACCCACCAGTGCACAAAGCGCAATTGCAGCCCGATGCAGCCAACAGCGATTTTATTGCCGAATGCCTTAACTCCGATTATTCAAGCTTGATGATCGTCGGCCATCAGCCTAATCTTAGCGAGTATGTGGCTCAGCTTGCAGGCTATGGCACCAACCTGATTTTCAAAAAAGGTACAGTTTGTCGGGTTGAAATGCAGGGCGAGCATGGACAAATTAGTTGGCTGCTACCGCCAAAAGTGCTGATTGCGCTGGCCGATGTGCGCCAAGCGAAACCGAAAAAATAAGCATTAACAGCTCATTCTCAGCTAAATAACAGTTTGTAAGCCAACTACAAGTTTGTTGAGAGCAACGTTTCATCGTTATCAGCGCCCTAGTTGCGTATACTCACACCTATAGTTATGTAGGAGGAATACTGATGAAACGTTGGCTTCTCTTGTTCATTGTTCTTGTTGGTTTAGCATTACCCCAAGCGAGTTACGCCGCCGAACAGCAATGTTTTGAGCAAACTGGCTTTTGCATCGAAGGTCGCTTTTTACAATATTGGCAGCAAAACGGCGGTTTGCAGGTCTTTGGCTATCCGTTAAGCAAAGCAGAAGATCGCTACAATCAGGATAGTCAGGAAACATTTTTGACTCAGCAATTCGAGCGCGCGCGCTTTGAGTTGCACCCTGAGTTTGCCGCACCCTACGATGTGTTGCTCGGACGGCTTGGCGATGATTTGCTGCGCTATCGCAATCTCGATAGCTCAATGTTGCCGCGTGAGACCGGTTCCAAAGCTGATTGTTTATGGTTTGAAACCACAGGCCATAACGTCTGTAATCAGGCCAATGGCTTGGGCTTTATGCAGTATTGGCAAACTCATGGCCTGAACGACCCCAAACTTGATGCTTTTGGCCGTTCGTTGCAATTGTTTGGCTATCCGTTGACCGACGTGCAAATGGAAACCAACGCCAATGGCGATCGCGTGTTGACCCAACATTTTGAGCGCGCCCGCTTCGAATGGCATCCCAATCAGCCCGATCAATTCAAAGTATTGCTTGGCTTGGTTGGCAAAGAATCGCAGCAATTGGTCTATGGCGAAGGCTCAAGCCCAAGCAACCTCACGATGATCGATACCCGCGTGTTTTTCACTGCTGATGATGGCATTCATGGCCAAGAGCTGTGGGTTAGCGATGGCAGCGAAGCAGGCACACGCCTTGTCAAAGATATTCGCCCGACTGGTTCAAGTAACCCCTATCGATTAACCGCCGCGCTTGGCCAACTGTTTTTTGTGATTCCAACGACGAGCCACGACCAGTTATGGGTCAGCGATGGCACTGAGTCGGGCACCAAACTTGTCTATTCGTTTGTGCGCCCAACCAGCGACCAGCCAGGCATTATCGATCTTGCTGCGGTTGCAGGCGGTGTGATTGTTATGGGCAATAGCGCTGAATATGGCATTGAGCCATGGTTCAGTAATGGCAGCAGCGCTGGTACATATCTGATTCGTGATATTAACCCAGGCCCAGCTGGCTCGGAAATTAAAGTTCAAACCTGTTGCAGCTATTATTTCGCGACGGAATTCACCTCAATGTCCAACGGTTTGGTGTTTATGGCCAACACTGGCAGCGCAGGCAACCAACTGTGGCTCAGCGATGGCAGCAGTCAAAGCACTCGCCAAATTAGCAACTTTGCGGCAAATAATGAATTTGTGGCCGAACTCGAGCGTCTGAATGATCAGCAGATTATTGCAGCAGTTCAGCAACCAGATGTTGTCCAAATTGTGCAGATTGAACTGGCGACTGGCAAGCAGAGCCAACTCACTAGCCATGCCCGCTTCTATAGTGGCACGCGCTTAATCGTTTCGGTGCATAGCCTGACCAACATTGGCAACACGGTTTATTACAATGTGGTTGATGAGCTTAATTCGACGCTCTGGCAAGTTGCTGAGCAAACAGGTGCAAGCCAAATCAATTTAGCTGGGTATCTGCTTAAAAACATCAGCGTCGACCAAAGCCAAAGCCAATTGCATCTCCAATTGCTGAATGCTGATAGCAGCGAGGCTGGTTTGTGGGCGTGGGATGGCACGAAACTGCAACAACGCAGTGGGCTTAATTTTCAACAACTGCGGATTAATGGGCAGCGCATATTCGGCATTAGCGGCGAACAATCACCCTACCGTGTTTATGCCAATACCGCAAGCAACCAAACGCTAGCCTACCTTGGCTCGGGCTTCCATCGTTTGGCAAATAGCCCAATGTTTGCGCAAGTAAGTCGCTTTAGCACCAACCAAGGTATCTTCTTGGCCTTACCAAGTTTGGCACATGGCATAGAGCTTTGGTATAGCGATGGCAGCACGCTGCGCATGGTCAAAGATATTCGTCCATAACCATAATCACCAGCAACGCCAAACTCCACTTGTAGCAACAGGTGGAGTTTTTTGCCAATCAGCAGCGTTTCAGCTTATGAGCAGATTCGCAGTTGTTTAGCAGCAAATCCTCATCGTTATCAGTGAAAGGGCTTTCTATACTCTACGTATCGATGTAGTGGAGGAACCATGATGAAACGTTGGATGCTATTGGGACTGATCGTCGCAAGTTTGGTGTTACCGCAATCCAGCCATGCCGCCGAACTGCAATGTTTCGAGCAAACTGGCTTTTGCACTGATGGGCGTTTTTTGGAGTATTGGCGGCAAAATGGCGGCTTGGAGGTCTTTGGCTATCCGTTAACCACAATCGAAACTGTCTACAATAATGATAGTGAGATGCACTTTTTAACTCAGCAATTCGAGCGCGCTCGCTTTGAGTTTCACCCAGAATTGGCCGCGCCCTACGATATGTTACTGGGGCGGCTTGGCGATGATCTGCTGCGCTATCGCAACATTGATAGTGCATTATTACCGCGCGAAGCTGGCCCAAAACAAGGCTGCTTATGGTTTGAAACGACCGGTCATAACGTCTGTAATCAGGACAACGAGCTAGGTTTTATGGCCTATTGGCAAACTCATGGCTTGAACGATCCCAAACTTGATGCCTTTGGTCGTTCATTGCAATTGTTTGGCTACCCGCTGACTGAGCCAGCGATGGAAACCAATGCCAACGGCGACACGGTGCTGACCCAGCATTTCGAGCGTGCGCGTTTCGAGTGGCATCCCAATCAGCCCGATCAATTCAAAGTGTTGCTTGGTTTGGTGGGCAAAGAAACCCAACAATTGGTCTATGGCGAAGGTTCAAGCCCATTTGAATTGACGTTAGTGGACGATACGCTCTTTTTTAGCGCCGATGATGGTGTTCATGGCCAAGAGTTGTGGGTCAGCGATGGCACTGAGAGCGACACGCGCTTAGTCAAAGATATTGTGGTTGGGGAAGAATCGACGTGGCCAACTCAATTAGAGCCTGCCAATCACGGCGTATTTTTTGTTGTCAATCAGCAAGCAGCATATCAATTATGGTTCAGCGATGGAACTGAGGTGGGTACGCGGATTGTTAAAGAGTTTGGGGCCAAAGCCAAACCTACCAATCTTAAAACCTTGGGCAATGGGGTTATCTTTTGGGCCGATGACGGCGTGCATGGCCTAGAACCATGGTATAGCAACGGGACTGAAACTGGAACCTATTTGCTCCGTGATCTCAACCCTGGCATCGAAGCTTCGGCTATTTCCGATGGCTATATAAATTATTGGATCGATTACACCCCGATTGATAATGGCATGGCCTTCATTGCCTACGACAGCCAAAATGGTGCGCAGATTTGGTGGACGAACGGCGAAAAGAATGGGACGCGCCTAGTAAGCCGCTTGGCCAAATCGTTTGGGCGCTTCGAGTTAGAACGCTTGGATGACTTGCATCTGATTGCAACCTCAGGCCATCTGGAATATGAGATGGGAGTATGGAATATTAACCTTGCCAACGGCGATCCTCAATTTTTGGCCAGCTACCCATTCATTGTCACCACCCGCAACCCAAATCCAGTCAGCCAATTAACCCAGGTTGGTGGAATGGTCTATTACATGAGCAAAACCCAAAATGGCGAGCTGAGTTTATGGCGTACCAACGGCCATCAAGACCAAACAACGCTCGTCGATCTGCAAGGCTATAAGCTGCGCAACATACTCGCTTCGAGCAAACAATTGTATCTTGAACTAAGCACATCAGAAGATGTCAAGGCTGGTTGGTGGTATTTTGATGCCAACAATTCGCTAAGCCAACTCACTGCATTAGACCTCAGATTGTATGCTGCCGAAGACCGCGTGTTTGGCTGGGAATCGCTGGCTGCTGGCCTGCGGCTGTATAGCAATGACGGACGCAATCAGCCACTGCGCTATCGTGGCTCGGTTATGGGCAAAAGCGCAACCTTCCCATATTCAACTCACGAGCATTTTTTTGATCTGAGCGATTTTCAGCATGGCAAAGAACTTTGGTATAGCGATGGCAGCACGTTGCGCATGGTCAAAGATATTCACCCATAATATTAATCAGTAGCAATGCTAAGCTCCATATGTAGCATCATGTGGAGCTTTTGCATTGCCAATCAGCCAAATTTCAGATTAGGGTCAGTTTGTAAGTTGATTCGCAGTCGCGTGCCACACGCTATTCATCGTGCAAAGCCGTACTAATCGCTATACTCAGCATATTGATGTATTGGAGGAATAGCGATGAAATATTGGATTATTTTGAGCTTGATCGTTGCCAGCTTGGCCTTGCCCCAAGCTAGCCATGCCGCCGAGCCGCAATGTTTCGAGCAAACCGGCTTTTGTATCGAAGGTCGTTTTTTGGAGTATTGGCAGCAAAACGGCGGCTTGCAGGTTTTTGGCTATCCGTTGAGTATCGCCGAAAGTGCCTACAACCAAGATAGCGGGGATTTTTTCCTGACTCAGCACTTTGAGCGGGCACGCTTTGAATTGCACCCTGAGTTTGCCGCGCCCTACGATGTGCTGCTTGGGCGGCTTGGCGACGATTTATTGCGCTATCGCAATATTGATAGCGAGATGCTGCCACGCGAAACTGGGCCAAAACAGGGCTGCTTGTGGTTCGATGCAACTGGTCACAATGTTTGCAATCAAGCCAACGGCGTAGGATTTATGACCTATTGGCAAAATCATGGCTTGAACGATCCCCAGCTTGATCCATTTGGCCGTTCGTTGCAGTTATTTGGCTATCCATTGACCGAGCCAGCTATGGAAACCAATGCCAATGGCGACACGGTGCTGACCCAACATTTCGAGCGCGCGCGTTTCGAGTGGCATCCCAATCAGCCCAATCAATTCAAAGTGCTGCTTGGTTTGGTGGGCAAAGAATCGCAGCAGGCACGCGGTGGTGAAAGTTCGTGGCCTTATGAATTAGTGATGGTCAATGACACGCTCTTCTTTACTGCCGAGGATGAGCTGCATGGCCGTGAGTTATGGGCCAGCGATGGCACAGAAAACGGCACACACTTAGTTAAAGATATTGAGCCTGGCGCAGGATCAGGCTGGCCTTATCAATTGGCAAAAGCAAAAAACGGCTTATTTTTCATCCGTTTGACCCCGCAGACTAATGAATTGTGGTTTAGCGATGGCAGCGAAAACAATACGCGCATCGTTAAAAACGGCATTAGCAGCATCACCAATCTCACAGCACTCGGCGAAGGCATTATGTTTCTGGCAGATGATGGAGTGCATGGCCTAGAACCATGGTTTAGCGATGGAACTGAAACAGGAACCTACCTGTTGCGCGACATCAACCCAGGCCCAGCCCACGCGAACGTTGAAACAAGTTATGGCTTTTTCTGGACAGAATATACACCGATGGCTGGTGGCATGGCTTTCTTAGCCCGCAATGAGCAGACTGGGGTGCAAGTGTGGTGGACTGATGGCAGCGCAGCTGGCACGCGCCAAATCAGCAATTTTGCTGGCGATGTGCATAGTGTCTTTGAGTTAGAACCATTAGATACAAACCATTTGATCGTTGCTGCGAGCAATGAAGGGACATTTGGTATGTGGAATGTCAATATCAGCACTGGCGAGCAGCACGTTCTGGCAACCCACCCATGGATTACTGGCAGTATTCGTAATCCATTGCCTGCTTCGCAGCTAACCCAAGTTAATGGTGAAGTGTATTATCAAGTTTATACCCAAGGTGTTGGCACCAGCCTGTGGCGCACCAATGGTCAGCCACAGCAAACCAAACAGCAAAACCTGAATGGCATGACTCCCTATCGTTTACTGAGGGCCAATAATCAATTGTTTGTCCAGCTTTTTAACGAAAACCAACAGGCTGGATGGTGGATTTTCAATTCAGATGCAACCCTAAGCCAATTCATGTCACTCGACTTGATTTTAGAAGACACAGGCAATGGGTTGATTGGCTGGCAATTGATCGATAAGGGAGCACGAGTCTATCGCAGCGCTGCCAATTATCAAGCAATGAGCTACCAAGGCTCATTGATGAGCATGAGTGGCACAACATTCGACGCAACGAAACGGGCTACCAATGCTAAGCGCAGCTTCTTTGCCTTGTTAGATCAACAACATGGCTCAGAGCTTTGGGTGAGTGATGCTCAAGGTTTGCGCTTGGTCAAAGACATTCGGCGCTAATCGATGCAGTGGCGCAGCCTTCTCAGTTGCGCCACCTTGCTTATTCCGCCACAGCTTCAATTTTAGTTTTGAGTTGGCTCCATAGTTCAAGGGCTTGCACTTGACTCAAGCCAGAAAACTGCCCATCACCAACTTCAATCACAATCCAATCGCCATTGATGAGTTGGCCAATATCAACAGCAATAAATGGCGTTCCAACCCGCCGAGCAGCTTCGCAGGCTAGATTTTTGATGCTAGCAAGCTCGTCAGCGTTAAGCGCAAATTCTTCACTTGGTGCATCCCAGTAGAAGCCATAGGCCAAAACTTGGTTTTGATAGACAAACACCCGATATTCGCGGCCTAATGGAAAAGCCTGATAGTGGCTAGCAAGCGTGCGCAACTGAACTAAGCGGCGCAAAATAACTCGACCGCGTGCTTGAGCAGGCTGACTCAATAACTCGATACTCAAGCGCTCAAGTTCGGCGCTCGTTGTTGCCACGCATGCTTGCCAACCTTGCTCCTTATTCGATTTAATTGCGCCTTTGACGAAGATAGGCCAGCCCAAACGCTCTTCTGCCGCCGCTAATTGGCCAAGCTCAGTAATAACGCAACTTAATGGCGTTAGTTCGCCAAGCAAAGGATAGAAACGATCAAATTCCATAGCGGTTTGATATTGTTCAGGGCTATTGATAAGCCAAATATTGCAGCTTGCTGCCGCTTGATAGAGCGCAGCGTAATCCTCTGGCTTTGGGATATAGCCAACCCAAATTCCGGTTTGTGGCTGCTCGAAAACTGGCACATAGGCGAAGGCTGCTTCAAAATCGGCCCAGTGCTCAGGTTCCGCTGGCAACGAATAAACCCGCAAGCCAAGCATGCGGGCAGTTTCCGTAATTTGGTTGAGTTCGCGAGCATTGACAGTGTGCTGTTGGACGGTTGCTTCACTCAGAACAACCAACATCGCTGCTCCTTTATCCCTTCTGCAACCATTGACCAATCACCTGCGACATCCCTGTGGTTTCTTCTTCAAAGCCCAATTGCAGGTAGAAGCGTTGTTGATCGTCGGTAAATAAACAAACGTGTTGGCCTTGAAGATCAGCCAAAATCTGCTTCACCAAACTACTAGCAATGCCTTGGCGGCGATAATTGCTGCACGTCCAGACATCGACGATATAGGCGTTGCACACGCCATCGGATAATGCACGCGCTTTGCCGATAATTCGTTCGCCATCGAGCGCAAAACAGACGCTATAGCTGGCAGCAAACGAGCGTTGGTATTGCTCTGGCGTGCGCCCATTATCAAAATCATCAGCAGCAAGATCAGCTTTTAATGTGGCCCAATCGATGGCTTCTAAATCACGCTTGTAGTGAATTGGCATAGCACTCCCTCAATTAAGAATATAGTGCATAGACCATAGAGCATAAGCGAGGTTTGGATATCAGTCTGAGGTTGGTTTAATGAAGGCGGTGGGATTTTGCTATGGGCTGGAGGCTATCGGCTTTCGGAAGAATTGTTGTGTTATCAACAAATTCAGTCAACAGCCCATAGCCCATAGCCATCCGTTCTCTGCGCTAAAATCCCAATCCCCGACCCCTGACCCCCGATCCCCAACCCCTATGTTCTATGTTCTTTACGGATACTGTGCCCAACCTTGGTAGAGTTGGCGGCCAAGCAAGCCTAACTGAATTTCGTAGGCACTGCCAGCCAACTCAGGATGATGCTCGAAGCGATTGCGCTCGAAATATTGCACCAAAAAGCCTTTACCTTGCGCCTCGTCGTATTCCCAATATGCTTCGCTGACCGGAAAACCATACAAGGCAATGCCGCCGTTTTGCTCCCAATATTGCTTGAAGGGATAGCACAAACTATGGCCAGTTTCGACAAAATAACTACATTCAGCAGGCGGATTTTGGGCTGGCGGTAGGTTGCGCCAATCTACGCCACCACGTTCAAGCGAACGTACACCCAACAAACTGAGTTGCACGCGAAATTCAGGTTGGTTGTTGGGGTGCAGTTCAAAGCGATTGCGCTCAAAATATTGCACAATTGTTGGCAGGCGGCCTGGGCCTGGCTCGGTTAGTTCATCGGTTAATGGCAAACCAAAGCGCGCCAAACCGCCATTTTGCTCCCAATAACTCAGAAAGCCGCCAAGGATAGTATGCGGCGTTTCGTCGAAACTACGGCCTTCGCCGCTGTAGCCGCCGT
The DNA here is from genome assembly GCF_003205875.1 of Herpetosiphon llansteffanensis. Taxonomy (GTDB): domain Bacteria; phylum Chloroflexota; class Chloroflexia; order Chloroflexales; family Herpetosiphonaceae; genus Herpetosiphon; species Herpetosiphon llansteffanensis. Next base: position 10,041 of record NZ_PUBZ01000149.1, read on the forward strand.
ATTCAACCCAAATTGGCATGCCACGTTGATCAGGCTGGATTTTGACGGTGCCTGTGTCGGTGTTGACGACGCGCAGCAATGTTCCATCGTAGGCTCGTACTTGCACGTGTTTGCAATCGCAATTGATTTCGAGGTAGGGCGGTGATTGAGCTTCGTGCACCCACCACAGAATATCAACCGAGCGATCGCCGTTGCTCCAATGTTGCCAACCAAGCCCGCCATCGTAGGGCAGCGCATAATTCGCTTGCCAACTCAAACCGCCCAAATTATGCGTCAGATGATAATAGGCGCTATAACTTGGCTTGCGAATCCGTTGATCATCAAAGTTGAGAGGGTAGGTACGCCGCAACATGCCAAAGTGAAATTGATTTTCAGTTGGATCGTTGATTGGCCGGGTGTAATTATTATTGTCGCCAGTATCATTGCGAAAATCGTACCAAAATATTTTCTCAACGCCTGGATGGGTCATTGCTAGCAAATAGAAGCGTTGCAACCACGCCGCTTGTTCAGCTTCATCAACAATCCCATCGCTTTCTGTCGACCAGCCAACCTCGGTATACCAAATTGGCTTGCTGCCAAATTGGGCGAGTAGGGCATCGATTTCGGCAGCTTGTTCGCGATAGGTTTGGCTGCGATCGCGGCGCAAAACCGGCACTTCGGGCGCATCTGGGCGGTAGGGGTGCAGGCCCAAAATATCAAACATCGGCCACGCGCCAAGATTATACAAACGTTGCAGATAATCGGGCGTATCATAGGCAAATTCGGGAATTTCGCTCCAAATATCGGCGACACCACCCAAGACAATTTTGGCCTCAGGGTCGGCGGCGCGAATTGCAGCGCTAGCAGTTTGCAGCACGCGCACAAAATCATCGACGTTATAGAGGCCGCTTTCATAGCCCGATGGCACCAGATTTGGCTCGTTCCAGACTTCCCAATATTTGATCTGGCCGCGCTCACGGCCATAGCGAGCGACCGTTGCATACACATAATCGCCCCAATCGCTCAACCATTCTTCAGGGTGAGGATTGCGGCCTTTGAACCAAGCGGGATTATAATCGAGCAAGCCCAAAATATTGATGCCAGCTTCTGCTTGCAACTGAATTGCCCGATCGTAATTATAGAATTTTGCGCTATCGCCATCCCAGCGAAAGGGGCCATCTGGCTCAAACTGAACCTGATCCCACCAAATTTCTTCGCGATTCCACTGAACACCAGCTTCGCGCATCAACCGAATCATGGTGGGCATTTCATCGGAGCGCACGCGGTTGCCCAATGAGACCACCATGCCAAATGGCGTTGTTTTATCACCCCATGGAATCTCGGCAGCAGCGGCGGGAGTAGCGGGGTTGGCCAGCAAAAACGGTGTGACGACGAGCACCAGCGCCAGCACCAGAGGGAGCAAGCGTTTGTGCATTGCAGTTTATCCCTTGTACAATCAGAATTCTTCTCAACGTTGCGTAGTGTACCATGCTTGCCTTGGTTTGCCGCTGATAAAAAGCTGAAAAGTTAGGCTTACAGAGCATAGAACATAGTAGGGATTGGGGATCGGGGATTGGGGATTAGGCTATGGGCTATAGGAGTTGGGGGTCAGGGGTCGGGGATCAGGCTATGGGCTATCGGAACAATAATCTGAATAATCTGTGCCAATCTGTGGCGCAAAAATGATTATTCGTGCAATTCGTGGAATTCGTGGCTAAGAGGATCAGGCCATTGGCTTTTAGCTATTGGCTATCGGAACAATAATCAAACAAATCTGTGTAATCTGTGGCAAAAAAACTTAACCTTCGCGCTCTTCGTGGTTTCATTCTTTGTGACTCAGCAACCAATAGCCTATAGCCTATAGCCCATAGCCTCATTCTATGGCTCGCTATAGCCCACAACCGCCAATTCAGCTTGCTTGGGATCGCTGCTGAAAATCAGGGTTGCGCTTTGCTCAGCATGGCCGGGCAAGAGATCAAGCGTAACATTGCTTTCTTGCTCATCCAATTTACCCACAACTTCAACTGCTGCCGCTGCTTGATCGCCATCGTTGCGCACGGTTATTTCAAGGTAAAATTGCTCGCCAACTTGGCGCACCTCGCCCATTGCAAGGCTAAATTGAGCTGGTTCGTCGCCTTCGGTGGCCCAAAGCCAGCCAATCAGGCCAACCAAACAACTGAGCAGCAAGACTGCGATTGCGAGCGAAACCCATTCGGCAGTTGTGCGTGCTTCCTGTTTCATACCGCTAGTCTCCCTGCCGCGCCGCCAACTGTGGCAGGCAAGCCCAAAACAATCGTGTAATCGATAATTTGTGCCAGTGATGTACTGGCATCAATTTGATTGAAAACCCGTAGCGTGACCAAAGCAAACACCAATGAGATGATGTATGAAGCAATCGTTTCGCTGAGCGGCGATTGAAACAAGCCACGATCGCTTTTACGTTGCTTATGGTCGCCAAACTCAGCTTGAAACACAATCACATACGAAATCAGCAACGAGGCCGCCATAATCAGCCACAGCCACCACGGCGGCAACGAGGCAGCAATCACGCCAACTTCATCGGTTGGCGCAATCGAAAGCCCAACTACGGTTGCACCAAGCATTGTGCCGCCTGCATCAACCAAGGTCGCATGCCAAAAGCTTTGCTGCTCGGCTTCCGCTTCATCGTCATCGGCCCTGCGCAACAAGCCATTGGCCATGCCAACACCAATTGCACAGGGCATGGTTTCCAAAACAACTTTGCCCAAAATCACATCATACGCCAAATCGAAACTGATCCGTCGCAACACAACCAAGCTAAAACAGGCTACCAAAGCGCCCAAAGCCAAGGCTTCGATGCTATCTGAGAGCGAGCGGCTCCATGTTTCGTCGCTATTGCGGCGAAAGCCAGTTGCCCGATTGAGCGCAACCAAGGCAATATAGGTTAGGCCAAGATACAACAGCATATGCAGCGGCGTGAGATCGCTGCCAATATCCCACACTTCCATCGTGTAGAGCAACGGAATGCCAAACAAAAACGCGCCAGCTATTCCATTGAGCAAATCATCAAACTCACGCCGCCACATACTTAATTCCTATCGTTGCTGCTCGGCCAATTTTTGGTCGAGGCGTTGTTCTGCTGCCAAACGTTCCAAAGCATGTTCGCCCAAATCGACAAATTGCATGCCTTCAATCAGGCTTGGATGAACTTTTTGCAAAGCTAAGTACATCTGTTGGGCAATTGCTCGATAGCTTGGGTGACCTTGCGGCGCGGCGCGTAGCTCAATCAAATGGTAGGCTTCGCGCAAATTCAAGCGAAAACGCCAACGAATGCGATAGGCAAACGGCACCAGATATTGCGCTGCTTCAGGAAAATCAGCCTCGATCGTTTGCACCGCAGCTGCTGCCTGCTCAAGCGCCGTGCAATACGCCTCGGCAACTCCAGCAGCCTCAAGCTCTGGCGCAAGCGCATAGCCATGCACCACACTATAGCGCTGGCGCTCTTGGGTCAAAATCCGATGGCGCTGCAAATCGCGATACGCCCCAATATCAGCCAGAAAATCAAAGGTATAGTAGGTTTCTTCGAAGGCGCGACCTGGGCGATGGAAACGCGAGCCGCGTTCGCCAACGTAGGCCCGCAGAATCGCAATGCGCTGATCAGTTGGCAAATTTCGTGCCCAGCTTTGTAGGCTTTCCAAGGGCTGGTCGCTATGCGGATAGAGAATCGCCGCAACAACTTTGGCCTCTGCATCAGGATCAAATTCAACTAAGGCGACGCTCTGTTGATTGGAGCTAGCTGGAATTTCGGGGCTAAATGTAGCTCCTGCTTGGCGCATCGTCGCGAGATATTGGCTATAAGCAGCGCCACGCTCGGTTTTGGCTCGTTTAACAAATGAAGGAATCAGTTGATCAAGCTCATGTTGCAGATTAATCCCTACGCCACGAACTTCGCTATGCTCGGAGCTAGCCAATTTAGTCAGCAAATATTCATAAGCGCGACCGTTGCCAAACAAGCCAACATTTGTGAGGGTCGCCATTGGCAGCAAACCACGCAATAAATCGAGCGCTTTGGCCCGTGTGGCGCTCGCATAAGCCCGCTCGCTGGTTTTGGCATCGCGCGGCGTGGCGCTTTGCACCCACAATTGCACTGGCTCAATCAAATTGCGATAGGTATCGAATAAGCGATCAAGCGTTTGTTCATACAGCGCGGCGTGGCGTGATTGCATTATTTCCGCCACCCGATGATAGCGATATTTGCCTGCAACTTGGCGATCAAACGGCACATAGCGCGTCGATTTTTCCAGCGGATCGAGGCCCAAGCGGCTATCTTCAAGCGCTTTGGCGACGATATTGCTCACGCCTTCGCAGGCCACGTGCGCGCCGCCCAACTCAGCAACCGAATCGTCGCCATAGCCAAGCAATACCCGTTCGTAGAAAGCTTCGGCCTGCTTGGTAGCCACCAATTGATCGTTGCCATTGCTGGCGGCATGGCCCACAATTGCCTGAAAACCAGCTTCTGGCGCTTGAATAAACTCATCAAGCAACATGCGGCGCAGGCTCTTATCGCTGCGGCTGTAGCGCGAGAACAAGGCACCTTTGACAACTTCGGGTAAGTTGCGCAAGCCAAAAATTGGCTGATCGAGGTTGGTGACAAACGGTGCTAGAATCGCCTGTTCTTCAGGCGTAAATGTATCGCCCCAAGGGTCATGCATTGGAGTTCTCCAAATAGTTTTAGCTGTGAATTCAAAACCCTCTATTTTATGTCATGGGGCGTTCTGGGGCAAAATGTTGAGCTACTACAAGCATTGGAGGGAGCCAAATTTAAAGAAAATCAAACGGTTATCAGGAGAATTTAAGTAATTCAAGTATTGATTCACCACCCTTCCGTCCCGCCTCAAGGCGGGAGACGCAGGGGTTTTCATCCCCTGCACCCCTAATATTTATCTTGTGGACTATTGCAATTGATACTGTGACCCCAAAGTTTCCCTTCCTGTAACTTCGCGGTCTTCGCGGTTTCAAGCTTCGTGCTCTTCGTGCTCTTCGTGGATCAGAAACTTACCACATAACGAGCTGATTAATTTCGCCAGCTGATAATTTAGCCAGTTGCGCGGGCAATTGGTGTTGCACAAGTTGCTGAATGGCGGCGGCAATTATCGAAGGATCGCTAGGCCGACCACCTGCATCTTGCAATGATTTTGCTAGCTGCTCCAAAACGATCAAACAGCCAAAATTGCGGATTTGGGCTGGCTCGATTGCTTGATTATCAGCTAGCTTGCCATGAATCTGGCCATAGCTCGTTAAGCCTGCGGCCAAACCTTTTAAGCTGGCTTGGCGATAAATTGGCTCAAACGGCACATGGCGATAGCGCAGCAAACATTGCTCAATCTGGCTAAAATGGCTAAATTGCAGAACAATTTTGAGCTGAACATACTCATTAGCGCCAGCAAACTCAAGATATGGCTCTGAATTCAAATTATTGAAAATTAATTCATCGAGATAATCGCGCGGCCCATTGGGATAAAATAGGTGGTTAATCGTAGCGTGAAGCTGATCGATGACTTCAATTCGACAACCAGCAAATAGCGTTGCCAAGCCACGCAACGAACCGAGTAGTTGATGAATTGAGCTAGCCCGATGGATGAAGATAGCGTGGTTTGGTACAAACGAGATGCTTCGATAGTTGGCTTGGCTGGAACCAAGCAGCTGTACCGCTGGCACAGTAAGTTCGCCGTTATAGCTCAATTGATAATGTTGCCCATCGTGGTGCAAATCGATTATGCAATGTTGAGCAGCGCCAAGCACATGCAGCAACTCGGCTGTCGGCAACCCGCAACCAGCAACCGATTCTATGCTCGACCCAACATCTTGGATAACAAAACCGCCAGTTGACAGGCAAGTTATTTGAATCTGTTGCGCATGTTGCGTGGTTAGGAGAAAATCGATATAGCTAATTAAGAGGCCTTGAATTGCCTTGCCATCATTGCCGCCATAGTACATTGCTGCATTCTCGCGACGAAGTTGGATTGGGTTGAGATTCGATGGCAGTTGAATGTTGCTAGCGCTGTACCGAGAATTATCAGGCATTCACAAACCTCTTCTCAGCGTTTATTGGCTTGAATCAAGCTGTTTCCCCAACCCTTCATAAGCAAATCATTATTGTATCGGCTTCAAGTATTATTTCTCCTCCCTTCCGTCCCTCCGCTGGAGGGAAACGCAGGGGGTTTCAGCCCCTGCACCCCAAATATTTATGTGCTGGATTGATGAAGTGAAGTGTGTAGCCCAATAGCCTATAGCCTATAGCCTTGTTCTTCGTGTACCTTCGTGCCCTTCGTGGATCAAAACTTCGCGTTCTTCGCGTTCTTCGTGGTTTCGTTGCACTGATCCCCGACCCCCAACAACCGATCCCCACTTTACCCTTCGTGGATCAATCGCGTGGCGGCTGATCGACTTTGGGACGTTTTTCGTGTTTTTTGCGCAGCACGGCGGTCACTTCTGAGCGGTTATGGAACAGTTGGCGTGCGCCAATCACCCAATAGGCGGTGCGCAAAATACTCAGCGAGTGATAGGCAATTTGGGCGCTATGTTCGTGGGGCAATTTGAGCGTGACTACCGCCAAGCCATCGTTGGTCAAAGCATTGGCAGCATCAACCATCAGCCACGCTGAATCGCGCGCATCAATCCGCATATCATTGACGATCACGGTAAATCGCTCTTGAGTTGGCAAAAAACGCTGGGCCAAGGTTTGCAAATGGCGAACGCCTTGATCATAGCGCAAGCTAGGGTGCAAATCAGCTGGATCAATTGCAACAACAGGCAGGCCAGCGCGACGCAAAATCCGCGTCCAGCCGCCAGGTGCAGCGCCTAAATCCAAGGCTTGACCATGATCAGGCCAATCGATATTGAACAAGGCTTGGGCCTCGAGCAATTTAAATTCGGCGCGGCTTAATTGGCCTTGTTCGCGGGCAAAGCGATGTGCACCACCAGCCCATGCCGAACGATTGAATTCAACGCTCGAAACGCCGAGATAGGCCCGATCCATGCTCAAGGCAACCGAAAGCACGCCCTGCGGATTACGTACATCCAAGGGCAAGCCGCTCACTTGCGAAACAGCTTCGGCCAAGGCTTGGTTAATTTCAAAACGGGTTAATTTTACATGCTCATCGAGCAAGCGGGTTTGCACCGCAAACGGTTTGCGGGCTGGCAAATGTGGCGCGAGATTCAAGGCCACTTGGGTCAAACGCTCCAAATCATCGGGCGTGCCTTCGAGCACAACTTCGCGATGAACTGGCGCAATATGGCGGATAAAAACGGCTGGCCGTTTAGCCAAGATTGCTTGCCATTCATCTAAAGGCTGTTCTAGCTCAACCAACGCGACCTCAGGCGCAAGTCGCTGAACAGCAATTCCAAATTTGCCAAAACGAATTTCTTCTATGGCTGCCTCAAGCATTTCAGGCGCAGCACTAATTAAAACACGATAGGTATCAAGCACAAAAAAGTCCCCTTCGAAAGGATGAAGTATAAGGGATGAAGGATGAAATTTCAGCCTATCCCGCCTCAATAATCTATTTTAACGATCTGTATCTAGGATTTATGATTTTAAAACTTCATCCCTCATAATTTATCCTTCATCCTTATTAATACAGGTTCATCGGGCTGGTTGGTGCTGGCAGTGCTGCCAGTTGGCCACAGGCGGCAGCAATTTCCACCCCGCGTTCAACCCGCACCGTACACGAAATGCCAGCTGCTTGCACAACCCGCTGAAAAGCCGTAACTCGCTCACGATGCGAACGCGTCAAGGGCGTACCAGGCACAGGATTCCACGGAATCAAGTTGACATGGCAGAGCATGCCTTTGACCAAACTAGCAAGTTGGGCCGCAAGCTCAGGTGTATCGTTTTTATCGTCGAGCAGCACATATTCAAATGAGACTCGGCGATGAGTCTTATCAGTGTAATAGCGCACCGCATCCATCAAATCGCTAATATCAAAGCGATCGTTGACGGGCATCAGTTCGCTGCGCAATTGATCGTTGGGCGCGTGCAACGAAACTGCCAAATTAACTTGCAAGGCTTCATCGGCCAATTGGCGAATGCCTTTGACCAAGCCCACCGTCGAAACCGTCATATTGCGTGCGCCAAGATTGAAGCCTTGTTTATCGTTGAGCCGTTCAACCGCTGCCCACCAACGATCGTAATTGGCAAATGGCTCGCCCATGCCCATAAATACCAAGTTGGTAATATGGTCGGGCACTGGCCCACCGTGACGCTTGGCAATCGCAGCGCCTTCAGTGCGCAGGTAGCGCTCGAAATGCAGCACCTGCTCCATAATCTCGCCACTGGAAATATTGCGCAACAGGCCCAGCTTGCCAGTAGCGCAAAAAACGCAGCCCATGGCGCAGCCGGCTTGGGTCGAAACACAAATTGTCGCCCGATCAGGCGGGTAGATCATCAACACCGTTTCGATCACCGCATTGCCCGGACAGCGCCAAAGCACCTTGCGGGTCAAGCCATCGTCAGTCGTTTGTTCGCGCACCAGTTCAAGGCCACCAATTTGAAATTTGGCCGCCAATTGTTCGCGCAACGCCGCCGATAAATCGGTCATGGCGGCAAAATCGTTGGCTAATTTTTTATATAAATGGGCATAAATTTGGCGCGCACGAAAGGCTGGTTGGCCTAGTTCAGCTAATTGCGCGGTCAAGCCCTGCAAATCAAGATCGTAAATATTCATGGGTTCCTCGTTTGTTACGCCCCATGATACCATCTTTCTTCTGTGTGGGGATCGGTCGTTGGGGATCGGGGATCGGCTTGATCGACAAAGAGCATAAAGTACGTTTTTTAGCCACGAATTGCACGAATTACACGAGTAATCATTTTTTTAGCCACAGATTCCCCAGATTTTTTTGATTATGTTCTTCTTAGCCACGAATTGCACGAATAATCATTTTTTAGCCACAGATTCCACAGATTTGTTTGATTATTAATTTTCTATAGCCTGATCCCCAATCCCCGACCCGTCTCTTA
>NZ_PUBZ01000150.1 GCF_003205875.1 Herpetosiphon llansteffanensis
TCGCCGCACAACCCCGACACACCCCCCGCATTGCCCCCGCATTGCCGCATGCACGGCGCACAGTCCACGCACGGACGCGACACCATGCCCGTCAGAACCCGCTATGCTGCCAGCAGTGGGTTCTTCTGCATTCATTTGGAGGTGTTCGATGGACTTGTTCGCCCCCACGCCCGATGGAACCGGCATCGCGTGTGCCGTGCTCTCATTACACGAGGTTCTGGAATGCCAGGAATATGGGGTCTTGCCCCGCACCGAGGGCATGCACACCCTCCATGTGTCGGATCTCGATGTCACAGTTCATCTGGCGCATGGCGGTGCGACGGCCACGCCAGCGGCCAACACCCCGCTCGGCATGTGGCTCGGCTTCCCATCCTTGTTGGCCCATGCACTCCATCAGGCCAAACAACGCCGGAGCCAAGGCGGTATCTGGTACTCGATTCCCCTCACGCTCACGGCGGAGGCGCTGTGGTAATGGATGCACCAATCCCCATTTCGCCGATCAGTGCTATTCCGCCATGGGATGATCCCGTGCCACCGCGCGTCCAGCCCGATCGGCGCGCCGTCATGGCCCTCGTCATTGCTGAGGAAGGAGCGCAGCAGGATGAATGATCAGTTAATGGATGCCAGTAATAAAGGGTTGCTGCTCGATGTCATGCAGTATTGGCTGGCCATGCCTGCGTGGTGGATCACCCGCATGCTGATCCTGATGCATGAGGCCTGTGCGGTCGTGCTGAGTGTGGTCATGCGCGGAGCGTTTGCGACCCCGGAGTTGGGCTTGCCGGGCTGGGTGGAGCTGCTCACCGCAACCTTAATTGGCAATTGGTATAGTCGTGCATTGGCCTTGGGCATGCTGGGCTTAGGCTTAACCTTCATGCTGATGGGCAGTGGCATGCGCGCAAAGATTGTGCAGCCGCGCGCGTTTGTGCGCTGGACGCTGGTCATGGTGCTCTTGGCCATGGGCGCGCCGAGTCTGTATGGGACGACGATTCAGCTGATCACGCAAGTTCCGGCGTTGGTGCTGCCATCGATTGTCGATCGGTTGCCCCCGATTCGCGCCGCGTGGATTACGGTCGCACAGGATGGCGATCCGGTTGCCCCCTTCGACCCCGCCAATCCGGCCTATGCCAGCCGCGCGGCGGTGCTGACCATTCCCCCAACCGCCTCCAGTTGTGCCACCATGGTCACGAGTGGCCGCAGCTGCGATCACCCGATGTATGCGCCGTTAGATGCAGTCTTGGCGCTCTGGCGTACCGACCGGGCAAGCCTCATCAGCGGCATTGATGGGATCACCCATGCCACGCCCGATGGCAGTACCACCGTCCAATTGGATGGCTTGCCACCGGATTTTGCGGCCCTGTTTTATCCTGATGCGACCCAACCGTGGTACGGCGGCGCGTTTACCAGCGACCCCAGTGGGATGCAGAAGCGTCGGGAAGCCTTGAATACGGCCAGTATTGGCACGCTGCACGCGGTGGCAGGCATCCTTGCCGCGCTAGCGACCCTGATGCCTACCCTTGCCCAGGCGCTGATGACCGTCTGTGGAGCCTTGTTGTTTCTCTTGGGGATTGTCGTGGCCCCGATCGGCATGTTTGGGAACCAACGCCACTGGGTTGCGGTGGTCTATCGCAGCTTTTTTACGATCAGTGGTTGGCAAACGGTGTTGGTGGTCGGGACGAATCTGGCGACCTTTCTCCTGTTTGGGACACCAGACGAACCAGGCATTGCGATGGCCTATCCGACGATGCTCGTCGTGCTGCCGCTCTTTGTGTGGGTGCAATGGCGGGTGCTGCGCTTTGCCATGCGCCTGAGTTGGCAGGGGTTTGCCGCCGTGCGCACGGTCGTGAGTCGCGAGCCGTTGCAACGCTTGCTCGGCGATCAGCCCGCTGCGGCGACGGAAGCCCGTGTGGCCGCAACCGGACACTATACCGCCACGAGCGATACCGCTGCCATGCAGCCCACGCTGGCCACCACCACCTTGGCCCGCGAGCCACAACTGCATCCAGCAAGCACGTCGCTGCCATCGACGCAGGGCATGACAAACACACCAAGCACGCAAACTAGCACCAGGTCGGCGCTGCCGTCGCTGATCAACCCACGCGGGCTGGCATTGCGGATGCAGCAGGCGACCCAACGCACCGTACAGCGCGTGCAGCAGCTTGATCACCAGATTGAGGTCACGGAAGCGCATATGCTGCGCAGCAGTGAAGTGCGCACGGATACCCAGCTTGACCGCGCCGATCAGGCCATCACGACCATGATTGGGGGCAAGGCAATTGCCGCAGGGGTGACCTATGTGCATGAGAACGAAGTCACACCGGAATGGCTGTTTGCGCCCGCGTCTGACCCTGCCACCGCTCGGCCAGCATCCCAATCGCCGCGTGCGCCCCAATCCCGCTCGAAAAATCCCGCACAGGGCGGTCATGGTGCAGGTCGCAGTACCGCAGCGGGACGGCCACCCGAACCGCCAGTTGTGTCGCCTACCCAAGAACTGCCCACGCGTGCCGCGCCGCGATCAGCCCAGCCACCAGCCGCTGATCTGCCACCAACGCAGCCATTGATCGCCAGTGGAGCGACGACCCGACAGGACGCGGGTGCTGCGGCATCGTCAGTGGTGGCTGGTGATCAGGAAGCAAGAACCACGACGAGTGCCGCGCATGCGGATACCTCGGTCATGCCGGATGGGGTGTCCATGGCTCCAACAGCCACCGCAGCACCCGCTCCGCAGCCAAACACCACGCGTGCATCAGCCGTGGTATTGCCCATACCACCAACGCACGAATTGCCTGCTGGGTCACACCAGACGCATACGATGACACCAATGGCTTCCCGACCAGAACGCGTACCGACGGCGAGCACAGCGGCAACACCAGGCATGCATGCTCCTGCGCCCATGGCACGCCACCAATCGCCAACCATTCAGCCCATCCAGCCCCATGCGGCAACGGATGGATCACCTGTGGCGACCAGCGCTCCCCCAACGGACGCTGATCCAACGCCCCATGCGGGGAGCGCCCAGCCGCAGAAACCATCCATAGTGACCGAGGCGCACCCGCAGGCAACGCCAGCAGCGCTGACGAAACCAGCCCAATCAACCGCCGTGGATGCGCCAGCACCCTCGCCGCCTACGACAGCAAGCACGCGCCCCGTGCGGGCACGCTCGCGCGTGGGAACACCGCAGCGCATCGTTGCATCGGGTGTATCAGGAATTGACATAACGGAAAATGCGCCACGAGATCAGCACGCGCAACCGCAGCCGCCAACAGCGGCAAGCGCATCGTCCGCAGCCGTCCCCGTCCGCAAAGGACGACGCGCATGAAACGACGATCAGCCATTTGGTTGATGCTGGGAGCGGCATTGCGACGATTTCACTACCATTTCACTACCGTTTCAGTACGGTTTCACTACCATTTCACTACCGTCATGGGGCATGAAGCTGCTCCCAGAGAGGCTGCGAAGGCCATTTGGTGGCCTCGGCACTCTTTAAGCAGCCGCGAAGCCACCACATTCAATCACATCGTTCATCAGCCAGTCTCAGGCTGGAGAAAGGAAGCGATGAAGAGTTCAACCGGCTATGCTCCGAATGCGATGGAAACCCAATGCTTGGTGCTTTTAGCCCGCCTTGGTCGTCTCCTTCCGCGTCACCTGCATCTTGCGTGGCCAACCACCACCTTGCGCAATGCCTATATTTACCTGAATCGCTTAAGCGCAGCGGGATTAGTCGCCTATATTGAACACTTTGAAGCCCCACCAGCGAATCGCCGAACGCGCAAAAATCAGCTGTGGAAACGCCATGGTCGGATCTATAGCCTCACGCCCTTGGGCTGGGACTATCTCAAAGCATCCTTTCCCCACCTTGAAGAAACGAACGAACGGCTTGCGCCAACCTATTTCAATCCGCGCCATCAAGCCGAGCATCAAATCGAGTATGCCGATCTCGTCACCAGCATCATTCGTGACCTTGACACCATTCCGGGGATGGTCGGCATGAGTAGCTACATTGAGATGGATCTCAGCGAGCAAGCCCGACCCCGTGCCGATGGGATTATCGTGCTGCGCCGCTGGAAAAATGCCACACTCCACGCCGACGAACGCTCGTCCTGTTATCCGTGGTTGATTGTCGCCCGCCAAGAAGGGCAAATCGATGAACTATTCGCCATCGAGATTGATCGGGGCACGGAAGAAGCCAGCATTATTACGGGCAAGGCCCGCTCCTATGGGGAACTCTATGATGCTGGCTCATGGAAGAAGCGCTTTCAGTGGCCATTGATCGCCTTTGCCGTTCCAACCGAACGCCGCCAGCAGGTCATCTTCGATGCCTGGGATCGCGGCTGGCCCGGTGGCCCGATTCGCTGCACCACCTTTGACGCGATTCATGCCCATGGCGCACTGGCTCCGATTTGGACGCATCAACAACGCATCCAGGGCGAACGCATCCTGCATGCGAACGTTCCCTTGCTGCGCTCAAGCTGGGCTGAGGCGGTGATCGCATGACCCCATGCCGTGTGCCACACGATCCCATCCTCGTCGCCAGCCTGCACGCAGGTCTCACCGCTTTGGGGCCACTCGACCGTACCGCAATTGGCCGGATCTGGTTTCCCACCAAGGGTGATCAAGCCATCCGGCGTATCTTGCGGCCACTCGTCCAACAGCACCTGTTGCACGCCACGGTCATCAGCAAAGGACGACAACGGATTGCGATGCGCTACCACGCCACCGCCATGCCTGCGACTGCTGATCCGATTCTGCCGCCGATTCGCATGGCCGCTGCCCTGCTCGAAACTGCGCAACGCCTGCCGGATCTCATCAGTGTTCAGACGACGGTACTCGACACCTATCGCGGTGGTGGCCGCATTGTGGGCCTGCGCACCCGCCGCGCCCCGCGTCGTCGCCCGTCATCACTCGTCCCGATCCTGCGCTGGAATACCGCCGCGCCGCGTGAGCGCGAGCAGGATACGTGGTACTTGCTGGTTCCCGATCACGAACAGGTCTCGCGCGATCAGCATGCCATGCGGGCACGCTGGTATCGCGAACTGGCCACCACGCGGGGTTTTCCCGTGCCGATTCCGCTGATTCTGACCACGCCGCAGCGCATGGCCGTGGTGGAGTATGCCTGGACTCCCCACTGGCCGCAGATCGTGCTTGGTGATGCTACGCCCGATGGCCCATGGACGGACGTGGCGTGGCAGCCCATCATTGATGGCAAGGCTATCCCGCCGCCCGTCCCGATCACCCAGCTCGCTCGCTAACACGCATGGTGTCCGTTCTCAACGGGGTGTTTTTCTCAAGTTTGTTTTAGAGGAGTTTCGCATGACCGCTCACATGCTTCCACCGCGCCGTCGGCGCACCACGTTTGCTCGCCTTGGAGGTCGTATGGTAGAGAATGATGGATTCAAGGAAACCGCAGCGCCGGAGGAGGACATCAAGCTGGACGATACGGCTCCTAGCGCCGTGTCTGAACCAGCTACCGCCGCGCCAATCGTCGAGACACCGCCCATCACGGTCGTGATTCCACGCGCCGTGGAGCCGATGCCCACGCACCTGCCGCATGCGCCAATTCAATCGCCCGTGGCCATACCAGTTGTCGCCGAGCGCAGCATGGACACAGCGCCGCAGCCCGTGGTGGTCAATCCTGCCACACCGCGTCAGCCCGATCGCCATCGGGTGGAATCCATCACGATGCGACCAACCGAACCCAGCACGCCACCCCCAACGGGACTGGCTGCGCCCATCGTTCAGCCCGAACGCCCACGGTATGGTGGCCCGCGCCTACCCCGCGCCCGCTCGACCTTCGAGGCCTTTGCGCCCCACGCGGATCGCTGGGGAACCAACCATATAACCGTGGTTGGGCGCGCCACCAATGATCCGGTGACGGTCGTGCGGCCCACGGCAGGCGGCGCGTTCAATCGCTACACCGTGGCCATTTATGACCAGGTGCAGAGCGATGATACGGTCCTGCCCCAGATCTCGACCGTCGTGATGCTGGTGCCGCGCGATGCCGCCAGCCTCAATGCCGCGTTTCAGCCGGGGCGCATGCTGACCGTGAGTGGCCGCTTGGTCGTCCGTACTCACTTTGATGGCCGCTATGCTCGCACGAGTGAGTTTGGCGGCATGTTCCAGACCCAGCCCTATGTCTTGGTCGGCAGTGCAGCCCTCACACGCGGTGATGCCAGTCGCCAGCAATATTTGATTGGCCAGTTGTCGGGCACCGTGACGGGCATCATTACCCAGCCCACCACACGCTACCGCTTTGACCGCCAGCAGGAGCTGGTGGTGCTCATGCGCGTGACCGAAGCCTTTGATCGACCACCACCCGCGCGTGGCCAGCGCATCGAGCACCAGATTGTGCCGTTGCTCGTGCCCATCACGGTCGCCGAGGTACTGCCCACGCTCGCCACGGGCATGCGCATTCAGACGGAAGTCGAGCTGCATGTCAAACACCGGATTTTAGGCAATCACCACTTTGCGCTCACAGGCGTGCCCGATGAGGCCAAGACGCAGCTGCGCCACCGCGAGCGCTGGACACTCGTCGCCACATGGATGGAGGAACAGGCACTATGCCCACCCGTTTCCGACTCGCCAGCATCGGACTTGTCATAATTATTCTACTCAGCAGTTGTGGAGGTCGCCCGCTTCCGGCGACCTCTCCCAATACCATCACAGGCAAGCCCCAGTGGTGGTGTCCGACCCCAGTCATGGCAGGCGATCCCACGGCGATTGCCGCCATGCCCACGGTCACGCCCTACTATCACCGTGACCAGTTTATGCTGGGCCAAGATATTGTGAGTAACGGCATGCGCGTGACGGTGCATGCCATCACCGACGGCGAGACGGCTCCCGACGCAATAGGCGGCGGACAGCTGCACTGGGTTGACCTCGAACTCACCAGCGCGGTGTCGTTACCACTTGATCTGGCCGCCCAAGTCGTGATCCGCGAGGTGGAGCAGGATGCCGGACAAGGTGCACGCGGCTGGTGGACGACCGACACGGCCACACTGGCCACCGCCGCCATTACCCTGCCGACGCGGCTGGAAGCAGGTTTGCCTTGGCGCGGCCAGATTCCCATCCGTACCCCCGTGGGCAAGCCCGTGTTTGTGCTGGTGTACCGCACGCCGAGCGATGCACTCTTGCGTGAACAGCCCACTGATGGCGTGATCGTGGTGCAGAATCGCCGTGACCCAACCTGTGCAGGCAATATTGCCCGCGTCCCGTTCCCGACGATACCCGCAGGCGGTGGACCAGGCGCGCCTATTAACGGGACACCCATCGCCGTGCCACCGGGCACGAATCCGCTGGTGGCCTATACCGTCAGCAAGCTGGCGTGGCCCTATGTGTGGGGTGGCGAAAGCGAGGCCGAAGGCGGCTTTGATTGTTCGGGGCTGATGTATGCGGCCTATGGCAGTGTCGGATTGGCCGTGCCGCGCACCTCGCAGGCCATGTGGCAGAGCGCGCAGATTCAGCGGATTGGCATCAGCGAATTGCGCCCTGGCGATCTGGTCTTTTTTCACACCGATAGCAGCCGCTTCAGCAGCCCACCAACCCATGTCGGCATGTACATTGGGGATTTCAATGGCAATGGCACACCGGATCTCGTGCACGCGCTGAGTCCGGCGTGGGGCATTCGGATTGAGGACAATTGGCTGACCAAGCCATGGCTCGTTGCGCCATGGCCGGATGGCACGCCCCGTTTATGGGGTGCTGGCTATTTCGTGAATCCCTATCGTTAGTCTAGAAGGAGTCGTTCTATGCGTTGGTTCATTCTTGTGCTCATACTGCTTATGCATCCATACAGCACGTTTGCCCAAACGACCCCGCTGACCGTACGGGTTCAAGATGCGACCACGATGCATCCCGTGGTAGGCGTGGTGATCACCTTTACGCCGATCGGTGGCCAACCGATCAGTGTGACCAGCGACGCGCAGGGTGTGGCCGTTGTCACACTCCCCGCCGATCGCGTGGTCGTCACGCTGGCCGCTGCGGATGGCCGTGTGATTCCGTGGGAAGCACCCTATGCAGGCGGCTATCCCATCCAGTCGGTTGTGGGTCTGACCACATTTACCGTGCAGATCGACCCGGTGACCGGAGTGGCCCATCACGCGCTGGAGCAAGATTGGGCGGGTGGCCCAACCCAAGCCGATGACCCGACCGCAGCCTTAGCGCCGCCTGCGACCGGAACCGTGCTGGCGGCCCAAACCGCCACCGCTGAGGTCGCGCAGCTGCCAACCAGTGAGGCGCTCCTGCCAACGACCCTGCTAGTCGCACCACCCACGAGCGTGCCCAGTGCCGTTCCGACCAGCAGTCAGCCCGTGCTGGCGATCTTGCCGGGTAGCCCACCTACGCCACCAGCAGCGCGCCCATGGACGACGTGGCTGCCCCTCGTGGCGATTGTGGGGGTCATGCTGTTGGGCCTGTGGTCGTGGCGCGGACGCATGGGGGTGGTGCGATGATGTGGCGGAGTCTGTTCCTGCTTATTTTGCTCGTGTGTCTTTTGACACCAGCAGCCACCACGGCCCAAACGCCGACCGTCACCCCGTCCGCTGCCGGATGGGCGTTTGATACCCCGCGCTCGCTGGGCCGGGATATCGGCGTGATCCGTGGATTGGCCACCGCGCTCGATGAGCAGGGCTATGCCCATACCAGTTACCTGCGGGCGAGCGAGTTTATGGCCAATGCCAGTCACAGTGCGCTGATTGTCCAAGGCGTGACCCGCGCAGGCGACCGCTATGAACGGCGATTGTGGCAGGGCGAACCCAGCGCTGGCCCCACCGCGATCACCGCACGCCAAGGACGGATTATTGTCGCGGCAACCCTTGCTGGAACAGTGCGGCTGTGGGAAAGCCGCGATAGTGGGGCAACGTGGCGCGCACCGGACTGGCCAGTTCGCGCCAGTGTGGCCCAGCTGGCAATCCTGCCCGATGGTCGCGCCGTGCTGGCACTGCTCACCCGCCGTGGCAGCCAGTTTACGCTCACCATCGCCAGCGAACGCACCGCAGGCAGTGGGTCGTGGCTGTTGGCTAATCCATTGCCAAGCAGCTCCAGCGCGGTGGTGGCGGTGTGGCAGCGGGACGCGGTACGCACGGATCAGGGAGGGTTGCCCCAGCTCGTCATTGCCCAGGGCATGGCGGGTGGCGTGCAGCTGGCGAATAGCATGGATGGCCGCACATGGCAACCGCAGACCATTGCCAGTGCCACGCCGCATGCGTTAGCGCTGAGTGCCGTTGGAGAACAACTCGTGGTCATGCATGAAGAATATGGTGCGCGGGTGCTGTGGCTGGCCAGTTCAACGTTGAATGATGGATGGCAGGTGACGCGGCTGAGTACGCCGTCCTCGATGATTGTCGAAGCCAACCCGCTGCTCCACAACCCACAAACGAACATGATCATGCTCCTGACGACCTGTCGCTTTCCCGACCGTCCCTTTGGCAGCCATCGGGCGCAGCTCTGCCTCAGTCGGGTCGCGCGGGACAAGCTGCACGTGGCCAGTGCGTGGGAAAGCCAGTGGGCTGAACCGTGGACACCGATTACGATGGCCCAACCCCATACGGCGCAGGCGGGAGCAGTCGTGGTGACGCACGGCATGCAGGCGCATATGGCGTGGGTCGGGCAGTTCATCCCCAGTGACTTTCTGCATATTAACGCAACCCAAGCGGGGTTTGTGACCACGAGTGAGGCCATGGCCACGACGGTGCGGATTCCGACGCTCGCGCGGATGGATGCGCCGTGATGAAGGAGCAAGAAAACACCACTGAAGGATTGATTATCGTACAAATCAATCCTTTAGCGGCATTGCTTTTCTGTGGCATAGGTCAACCTCCTCGAATTCAGCATACAGTACCTAAGAACGAGGGGCCAGAATACAACGAAATCCTTGGTCATATCCACCTTTGGGAAGAAGCCTGTCACGCGCTGCACAGAGAATCTTTGTTCTATTTTGATAATATGCCCCCCCCCGCAGCACCATGGGGTCATCACTATCCGCAAGCACCTGCTGCACATCGCCACCATTCTTCTCATAGGGTGTGGCTGTCCACTCCCACAAATTGCCGACACTATCCAGTGCTCCACACGCTGCTTCTCCTAGCAGTCCTACGCCAATAGATAAAGGACGATTTTCTTCATTCCAATCGTAGACCGCATGCTCCGGTGTGGTTGGAGGTGGTATAACGAAAGTGGTGCAAAATTAACGAGAGCCAGGTGGACTATACTTGGAAATGCAACAGACCAAGGAAAGGACCACCATGACTCCCAGCAAGAAGCATACCCATTCGCCCGTGATCGGTCAAGCTGAAGCCCACGCCACCTTCCAGCAGATGGTGCAGCACCAGATTCGGCAGGCGATTCGCGCCACGTTCATCGACATTTTGGAAGACGAAGTGGCCGCCTTCATCGGTGCGCAGCCCTATGAACGCACTGACGAGCGGCGTGATCACCGCGCGGGGCATCGCTCGCGCACGCTTGGCACGACCGCTGGCGTGATCGAGGACTTGCCCGTCCCGCGCACCCGTGGCGGCTTTCGAACCTAGTTGTTTGACCGCTACCAGCGCCGCATGCACGATGTGGATACGCTCATGCAGGATATGTTTGTCGGCGGGGTCAGCCAAACCGCCGTTGGCACGGTGGTTGAGCACTTAACGGGCAACGCACCCAGTCCCTCAACCGTCTCGCGGGTGTTTCATACGCTTGATGACGAGTTTCAGGCCTGGCAAGCACGTCCGTTGCCGCCACGGTACTGCTATGCCTTCGCCGATGGCACCTATTTCAGTGTCATCTATAACGGCCAAGGCCAGAAAATGCCCATTTTGGCGCTGATTGGGATCACGCCGGATGGCCAGCGCGAGGTGATTGCCTTCACGACGGGCGAGCGGGAAAACCAAGGCGCGTGGGAAAGCCTGTTGGCGGATATCAAAGATCGCGGGGTAGCAACGGTTGATCTCTGGATTACCGATGGGCATCAGGCGATGCTGAACGCGATTGCGGCGAAGTTTCCCGCGTCGCAGCGCCAGCGCTGTGTCGTGCACAAAATGAGCAACATCGAAAGCCACGTTCCCGAAAAATACCGCGATGCGCTCCATGCGGAGCTGCGGACGATTTTCTATCAGCCCGACCGAGCACAGGCCGACCAAGCGGCAGCGGCGTTTATGGCCAAATATGAGCGTCAGTACCCATCAGCGATCCGCTGCATGCAACGCGATTGGGATGCCTGTTTGACCTTTTATGCCTATCCTGAGGGGCATTGGGTGAATATCCGGACATCGAACATCATTGAACGCACCTTCGAGGAGGTCAAGAAGCGCAGCAAAAAAATGGCGACCGCGTTTCGGAATGAAGGCAGTTGTTTATTACTCTTTTATGCGGTCGTTCGGACGCTCCAGCTTCGTAAAATTCGCATGCCTGGCTAGATTGATTTTGCACACTTCTTGACAAACCACCTCGTGGATGTCAGTCAGGCTGTTTTGCGTGGGCGATCCGTTCGCTGCGGGCGCATAATTGATTATGCGAGGAATCAATCATGTCATTGGTCAGGCGAGGGAATTGAGCGTAGCAACCCAGCTAGCCCCGAAAATAGGTAGCGAACGGGTGTGCTAAATAATACCGAGCGAGGGTGCAGGTCGATTGCATCAACATTCGTTCTTAAGTCTTACAAAATTATGGAATGAATTGTTTACGAGCCAACGAAAAAGCGCCTGACGAGCGCGAGCGCATGGTGCCAGCGACGGTTCCGGCAGGCGACGGTCAATCGACGATGAGCGTCGTTCTGTGCGAGCGTATACGTCTCACCCATGAAGGTGATTTTTGTGCTATCCATGCCAAAAATCGCGAAGAAATGTATCTACAGAAGACGTAGGGATATGCCACGTTTGAGAATAATTGGCCAAGGAAGGAGTTTGCTCCAAAAAATCACCCTTTTCCATACCATATTTTTGTGCTATCGTTTTTCCCAACGATTGATGCTATCCAAATTATGATAAATCGTGCCATGAAGATGCTATTTAATCATGAAAAATGCGCAGTTGTTCACGCTATCCTGTTTCGATGCATCTGATAAGCATATTCATGAATTGTGATACATCAACAGGAGAACTACGCGTTTGAGAGGAGGTGCTGGGCACGAGAGAATCCATCGATAATCAATCCACCTTTTCCGCTGACGGCATCTATCGGTTGTACTGCGATGTATTGACCAAGGAGTTGCCATGAATCGATTCTCCGTATTCTCCCGTCCACTGATGACTGTGATAGTCCTGAGTCTCTTGCTCGCGATTCCCACACGCGCCCCAGAACCGGCGTTGGCGACCACATTCCAAGGAGTGATTCCTATCTCTGGCCCCGCTGTCCCCACGCTTACGTCCTTTGATACTGCGGTTGTTACCTTTATGGAACAGAATGGGATTGATGCAGCAAGTCTTGCAATAACCTATAATGGTGTTACGGTTTTTGTGCGTGGCTATGGATGGTTAACCAAAGATCGCAGCGTTTTAATGCCACCTAATGCGTTAATGCGACTGGCCAGCATCACGAAGCCGATTACTGCGGCGACGATCCGCACCCTCGTTCGTGCGGGTCTCCTCTCCTATCAATCCAAAGTTTTTTGCATCGGATCGAATAGTTCCCCCAACTGTTTGTTATCGATCCCACCCCTGCCTGGCGAAACTCCGGATGCGCGACTTGATGATATTACGATTCAACATTTGCTCGATCATCGCGGTGGATGGGATCGGGACTTAACGTTTGATCCATTATCTGAACATATTGCGATTGCCGCTGAAATGGGTGTACCAAGCCCACCAACGAAAACACAACTTGTCCAGTATATGCATGGTTGGCCACTGAACTATACCCCTGGAAGTACCTATGCATATTCGAATTATGGGTATATGCTTTTGGGTATGGTGATTGAAAAACTCATGGGAACGTCATATACCGAGTATATCCAACGCTCCATCTTTCTTCCCCTGGATATTCCTGCGACTGAAATCGAGCTTGGGCGCACGCTCCCCCAATATCGTAATCCACGCGAACCATGGTATGACTATCCCTATATGTGTCCCAATGTTTTCAATCCTACGGAATCGGTTCTTTGTCCTGACGGTGGTCTCTATATGGAAGGGCGGGATGCGAATGGTGGCATTATTGCAACATCGTGTGCCTATGCGCGTTTCTTAAATGCTTATTGGATTGATGGTCAACCCAAACAGCCTGGTATTAACCGTGGCCGTTATAATCATACTGGGCGACACCCTGGTGTCCGAACCCTCGCCCGTCAATGGAGTAACGACGATAGTTTTGTCATCATGTTCAACAGTGATATCAATGGAACAGGGAATCAGATTGATATCGCTGGATTCAGAAGCACGATGGATACCATATACGCGCAAGTTAGTAGCTGGCCAACCGCAGCCAGTCCCGTATGTCCTACCGAGGATTTACAGCCGAACAAAACGTTTCTGCCAATGTCACGAAAATAGGAGTGTTGATTGGAGTGCATGAGTCGCGGATCGTTATTCCTGCATGAGAAAGCAAGTTCATGCACCAGCACCGCATCTGAGAAAAACGCCCATTCTCTTCTCGGACAACGTCGATTGATTTCATGAGCCTATCGTATCTTATCAAGGAGCCACCATGAATCGATTTTCATCGTTCGCGTGGATTGTGACCATCCTTCTGGGTAGTGTTGTGCTCGTTATCACACCGAATGCCTCGTGGGCCACCCGTCCGACCCAATCCCCGACCGTACCACAAGCTATCATCCCGGTCAGCGGCACTATCAGCGCTAATACGACTTGGACGACTGGCAATATCTACACGGTAAACACGGGGGTTACGCTCGCGAGTAACATTGTTCTTACGATCCAGCCTGGTGTGATCGTGAAATTTGCGTTGGGCGGCTATATGAATGTTGATGGAACCCTGATTACACAAGGAACGAGCGCTAACCCAATTACCTTCACGAGTTTGCGTGATGATAGTGTTGGCGGTGATACCAACGGCGATGGCTCTGCCACGGCCCCAGCACGGGGCGACTGGCAACATCTCTGGGTTGACACAGGATCGGTGAGCAACATCAAGTACGTCCGGTTCCGCTATGGTGGAGGCAATAGTACCTTTGGCTCGATGTTGTATGCGTCTGGAGGAACCGTTGAGATTGATAACGCGGAGATTACCCACAGTGGCTCACGAGGTTTTCGTTCAACCTCGCCGACGCTGCTCACGATCAGCAATACCCGGTTTGAGAGTAATACAAGTTCGGCAGCCTCAATATCCGTCACGACCTTAGCAACATGGCAGTTTACCAACAATAGTTGCATAAATAATGGCTACAATATGATTTGGTTAAGTGGCAATATCGCGACTACAACAGCGCTTAACCATCCTGGCTGTGTGCTTGGTATTACGGCATTAACCCTCAATGCAGGAACGATATTCACCCTTGCGCCAGGAACAATCATCAAATTTGATCTTGATGCCTATTTCAATATTGATGGCATTCTTAACGCATTGGGCACGGCGGCAAATCCTATTACGTTCACGAGTCTGCGTGATGACAGTATTGGTGGTGACAGTAATGGGGATGGGACTGCGACCAGCCCAGCACGAGGCGACTGGCAACGTCTCTGGGTTGATACAGGGTCGGTGAGCAAAATAAAGTATGCCCGATTCTATTACGGAGGCGATAGTACCTTTGGCTCGATGTTGTATGCGTCTGGAGGAACCGTTGAAATTGATAATACGGAGATTATGCAGAGCGCATCGCGGGGCTTTCGTTCAACCTCGCCGACGCTGCTCACGATCAGCAATACCCGGTTTGAACAGAATGCTTTTGTCGCCGCCTCGATAGAGGTAACCACGCTCGCAACGTGGCAACTTACCAATAATAGCTGTGAGAACAATGGCTATGACATGATGACCTTAACCGGCAACATCGCATCCTCAACGACGCTCAATCATCCCGGGTGTGTCCTAGGTATCGCCACGAATCTCAATGTCAATACGGGCAAAGTGTTCACCTTAGCACCCGGCACGATAGTAAAACTTGATCTTGATGCACGCATTACGGTTGACGGAACATTCAATGCCCAAGGTACTGCGGCAAACCCTATCACCTTTACCAGCCTTCGCGACGATAGTATTGGTGGCGATACCAATGACGATGGCACCGCTACAAGTCCAGCACGGGGCGACTGGCGATATGTCTGGTTGGATACGGGTAATGTTACCAAAATGTCAAATGTTCTTATGCGCTATGGCGGTGGCAATACAACCAGCATGCTCTACATCACTGGGGGCACGATTGCCCTGGATACAGTGCTTATCGAAGAAAGCGCCAGCGATGGAGCGAACGCTCGCGTTACGAAAGCATCGGTGGTTAATAGCATCTTCCGCCAGAATGAGTCTGACGGACTCGATATCGATGGGGTTGACATTGCTGGTGACTTTGTGATTCAGCGTACCCGCTTTGAGACATCGAACGCGCAGGGTCTCGAGATCAGTGCTGGACGGGTAACCGCCTCATGCATTGAGGTCGATAACAACGATAACGGCGGCATCTTGGTTGATACCAGTAATCCCAGCCTCGTGACCCTGTTGCGTGCATCACTCACGAATAATGTTATGTACGGCCTATCACGCAGTGGCGCATCGGCGCTTAAGGCTACTGATCTCTGGTGGGGTCATCCGAGTGGCCCCAGTAGCCTCGGTCCTGGGAGCGGTGATGCAGTCCTAGGCAATGTGACATATAGCCCGTGGCGTACGGTTGCTCCCGACTGTGCTGGGAATGTCGATGTCGCCCAACCGTACCTCACAATCAATTATCCGACTGGTCTACCAGGGAGTCTCTTTACTCTTAATGGCTATAACTTTGCTATCAGTTCAACCGTAACGCTGAGTGCCAACGGGCGACTCCTTACGAGCGTACCTACCAATGGGCTTGGTCGCTTTACGATTATCCTTGATACCAATGGCGCTGACCCAGGTCTGTATACGATGATCGCGAGCTCTGTCATGGGAATCCAGCACCATTTCCGCGAGCGACAGATAGAACGTGCCAGCATCGAGTTTAATCTCCTTCCATCCGCGCTTGAGCGGCCCCGTGAGTCAGATGGCAGTACTCCGACTATTCTCCTACCGGATGGACTTAACACCTTTAAGGTCGCTATGCCATATGTTACGCGCTAGAGATTTTGGGGCAGATAGTCCTTCGCTATCCGCCCTACTCACAGGTAAATAGCACCAATTACGACACCGTTCGTGTAGGGTATGACAATGGATGGAGCGTGCAAAAAGTTGGGGTGTGAAACGGTATGATA
This sequence comes from Herpetosiphon llansteffanensis, assembly GCF_003205875.1. Taxonomy (GTDB): domain Bacteria; phylum Chloroflexota; class Chloroflexia; order Chloroflexales; family Herpetosiphonaceae; genus Herpetosiphon; species Herpetosiphon llansteffanensis. Next base: position 16,302 of record NZ_PUBZ01000150.1, read on the forward strand.
AACGACAGCGCGACTGATCCGTCAACATCTGAGACCCGTTGATACCAGCTTTTTGCACGCTCGTCTATGAGCACATTAACTGGCTGCCTCACTGAGTATCTGTCAGTTTGAGGTATACCCATTCCTGATGTCAGATTTCCCTCAATTCAGCGTCAATATAGGGTTGTTTTGTTTTTTCTTGACACTTGTTTTCAATGGTTTTAGACGCTATCCTGACAGCGTGTCCGCTTTACTTGATTAACCCTCTGCGAACCTAATAAGATCTTCAACATTCCTGAAACAATCTACTATGAAGACCTTTGTAAACTTGATTGATTTACGAATCGGTAGCGATGTTTTCGCTAACAGCGATAAGGATAGTGGATTAGCAGCATTCAACATACCGATATTTACACTGGAATCATTGGTTTAATACTTGTTTTTATTTCCAAATAAGTGGTTGCTTTTTAAAATTTTGAAGGTCTATTCAACGCCATCTACAGTAAATAATACTTCAAAATCCATTGAGACGGAATAACGATTCGTCATTATACGCGGAAAATGTTTTATAAGGAGGGATATATGACCAATGCTGACGCCAACATTCCATGGAAGGTGCAAGCCATGCTTACGGAAACCGTACAAAAGCTATTTTGGATGGTCTTGGCTGAGCGGCACCGCCAAGATTCCGAACACAACCTCCTCGTTCCTAGGCCAGATATCGTTCCGCAGATCATTGCAGCCTATAGTATCAAAAATGCGGTTGTTGCCGCAAGTAGTAGCCTCGTGCCTGGTCCACTCGGTATGCTTACGGCACTACCAGAGGTAATCCTGGTCTTGCGTAACCAACTCCGGTTAATCTACGATATCGGTGTCGCCCATGGGCAGTCACATGATCTTAAAGAAGAGGTATTGGCGGGTGTCTTGGCGTCGTCGCTCGGTGTCGGGACTATGGGTGTCTTGGCGGATCAGGGAGGGCGGTTACTTATTCGGAAGGCATCTACACACATCTTTACGCAGGTCAGCAGCCTCATTGGCAGAAAAGTGGCCCAACAAGCCCTGAGTTCTCAGATCAGCAAATGGCTCCCTGGCCTTGGTGCAGTTGCAATGGCTGCTTGGTCAAGATATACCACCATGCAGGTTGGTAAAAAAGCAAATAGTCTGCTGAGTTGCCCAATTGTGATCACTGCAGATACGCCGGTTGCAGATCCATTGCACCCAAAAGCAACGACACTGCCATCGTTGGAGCGCATCAAGATCGATGCGCTCATCAACTTAGTGACGATCGACCGCGATCGTGCGCCGTCCGAGTTAGCATTTATCGACACGATACTGATGCATAGCGAGTTTGATCCGGCCATGCTTGCTGATATCCATCAAAGTCTGATCTCCGACGAGCCACGCTTGGTTGATTATACTCGCTTTATTGACGACCCTGATGCCTCGCTCGGACTGTTAATTGATCTGGTTGCGCTGGCACAGCGACATGGAGGTATTCATATCACGGAAGCAATGTATATCAAACAGGTTGGGCGAATCCTTGGCTATGAATCAGACGATATTTTGATGTTGCTGGAGGGAAACGTTGCAATGCCAGATATGAGGAAAGGAGATCTTTAGAGACTCTATTATTATCAATATTTTGAGTCACAAAAGGTCTTCACAAACTCGATTAGCGTGGTATACTCCCGATTGAACAACCAATAATCAATCTTGTTGGTATTTCAACCTTCATCATCAGTGAGTTTAGCATCCAAAATGCATAGATTTGCCGATAAGGCAAGAGCAAGCTGGCAGTTCTTGGTATATTTTCCATCATCTTCCGTCGTAGCATCATATTCACTCCAAGAAACACATTTATTTGGTCTATAAAACTGGGACAATTTGCGTTTCCCCATGCGCATCAAGCTTATTGTTCATGATGCCGTAACTGCCCGTAAGCGCTGCGCCGTGGTTGGTGGCTGATGCCGTTTGTTCGTCGTCGCCCAGCGCTGGATGAGGGCCGCAAGCCGTGTGAGTAC
>NZ_PUBZ01000151.1 GCF_003205875.1 Herpetosiphon llansteffanensis
GGCTAGGGGTCAGGGGTCAGGGGTCAGGCTATGAGCTAGCGGAATATAATTTGTGTAATTCGTGGAATTCGTGGCTAAAAAATGATCTTCGTGTTCTTCGCGGTTCCATCCTTCGTGGCCCTTCGTGTCCTTCGTGGATCAACATGTTAACGCAGAGGCGCAAAGAACCGATGGCTATTGGCTATGGGCTGTTGGCTATGGGAACAATAATCTGGGCAATCTGTGGAATCTGTGGCTAAAAAAACCTATTTGTGTCATTCGTGCAATTCGTGGCTAAAAATCCCATGCACTTCACGGTTCCGGCCCCCAACCCCCAATAACCGATCCCCAAAAAATCGTCGCCTCACAAGAAACAGGTATACTACTAGTCTAATTAAGGAGCAATAATGAATCCATATACCGATCCGTCGCGGGTGCGCGGCGCGTTACATAGCATTGGGGTGCGCCCGAGCAAAAGCATGGGCCAGAATTTTTTGGTCGATCCAACGCCCTTGAAATTGGCGCTGGAGCATGCCGACGTGAATGCCAATGATGTGGTGATTGAGGTTGGCCCGGGCTTGGGTGTGCTTACCTGGGAGCTGCTAAATGCCGCAGGCCAAGTAATTAGCGTTGAGCTTGATACGCGCTTGGCTGGTCGTTTGCGCACTGAGTTTGCCGCCCGCCCGCTGACCATTGTCGAAAGCGATGTGCTGGAATTGGCTCCCAGTGCGATGTTGGCTGCTGCTGGCTTGCCCGCCGACACACCCTACAAACTTGTGGCCAATATTCCGTATGCGATTACCTCGCCGTTGTTGCGCCATTTTCTCGAAGGCGATAGCCCGCCAAGCTTGATGATGGTGCTGATGCAGTGGGAAGTTGCCGATCGGATTACCGCGAAGCCAGGCGATTTGAGCATTTTGGCGCATAGTGTGCAACTTTACGCAACTGCTGAAATTGTGGCTCGCGTGCCCGCCGCTTCATTCTTCCCATCGCCAGCTGTCGATTCGGCGCTGGTGTTGATGCGCCGTCGCCCAACCAACGCTGTGCCGACCAATCCCAAAGCCTTGTTCAAGGTGATTCGGGCAGGGTTTAGTCAAGCCCGCAAAAAGCTGATCAATTCGTTGGCTGGTGGTTTGGCTGGTCAAGGCTATAACAAAGAGCAAGTGTTGGCGGCAATTACCGCAGCCGGGATTGACTCAAATCTACGGGCCGAGGTGTTGACCTTGGATCAGTGGGCGACATTAACTGATAGCTTAGGCATGGCTACCAAATAATCAAGCCACGTTGTGCGCCAACGCGAATTGCTTCGGTGCGCGAAGCCACATCCAATTTGCTGAGCAAGGCTGAAACATGGAATTTAACTGTGTGCTCGCTAATGACCAATCGCTGGGCGATTTGGCGGTTGGTCAGGCCCTCAGCCAAGAGTTGTAGTACTTCATGCTCGCGCTCGCTGAGCACATTATCCAAGGGTTCTGGTTGGGGCGGGGTGTGGATTTGGGCCAAAATTGTGGGCGAGAGCACACACAACCCAAGCTGCAAGGCCTGCAAACTAGCCCAAATTTCCTGCGGATAGGCATCAGTTGTTACCACACCCCATGCCCGTTGCTGCGGCATGGGGTGTGGTAATTCTTGGCTAATCAGCAAAATCGCAGGCTGATCGGTGGTGTGGTGTAAAAGCAAGGGCAAGGCTTGATCATCAAGCAAAATCACGACATCGACGTTTCCCAAATGGTCGAGCAATGATTCGATGTTAGGCGCTGCCGCTACAATTTCTGCCTCGTACTCGGCCAACACGCTGCGCATACCCGCGCGGGTCAGCGTTGTGCCACCAATCAACATGAGTTTTAATGCTGATTCGCTCAAGGGCTATTTCGCTCCAATGGTGATGTCGAGGTTTTGCAATTGACCAGCGCGCAGCACATCAAGCGCTACGGTCTTGCCAGCCCGATCGCTTGCCAAGAGCATTTGCAAATCGCGTGGCTCGCCAAGCTCATGGCCATCTAAGCCAACCAAAATATCACCAACCAACAAACCTGCGTGATGCGCTGGGCTATCGGCTTCAACGCTGACTACCAGCAAGCCAGTAGCTTGATTGCGGCCTGCGCGTTGGTTTTCGGGCAAATTGACAGTTTGGCTGGCAATCCCGATAAAGCCACGCCGGACGCGCCCATGATTGAGCAAGGTATCGGCCACGCTGGTCAACACTGCCACGGGAATTGCAATTGGTTCGCCGCCAGCAAAGCCCGAGGTAAACAAGCCAACAATTTCGCCTTGAACATTGACCAAGCCGCCACCAGAGAAGCCTGGATATGGCGTGGCATCGGTGCGCAAATATTGGGCCAAGGTGCCACGGCGGGTTGGCACAGGGCCGCCAATTGCGTTAATAATGCCAAAGCTGGCTTGCACGCTGCTTGGGCGGCCAACTGCTAAGGCCAATTGACCAACCCGTGGCTCGGTTTTGGCCAAGGCAGCGGGGGTGAAATTGGCGTTTGGCACGCGCAACAAGGCCACATCGCTGCTTGGGTCGCGCCCAACCACATGGGCTTGATATTCAGTGCCATCTGGCCCAACTACCTTGATGTGCTCATCGCGTTGGATGACATGATCGGCGGTCAATACTAAATCGGCTTGCCAAACGATGCCACTGGCACTTTGGCGACGACGGGCGTAGATCGTCACAATCCCTGCGCCAGCGTGTTCAACGGCATCGGCCAGTTCACTCGAAAATTCCTGTAAACTCATACAGCCTCCTAAATTGAGTAACTGCTGAGCAGTATAGCTATGCGCAGCGGCCTTGAGATCAGCCAAGTAGCGAGGTTGCGACCTAGCCAAACGACTAGTTGCTTGGGCCAGAACGCGGTACAATAACTATGAAGCTGTCGTGATGATAGCTAGCCTTTCAAGCTGCACCCTGTTGGTGCCAACTTCATTGCGGAAGAAGAATTATGGTGTTATCGCTTGATCTACGACGCTACCGGAATATCGTCGTATTGACGGGGGCGGGAATTTCGGTTGCCTCAGGGGTGCGACCGTTTCGCGGCCCAAATGGGATTTGGAACGAATGGGATATTGAGCGCTGCGCCACGCGTACAGCCTTGCAACAATCTCCCCAGTTGGTTTGGCAAGCTTTTGGGCCATTACGCACCCAACTCCAAACCACCCAGCCCAACGCAGCCCATCGGGCATTAGCTCGTTTTGAACAATCGCTGAGCAAACATCAACGCTTTACGCTGATTACCCAAAATATCGATGGCCTGCATCAACTGGCTGGCACGCGCAATTTGGTCGAGTTTCATGGCAGTTTGCGCCAAAGCCGTTGTAGCGACGATGATTGTGAGCAGCCAAGCTTTGTCGATCAGCGCGCGCATACCGAAACGCTGCCAACCTGCCCAACCTGTGGCAAGCCGTTGCGCCCCGATATTGTGCTGTTTGAGGAAGCGATTCCGACTTGGGCCGAAGCCCACGCCAAACGCAGCCTGCGTGAATGCGATTTCTTTTTGGCGGTTGGCACATCGGGCACGGTGTTTCCAGCAGCAGCGTTTGCGCGTACAGCGCAAATGCTGGGCGCACGCACGATGTTGGTCAACTTAGAGCCGCATGCTGAAGCCGATTCGGCCTTTGAAGAACAGCATATTGGTCGTGCCGAGGAACTTTTGCCAACGTTGTTAGGAATTGCCTAGCTGAATCGTGACTGGCAATTGTTCAACCGCCGAGGTGCAGTAACCTTTGCTGCTACACAGCATAAAACTCAGCAAAATGTGCTGATTAGGCTGTTGGGCATCAAGCTCAACTGGCATACGCAAGGTTACTGGCCCCGCTGGATAAATCAACAACGGTTTGCTGGTTTGCAGGGTTGGGTCTGGCGCTGCAATCGCATCGGCGATAATCGGCCCAACTGAGCGCAATTGGCCTGCTTGGGGTAGCTCAAGCAAGGTTGGTCGCCCCATGCCATCAACCCCGTTGCGAGGCAAATCTTTGGAATACAAGTGTAAATGGGGTTCTTTGGGTTGGTAAGTCGCCGCCAAAATGATTTGGTTGGCACTATCACGCTCTAAGCGCAATTCAACCTGTGCGTGCTGGCTATCGACAGTTTCCAACACCTCGAGCACCTGATATGGCGCTTGGGGCGTGGCGATTTCTGGGCCACAACTTGCCAGTAAGAAGATCAATACCAACCAAATCATTTTGTGCATTTAGTTAATCTCCGCTTTGAGCATTTTTATGCCATTCCACACCTGCCAAACCACGGTATGCTCAGGGTATTGGCGGCGATTGGCTGCGCTGATTGGCTGGCCTAAGCGAGTCATTCTGCCTTGGCGATCAACCGGGCGACGACCAACCACTGGCGCTGCTTCTGAACGCGGTGCAGGAAAATAGCTCTGGCCAATTGGCACTGGCGTATGAAATTGCCAATTGCCCAACGCCCCATAATCAACGTTCAAAACATACAAACTATAATAATCGTTTTCGAGGCCTTCGCGCTGACATTTGGCGCAACCGCCGGTTGTCTCTGCATATTCGGCGGGCGAAAGATTGCCCTTGCGCGCCTGAGCACGGCAATTTTCACACAGCCAAATTCTCGTTTTAGGTGTCGGGCCTTCGAGAATCCCCAAACTAACCGAGGGCGATTGGCTGAGATACAGCGTTTGAATCGCCCGTTCTTTGAGCAAATAGAGCGACTGTGCCCGATCAAAGGCACCAAGCTCTTCACGACTTGGCGTGCGTTCGGCTTTGGGGTCAGTTTCGTAGAACGTGGCCCATTCATCAAGCAATTTCAACCAACGAGACAAACCGACAATCGGCGGTTCTTCAATGACAGTACTCAACGAGCCTCCTCAATCGAGCGGCGCAAACAAATCAATCAAATTTCCATCGGGATCAACGACAACTGCATAGCGCTGACCCCAAAATGCATCCCATGGCTCTTTGGAGCCTTCATAGCCTGCTGCCAAAATCTTAGCATAGAGTTCGTCAACTGCTGCAGGGCTAGCACATTTGAAGGCTAAACCCATGCGATTGCCGCGTGGCTCTTGCCAATGCTCATGCAAACTCTTGATCAAGGTTTGGCTATCCCAGGCCAAGCGCATACCATTAGGCAAGGTTGTTTCAACGTGATCTTCACCGCCAGAATCGCTTGGCAAGTCCAAATCGAACAAGCGATAAAAATTCAGGGCCTTGTCCATGTCGGCAACTACAATCCCAATCATATCAAACATTGGCTTCCTCCTGTAAAAACAAACACATGTGCTATTATACACTTATCGTGCTAATTACTTATAATTGAGTTGGAATAAAGTTGTTCATTATTCCTATATTTTGGTCGGAAGGACAATTTCTATGCCACAACATCCACTAGCTGAGGTTTTTGGCTATCCTATTGATAATTTAAGCTTCGAAGCTAATCAACATCGTCAACAAAAACTTTGTCCTTTTGGCAATATAGTGGCCACCTGTACCAAAGATAATGTGTTAAATCCACTAGGTGTTTGTAGTATTTTCGAAGGAGATAAACCTGTTATTACTTGCCCAATCCGTTTTCGCCAAAATATACTTTTTGCTCAACAAATAGCTGAATGCTTTTTTCCTCAAAATGCACGTTGGGCCTTACTTCCAGAAATACGACTTATTGATAAACATAAAAAACGGGTTGGTAATATCGACTATTGTCTTGTTCATTACGATGAATTTGGTACAATTATCGATTTTGTTACGATTGAAATTCAGTCAGTTTATATCTCTGGCAATATTTCTAAGCCATTTGAACACTATATGCAAGATTATCTGCATCGATCAACATTCATATGGAGCGGACAAACCTTTTATCCGCGTCCTGATTATTTATCTTCATCATTCAAGCGGCTTGTACCGCAAATTGTAGCCAAAGGTGCTATCATAAAGCAATGGCAAAAAAAGCAGGCCATTGTCCTGCAAAAAAGCCTTTTTGAAACTTTAGGTAAACTACCTGAAGTTGATCAACTGCAAGCTGATATGGTTTGGTTTATTTATGATTTAGTACTTAATGAACTCAATACTTATAGCTTAGAGCTTTATACAATTATCTATACTGACTATATAGCAGTAATCAATCAATTGACAATTTATGAAGCTGGCGATCTAGATGAATTTTTATTGCAATTACAACAAAAACTCGTAATACGTGGTAAATAACTCTAAATGCAATTGATTCTATCGATGGAGCAATAAATGCAACAATCTTTTCTCAACTTACCGAATATTGTAAATATTGCCTCTGTACCGCATCGTAGCCCATTTCGCTACCCTGGCGGTAAAACGTGGCTTGTCCCTAGAATTCGCGAATGGCTTATGAGTTTACCGCAGCGACCTAAAGAATTTATTGAACCATTTGCAGGTGGTGGTATTATTGCGCTTACAGTGGCTTTTGAGAATTTAGCCGATCATGTGACCATGATTGAGTTAGATAACCAAGTTGCTGCTGTTTGGAAGGTTATTCTAAGTGATGATGCTCTTTGGTTAGCAGATCAAATCGAATCATTTAACTTATCATATGAAGAAGTTTATCATTTTTTGAATCAACCAGCCAAAGAGCTTAAAACGCAAGCGCTTCAAACTATTATTAAAAATAGAGTTAATCGTGGTGGCATTCTTGCTAATGGAGCTGGAATGATTAAAAAAGGTGAAAATGGTAAAGGACTGAGTTCACGTTGGTATCCTCAAACGTTAAAAAAACGAATTATTGATATTTATGCTATTCGAAATAAAATAACATTTATTGAAGCTGATGGATTAAAAATATTAGAAAAGCAGTTAGATCGTAACGATATTGCAGTTTTTATTGATCCTCCATACACTATATCGTCTAAAAAAGCAGGCTCACGCCTCTATAATCATTCAACTATTGATCATGAGAAACTATTTAAAGTTGCTAGTAGTATGGCTTGTCAATTTTTGATGACTTATGATCTAGCTGAAGAGGTTTTAAGCTTAGCAAAGTTAAACAACCTTGATACAAAATGTATTGCGATGAAAAATACTCATCATGCCAAAATGAACGAATTACTAGTAAGTAAAGCTTTGAATTGGATTCAAAGTTAGGAGAAACACTCTTTTTTTGAAACACATGTGCTATTATACAGCTTAAATAGCATCCGTAGCCAACTATTACCCAAGGCAATGTATTGAGCTTTGGATTAATCGGCTCGAATAAGCATAGTACTTTGGCTGTATCACACTAGCCTAGTTGGCATTTTAAATTGATGCCAAAACAGCTATAGATATCATGGATTAAGCAAAAATAATGCCCAGATTATTGCCAATGGTCATAGCATTATGCTAGTACCACCAGATTAGATATTCGATTGAGAGAATAAAGTACTAGCTAATTAATTGTTTATTGCCTTTGATCAGCGCATAATCGTTACCAAGAGTTTGCCTCAGTAGGTTTCTTGGGAAGGATTATGCTTATGCGTCGGATAAAAATAGTACCGCTCATTATTATTTTTTTGCACTTTTATGCAGTTACTCCTGGAGTTGCTAAAAATCTCGATGCATTGCAGTTAAATAGTGCCAATGAGCAACTTGATAGCGATAGTGATAGTCTAACCAATCCTTGGGAAATTCAACATCAGCTCAACCCCTACAGCGCGCTTGGCCCCGATGGCGCAGCAGGCGACCCTGATAACGATGGCTTGAGCAATGCCGCTGAGCAAATTCACACCACCAATCCACGCAATCCTGATAGCGATGCTGATGGCATGAGCGATGGCTGGGAAGTGGGCTATGCGCTGAATCCAACCAGCGCGACTGGCGATGATGGCGCGACTGGCGATGCTGACCGCGATAATTTGACCAACCAAGAAGAATTATTCAGCTCAACCAATCCCCGCAATGTCGATACTGATGGCGATAGTTTGCGCGATGGCTGGGAAGTTGATCATCAATTGTCGCCAATTAATTCGACTGGCTATCATGGCAGCGCTGGCGACCCCGATACCGATCAGCTCAGCAATGGGCAAGAGCAAACTGCCGCGACCAACCCGCGCCATCACGATAGCGATAGCGATGGCTTGCCCGATGGTTTAGAAATCGAGCATGGCACAAATCCCTTGGATTGCGAGCTTGATGCTGATAGTGATGGCTTGGAGAATCAGTTGGAACTGGCGTTGGCAACCAATCCATTTCGCGCCGACAGCGATATCGATGGCTTGCCCGATGGCTGGGAAGTGGCGCAGCAACTCAATCCGCTCAGTATCGCAGGCTTGCATGGCGCAAACGGCGATGGCGATGCTGATGGCTTGGTTCAGCTCCACGAATATCAACACCAAACCAACCCGCATCAGGCAGATAGCGATGACGATGGTTTGGGCGATGGCTGGGAAGTGCGCTCCAACTTAAATCCACTGAGCGCAGTTGGCAACGATGGCGCACAAGCCGACCCCGATAGCGATTCGTTGAGCAATCTGGTTGAGCAAGGTTTGCGCACCAACCCACGCAGCGCCGATAGCGATAGCGACCAATTGCCAGATGCATGGGAACTGCACCAGCAACTTGATCCATTGCAAGCGAGTGCTGAATTTGGCACAGCTGGCGATCCTGATGCTGATGGTTTGAGCAATCTGGCTGAATATCGTAATAGCACCCGCCCACTGGTTGCCGATTGTGATGCTGATGGCATGCCCGATGGTTGGGAAGTGCGCTATTTGCTTGACCCGCTTGATGCGCTTGGCTTGAATGGCGCAGCTGGCGACCCCGATGTTGATGGCTTGAGCAACGTCGTTGAATTTCAACGCCAAACCCACCCGTTGCAGGCCAGCTACCTCGTGATGCTACCACTTGCCCAACATTCGTACTAACCAGACTGCTGATTTGGTCCAAATAATGGCGCTAGACCTAGTGAATTTGCTAGGTCTAGCGCCATTTAAACTTGGTATAATGGCCCAACATTGTTGTTTGAAACCTGACTCAATCATAGGAGTAGAGCATCCATGCGCGTCTTGATGTTGGCTTGGGAGTATCCACCGCATATTGTTGGCGGTATGGGCAAGCACATTGCCGAATTGGTTCCGGTGCTTGATGCGGCGGGAATCGAAGTGCATGTGTTAACGCCATGGCTGCGCGGCGGCCAACAACACGAGCGTTTTGGCATGCATAGCCATATTTGGCGGGTTCAGCCCCCAGCCATGCCCGATTATGGCTTTGTTTCGTTTACTCAAGAAACCAACCGCTATCTTGAGCGCTTTGCCTATGATTTGGGCAAAACTCATGGCCCATTCGATTTGATTCATGGCCACGATTGGCTAACGAGTTATTGTAGTGTGGCCTTGAAATATGCCTGGCATACGCCACTGATCACCACGATTCACGCGACTGAGCGCGGGCGCGGGCGTGGCTCGCTGGGCGGCGACCATGCTAAAACGATCAATGGCTTGGAATGGTGGTTGGCCCACGAAAGCTGGCGGGTAATTGTGTGTAGCGATTTTATGGCCGACCAACTGCATCAATTTTTTGGCACGCCCTTCGATAAACTCGATGTGATTGCTAATGGCGTGAATGTGCCAACAATCGAATGGCCGAGCCAAGAACGCCAGCAATTTCGCCAAAAATATGCCGCCGAAAACGAAAAAATTGTGTTTAGTATTGCGCGGATGGTCTACGAAAAAGGCATTCAAGTGTTAGTTGAGGCAATTCCCCATGTTTTGGCGCAACGTCGCGACGTAAAATTCGTAATTGCAGGTATGGGGCCGTTAGCTGAACAATTGCGTAACCGCAGCCATGAATTGGGCATTAATGATCATGTCTATTGGACTGGCTTCGTAACTGATCAAGACCGCAATTATCTCTACAACGTTGCTGATGTAGCGGCCTTTCCCAGCATTTACGAACCATTTGGGATTGTGGCCTTGGAAGCGATGGCTGCCCATTGCCCAGTAATTGTGTCGGATACGGGCGGTTTGCACGAGGTTGTGCAAAACCACGAAACTGGTTTGACGATCTATCCCGATAATCCAGAATCGTTGGCTTGGAGCATTTTGCACACCCTTGAACACCCCGAATGGACTCAGCAGCGGGTTGAAAATGCCTTTCAAACGGTTATCGATATTTATAATTGGCCATTAATTGCCAGCCAAACCCAAGCAGTCTATCAGCGAGTTTGCGACGAGCGTGCAGTTAGTATGTGGGGATGATTCTATGAGTACTGAAGCGTTTCAGGCTGGGGTTGCAGCCCTGAAAAGTGGCAATAAAGCCTTGGCCCGCCAACATTTGATGCAGGTTGTTGAACAAGATGAAAATAACGAACAGGCTTGGCTGTATCTGGCAGGAGCCTTAGAAGATCCGCAGGAAATGCGGATTAGTTTGGAAAATGCGCTGCACATTAATCCACAAAGTAGCCGCGCTCAACAAGGCCTCGAATGGCTGCGCAAGCAACATCCAGCTATGTTTGTTGAACCAACGCCAGCCATCCCTGAAGCAGCACCAGCCGCCGCGCCAATGCCACCAGCGTATACTGGCGCAACCTTGGCCTTGGCTGATATGCCGCTATCCTCAAATGCGATTCCTGATCAGCCAAGCGCTCCCGGGCCTGCACCTATGATGCAGCCAGCGATTGTCGCCCAACCAAACCCAGTTGCCATGCCAGCGCTCGGTGAAGTTCCCGATATTTTGCCATGTCCACGCTGTGGGGCGCAAACCCGCTATGCTGAGAAGCGCTGTCGTCAATGTAGCATGAACCTGACGATTAAGGCTGATCGCCAAGCTCCATCTAGAGCACCAGCCATAATTGCCGCAATATTAAGTATGTTACCAGCTCTCTTATGGACATTGCTTGCCATCCTTATTTTTGTTGATGTATTTCAAAACTATACTGATTTCCAAAAGCAAATAAAAGTTATAGCCCCTCCAGGCCTAAGCCTACCAGAAGCACAGAAAAAGCTTCAAGATGAAAAAGTTGCTAGCATGGAGGAAATTTTTTCGGCATCGATAACTCCCGTGCTTAATATGGCAGTCGTTTTCTTATTAATGGGGGTCTTTGGGATCGTAATGGCAATCGCCTTGATGCGCCGTAAAAAATATGGTTTCTGGGGAACTCTTATTTATAATAGTATTTTTGCGTTTTCTTGGCTTTCATTATTATTTGCAGTATTTCTATTAGAAAACGAAATTACACCATTAATGCAGCTTCTCAGTCAATCATTTATAATTGACCCTTCAATGAATGTTTCAGGCGATGCTGCTCCATTTTTTGCCATGCTCAAGCTAATTATCTTTGTTTGTACTAGCTACTATCTGATTATTTTGGTATTGCTGATCTTTGCTTGGAAATCTGTCTCACAGCAGGTTGTGCGCTTTGTGCCGCAATTCGAAGAATTGGCTGATAGCAATGGCCACTTCAATCGTGGGGTTGTCTATCAAAAGCGTGGGATGTGGTATCTTTCTATGCTAGAGTGGGAACGAGCAGTCAAGCTCAACCCACGTGATTCGACCTATCGCCATGCCCTTGGCTTGATTTATGAGCAGATGAAGCGGCCTGCTGATGCGTTACAGCAATTTGAGCAAGCCCTCACCGAAGATCCCAATAATCTCCGCATTAGCCAAGATCGGGATCGCTTGGTGCAAACATTGCGAGCCTAGCGTGATCCATGGCTTGTTATAAGCGAGGCCCGCATGCCCGGAAATAGTTTTGGCCGTTTATTCCGCATTTCAACTTGGGGCGAATCCCACGGCGCTGGTTTAGGCGTGGTCATCGATGGCTGCCCTGCTGGCCTAGAGCTTGATCTGGCTGCCATTCAGGCCCAATTGGATCGCCGTCGGGTTGGCCAAAGCCGCATGACTTCTGCCCGCCGCGAGCCTGATGAAGTCGAGATTTTATCGGGCGTTTTCGAGGGCCGCACAACCGGCACGGCCTTGGCAATGCTGATTCGTAATACCAACGCCCGCTCCAGCGATTACGATGCGATTAAGCATTTGTATCGGCCTGGCCACGCCGACCATAGCTACGATGCCAAATATGGCTTTCGCGATTATCGCGGTGGTGGCCGTTCCAGCGCCCGCGAAACTGCCGCTCGGGTTGCTGCTGGCGCAGTGGCGCGCCAAATTTTGGCCACAATGGGCATTAGCTTGGTAGCCTATACGCTGAGTTTAGGTCATCTCAAAGCCCAGATTATCGATGAAAATGAAATTGAAAATAATATTATGCGCTGCCCAGATCCAGCCATTGCCGAGCAAATGATCGCCTATGTCGACCAAGCGCGCCGCGATTTGGATTCGTTGGGCGGTGTGGTTGAAGTCAAGGCGCGCGGCGTTCCCGCTGGGCTGGGCGAGCCAGTGTTCGATAAGCTCGATGCGCTGATTGGGCATGCGATGTTTAGCATTCCTGCGATCAAAGCTGTGGAAATTGGCTCGGGCATCGAGGCAGGCAACGCCCGTGGCTCGCAAAATAACGATCCATTTATCCAGCGCGCCGATGGCAGTATTGGCACCAGCAGCAACCATGCTGGCGGCATATTGGGCGGTATCAGCAGCAGCGAGGAGATTGTGGTGCGCTTGACGGCTAAGCCACCAGCCTCAATCGCCCAAGAACAAACCACGGTTGATCAAGCTGGCGCGCCAGCGACGATTGTCGTCAAGGGCCGCCATGATCCAACCGTCTTGCCGCGTTTGGTGCCAGTTGCCGAGGCAATGTTGGCGTTGGTGCTGGTCGATTGTATGTTGCAGCAACGCGCCGCTCGATTGTAGGCCCGAATGACAGATCTGCCGCCAGCATCCAACCAAGCCACCGATTCTGATGCAGCCGAGCCACGCCGTAGTAGCTCGGCTCCGCCCCAATTGCGCTCAGCGATTAGTCGCGCACTCTCACGCCGTAAAGCCGAATTGCAAAGCCAAACCAGCGCCGAACAGGTGCCAGTTGATCCTGCCATCGAGCCAAGCGTCGTTGCTGAGCCAGCAGCGCCAAATCCCATGCGCCAAGAGCGCTATCGGGTGGCTGCTAGCCGCGCCATCAGTCGCCAACGTCCAAGTAGCGAACCGCAGCAGGCCAACAATGGCGCAACCAGCCGTGGCCGTGATCGCACACGCACCCGCTTGCGCCCACCAACCTTGCCCAACCAACCCTTGCCCAAGCTGCCTGTCGAGCCACCAGTCCGGCGCGAATTGCCGCCAGCAGTCGTTGCAGCCTTGCAACCAGAGAGCCTGCCAGCACCTGAGATTCAACGGCCACCATTGTGGGTTGCCTTTGTGGCAGGTTTGGGCTGGACGGCAATGCTGGTCTGGATCTTTTTTGGCGGGCTTTCGCCCCAATCTGGCTTGTGGGTTCGCAGCTTGTTTGGCATCGCAAGTTTGGGCTTGGGCTTAACCACCTGGTTGCCAGTACAATGGGCTTTGCGTTTGCCAGCCTTAACCTGGCGCGGCACGGTTGGCTGGGCCGTAATTTTCTGGGTATTGGCCTTTGTGCCTGCCCCAACCACCACAATTGCTGCTGGTCTGCCCGATTTGCCAATCTACTTGCTGTTTCTGAGTGGCGTATTTTTGGCCAGCAACGCTTTGGTTTTGCCGCTGGTCTATGTTTGGGGCATTCGGCGCTACCACAATCGGGCGCAACGTTTCGATGTGCGCCGTTCGCATCGCCAAGCGGCAGAAGCTGGGATTTTTTGCAGTTTGTGTGTGCTGTTGGCCGCAATGAACATTTTTGAGCCAGTCACAGTGTTATTGTTAATCGCCATTTTGGTGCTAAGCGAGATGGTGATTTTATCGTTACAGGCCAAATAGCAGGCTTGATCGCTACACATGGGGGTTTTGTTCTATGCCACATACCGTTGCAATTCTTGGAACTGGGCTAATTGGCGCGTCGCTGGGCTTGGCGTTGGGCACTGCTGATCCTGACACCGCTCCACTAGGGCGTTGTCGGGTTATTGGCTACGATGGTAGTAGCCAACAATTGCGAATTGCGCGCGGGCGTTTGGCGATCGATGACGAGGCCAAAACTGCTGCCGAAGCAGTCAAAGAAGCCGATATTGTGGTCTTGGCAACTCCGGTGCAAACCTTGCCAGCCTTAATGCGTGAAATTGCTCCACACTTGCGCTATAAGGCCTTGGTAACCGATGTTTGTAGCACCAAAACCAACGTTTTGCAATGGGCCAAAGAGTTGCTGCCCACCACCGTGAGCTTTGTTGGTGGACACCCCATGGCTGGCCGCGAAAAAGTTGGGGCCGAGGCTGCTGAATTAGATTTGTTCAAAGGCGCGGTTTATTGCTTGTGCCCACCAGTCAACGCCACGGCTGAAGCTACCGATTTGGCGACGGCCTTCGTCGAAACAATCGGCGCTAAGCCCTACTATATCGATCCCGAAGAGCACGATATTTATGTGGCTGGCATCAGCCATCTGCCGTTTTTGCTGGCAGCAGCCCAAACCGAAGTTGTAACCCGCTCGCCTTCGTGGCGCGAAATGCAGATGATCGCTGCCAGTGGCTTTCGCGATCTGACCCGCTTGGCATCAGGCGATCCAGTAATGCATCGCGATATTTGTAGCACCAATCGCAGCGCGATCAAACATTGGGTCAACGAATCAATTCGGGTCTTGGTCGAGATGCGCACCGCGCTAGAAGACGACAAGATGGATGATTTGCAAAGCATGTTTGAACATGCCAAAACCATGCGCGACCAATGGCTGACCCTGCCGCAAAACCAACGCCCAGGCGAAGGCGAGCAATTAGCCGATGCTGAAATTGGCACCAGCATTAGCCAACGCTTGTTTGGCAACCCCGCTGCTTTGTTGCGCGGCGGCAAGAAAAAATAGGCCCAAGAATTAAAAACTTGCTCAAT
The DNA here is from genome assembly GCF_003205875.1 of Herpetosiphon llansteffanensis. GTDB lineage: Bacteria > Chloroflexota > Chloroflexia > Chloroflexales > Herpetosiphonaceae > Herpetosiphon > Herpetosiphon llansteffanensis. The sequence continues at coordinate 14,773 of NZ_PUBZ01000151.1, forward strand.
TTACCAAACTATGCTATACTCCGCCTCGTCTGATAAAACAGACAACCAGCGAAGGGGTGTAGGCTCAATGGTAAACCGCTGGTCTCCAAAACCGGATTTCAGGGTTCGAATCCCTGCGCCCCTGCCAAACGCTCCATTACGGAGCGTTTTTTGTTGCCAGATAGCTAGCCCCAAATCACCTAAATGGCCTATAGCACAGATGTTCAAATTCTGGTTGACATGCTATAATTTGCTGGTTGAACCGAGTTTTTGCAGCATGCTTGAGGGTCTACCGTGTCAAAAATGACGATGTGGCAGCAATATCTGTCGATTAAGCAAAAATACGCCGATGTGATTCTGTTTTTCCGGCTGGGCGATTTTTATGAAACCTTTGGTGATGATGCTAAATTAATTGCCGAAGTGCTTGATATTACCCTAACCGTGCGTGGCCTGAGCAGCGACGAAAATACGCCGATGGCTGGCGTGCCCTATCACGCTGCCGATAATTATATTGAGCAATTGGTCAGCCGCGGCTATCGCGTCGCCATCTGCGAACAAATGGATGAGATGGTGCATAAAACCTTGCAAAAACGCGAGGTCGTGCGCATCGTTACTCCAGGCACGCTGACCGAGCCAACCATGCTCCAAGCTGAACGCAATAGCTACCTCGCTGCAATCTTGGTCGATCGTGGTAGCGTTGGTTTGGCCTATGCCGACCTGACGACTGGCGAGTTTTGCGCCACTGAATTGCGCGGCAACGAGGCCTTGAAACAACTCGAAGGCGAATTGGCCCGCTTGGGCGCTGCCGAATTGTTGGTTTCCGATGCGCCCGAATTGCGGCCCGCTGGCTTGGAGATTGCCAAAAAGCAGCTAACCCAAGATCTCGCGCCAATGCGCAAGGCCGAACGCGAGCGCCTGTTGCCCCACGAACGCACCGCCAAAAAAGTTGAAGGCAATAACGAAAGCACCTGGGTTCAAGGCAACGTCACGCAATGGCCAAATTGGCATTGGGAAGCTCGCACTGCCCGCGATGCCTTGCTCAATCAATTTAAAAGCCAATCGCTCGATGGCTTTGGAATTGGCAATAAAGCCCTCGCAACGCGGGCTGCTGGCGCATTAATTCAATATCTGCACGAAACGCAGCGCGATAGTGTGGCCCAAATTCGCAGCTTGCGGGTGTATGATACGACGCGCTTTATGTTCCTCGACCCACAAACGCGGCGCAATTTGGAGCTAACCGAAGGCGCGGCGGGCCAACGCAAAGGCTCGTTGATCGCGGTGCTCGATCAAACGCGCACGCCGATGGGTGCACGCTTGCTACGCCAATGGATTTCGCAGCCGCTGATTGAATTAGGCCCATTGACCGAGCGCCAACAAGCGGTCAGTAGTTTTGTTGAAGAAACCTTGGTGCGTGCCGAGGTGCGGGCCTTGTTCAAGGGCGTTGGCGATATTGAGCGCACGATCAATCGGGTGGTGCAGGGCATTGCCACGCCGCGCGATTTGGTGCGATTGCGCGAAGCATTGCGCCTAACGCCCGATATTTTGAGCCAAATCGAACGCACGGGCTTGCGCTCAACCAGCCCAACCGAAATTGCCCCCAGCGATGATGATTTGTTTGATGACGAACCAGCCAGCAACCAAATTGATGCTTGCGCCGATATTTGTGAATTGCTCGAACAGGCGATTGCCAACGATCCGCCTGCTCTGCTTGGCACATGGGATAACGCTCGCAGCGACGAGAATGTGATTCGCAAAGGCTACGCTGCCGAAATTGATGCAATTGTTGATGCCACCCGCGATGCAGCCCGCTGGATCAATGAGCTTGAGGCCAAGGAACAGCAACGCACTGGGATCAAAACGCTCAAAGTGAGCTACAACAAAGTCTTTGGCTACTACATCGAAGTCACGAAGGCCAGCGGCGAAACGCGGATTCCCGATGATTACATTCGCAAGCAAACTTTGGTTAACGCAGAACGCTATATCACGCCCGAACTCAAAGAATACGAATCGCTAATTTTGAATGCCTCGGAAGCCTTGAACGAAAAAGAGCGCCAAGCTTTTCGCCAAATCTTGCGCCAATTGGCGAATGCAGGCCATCGTTTGCTTGATTTGGCGCGGGCGATTGCTGAGTTTGATGTCTATAGCACCTTGGCTGAGGTTGCGGTTCGTCAGCGCTTTGTGCGGCCAACCCTGCGGCTCGATGATGTATTTGTGATTCAGAATGGCCGCCATCCGGTTGTTGAGCACAATTTGAATGAGCCATTTACGCCAAACGATGCCCATTTCGATCCTGAGCATCAAATTGTGGTGTTGACTGGCCCTAATATGTCGGGCAAAAGCACGTTCTTGCGTCAAGTGGCCTTGATTGGCTTGATGGCCCAAATTGGCTCGTTTGTGCCCGCTGATTATGCCGAAATTGGCCTGCTCGATCGGATTTTCACGCGAATTGGGGCGCAAGACGATATTGCGACTGGTCAATCGACGTTTATGGTTGAGATGATTGAAACTGCCAATATTTTGCACAATGGTTCGCCGCGCTCGTTGATTATTCTCGATGAAATTGGCCGGGGTACCAGCACCTACGACGGGCTTTCGATTGCGCGTGCAGTGGTTGAGTATATTCATAATCAGCCCCGACTGCGGGCCAAAACCTTGTTTGCAACCCACTATCACGAACTGACCGAGCTAGCCAACATCTTGCCACGGGTGCATAATTGGACACTCGCGGTGGCCGAAGAAGGCGATCATGTGGTGTTTTTGCGCAAAGTGATCGAGGGCGCTGCTGATCGTTCGTATGGGATTCATGTGGCGCAAATGGCGGGCTTGCCACCAGCAGTGATCAAACGGGCAAGCGAAGTGCTGAGCGAGCTTGAAGGCAAAGGCGAGCGTGAGCAACGGCGCGAAGCGATGCGGCGGGTCAATGCAGCAGGCAGTTCGACTGCACCGCAAATGTCGCTGTTTAGCAGTAACGAGCCAAATCCAGCGCTCGAGCTGTTGCGCGAAATGGACGTGACCCAACTTACACCAATCGAAGCGCTTACCAAACTCTACGAACTGCAACGCTTGGCCAAGGATTGAGCCGCGAGGGACGAAGGGTCAGGGATCAGCGGCTCGGGATCGATATTTTAAACATCCCGCCGCTGGTTCCTGATCCCCTTTTTGATCCACGAAGGTCACGAAGAGCACGAAGGTGAGGAACCGCGAAGAGCGCGAAGAGCGCGAAGGACGTTTTTCGCCACAGATTAGCTCAGATTATTAATTTACTAGCCCCATAGCCAATAGCCAATAGCCAATAGCCAATAGCCAATAGCCATCTCTGACCCCTGACCCCTAGCCCTCTCTCTTATACACATCTGA
>NZ_PUBZ01000152.1 GCF_003205875.1 Herpetosiphon llansteffanensis
GGCATAAGATTTGTATAAGAGACAGGGCTGGGGGTCAGGGGTCGGGCTATTGGCTTTGGGCTATCGGATCATTATTCGTGGAATTCGTGCAATTCGTGGCTAAAAACGTGTGGCTATAGGCTATTGGCTTGTGGCTATGGGAACATAATCTGTGGTCATCTGTGTCAATCTGTGGCTAAAATGCTCTTCGCAATCTTCGCGGCCTTCGTGGTTTCAAGCTTCGTGCTCTTTGTGCTCTTCGTGGATCAGCATTTAGCTTTTGACTTCTGACTTTTGCCTTTATCCTTCATCCCTCATCCCTCATACTTCATCCTTCTATTACAACGTTTGTAATTGCGAGATCAAGTGCTGGCCGGTGATTGGCTTGGCAAGGCTCAGGCAGCCAGTCGTTTGTGGTTGGGGCAAATCGGTCAGCAGAATATAGTTCTGATGATTGCCCCAGTTCAGCACGTTGCTCTGTTCGTTCGAGATTGCCTCATCAAGAATTACAAAGCGTGGTTGATATTGCTGATTTAATTGTTCAGCTAGCAACGAACTATCAGCTTCGTAGACTGTGTACCCTGCTCGACGAAGGTGATAGCGCATGAGTGTTCGGGTAATTTGATCAGGATCGACGAGCAAAACAGTCATTGGCATACATAGCATCCTTATAGTGATGGATCAATTGGGCAACCATCACCATCACTATAAGCACACAAGTTTACGAGTCAGATTACAAGCCCCGTCGCGGTTGGACATCAAAGACGTAGCCCACGCCGCGCACGGTTTTGAGGTAGATTGGCTTGGATGGATTGTCCTCAAGTTTGGTGCGCAACGAGCGAATTCGCACCCACAACGATGATTGATCGCCTTCTTCGCCCAAGCCCCAGGCTTTGCGCAACAAGGTTGTAGTGGCCACAGCCACGGTTGGCGTTTGCAGCAATAAATACAACACCCGCAGCTCAATTGGCTCCAAGGGAATCGCCTCGCCTTTGCGCATCAAAATATGTTGGCCGAAATTGACCGATAAATCTTCATCTATCACAATCAACTCGCCTGGGTGTAAACCACCCTCATACGATTTGGTCAGCAGCTTGTTGACCCGTGCCCGCAGTTCTGGGTAGCGATAGGGCTTGGTCATATAATCGTCGGCGTGTTGCTCCAGCCCGCGCACGGTCGTGGCTTCGTCGGAAATCGAAGTCAACATGATGATCGGAATTTCAACATAGCGCCGCAAGCGATCAGACAGCTCAAATCCGGTCATGCCAGGCATCATCAAATCGAGAATCGCCAAATCGGGCCATGAACTTTCGACCATCGCCAGCGCCGATTGGCCTGATTCTGCGGCCATCACTTCAAAGCCATCGTTGAGTAAATTGCTCACCAAGGTGCGCCGAATAATCGTATCATCATCAACCACCAGAATACGCCATCGTGCTGGCATTGGGTCCTACTCCTTCCAAGGTAGTTGCAAGGTAACGGTCGTCCCCTTGCCTACTTGGCTATCAACGCTAATTGTGCCGCCATGAGCACCAACTGCTAAATTACAGAAGGTCAAGCCCAGCCCTGTGCCGCGCGACTGTGCAGCAGTTCGTCCTTGGTAAAATTTATCGAAAATATGCGGAATATCTTCGGCGGCTATCCCCTGGCCAGTATCGCTAACCAGCAGCGTAATCATTTTGGCCGCTTGATCAATCGTGCCAATCACACGAATTGTACCGCCTGGCTTAGTCCATTTGATACCATTGCTGACCAAATTGGCCAAAACGCGCACCATTTTATGCTCATCAAGCACCACCAATGGCGCAGCAGGCAGATTGAGTTCGAATGTTAGCTGTTGCTCAACCGTAATTGGCAGCACTTGCTCGCTCAGCAGTTCGCCAATGCGCTCAAGGCTGGTGGTTTCTTGGCTCAGCACCAAGCGTCCAGCTTCTGCTTTGTAGACATCAAGCAAATCGTCGATCAGGCGTTGCTGGGCGGCTCCTGCGCGAAAACCGAGTTCGACGAACAATTTACCATCGTCATCAAGTTGGGTCGTCATCAAGGCATCGAAGCAACCAACCATGCCAGCCAACGGCGCACGCAAGTCGTGAGTTAACATCTGAATAAACCCGTCGCGGCTATCTTCAGCCTCGCGCAGGCGCGTGTAAACCGCTGCATTGGTCAGGGCAACACTCAATTGATCAGTCAGGGCTTTGATCAAGGTTTCTAGCTCGGTTTTGAAAAAATTGCGCTGGGGATGAACCAAAATAAACACGCCGATGATCGTATTTTGGGCATAATTATGTAATGGCAAGGCCAGCGCCGAGCCAATTTCCTCACGATCATCATAAAAATGTTTCCAGCGTGGATCGTTTTGGGCATCTTCGACAATTTGAACTTCGCCAGTGCGCAAGGCATACGAGGCTAAGCCCTCGCGCAACACCGCTTCGATGGCTTGTTCGGCCTCTGCTGGCGGCAAATGTGGACGAAACAAAATTCGCCGCCAAACCCGATTTTGATCATCAAGTAGCAACACGCTGCCACGACTGGCTCCCAGCAATTCGTTAATCGCATTCAAAGCTTCGGGCAGCACCTGATCAATATCCAACGAGCGGTGCAAGGTTTGCGAAACCCGATACAGAAAGCGCAAGCGTTCTTGTTCGCGGTGCAAGGCGCGGCGCGTGTGTTTCAAGCGCAACAGCACGCGCATGCGAGCCAGCAATTCATCGCGATTCACCGGCTTGGTCACATAATCGTCAGCGCCAAGATCCAAGCCTGTAACCGTGTCGGCGGTGGTTTGCTTGGCCGAAACAAAAATAATCGGGATGAATGGCAGCTGGTTGCGCTCGCGAATTGCTTGCAGGGTTTGATAACCATCCATTTCAGGCATCATTACGTCAAGTAAAATCAAATCGGGGACTTGTTGTTCGAGCATTTCCAAGGCTTCGAAGCCGCTGCGAGCACAGGCGGTTGCATAGCCAGCGCGTTCCAACATACGCTGTAACACCATCACATTGGTGGTTTGATCATCCACAATCAAAATTAGTTCGGGTGTTGCTTGCATTCCTGTGCTCCATGTCTCTGAAAATTACGAAGCTGCGGCTAACTCCGAAAGCTCCATCCAGCGTTCGTAGCTTTGTTCTAAGGTTTGGCTAGCCTGTTCAAGCTCGCTGCTCAAGCGGTTATAGGCTTGATAATCGCTGCCTGCATTGTTCAATGCGTCGTTTAGCTCGTTTTGGCGGGCTTCCAAGGTAGCGATGGTTTTTTCAAGCTCGCTTAATTCGCGTTGTTGCTTAAAGGTCAGTTTACGTGGTTTTTCTTCGCGTGGGCGCTCTTGAGTTGACGGTTTGGTTACAGCCTTGGCGCTGGCTTGCTCGCGTTCGGAGGCTTCGCGATAGGCGCTGTAGTCACCTGGGAAGTGGCGTACTTTGCCATCGCCCTCAAAAACCAGCAAATGATCAACCGTGTTGTCGAGAAAGGCGCGATCGTGCGAAACAACAATCACTGCACCGTTGAATTGCTCAATGTATTCTTCCAAAATCGCAATCGTCTGCACATCGAGATCGTTGCTTGGTTCGTCGAGCAGCAACACATTTGGGTTACGCATCAGGGTGCGCAATAAATACAAGCGGCGGCGTTCGCCCCCCGACAAGCTGTGGATATAATCCCAGTGCTGGCTGTTGGGAAACAGAAAGCGCTCAAGCATTTGGCTGGCGGTGCGCAACCCTTCGCCAGTTTGCACCAATTCGGCTCCATCGCTGACATAATCAATCAGGCGTTGGTTGGGGTTGAGATCGCTGCTGCTTTGATCGTAATAGGCAACGTGGATGGTTTCACCAATAACTAATTCGCCGCTATCTGGCTGCAACCGCCCAGCGATCAAATTGAGCAAGGTCGATTTGCCAACGCCGTTGGGGCCGATAATGCCCAAACGATCGTCGCGAGTGAGCTGATATTCAAAATTGTGCAATAAGGTTTTGCCAGCAATTTGCTTGTTCAGGCCATGCATTTCGATCAGCTTTTTGCCAAGCCGTCGTCCAGTCGATTCCAGATCCAACGTGCCGCGCTCTTGGCGACGCTCTTGGTTGATCAAGGCATTGGCGCGATCGACGCGGGCTTGTTGTTTGGTGGTACGCGCTTGCGCTCCTTGACGCAACCACGCTAATTCGCGGCGCACTTCGTTGCGGTGATCAAGCTCAGCCTTGGCGCGTTGGCGTTCGCGCTCAATGCGCTCGGCCACAAAGCGCTCGTAATTGCCAGGATACGAGTGCAATTGGCGATCTTCAAGCTCAATAATTGCCGTCACCACCCGATCCAAAAAGTAGCGATCGTGGGTGATCATCAACAACGCGCCTTGCAGATTGGCCAAATAGCCTTCGAGCCAAGCGACAGTGGTTGGGTCGATGTGGTTGGTTGGTTCGTCGAGAATCAGCAGATCGGGCTTTTCGATCAGCACCCGTGCCATCGCCACCCGCTTGCGTTGGCCGCCAGAAAGCGTGCCAAGTGGAGCATCGAGCGTGGTAATGCCAAGCCGCGAAAGCACTGTGCGCGCGCTCAACTCCGTATCCCAGGCATCGAGCGTGGTCAGGCGTTCGCTGAGTTCAGCAACGGCGGCCAAGGCTTTAGCATCATTGGGATCATGCTCAAGTTGTAAGCTGGCCAGCGTATATTGGCTGAGCAAGGTTGCACCTTCGCCCGCCGCAGCATAGACATATTCAAGCACTGTTTGGTTGGCATCCATCGGCGGATCTTGGGCCAAATAACCAACCCGACAATCTTTGCGCAAGGTTACGCGGCCAGTATCTGGTTGTTCTAAGCCAGCTGCAATTTTTAAGAGGGTTGATTTACCGCTGCCATTGACCCCGATTAAGCCAATGCGATCGCCACTTGCTAAGCCCAAGGAAATATTTTCAAACAACACTTTAGGGCCATAGGCTTTGGAAACAGTTTCTAAATTGATAATGTTCATGGATTCCTAACACAACTAATTTATGGTGCGACATCCTGCGCACATCGAAAACCAACATTAATATTGGCAAGCTCGGGGCGGAACGAATTACGGCCTGTTGTATGCGCCGACATCAAATCGTCGAACCACGAGCCACCACGCAACACCCGCGAACCATCGCCACTTGGCAATTCTCGTCCATCATTAGGATGGTAGGGATAGGGAATATACAGCGATTGCGTCCATTCCCAAACATTGCCTGCAAGATCTAGTGTGCCATAGGGTCCAGCGTTTGGCAATGAACCAACCGGCATAGTGCGGCCTGACCCAAAATCTTTGATATTCAGCAAACTTGCGTCAGCTTGGTCGCCCCATGGAAATATCGTACGTTGATCGCCACGGGCAGCACGCTCCCACTCTGCTTCGGTTGGCAAGCGTTTGCCCCGCCATTCACAATAGCTACGTGCATCATCCCAGGTTACATTGACCACTGGATGTTGGCTTAAGGAAATTGGCACGGTGCGATCAGGCAGCCACAGCATAAGCCCAACCGGATCAAACGAGTTGGTCGGCACCGGGCGATCGGTGGCGCTGATAAATTCAGTATAGGCTTGGTTGGTCACTTCAGTATGGTCAAGGTAAAAGGCGGTGGTTGAAATCGGCGTTGATGGTTCTTCGTTCTGCAAGCCGTCCCAGCCATAGATCTTTTTGTAATGAGCTAAATCTTCTGCCGTTGCGCCCATTGTCCAACGCCCACCAGCAATAAAATCCATGCCGTCGGGGACATAAAAATTGGTGGTTACGCAGCGAAAACCAATAATATTCAAGGGCAATTCGGGGTCGCGGCGCTCGCGCACAGCAGCGCGGGCATTTTCAGGTTTAGTGCCACTAAAACTGCCGCGCACAATCCGCGCTCCAGGTTGGGTTGGCACTTCGCGGCCATCGCCAGCATTGTAGGGATACGGCAAATCGAGGCTGCTTGTCCATTCCCAAACATTGCCCGCCAAATCCTGCACGCCTTCGGGCGTTGCGCCAGTGGGGTAGCTGCCAACCGCTTGGGTATCGCCAGCAACACCAGCCCCCCACGCATTCAAACGGCTCGCATCCCATTCATCGCCCCACGGATAGCGGCGGCCTTCCGTGCCACGAGCGGCGCGCTCCCATTCGGCCTCGTTGGGCAGGCGCTTATTTTGGGCTTGGCAATAAGTAGCTGCTTGCTGCCATGTCACATTGATCATCGGGTACGCGCCGTACGCTTGGTTATCGTAATAATCAGTCACGGTCAGTGAGCTGCGGTCGGCAGGCTCAGTACAGCGTTGTTGAGCCACGCATTCACGATAGGCAGCTACGGTGATCTCAGTGCGATCAATATAAAAAGTTGGCAAGTAGCCACGGCCAGTTGGCTGCTCGTTGGGCGGGCCATCAGCACTACCAATCATAAACGTACCAGCGGGAATTGCGACCATGCCCGGCGGCGCTGGCCCAATCACGACTGGCACAATCGTAGCTTCGGTTGGGGTCGGCGCTGCAAGGCTTGGGGTAATTTGGGCCACGCTGGTTGGCTCAAGCTTGGTTTGAAATAGGCCAAAACCATGGGCCAGCACAAAGCCAATCAGGCCAAGGCTCACTAACGCCAGCGCCAGCCACCACCAGTTTTTAGATTTGGGCGTGGGCGTGGTTGCTTGCTGCATCACGGTAGCATCAGGCAATGCTGCAACGTGGACTGGATTTAATGCCTGATCGACAGCAAGTTGAAAATCGCGCATTGATTGAAAGCGATCGTCAGGATCGGGATGCATCGCGCGATGCAGCACATCGCTCAAGGCAGTTGGCACGGTTTCGCGCAAATTATGCGCCAACGGTGGGCGCGTGCTTTCGCGTTTGGCAGGCTCAAAGCGCGTGATGAGTTCGTGAATCACCATCGCCAAGCTATAAATATCCGAGCGCTGGTCGGTTTGGCCAAAGCCATATTGCTCAGGCGGCGCATAGCCAGGCGTGCCATAAATCACCGTATCGCCTTCTTGGCCATGTTTAAACAAGCGCGCAATCCCAAAGTCGATCAAGGCAATTCGGCCATCGGGGCGCAGCATAATGTTGGGTGGTTTGAGATCGCGATAGATAATCGGCGGGTTTTGATTATGCAAATATTGCAGCACAGTGGTTAATTGGCGCATCCAATCGATCACGGTTTCCAAAGCCAATGGCTCAACTCGGCCTTCCAACTCGGCGCGCAGGGTTTGGCCCTCGACATATTCCATCACCAAAAACTCGTTCTCGGCGTGGCGAAATTGGTCGATAACCCGGGGCAAATTGGGGTGGCTCAAGCGAGCCAACAAGGCTGCCTCGCGCCGAAACTCGCCAATTGCCCGCTCCCAAGCATCGGTATCGCCTGGTTGGTGCAAGCCAGTCATCTCTTTGAGCGCAACGGGCGCATCGCCAAGCCGCCGATCGGTCGCCAGATAAACCGCGCCCATGCCACCACGGGCCAAGGGGCGAATCACCACATAGCGATCAATTAAAACATCGCCATTGGCAAGTCGGCCAGTCCAACGCGGGAGACCAGCACCACACTTCGGGCAAAAACGTGCCCCAGTTTTCAATTCGGTTGAACAGCGTGGACAAACCATGGATTACGCCTCGTTTGCAGCAGCAGTGTCATCCTATTGTAGCATCTCGATCAAGCCATCTCAATCGTTAGAATCGGCTATTTACCAAGCCTGCGAACCTGAAAACCCTTGACACCCAACCCCAAGAGGGGATTCGCATGCGATCGTCCAAGCCGACAGGCAAGTTTGACCGTGTTGCTTGCTGTTCGCAGGCATTTGAGATTAAAACTAGTGCCTTTCAATTCTTAGCCCAATTGAATACGTATACTATGCCTTAGCGCTTTCAGTTATCATCATTGACTTATCATTCCAACATGTGCTATACTTCGATGTAAGCAGGAGTATGAGACGACTTATGGCAGGAAAGAAAGCATTTGAGCCTCAACGGGTTCTCGAAAAAGCCATGAACGCCTTTTGGGAACGTGGCTACGAAGGGCTATCAATCGAAGATCTCGTCCAAGTTACGGGGATTGGGCGCGGTAGTCTCTATGCAACTTTTGGCGATAAACATGCGCTGTATCTAGCGGCCCTTAATCAGTATATTAACGCTATTAAAGCACAAACTATGGCTATTTTAGAGCAAACTGGTTCACTCCAAGTTGTATTAACCCAGCTTTTCCAAGCACAGGTTGATGCCTTGCTGCACGACCCAGCGCGGCGTGGCTGTTTTTTGATCAATGCATCCTTAGAAATAGCTCCGCATGATCATGTAGTTAACGCGATCATCCAGTCAGCATTGAATGAGTTCGAAGAAGGATTATATCGGCTGTTGATCAAAGCGCAGGTTGCTGGTGAACTCTCGTGGCAACACGATCCTCATCAATTGGCGCATTTCTTAGTAGCAACCTTTGTCAGCCTGCGTGTGCTTGCGCGAAGCCAGCAGCAGCGGGGAATGTTCAACGATATTGTTAAAACAGCTTTATCAATTTTTAACTAATTTTTACCTCAATGTTTGAATGTTCATTCAAACATTGCTCTGTATGAAGGACCAAATTAATGACATCGCAACAAAAGGTCGTGCTCATCACGGGCGCATCATCGGGAATTGGGCAAGCAACTGCGGAACTTTTGGCAGCCAAAGGATTTCGGGTTTTCGGCACCAGCCGCAACCCAATTTCGCACAAGCACTCATTTACATTGCTACCGCTGGATGTGCGCTCGGACGATTCGGTAGATGCAGCAGTTCAATCGCTACTAGCTCAAACCGGACGACTTGATATCCTCGTCAATAATGCAGGTTATGTGCAATTTGGTGCGGTTGAGGAAAGTAGCATTGCCGATGCGCAAGCTCAGTTCGACACCAATCTGTTTGGGGTTATTCGCATGATCAAGGCAGTAATGCCGATTATGCGCCAGCAAGGCAGCGGACACATTATCAATGTTAGCTCGATCGTCGGGCACATCGCGCCGCCATATGGGGGCCTGTATAGTGCAAGCAAATTTGCTTTGGAAGGCCTGAGCGAATCCCTTAGCGCCGAGGTTCGGCAGTTTGGCGTGAGCGTCTCACTGATCGAACCAAGTTATGTAAACACGCCGTTCGTCGCCCAGTGGCCAACCACCCCGATTGACGACTATACCCCAGGCCGCCAAAGTGCCCAGCAAAGCCTTGTCACTAATGCAAAGAAAGGTTTGAATGCTAGCGCAGTAGCGCGTGTGATTCTCCGCGCCGCAACTAGCCAGCCCCGTCTACGCTATCCCGTTGGGGTGGATGGAACAATTGCCTTGATGCTCCAGCGTGTGCTTCCAGAGGCAGTATTTGAGGCGTTCAAACGCCGCTTGTTCAGCGGTGGCAAGACCGCTGCCTAGTCTCATAAGCTGCGAACGGCAGGGCGCTGATGGGAAACGACATTCCCATCAGCAGCGCCACATACAACAATAGGAGACAAAACTTTATGATGAAAGCCTTCTTCATCGAGCGCTATGGAAACAAGGATAATGTGCGGGCTGGCGATCTGCCAATTCCAGAACTGCGTGATACTGATATCTTAATTCAAATCCACGCCGCTGGAATTAACCCACTCGATAACAAAATCAGGGAAGGTGCGTTCAAAGCTATCTTGCACTATCGCTTCCCGCTAATTTTGGGCAATGATGTCGCTGGGGTTGTCGTTAAAGTTGGCTCAAAGGTGCAGCGATTCAAGCTAGGCGATGCGGTCTATGCTCGGCCAGCTGCAGATCGAATTGGAACCTTTGCCGAATTCATTGCGATCAACGAAGCAGATGTCGCACTCAAGCCAAACAAACTGAGCATGGCCGAAGCAGCTTCCTTTCCGCTGGTCGGGCTGACCGCATGGCAAGCGTTGATCGAGCAAGCACAGCTTAAAAAAGGCCAAAAAGTTTTCATTCAGGCTGGTTCTGGTGGAGTTGGGACAATTGCCATTCAGCTGGCCAAACATGTGGGTGCGATTGTTGCGACGACAACTAGCAAAGCGAATTTCGATTTTGTGAAGCGCCTCGGGGCCGATATTGTGATTGATTACAAGACCGAAGATTTTGAAACCATCCTGAAAAATTATGATGTGGTCTTGAATAGTCAAGAGGGAGCGATCATCGAAAAATCGCTTCGCGTGCTGAAGCCTGGCGGAACGCTGATCTCGATTTCAGGTCCACCTGATCCCACGTTTGGCCAAGAAATTGGCGCGCCTTGGCCTGTTCGCCTGCTTATGCGCTTGTTGAGCTATCGCATTCGAACAAAAGCTAAACAACAACAGGTACGCTATTCATTTTTGTTCATGCAGGCGAACGGTGAGCAGCTAAGCCAACTTAGTTCTTTGATCGATGCTGGAATTATCGATACCGTTGTGGATCGGAGCTTTCCATTCGAAGCAACCAAGGATGCTTTGAAATACGTTGAAACAGGTAGAACCAAAGGCAAGGTCGTTATCACGATGCAATAAGCTGCGCTTCGTTGCTATTTGCTAGAGCAACTACAAGCACGTATAGACCCTAAATTTCCACATCCATCCATGGGCAAAAAAATCGTTCTTTATCTGCTTCGTGGGCAACATGTTAGCAAGGGTGTCTAGATCTGTGGGAGCTACTGATTGAGCAGGCAACAATGATTGAGCCAAGTACTCGAACACATGTTTTGAATGCTTAGCGATCGTTTTGGAATTTCATAGGTCTTGGATAAGAACGTTTAAAGCGGCCATCTACCCCTCCCCATACGTCATCAACTCTAGCCTATATCAGCATAGGTTCAAGGTCACCCTGAAAAAAGAATACTATTCCATCAGCCTGAACCATTAGTGATTGGCGCTAGAGGGTGGGCCACGCGAAAACCACTTGAGCGATTATCACTACCATATGACTACATACAACAAATCCCCCCGTATGGGGGTCAAACGGCTGTTGCATCACCCGTATGGCGTGCTATACTTCAGATCTCAGAACTAGTACCATGATGGAAGGAAGTCCTTGTGGCTGATGCAGCAGCGTTACTTACCCAAGCACAGACCCAATTGGCGCATGCCTTGCAGGCCTTGCGGGGTGAGGCGGCGCACCTGCGTGAGCAGCATACCGCAATCACCCAACAAGGACGCAAAATGTATCGTACTGCCGATGAACTCGCAGTGCAACGAACCTTCGCCGAACAACTCAACACGCCAGCGGTTGGCCGTTTGCGCCAACAAGAAGCAGAGTTGCGCAGCAAAATGACGGCGATCGATGCCGAAACCAGTGCCACCGCCGAAGCGCTCAAACGGCTCGAACAGCTCATTCGCCAGATTGAGATGAGCAGCACCAGCCTCAATGGCACAACCAGCATTGGCCAACAAAATGACCCGTGGGCCTTAGCCTTACGCGGTCAGATTGTCCAAGGTCGCGAAGACGAGCGCTTACGCCTGGCCCGCGAAGTCCACGATGGGCCAGCCCAAGTTTTAGCCAACGTCTTGATGGGCTTGGAACATGCCATGAATTTGCAGCAGAGTAATCCGGCCCAGCTTGAGCCATTTTTAAACGAATTACGCAGTGCTGCTCGCCAAGGACTCCACGAAGTGCGTGGCTTTATCGCCGATTTGCGGCCCGGTGCGCTCGACCAAGGCTTCCCCACCGCCTTGGCCGATTATGTGCAAAAATATCAACAAACGACCAAGGTCAAAGTCACGATTGACCTGCTCCACTGGCCAACCCGCATTCCGGCTGAAGCTGAGATTGTGCTCTATCGGGTAACACAAGAAGCATTGCAGAATATTCACAAACATGCACGCAATGCCAATGTTTTGATCCGCAGTGTGTTGCAAGGCAACCTGCTGATCGTCACCATCCGCGACGATGGCCCAGGCTTTGATCCACGTGAAGTTGTGCGGCGCTCTGGCAAAGAGAGTTGGGGATTGACCAGTATGCGCGAACGAGTCGCCTTACTTGGCGGAGATTTTGCCATTGCTTCACGCCCAGGGGCTGGCACTGAAGTGACCATCAGGATTAGCATCTAAGCTCACCCAGAAGGAGATACCCATGGAGCACATTCGCGTTCTTATCATTGATGATCACCCGCTTTTTCGCCAAGGCATCTGCTGGAGCCTCGGCCAAGAAAAAGATATTGAGGTGATTGGCCAAGCAGAAAATGGCGCTGAGGCCATTAAGCTCACCGAAACCCTCAACCCCAATGTTGTGCTGTTGGATATTAATTTGCCAGGCTTGAATGGCTTGGAAGTTGCCCGCGTGCTCAAACGCCGCGCTCCGCGGATGGGCATTATCGTGCTCAGCATTCACGACGACGATGAGCAATTGTTCAACGCCATCAAGGCTGGCGCTGCTGCCTACGCTTCCAAGGAAATCGATCCCACCCAACTTGTGGGCATGATTCGCGACGTGGCTCATGGTCGCTATGTGATCAACGAAAGCGTTATGTCAAAACCGCATGTCGCCACCCGCGTGCTCAACCAATTCCGCGAGCTTTCGAATGTTGCCAATAGTAGCGAAGATACATCGGTGATGTTTGCGCCCTTGACCAGCCGCGAAATTGAAATTCTCGATTGTATTGCCCGCGGACTCTCCAACAAAGAGATTGCCAACCAACTTTCAATCAGCGGTCAAACGGTCAAAAACCATATCACCTCGATTCTCAGCAAGCTCCAAGTCAACGACCGCACGATGGCTGTTATTCATGCTATTCAACAAGGCTGGATCAAACTAGGCTATGATGAAAGTCGCAGTCGTACCGCTTGACGAACAGACCGTCTCTCGGCTAAAGTTGGCCCATCGCTGGTAATTCGCAGCCTCGCTCCGGCGGGGCTGTTCTTTTTTGGGGGGATTAATGTCGATTGCATTTAACGATCTTGGGCGACATGTGGCCACGATGGAAGCAGAGATTGAGGCCGCCAGCCTGCGGGTGTTGCGCAGTGGCTGGTTTGTGCTTGGCCCAGAAGTTCGCGCCTTTGAAGCAGAATGGGCAGCGTATTGTGGCGCACGCCATTGCATTAGCCTTGCAACTGGCACCGATGCCCTGATTTTGGGGCTACGCGCCTTGGACTTGCAAACTGGCGACGAAGTGCTGACCGTAGCCAACGCAGGCAGCTACACAACCTTTGCCACCCACACCGTTGGCGCAACGCCACGGTATGTCGATGTTGATCCACAGCACTACACGCTTGACCCCAACCAATTGGCGGCTGCGATTACGCCGCGCACCAAAGTGATTGTGCCCGTGCACTTGTATGGCCAAGTTGCCAACCTCGAAGCAATTTTGGCAGTTGCCGCCGATCATCAGTTGCCAGTACTCGAAGATTGTGCCCAAGCTCATGGGGCGCGCTACCAAGGCCAGCACGTTGGCACGTTCGGCGCTTTAGCCACATTTTCATTCTACCCAACCAAAAATTTAGGCGCATTGGGCGATGGCGGGGCAATTATCACCAACGATGATGCCCTCGCTGCCAAAATCAAACAATTACGCACCTATGGCTGGGCAAGCAAATACCAAGTGACGCTTGAGCATGGCACCAACAGCCGCCTTGATGAACTGCAAGCTGCGATTTTGCGGGTCAAATTAGCCCATCTCGATGCCCAAAATACCCGCCGCCAAGCCTTGGCAGCCCGCTACAATGCAGGCCTCGCTTCCACTCCAATCCAATGCCCACAGCTCGATACCGATCAGCATGTGCAGCATTTGTATGTGGTGCGGGTTGCCGCCGAGCAGCGCCAAGGGTTGCGCGAACATTTACAAGCAGAAGGCATTGGCAGCGATATTCACTATCCAATTGCCGATCATCAGCAGCCAGCTTGGGCCGAGCGCTATCAGGATGTCCATTTGCCAGTAACCGAAGCGCTCAGCAACGAAATTCTGTCGTTGCCCTGCTACCCAGAGCTGAGCGATGCAGAGGTTGATCAGGTGATTAGCTGTATTCAAGCCTTTTTTGCCAAGTAGCCACAAGCAGCATTGGGCAGGCAGCAGCGAATCATAACTTCTGATTGATTACTGCTGCCGCTAAAACCTCAGTTCAGCTGCATGCGTCAAATTGCCATCTCACCTATCCTGCGTATAATGCAAATCGCTGGCCATCGGCTCGATGGCTATTTATTTGAACACAAGGATGAGCTATGGCACAAACATCACTCGAACAAACCGACCTTTCGCCACGGCGCGAGGCCTTACAGCTCTGGATTCCGTTGGGAATTGTGCTGTTTTTGACCGTTGTCACCGCCTTTTTTCTAACTGGGCAATATCAAATTGCCGCTGGCAAGGGCATTGTGCAAGGCTTAGGCGAGCCATTGCCAATTTCATCGTCGGCGCATTTAATTGTTGTGCCATGGTTTTTCGATTGGCATGATCCTTTTTTCCAAACCCAAACCTTCGATGTAGCGCTGCATATGGGCACATTAATTGCGCTCTTGCTGTTTTTTTGGCGCGATTGGCTGAATTTGGTTTTACACATGCATCAACCACGCAGCCAACAAGGCCAAATGTTTTGGTTTATTGTGTTGGCCTCGATTCCAGCAGGGATTGTGGGCTTGCTGCTCGATAGCCTAGCCGAAGAATATTTCATTGATAAATATTTGGTGATTGCCGCCACAATGAGCATTATGGGCGTGGTGCTGTATATTGCTGATCGTTTTGCGCCACGCCGCTATGAACTAACCAACCTCACGTGGAAGCATGCCTTGTTGGTTGGTTGTGCCCAAGCTTTAGCCTTAGTTCCAGGGGTTTCGCGCTCGGGCAGCACCATGACCATGGGTCGGGCCTTGGGTTTTACCCGCGAAACTGCCGCCCGTTTCTCGTTTTTGATGGCGATTCCGATTACCTTTGGGGCAGGCGTGCTCAAACTGCGCGATATTGATAGCTCGCAATTGACTGCACCCTTTTGGCTTGGCATTAGCGTCTCATTCGTGGTCGGTGCATTGGCGGTTGGCTTCTTGCTGCGCTATGTTCGCACCAACTCGTTTTTGCCGTTTATCATCTATCGGCTGATTTTAGCAGCGGTCATTGTGGCCGTCTATGTAGCTCGTTAAGCTGGTTGTTCTGGCCCAATTGATTGCAGGAGCACACATGATTTGTAGCGCGTGCCAAGCCCAAGTTCGCGATACCGCCGAGCATTGTCAGGCCTGTGGAGCGAAAATCGTTCAAACAGCAACGCCAGCAACTGGACCGTTGCCCCAAGTCAAGGCAAGCAAACCGCGACGGCGCTTGGTTAAATCGTGGTGGAGCTTTATCCTCGGCGTGTTGAGCACAGGCGTGATCTTGCCACTCATCGCAATCATTGGGTTGTGGATTTTTGGTGGCACGAACCCAGCACGCACGCCTTCAGCAGTGCCTGATCAGCGCCCAGACATTAGCGTTGATGTTGATCATAGCTATATCGAACAGGCGATTGCCACCAACCCCGATTTTCATAATCCCCAAGTCATCTTGGGCAATCATCCCAAGGGCGGCGTGGCCATGACCGTGACGCTTGGCTATGGGTTGCCCTTGGTTGGGGTCCAAGCAATTCAGGCTCGCACCCAAATTGCCGCGATTGATGGCAATCTCGTGGTCACAACCGAGAGCGTTGGCTTGGGCAAAAATGGCGGCCTTGGCATTCCAGGCTCGTTTATCGAAAATATGCTGAGCTCAACCCTCAACCAAGAAATTGATAAACGGCTGCGCTCAAACCCGCAACTTGAGATTGCAATTATCAATACCAGCACGAGCAATCAAGTGTTGCGGGTTGCAGCAATTATTAATGCCAAACCAAAGTAAAACCCTTGCTCAGCGTGGAGCAAAGGGTAGGCTTACTCGCTAATTTCAAGCTCAAGCACAAAGCGTTGATTCGGTTCGCCAGCTTCAAAACCGCGTTGATACACCAGCGTAAAGCTGCCTGAACCAACCGCAACCGCTTCAAAAGCGAAGGTTTCGGTGCCGCCAGAGCCTGGTTTTGGATTGGGGTCGGTCGCTTGATATTGGGCTTGGCCTTGTTGTTGCAACAATTTGCTAGCATCAGGGCCAATGCTCCAACTATAGCCAGTGCTCGGGTTGCTATCCAGCACAATTTGGATACGATCGCCTTTTCTGAGCTTCAGCGTGCGATTATTATCCTGCATCGTCAGTTCATAAACGCGGATATTAACTTGATGTTGGCTGGCTGGGCCACACTCGCCGCGCTGAAAAGTCCATTCTTCACATTCGCTGCCATCAGGAAAGCCACAAAAGCCAGTTTGATTGCCAGCAGCATCTTGGCGAATGGTCAGCGTGCCCCCATGTTCAGTACAAAATACTGACGCTGGATTAGCCAGATCCAGCGCTGGAACTGGCGTTGCGCGATTTGCGCCACATGCGATGAGGACGCTGGCCATGAGCCCCATTCCTACACTCAGCATTGATCGACGAATCATCATCTAGCTCCATTGCTCGGGATTTCATATCAACAGATCATCGTAGTTGCAGTTGTAGTGGGCTAACGTGCTGGCATGCGCAATTGTTCCCATGGGGCAATCAAGTGCTTAGCGTGCAGCTTGATCGATAATCCAAACCCATTGTTCAGGGCTGCATGCCACCACCGAAAGCCGCGATTGACGCACTAACATCCAATCGGCTAAACTCGGCTCGGCTTTGATTTGGGCCAGTGTAACTGCCTGTTTGAGCGCAACCACTGGCTCAATCTCCACCACCACATGCTTTGGGTTCTCGCTGTTTGGATCGGGATAGGCGGTGCGGCTAATTTGTGCAATGCCCACTGCGGCTCGCACATCGCCGCTATGATAGATCAAACATTGATCGTCAAGCTGCATTGCGCGTAAATTGATCAAAGCTTGAGCGTTGGTCACACCATTCCAAACGGTAGAACCATCGCGCACCAAATCATCCCAACTAAACTCGTTTGGCTCAGTTTTGAGCAACCAATAGGCCATTGTAGCGGCTCCTTAACTCAAAAGCACGGATGGTTTGAGCCATCCGTGCTTAAACATGCGCTTAATCAAGTTTACTTATCGTTTTCAGCGACCTTGTTCCAATCCAGCACGTCCCACCAAGTTTTGATGTAGTCTGGGCGGCGGTTTTGGTAGCGCAAGTAGTAAGCATGTTCCCAAACATCCAAGCCCAACAATGGGGTTTGGCCTTCCATGACTGGTGAGTCTTGGTTAGCGGTGCTGGTTACGGCCAATTTACCATCGGCATTGCGCACCAACCAAGCCCAGCCTGAGCCGAAGCGGGTGGTTGCAGCCTTGGCAAATTGTTCCTTGAAGGCATCCAATGAGCCGAACGTGGCGGTGATTTCTTCGCCAATTTTGCCAGCTGGTTCGCCGCCACCGTTAGGGCTGAGAATATTCCAGAACAAGCTGTGGTTGGCGTGACCACCACCGTTGTTGCGCACAGCGGTACGAATATCTTCTGGCAAGCTGTTCAAATCGCTGATCAATTCGTGGATTGATTTGCTTTGCAATTCGGGATACTTTTCCAAGGCAGCGTTGAGGTTATTCACATAGGCAGCGTGGTGCTTGCCATGGTGAATTTCCATGGTTTGCGCATCGATTGCTTTTTCTAAGGCATCGGTTGCATACGGCAACGCTGGCAGTTCAAAAGCCATTGTATGGACTCCTTTTGAGCTCAATGATGCGTCTGTTGGCGCATCAACACACGGTTCCCACATCTATTGTAGCAGAAGTTAGGCCATGCTTGATGCCAATCTTGCGCACATTTGCGATTGGGGGTCGGGGATTGGTTGTTGGGGATCGGGAAACGATAACCGCGAAGGGTGCGAAGAGCACGAAGGTAAAGGATTAGAGGCTAGGGATCGGGGGTCAGGGGTGAGCGAATTGTTTTTTAACGCAGTGGCGCAGAGTGGATGAGGCTAAGGGCTTTTGGCGAGCGGAACATGTATATGGGGTCGGTTGTGAAGATCCCCTCTCCCCAACCTTTCAAGGGTAGGTAGTTCGGGGAGGAAACGACAAACGGCAGAGAATTCGCGTATACTGGACGTGTCAGCACCCATGTCTACGAGGAATTCTATGCCGTTCCATGCTAGTTTAGCCGATTGGGAAG
>NZ_PUBZ01000153.1 GCF_003205875.1 Herpetosiphon llansteffanensis
AGAGGTGTATAAGAGACAGCCCCTAGCCCCCGACCCCTCTGTTCTCTGTTCTCGCTTGGTTTTGTCACAATAGTTTGGTTGCTGCGAATGCTGGCGGAACGAGCGCGTGATAGTTGCGTGATAGCCTCGGTTTATGCTGCTGGGCATTGAATGTGTCGCTAAGGAGGGTTCCATGCCACGCTTCGTGCTTCAGTTTGTGCTACTCATCGCACTTATCGTTAGTTTTAATCTCCCTGTAGCCCAAGCTCAACCTCAGGTTCTTTTGGCTCCCGACGAAATACAGGCCGTCGCCGATGATCAATTTTGGAATAATAGCGGCCTGATTGCAGGCGCAAATAACACCATTCGCGCCCTCAGTTCGCAATCTGGGGATTTATTTGTTGGTGGTTTGTTCGACCGCATTGCGGGCATCAGCGCCAATCGGGTGGCATTTTGGGATGGCAATCGCTGGAATGCAATGGGCAGTGGAGTCAACGGCCCAGTCGATGATCTCGATGCCTCAACTGGTGGCTCGGTGTATGTGGTTGGCTCGTTCAGCAGCGCTGGTGGAATTGCCGCCGATGGGATTGCGCGTTGGAATTCGGGCACTGGCCAATGGTCGGCATTGGCTACCAACGTCAACGGCGCGGTTACTGCGGTTCTGGTTCAACAAGTTGGCGGCAACGATGTGGTGTATGTTGGTGGCACATTCACCTCGATTAACGGCGTGAGTGCCAATCGCATCGCCAAGTTTAGCAATGGCGCTTGGTCGGCCTTGAGCAGCGGAATCAGTGGCGGAAGCGCGCCACAAATTTTTGATTTGGCGGTTAATCCAGCCAATGTCAACCAAATTGTGGCTGGTGGCACGTTTAGCTCAGCTGGCGGCAGCACTGCCAACAACGTGGCAATTTGGACTGGCTCGGCGTGGCAAAGCCTTGGCACTAGCAGCAGCAACGGGGTCAATAACACTGTGCGCTTTGTCGATTTTCGCGGCACGAATATGGTTGTGGTTGGCGGCAGTTTTAGCAACGCAGGCACCGTCACCAATGTTGGCGGTGCGGCGGTTTGGCAAGGCAGCAATACCTGGCAAGCCATGGCTGGACGCGGGGTTGCCGGCGATGTGCGCGGCATCGTCGAAAATGTGAATTTTACCTATGTGATGGGTAATTTTGGCAGTGGCGTAAACCCCAATGGCAATAGTGTTTTCTCGCCCAACATCGCCCGTTGGGATGGCAATATCTGGTCGCCTGTGCCGAATGCTTCGAATGCGCTTGGTACAAACGGGGGAATTTTACGCACCGAACGCTTTGGCAGCGGCAGCGATAGCTTTTTCATTGCTGGCGCGTTTGGCACAGCCCATGGCCTCGAATTGAATTTTGTAGGCATGGTTTTGCCGCAACAAGGCTTTTTGCCCGGCGCAGTTGATCGTTTCTTCCCCTTGGCGGGCGGCTTAGAAGGCGCGAACGCCAAAGTATTTGCGATTCAGCCACGTTCTGGCCAAATTATTGCCGCTGGCCGTTTTGATTTAGGCAGCAATCGCTTGCTCAACAATATTGCCAGTTTCGATCCGATTGAGCGGGTTTGGTCGCCCTTAGCTGGCTCAAACGATAGCGGCGTTAACGACGATGTGCGCGATTTGGCCTTGCGCGGCACTGATTTGATCGCGGTTGGTGAATTTAGCAAAGCAGGAGGTGTTGATGCAGCAGGAGTCGCCAGTTGGAATGGCTCAACCTGGACGGCTTTGGCAACGAGCATCAATGGGCGGGTCAATGCTGTGGCAGTCAGCGGCAGCGATATTTACATTGGTGGTGAATTTACCCAAGTTGATGGCGTGCCCGCCAATCGCATTGCCCGCTTGAGTGGCGGGGTCTGGCAAGCGTTGGGTGCTGGCAGCGATGGCGCAATCAACAGCTTGTTGTTCAAATCGGGCCAGTTGTATGCTGGTGGTTTGTTTGCCAACGCTGGCGGCGCTCCGGCCAGTAATCTTGCCCGCTGGAATGGCACAACGTGGCAAGCAATTGGCACGGGCACAAATGGCGAAGTGCTGGCGTTAGCCGATGTTAATAGCAGCACGCTGGCGGTTGGTGGTCGCTTTACCAGCGCTGGCGGTGTTGCCAACACCCGTGCAATTGCCTTGTTGAACCATAGTAGTTTGGCATGGACGGCGCTTGGCACTGGCACTGATGGCTATGTTACGAGCCTCGCCGTGCGTGGTGACGACCTGTATGCTGGTGGTTTGTTCAATCGGATGGATGGCCTAACCGTCAATCATGTGGCGCGTTGGAATGGCAGCAATTGGAATGCGCTGGGCAGTGGCGTTGCTGGCGGCAACCTTGCAAATAGCGAGGTTGGCGCATTAGCAATCAATGGCGATAATCTGTATGTTGGTGGGCGCTTTGATCGAGCTGGCGATAAAGTTTCGCATCGCTTTGCAGAATGGCGACAGCCAGAAGTCGATCTAAGCCTGAGACTTACTGATTCGCCTGATCCGGTAACGGTTGGCAATGCGATGAGCTACCGCGCCAGTGTCAGCAATTTGGGCACAATTAGCGCGAGCAGCGTTGTTTATGAGCAAAGCTTTGCGAGTACGTTGGTTTTTGGCCAAGTGACAACCTCGCAAGGCACGTGTAGCTTCCCCACTGCCACGACCTTGCGCTGTAATTTGGGCACGTTGGCGGCCAATGCCAGCGCCACCATTACGATTAATGCCACGCCCAGCCAAGTTGGCAGCATCAGTAGCACAGGCACGGCATCATCCCCAGCAAATGAGGCTTTTCCAAGCAACAACAGCCGCACGCTCACGACCCAAGTGATTGTGCCTGGCAATCCAGTGCCGACGATTAGCAACATCACGCCTGATAGCTTTATTCGTCAGCCAATTGGCTTTCCACCGCCGCCAGCAGTACGAATTACGGTCAATGGAACGGGCTTTGTGGCCAATTCCAAGGTGGTTGTGGATGGAACCGAACGCAGCACAAGCTTCATCAGCAGCAATCGGCTGGAATTTAGTATGCCAGCGACGACAAACCAAGGCCTCTATTCGGTGTTGGTGCGCAACCCAACGCCAGGCGGCGGCGATTCGAATAGCGTGAGTTTGCGAGTTTCGTTTGGAATCGTCGGCGTAAGCAGCATCACGCCCAATGTTGGCGGCACTGAGGTTGATTTGCAAACGACGTTCAGCGTGAGTTGGACACACACCACCGATCCATGGCGCATTATCGAGCACCTTGATTTGCGCTTGGTCGATGGCGATGGCGTGGCGTTGTGGGCACGCTTTACCGAGGGCGTTTCGGGCACATTCAGCCTGCTCGATAGCAACGGCGATGTGCTTGGCTATGCTACGGCGGGCACAAGCGAGCCATTAGAAAGCGATAGCGCGATTCTTGATCTGGCCGATAGCACCTTTGCAGGCAGCGGGCCAACCGGATTTAGCATGCAAGTAGATTTCACGGTGCGCTTCAAGGCCAGCGCCGCCGGACGACGCTACAACATTGAGCTTTATGCCACCGACGATAATGGCGGCGTGCAAGGCCCCGATGTGATGGGCACGTTCACTGTTGGCATTCACAATGTTTATCTACCAATGACGATTAAATAGTCTTCGATCCACGAATGACACGAAGAGCACGAATGTTTAGATTAGGTTGGAACCCTGCAATAAGTTCAATATTCAGGGTTCCAATCAATCCAACCTTCGCGCAACTTCGCGTTCTTCGTGGTTCCATTCCCCTGATCCCTAACCCCTAGCCCCTGAACCCTAATTTGTTACCAAGGGCAAATGGGTGAGCATCAGCGTTGGCGTAACGCTTACAACTGGCTCAACCGTAAATTGCTGCACGATTACTGGAACGCGACTTACCACTTCGCTGGGATTATTGGCCAACTCGCCGGTTCCATAGGTATCGATGCCGTAGGTCGAAACCAGTAGCGTCTGCGAAGGTAGGCTAATGCCAAATTCCGTCCAGCCAAAATAATGGCCCGCCAGATAGCGCCCGTGTAATAACCTCGTGCGTTCTGCGAATGGCGCATCGTATAAGCCGACTGGCGTGTAGCCAAACAGATTTAAATTGGTGTTGAGCCAACCTTCCGCCGCTGCATCCTGTTGCGGGTTGGGCAATTGTAAATAATTATTATAAGTGGTTGGCGTAATGATGCCCGTAGCCAACGCTGCTGAAGCCACCCTCGCGCCATACGGTGAGCTTGTAGCAACCGAGCCAACCGAAATCTCCCAAGCATTGGTTGGAATTTGTGGCTGGTTGGCAGCAGTTTGGTAGCTCAAATTATTGACAACTGTGCCATGAATATCGGCGGCAATAAACACCACATTTTCAATTCCATGTTGATTGATAAAGCTCAAAATACGCGTGCGCTCGGCGGCATAGCCCTCAAAGCGATCATTCGCCGCTGCGATGCCAAGGTTTTGAATTGGCTCTGGCACAACCACAAATTTCCACGTAACGTTGGCTTGCTGAGCCGCCAACAAATCGCTTTCGAGTTGCTCACGTTGGGCTTGGCCAAGCAGCGTGCGGGTTGGGCTGAAAACTGCGGTCAGAAAGGCGGCAATTTGGGCTTGTGTATTGTTGGGGGCGGCCAGCTTTTGGTCGCGGAATGAGCGCCCATCGAGCACAAAAAACGCTGCCATATTGCCATAGCGTTGGTAGCGATAAAGCTTGCGCTCGTTGGCAGTACGCGGATCGCCAGTTGCGCCATAAAATTGCTCATTCAGCGGGTTATATTCAACGAAGGCTTGGTAGCCTGCTTCAAAATAAGCAGTGTCATTGATATAGCTTGCATTTGAGGGCAAAAAGCGTGGATCGCTGCTCGGAGCCGCGCCACCAGCATGATCGTTGGCAACTTCGTGATCGTCGGTTGTCGCTAGCCAAGCAGTGGTTGCGCGTAAATCGGCCAAGCTATTCAAATTAAGCCGCGTGCTATAACTTTCGGTATGCTTCAAGCGAAATTCTGCTAAAGTTTTGGCGGTAGTGCCAAGCACCGGCGAGCCAATATCTGCATAAATCGAATCGCCAAGATGGATGAAAAGATCAAGTTTGCGTTGATCGGCGTTGGCTAAGGCCGGAAACGGCGCGAGTGCACCTTGTTGATCGCCGCTGGCCCCAAAGCGCAAATTGCTATAGCTGCCAAGCGCTGGCGCAGTGCGAAATTTGCCGCTTACCGAGGCATTATTGAGCGTTGTGGCGCGATAAAAATAGGTTGTGGCAGGTTGTAAATTGTTGATGCTGGTTTTGGCTGGCAGCATCAGGTCGCTGACCACAACTGGCACCAAGCCAATAATTGGGTTGAAATTGGCGTTGAGGCTATATTCAAAATTGACAGTGCCAAGGCTAGCAGCTCGCGCCCACAACACAGCACTGGTAGTCGTTACCTCGCCAACTGCTATGCCTTGGGGCAAATCGGCGGGTGGCAGAGTTTGATTGATTCGGCCATCACTTGAGCTGCTTGACCAACTTCCAACTAGCAAGCAACCTAAACAACATAGCCCGAAAATGCGGCGCATGTTCAACTCCTTGTTGATAGTGGAAAAATCCCCCCAAGTCTAGGTGTTTTGTCAATCCACAAATTGGCCAAATAATGGTAGGATACTGCAACAGCATCTTGCACCTGAGGCACCCCATGGCAAAAACCACCGCCGCGCCCCGTCAGATTGAGGATCTGCTTCAAACTTCGAATGAGCAACGGATTAAGTTGTTTAGTTTGGTCGAAGGTTTAGCGTTGTTCGCCGTTATGCTCATTTTGCTTTTCGCTGGCAATGGCCAACAATTGCAAATTGGCCTGAGCATTTGTGGTATTGCTGGCACAATGTTGGCCATAACCTTTGCCATGCGCCGTTCGCGCTACGTCGAATGGCTCATTTACCTCAATTTGGCCTCGATTACGCTTATGCTTTCGTTAACGGGGCCAATTATTGGCGAAGTTGATGGCTCAGTTTGGGTTTTGTTTCAAGTGCCGCCATTAATTGCCACGATTGTGCTCAATACCTCACGCGCAACCACGATTATTTGTATTGCTTCGATGATTATTCTTTCGCTTGTAATTGGCAGCGAATTCACTGGGATTATTCCAATTAAGTTTTTGGTTCCTAAATCGGCCTTATTGATTAATTTCTTCTGCCAATTATTAGTGCTGGCGGTGATTGCGGTGACGGTGCGTTTGTTGGTTGGGCGCGCCAAACGGGCCTTTGCAGTGGTAGCGCAAACTGAGGCTAAACTTGAACAGCAATTAGCCAAAGAGCGTGAATTGGCGCTTCAGCGCGAGCAATTGAATGCGCAATTGAGCCAAAGCCTAGCCGAAATTAGCCAGCGCGATAGCCAAATTCAGGCTGAGCAAGCGGCGCAAGCTGCTTTGCGTGCCCAGTTGCGCCAGTTGAGCCTGCCCGTCATTCCGGTGCTCAAACATACGGTTGTTATGCCCTTGGTCGGCGATCTTTTAGCCACTTCAAGCGAGGGCATCGAAGAAACGTTGCTGGCTGGAGCTAGTTATCATCGGGCCAAAATTGCAATTTTAGATGTTACTGGCGTGCCAACGATTGATACTGAGCTTGGGCGGCGCTTAATGCAGGCCACGGCGGCGGCGCGTTTGCTCGGCGTTCAGACCATTATTGCTGGAATTCGGCCTGATGTGGCCCAAACCTTGGTTAGTTTAGGGATTGATTTTCGATCGGTGGTAACCGTTGCCAGTTTGCAAGATGGTGTTGCGATTGCGATTAAACGTTTAGGCATGGGCTAATTCATGCTACAATTTGGCAATTCCCCAACTGTCACGACAGGATTTAGGCTGAATAGTACCTTTTGTGCCTGCGTAGGCTAGAATATGCCGTATCAGCGATTTATCAGCAGCTCACGAGCAACGTTTGATTGACGCTAGAATCTGCCACGCCCTATGATAGAGCGCATCTGACATAACGATTGATGGGGGCAGTTATGATGAGTAGTATGGCCGCAGTTGCGCCAAACCCACAAGCAGTTGCTTGGGCCAAAGCTGGTTTGTTGGCAATCAAATATGGGCGTTATCGTGATAGTGCCGCTTTGTTGACCCGCGCCGTTAAAATCGACCCTATGTTGGGCGAAGCATGGCGCTGGTTGGGCGCGTTGCACAGCGGTCAACGCCAAGCCTATTGTTTACGTTGGGCGCAACGTTCGTTGCCTCGGGCCACGATTCCGCGTTTGCCCAGCGTGGTTGCTGCTCCTGCACCAAGTGTGCGCAGCAAAGCCAAACCGCAACGGCGGCGCAACTGGCGCAGAATTGCCCGTTGGTCGAGCGCAGCAGCGCTGGCGGCCTTGCTTGGTTTTGGCGGTTTTCAAGCTGCCTATGCCAATCGCGTCTATCCTGGGGTGCAAGCCTTTGGCCAATCACTGAGCGGCTTGACCAGCAACGAGGCGGCGCATGCGATTCTGCCAACCTTACAGGCTTGGAACAACCACCATTTTAAAGTTCAATTAGGCGATCAAACGGCGATTGTGCCATTAAATGCCTTGACTAGCTTTGATCCCCAAGTGATTGCTGATCGCGCCTTGCAGATTGGCCGCGAAGATTCGTGGTCGGAGCGGCTGAGCAACCAAAGTTTGGGGATTGTCAGCACAATCAAAGCTGATGGTCTTTTGCTGAATCAACAATCACTTGATAACGCCATCCAAACCTTGGCTGAAGCCAGCGATCGGCCTGCGGTTGATGCCCAATTTCAGCGCAATCCGGATGGCACTTGGGCGGTCAGCAACGATGTGATTGGCTTAAAACTAGATCATGCACAAACCAAGGCCGCCTTTCAAGCGGCTTGGAATAACATCGATTGGGCCGCCGCGCCACGTGATTATACTGTGCTGGTGGTGCAAGAAGGCTTGCAACCACACCAAAAAGCCACTGAGCTTAACGCCATTTTGCCAAAGCTCAATCAACAAACTGCCGCGCCATTAATGCTGACGATCAATGGCACGCAGCATCAATTTGATCGGGCTAGCTTGCTCGATCTCAGCAAATTGCCGCAAGCTGGACAGGGCTTTGGCCAAAATAGGCCAGCAATTGCCGCCTTGGTGCAAGAATTAGCCAAAACCTACGATCAACCAGCTCAAGCTTCGCGCTTGGTGCGCAACGGCAACCGCGCCACCGAATGGCATTTTGGCCAAATTGGCTACACGCTCGATCAAGCCCAACTTCAAACCCAAATTGGCCAAGCTCTGAGCACGGCCAATAACCAAACGTTGAGTTTTAATCTGCATGAAACTGCTCCCCCAGCAGGCGAGCTTGAAGCGCTGGGCATTTATCAAGTGCTTGGGGTTGGCGCATCGGATTTCAGTTCGTACCCAGATTACAATCGTGACCGCAATGTTGAAGTTGGTGGCAAGGAATTTGATGGTCTACTGATTGCTCCTGGTGAAGTTGTATCGTTTGGTGGCACGGTTGGCGATATTTCGCTCGAAAAAGGCTACCAAATTGGCGAAATGATTGAAAATGGCATGTCGGTGCCAAGCATTGGTGGCGGAATTTGCCAGGTTTCGACGACCCTGTTTCGGGCGGCATTTTGGGCTGGTTTGCCCATCGAGGAGCGCCATAACCATAGCTGGCGTTTGGCATGGTACGAAGTCGATGCGCCGCCAGGCATGGATGCCACGATTGCCTTGGGCGGGCCGGATTTGAAATTCCGTAACGACACCAACGGCTATATTTTGATCGATGTCGACACTGATTTGGTCAACAAAAACCAAACTTTTACCTTGTATGGCAGCGACACTGGCCGCACAGTAACGATGGAAGCAACTGGCAACGGCTGGAATGCCTTCCAAATTTTTCGGACTATTAGCGAACGCGATGGCACAAGCCGCAGCGACCGCTGGAATAGCTATTATACGCAGTAGGGAGGCTTTGTGGAGCCAAAAGCACCAGAACCAATCATCAAAACAATTCCCACTTGGCGCGATTTAGCCCGCTGGACGCTGACAGCCTTTGCAATTTGGCTGGTGCTGTGGTTGCTCTGGCGCACTGGTAATCAACTGTTGCCATTTGTTTTTGGCTTGGTATTTGCCTATTTGTTGCTGCCGCTGGTCAACAAATTGGAACGTTGGATTCCGCGTTGGGCGGCGATTGTGGTGGTGTATTTGGTGGGCTTGGGAATTTTGGTTGGCTCGGTGCTCTATATTGTGCCGCCTGCAATCAGCCAAGTCGATGGGTTTATTCGCTCGTTGCCTGGTTTTTATGAAAATACGCTTGAACCAAAAATTAACGAAGGGCTCACCTGGTATCGTAGCGAAGTACCAGCCACAATTCAAGAAGATATTGATAAGCAGGTAAGCAACGGCATCAATACCATCAAAGAAAATGCTACCAATTATGTTGAAACTGGGGTAAGTGGCATTTTAAACGGCTTAGGGGTGGTTTTCCAAACCCTGATCTTCCTTGCTGGCTTTTTGATTATTCCGTTTTGGCTGTTTTATGTGTTGCTTGATGAGCGTAAGGGCAAGGCCGCGATTATTCGCATGATCCCCAAATCCATTCGCACCGATGTATTAACTGTGCTTTCAATCTTCGATCGCGTGTTTTCAGCCTATATTCGCGGCCAATTAATCCTTGGCTTGGTGATTGCGATTATGTCGTATATTGGTTTGTGGGCTGTTGATTTGATCATGCCTGGCGAAATTCCGTACAAGTTGCTATTGGCTTTGGTTGCTGGCTTTACTGAATTAATCCCCGTGATTGGGCCAATTATTGGGGCAATTCCGGCGGTGATTGTGGGCTTAACCACCTCGTTGCCGATGGGTTTGGTGATTGCTGGCTTGTATATTCTGATCCAGCAGATTGAAAATAATTTCTTAGTGCCACGGATTATTGGCGCGATTGTCGAAATTCACGCCGCAATTTTGATGGTGCTTTTGGTGGTTGCTGGCACGGTTTCAGGGCTTTTGGGGGTCATTATCTTCGCGCCCATGGCAGCAGTTGCCCGCGATAGCTATCAATATATCAATGGTCGGTTGCGCCAACCAGACGATCCACGCTATTTACGAGCTGGCGAGTTGCCGTGGGAACATAAAGAAGAGCCGGAAACGCCGATGCCGCCGATGCTTGCCTTTCAAAACAAAGCCTAATTGATCACGGCCCCTTGGTTTGTGCTCATTCCAAGGGGCTTTTGCTTAAGCAAATTTTAGAACCATACTGCATAACACCACTCATCGTAGTATAATAGCGCCATCTTGGACTTGGGGAGACCGATCCATGGGCCGCAACTCGTCTTTTCGCATTTGGCTAACTCGTATTCGTCCTCTTGCTTGGGCCTTAGCTTGCTTTGCGCTCGTGCTTTTTGGCTACACGTTTAGCACCAGCATTCCAACTGATCGCTTGACGATTATTGCGAGTGTTTTAGGTGTAACTGCTGTGGCGTTGCCATGGCTTTTTAATCCCGAAGGCGATTGGCGCGAGTTGCGCACGCTTGGTATTTTGGCCTTGCCGTTGAGCGTGGCGATTCTCAGCGAAGGCTATCATACGGCGCTCTGGTCGGTGTTGCTGATTCCAGCGATTGCGATTCCGCAAATGTTGCCACCCCGTTGGGCCTTCAGCGCAATTGGCTTGATGGTAATTGCTTGGGCTGTCAGCAATGTGTTGGTTCCGGCGGTTGATGTTGAAACGGTTGCGTTGGAAGTTGGTTTGCGCAGCTTGGGCTTTGTTTTGGTTGCAGTTGCGGTCTGGTTGGCGGCGCGACCGCGCTTTGATTACCCAGCGATGCTGCCAGAAGCACCGATTCGGCGGGCAACCAGAGCTGCCGAGCGTTTGCGTGGCTCGCTTAGCCCAGAAGAAACCCTCGAAGAATTGGCCAGCGCCGCCAAAGCCTGTGGCCCGTTTATTTTTGCGAGCGCTTCAACCGTCGATTGGCGGGCGCGCACGCTGCGCATGGCGGTGGCAATTGGCGCAAGTGGCCGCACGCTTGGCGCAACCGAAATGCTCTCAATTCCATGGGACGAGATTTCGGTGCTGTTGCGCGACGACCGCCGCATTGGCGATAATGCCTATTTGGCCGATTCGCTGCCCTTCCGCGATATTGCTGGCGAGCACTATATGCTGGTGCCAGTCCGCACCGCAACTGGCGAGATTTGTGGTTTGCTGACGGTTGGCGACGATGATCCCAAGGCCCGCAAACGTCTGACCGACACCGCGCCGCTGCTCGAATTGTTGGCCTCGCAAGCTGCCGCCGTGCTGGAAAACGCTGCGCTGCAAAATACCTTGGCGCAACGCATCGAGGCTACGACCGCCGAAATGGGTCGTACCGCCGAAGATGCCATGCGCGCCCGGACCCGCGCCGAAAGTATGTATCAGATTGTGCGCGCGCTGAGCGGCACGCTCGAACCGCAACCATTGCTTGATCAAGCGCTCTTACTGATTGCCCAAGCGACTCAAGCAGAACGCGGCGGGATTATGCTGATCGATCCCAAGAGCGGACGCTTGGCATTTAGCACCAATCTTGATCGCAACATTACACGCACCGAGGCCATTTCGTTGGAACGTGGCCAAGGCTTGGCTGGTTGGGTCGTTGAGCATCGTGCTCCCGTGATCATCCCCAACACTGCCGAAGATAACCGTTGGATGGTGCGCACCGAATACGACAAAAAAGGTCGTTCGGCGCTGGCCGTGCCAATGGAGCAAGATGGGCGGGTTGCAGGCGTGATTGTGCTGATCAACAGCCGCATCAATCACTTTACCCAAGAACATATTCAATTTGTGCAGGTCATTGGTGATCAAGTGATGACGATGCTCAGCAATGTGCAGCTTTATCGAGCCACAACCGAGCAAGCCCGCCGCTTGAGCCAAGCCCTCGAACAGCGCGAAGAAGAAGTCAGTCGTAGTTTGGCGATTGTGCGTTCGATCGGCGATGGCGTGGTAGTCGGCGATCGGGTTGGCCGCATTCGGTTGATCAACCCAGCCGCCGAGCAATTGCTCAATATCGAAGCCGTCGAATGGCTCGGTAAGCCGTTGATGAGCCTGCCTGGTGCGCCTGAGAGCGAGCCACGCCTGACCGAAAAGCAAACCTACCAACAATTTGAGCTAAGTGGGCGCATGATTCGGGCATCGAGTACGCCGGTGTTTACCTCGCAAAGTGAATGGCTTGGCAGCGTGGTGGTTTATCACGATATTACGGCTGCTGAATTGGCTGATCGTATGAAGACTGAGTTTGTCGCCACCGCCTCGCACGAATTGCGCACCCCATTGACCTCGATCAGCGGCTATATTGATTTGCTGATGTTGCATACGCTTGGCCCCTTGACCGAGCAACAACGCCAATTTCTGAGCGTCGTCAAAAACAACATCGAACGCTTGAACGCAATTCTCAACGATTTGCTCGACGTTTCGCGCATCGAATCGGGCAAAGTGCGCCTGCAACGCAAGCCAATTAATCTTGACGAGCTGATTCAATCCACCGTCATGGCAATTCATCAACAATGGAGCGGCAAGCAAATTTCTTTGGCGCTTGATGTGCCAGATGATTTGCCACCGATGATCGCCGACCCCGAACGGATGCGCCAAATCGTCACCAATTTGATCTCGAATGCCTACAAATATACCCGCGATGGCGGGCGCATCGATGTGGTGGTGAGCAATGGCAGCGATTCAGTTACCTTGGCGGTCAAAGATAGCGGCGTGGGGATTGCTGCTGATGATCAACAGCATATTTTCACCCGTTTCTTCCGCTCGGAAAACCCACTCAAGGAGCAGGCTGGCGGCACTGGCTTGGGCCTAAACATCACCAAATCGTTGGTAGAATTGCACGGCGGCAAAATCTGGTTTGATAGCGAAGAAGGTCGCGGCACGACCTTTACAGTGCAACTGCCAGTTGGCGGTGATTCCGACTGGACTCCTGCTTCATGGCTTGAGGGCGTATAAAAGGAGTTGATCATGACAACCCAAACCTTGATTGATCTCCAAAGCTTTCTTCAAGCAGATTTTTCGCATGCTGAATTAGTTCATGGAGTAGTGCAACCTGTGAGTCCTGTTCAACTCCAACATAGTTTGGTTGTTACCAAATTACTCGTTAGGCTTAGTTTATGGAACCAATCCCAGCAACAACCTGGCCTCGTTGGCACGGAATTAGGCTTTGTGCTTGGCCCAAATACCCTCCGCGCCGCTGATGTGTTTTTTATTAATGCAGATCAGCTTGGGTTGCAGCAACGCAGTGATGGCTATTGGCAAGGTGCGCCAACTGTAGCGGTTGAGGTCATCTCGCCCAATGAACGAGCCATTGACGTTGAAGAGAAGATCAATGATTATTTGGCGGCAAATGTCCAGTTAATGTGGATCATCTATCCACGTTTGGGCAGCGTGCATCAGATTGAAGCAAATCAACAACGCTTGGTTTTGGGGAGCAACGATTGCCTCGAGCATGTGCGACTGTTACCCCAATTTATTGTGCCAATTCGTGAGTTATTAAGCTAATGCGGCGGCGTAAAGTCCAACCGTTGAACGACCAGCGGCGCGAGGTGCTATTATGGTTGGCGCAACGCAGCTGGACGGTGGCCCAACTTGCGGCGGCGAGTGGTTGCGATCCGGCAGTTCTACGGGCTTGGTTGGAAGGCAAGCGTTCATTGAGTGAAGCCGAACGCTTAGCGATTGAGGAAGCACTACAACAGCATCATGAATAAACTTTATTTTGGCGATAATCTGGCTGTTTTGGCGAGCCTGCCAGCATCCAGCTATGATTTAATCTACATTGACCCGCCTTTCAACACTGGCAAAGTGCAAAGTCGCACCCAATTGCGCACCGTTCGCTCCGAGCACGGCGATCGGGTTGGCTTTGGCGGGCATCGCTATAGCAGTATCAAAGTTGGCGAGCGGGCCTATGGCGATAGTTTTGATGATTTTCTGGCCTTTATTGAGCCACGTTTGCTCGAAGCCTACCGTTTGCTGAAACCGCAAGGCAGTTTCTTTTTTCATATTGATTATCGCGAAGTGCATTATTGCAAGGTGCTGCTCGACCAGATTTTTGGCCGCGATTCGTTTATCAACGAAATTATTTGGGCCTACGATTACGGTGCGCGCTCGCGCAAAAAATGGTCAACCAAGCACGATACGATTCTGTGGTATGCCAAAGATCCAGAAAACTACACCTTTAATTATGCGGCAATCGACCGTATTCCCTACATGGCTCCTGGCTTAGTTGGGCCTGAGAAGGCAGCGCGCGGCAAAACGCCGACTGATGTTTGGTGGAACACGATTGTTAGCCCGAATGGCAAGGAAAAAACTGGTTACCCAACCCAAAAACCGCTAGCGATTCTCAACCGCATTGTGCGTGTCCACTCCAACCCCAACGATCAACTGCTGGATTTTTTTGCTGGTAGTGGCTCATTTGGCGAGGCTGCCGCGCGCAATGGCCGCAACTTCACCTTGATCGATCAAAATCCCCAAGCAATCGAGGTGATGCGCCAACGCCTAGCTTTTGCCGAGCCAGAATTTTACGAAATAACCAAGGATATTATTTAACCACGAAGGACACGAAGAGCATGAATGTTGGGCCAGTTGGAAACCTGAGTTTTGTACAAATATCAGAGAACCAATAACCCAACCTTAGTGAAACTTCGTGTCCTTCGTGGTTAAAAACTCAACAGCTATTTCCAGCTATCATTGCGGGTAACGCTGCCGCTACCGGGCGTGGTGAAGCTGCGGTTCGTCCCGCTTTCCCACGTTACATTGCCTGCGCCATCTTTCTTGATGTATTTGTATTCGATGGCGGTGTTGGCTGGCACGTTGATTGTTTTGCTCCAAACTGGGTAGCTTGCTGATGAGAGCAGCACAGCATTGGCGGTATTCCAGCTGCCAAGCGCCGCAACATTGCCAATGACATAGACATTTTGGCCCCAAGTTGTGGTGGCATTTTCGTTGAAGGTCACAGCAATTGTGCTGCTTGGTGGGGTTGTTGGTACTGGTGGCGTGGTTGGCACTGGTGTTGGGTTTGTGCCATTGATTTTTGCGCCACCGTGAATTGCCACCGAATCCATCGCGGCGACAGTGATCGTTGCTTGACCGCTGCCATTGACGCTGACGGTTGGGCCTGAACAAACCCCATTATTGAAATCGCCGTGAATCACATCGCAGTAGCTGCCTGCTGGCAAGCCAGTGGCGAACGTGCGATTTAGGCTGCTGCCTTCGCGATTGATGGCGACAAAACCCAAGCTGCCACGGCTGAATGAGATTTGATTATTGCCATTCGACCACCAATTGCTGGTGCTAAATGCCGTGCTGGTGTAGTTGCGGAAGCCGACCATGTTGGCAATGCCGCGCCAGCGATGCTCACAAACCCAGTTGCTGCCGCCACAATCGGCGGTGTTGCCGTTGTAAACATTGCTGCTTGGTGGGCCTTGGTCTCCATTGCTGAAATTGTAGCTCGACATAACTTGGGGGTAGCCATACGGCCAAGCCAAGGCAAAGACGTTGGCAAGTTCGTAGAGTTTGCCATCTTTGAAGGTCACCACGTTGCCAGCGCCGCCATGGCCGCGTTGGTTATCGTGGTTGTCGGTAAAGACCACAGCGCTATCGCTGGCGATAAAGCCCCATGGTGTGCCGAAGTTGCTCATGTTGGCGAGCTTATCGGTTTTGAACATGCGGCCAATGTTGGTGCTGTATTTGAACTCGGTTACATCGCCGTTGCCGGTGTATTCGCCAGAGGTAATTGGCTCGCCGCCTTGATCAATCACTTCTTGATAGATATAAGGATTGCTGGCGCGGCTCATGATGTTGGCGATGTCGGCGGCGGGCATGTGTTTGGCGGCATCGATGCGGAAGCCAGCCACGCCCAAACCACGCAGATCATTGAGGTAGGCAGCTAATTTGCCGCGCACATAATCTGATTCAGTTTTGAGGTCGGCGAGGTTCACCAACTCACAATTTTGCACTTCCCAACGATCTTGGTAGTTGCTAATATCGTCGTTGCCATTGCGGCCACAGTGGTGGAAATCTTGGCTTTGGTAGTTGCTGGGGTAGGTATAGCTGCTATAGCTCGTGCCAGCAACGCCAGTGCCGCTGCCAACGCCAGTCATGTGGTTGATCACAGCATCGACATAAATATCTACGCCAACTGCTTTACAGCGTGAAACCATATTGGCAAACTCGGCGCGAGTGCCAGAGCGGCTTTGAATTTGATAACTGACTGGTTGATAGCGCGTCCACCATTGCGCGCCTTGGATATGTTCTTGGGGTGGAGAGACTTGAACCGCAGAGAAGCCTTTGGGTCCGAGCCAATTTTCGCATTCTTTGGCGATGTCAGTCCATTTCCATTCGAATAAATGGACGAAAACCGTGCGTGGTGTCGTTTGAGCTTGGGTTGCTCGTGGAGCGGTTCCAAGGAAGCCAACCGAGAAGATGATCACAACCAAGACGAACAGTGTCAACCGCGCGATTGCGCGAGTGGTCCGTGACATAAACGACCCTCCTTTGGGACGTGAACGGTTGATCGAGTCAAGGCAGCTGGATGATACTCAGGCCTAGGATGTTCGAGATCACACAGCATCTACGGGGAATGAATCAACGGCGATCCATCGAGCCACTATCAATTTGTTTATAGAGCGAACAAAGTTTTAGCCCTAGAAAAATACCGTCGTACAAAGCTGAAATGATGGCTGGCGTTGTGAGCACGATTAGGCAAATGTCCCGATTTGGGCTGGTACTTTTGGTTCGTTCGTTTGTTGGACGAAGTATACACAAGCGATCTAGGCTTGTCAAGCAAAAAGATTTAGCTTTTTAATCATTTGGTGAGCTATGGGGATCGGGGGTTGGTTGTTGGGGGTCGGTGCTGAGATACTGTCGTTGTAGTTGCGATCCCCGATCGCCAGCCCCTGATCCCCGACATTATAAGGATAGGGGTTTAGCAAGTGGTCTGCTATAGAGCGTTCCCTCACCCCCAACCCCCTCTCCCACTGGATGCGGGCGAGGGGGAGCCTTCGGTATCATCACGATTCATGCAAGAACCACTGAATGAAAGCCCCTCGCCCGCGCCACAGGAGAGGGGTTGGGGTGAGGGGATCTTACAACCTGCCCTTGAAAGCGATCCCCAATCCCTGACCCCTGATCCCCAGCCTCTGATC
>NZ_PUBZ01000154.1 GCF_003205875.1 Herpetosiphon llansteffanensis
GGTCAGGGGTCAGAGATTGGGGGTTGGGGATTGGTCGGCTGTGGAACGTTCCCTCACCCCCCAACCCCCTCTCCCACGAAAACGCGGGCGAGGGGGAGCCGACTATTTTTTACCAATGAATTGGGGGAGAACCAGAGAGTTAAAGCCCCTCGCCCGCGCACGGGAGAGGGGTTGGGGTGAGGGGATCATGTGATGAACCACTACATATAGCCTGTAGCCAATTCCCCCTTCGTGTCCTTCGTGGATCAAACGCGATCCAATCACCGACCCGATCCCCAAATCTTATGTTCTATGCTCTTTGCTCTTGCTGATCCCAATGCAGCCACTTGATCTCGATTGGCTGCTGGCCCAAGCCGCGAGCTTGAATGCGCTGCGGTTGGTTGGGCAACAGATCAAGCAGATTATCGCTCCAGTGAACTGCATCGCCTGCTTGCAACCAAACTCCTTTGGCTGGCCGTTGACTGCTGATTTCAAGCCAATCGTCGGCTAAGCGCGTGACGCTGATTTGTGGGTCGTAGGCTGGCAGATATTTGAATGGCTCAGGCCACGAGCTTGCTCGCGCTACCACTGCACCATCAATTACCACCTGTAAGCCAACTACGGTTTGATCAGCTAGCGCTATTTCGAAGCTGGTGATTGGGTTGGCTTGATTGGCGGCTAATTCGTGAGTATAGTTTTGCTCAAATAGCAATCTGCCTTGCAAATCGTAACCTGTAATGATGATGCTTGCATTGCTTGATTTGAGCATGCCATTGACCACCCAAGCCTCAAGCTGGGCCTTGGTGCGTTGTAAGCCTGCGCTGATCGGCGCTAGCTCGCGGCCAATGCTATAGATGGCAGGTTTATTGCGCAAAGCCGAATCGATAATTGCCCAGCTAATCACCGGCCAACAATCGTTGAGTTGCCAAACCAAGGCTCCTGCTACTGCATAACGACCTGGGCCAGCCCAACGCCGCCGCCAGCCGCGATAGGCCGCCGCCAAGGCTTCTGCTTGCATAAATTGGGTCGCATAAACATATGATTCAAGCGTATTTTCGAAGCGCAAGGTATCGTTGAGGTACACTGCCAAGCGGCGTGCGCCACCCTCAGATTTGTTGTGGTGCTCGACGACGCGGCTTTGGGGATAGCGCTGATCTGCGGGCAACACGCTCAACAGGGTTTGCAAGGCTGCACTTGATTCCATGCCAAACTCGCTGACAAAGCGGCCTTCGTATTTGGGATAATCTTGGTAGGGAGCCATCGCGCTATGCCAAACATCCCAGGTGTGGCGGTCGCCGCGAGTTTTATCATACACATCGGTTCCGCCGTAGGGGCTGCCAGGCCAATAGAGCGTCGTTGGATCGTAGGTAGCGCAAACCTTGGGCAGCAAGCGCTCGTAGATTTCGCGCGCCGGAAAGCTGGTTTGGGTAAAATCGCCCTGAAAACTATGATCATAGGCGTTGAAGGTTTGGGCAATTTGGTAATCTTCGTTGTTGCCACACCACAGCACAATCGAGGGATGATGGCGCAAGCGTTGCACTTGGGCGATTGCTTCGGCCTCGACGCTGGCCAAAAATGCCGGATGCGCTGGATACATGCCGCAGGCAAACATAAAATCTTGCCAAACCAGCAAGCCTAGCTCATCGCAGAGATCATAGAAATGATCGACCTCGTAAATGCCACCGCCCCAAATCCGAATCATGATCATATGGCTATCCACCGAGGCTTGCAGCAAGCGGCGATAGGTTTCGTTGCTGATTCGATTGGTTAGCAGATCGGCGGGAATCCAATTTGCGCCGCCACAGAACATGGGCACATTGTTGATTTCAAACAGAAATGTTTCGCCTGCTTCGTCGCGTAATGGCTCTTGCACCAAGCGCACACGGCGCACGCCAAGCTGCAATTCACGCTGATCAAGCTGCGTTTGGCCAGCAAAGACGCTGACCGTCAAGCGATAGCGAGCTTGTGCACCATAGCCATGCGGCCACCACAGGCTTGGCTGATCGACGGTAATTGTGTGCTGCACGCTGCCAGCACCAACCAATTGGTGTTTTTCAGCGATTAACTCGCCTGCTGGATTCCACAATTGAATCAAAACCGCTGTATCTGCTGTCGCATCCGCAACGGTTGCAGTTACACCAAAATCGGCAGTTGAGCAATCATCGGCTACGGTGATTGGGCATGCCAGATCGCTCAAGCGCGTCGCGCCCAATTCTAGGGTGACTGGCAGCCAAGGGCCAGCAGTTAATAACGCCGGACCCCAATCCCAGCCATAGTGATATTGGGCTTTGCGCAGGTATAAACGGCTTGGGTCGCCATTCCACACGCCGAGCTGGCCCATTTCTGCTTGCAAGCCATGGCCATGTTTCAATGCCGAGCGAAATTCAATCAATAATTGATTCTTGCCAGCCTGCAATTGATTGCTGACAACTGCGCGTTGCGGCACAAACATATTATCGCTGCTGAACAATTCCTGGTCATTGAGCCAAACCGTGGCGATGGTATCCAAGCCTGCAAAGTGCAAGGCTGCTGGTTGGCTGGCTTGTTCAGCGCTCAGCTCAAAATCGCAGCGATAGAGCCAATCGACATCGCCAACCCACTGAACATCAAGCTCATTCAGGCCATCGAATGGATCGGGAATCTGTTTCGCGGCAATTAATGCTTCGTAGATCGTGCCGGGAACTGGCGCGGCAATCCAGCCCTCGCTGCTGGTCGCATCAGCGAGCACGGTGCGTTGAGGGTCACGTTGTTTGGCCTGCCATGCTTGCTGCAATGCGAGCTTTTGCATGAATCCTGTTTCTTTCTTTGCCCCAAATAGTGAGGGCAAGCTAGATTAATTGGGGATCGGGGATTGGTCGTTGGGGATCGGTGAATGTTAATCACGAAGAACACAACGTGCACGAAAGCACTCGTATCTCGCTTTTCGCAGCCGATCCCCAGTCCCCAACAATCGATCCTCAGCCTTACACATACTAGTGAGGGCAAGCTAGATTAATTGGGGATCGGGGATTGGTCGTTGGGGATCGGTGAATGTTAATCACGAAGAACACAACGTGCACGAAAGCACTCGTATCTCGCTTTTCGCAGCCGATCCCCAGTCCCCAACAATCGATCCTCAGCCTTACACATACTAGTGAGGGCAAGCTAGATTAATTGGGGATCGGGAATTGGTCGTTGGGGATCGGTGAATGTTAATCACGAAGAACACAACGTGCACGAAAGCACTCGTATCTCGCTTTTCGCAGCCGATCCCCAGTCCCCAACAACCGATCCCCAGCCCTACACATACGCCCGAAGCAATTCGGCGCTTGGTTCGGGATAAAGTTGGTACTGGCCCAATTGGGCGGGCACGATGACCGACATGCCATGGCTTAATTCAATGCTGCCAGCGCTCCAACCAAGGCTACAGTTGCCATTGATCACCGTCCAGCAATCAAAACTGGTGACCGAGGTGCTCAACGATTGAATGCTGTTGAGTTGCCAATGCTCCAAGCTGAAGAATGGACAACGCACCAGCAAGCGTACATTTGGATTAATTTGCATTGGATCAACCAAGGCTGGCTCGGTTGCTGCAAAATCTAAGACCTCGAAGGCTTGTTCAAGATGCAGTTGACGTGGCAAACCTGTGGCCGCATCGCGCCGATCATAATCGTAGACCCGATAGGTCAGGTCGGATTTTTGCTGAATCTCGAACAATACCACGCCCGGGTTGATTGCATGAATCGTTTTGGCGGGCACAAAGACCAAATCGCCAGCGCTGACTGGCACTTGGCGCAACAGCTCCGGTAGCGTGCCAGCCGCGAGCGCTGCTTCACAGGCTTGACGCGTAGTTGCATCGCGAAAGCCATGCACTACCTCGGCTCCGCTTTCTGCTTCGAGAATGTACCAAGCCTCAGTTTTGCCATGAAATCCGCTGGCAGCCTCGTGCGTGTGGGCGTAGGCATCGTCGGGATGGACTTGCACCGACAGCGGTTGGGCGGCAGCAATGAATTTCAACAACAACGGAAAATCATGGCCATAGCGTTCGTTGGTGGTTGTGCCAACCAAGGCTGGGCCAAATTGGCTGGTGACCTCGGCTAAGGTCTGACCAGCCAACGAGCCATTGACAACCAGATTTTGATCGTAGACCTGCCAAACTTCGCCGAGCTTGCTTTGCTCTGGGTTGGGCAAATGCAGCCAGCGAGCCAATTGGGGACCACCCCAAATTGGCTCGACATACCGCGCTTGAGTCAGCAACGGATAGAGCTCGATGACGCTCATGCAGTGCGTTCCTCATTGCCCCAAAGTTTGGCTAGGAATTTGAGTTTTTCAAGGGTTTGGAAGTTCTCGCCGCCTTCGTGACGATTGAACTGCCAAACCACAATCTCTTTTGGCCCAGCATAATGGTTGTAGGCAGCAAAGACGGTTGATGGCGGACAAACATCATCCATCAAGCCCACTGAGAACAGGGTTGGGCTGGTGGCGCGGGCCGCAAATTGCACGCCATCAAAATAATCCAAGGTATTGAATACTTGCTCGATTTTGGTGCGATGGCGGGCGCAATATTGGGCGATTTCGGCGTAGGGATAGCTATCGACCATGGTGGTGGCGCGGCGATAGTGGCACAAAAATGGCACATCAGGCAAGACGGCAGCCACATCTGGTTGCAAGCCTGCTGCCGCAATCGCGATGCCGCCACCTTGACTGCCGCCAGCCAAGGCTACTTTGCTTGCATCAACTAATGGATGCGAACGGGCGGCTTCGATCGCCCGCACTGCATCGGTGAACAAACGGCGGTAGAAATAGGTTTGTGGGCTGAGCACGCCGCGGGTCATAAAGCCAGGAATTTGCGGATTGCCACCCTCAATTTCGATGTCGGGGGTGTCGCCAGTACGCCAGTTTGAGCCTTGGCCGCGATTATCCATGGCGAAAACGGCATAGCCAGCGGTTGGCCACAATAGCCAATCGATCGCCAAACCACGACCCCCGCCATAGCCAATATATTCGACAATACAAGGCAGTGGCTGGGTAGTGTTGCGTGGCAACAAGAACCAACCTTTGATTGGCTGGCCGCCATAACCATTGAAGGTCACATCGTAGGCTTCGATCAAGGGCAAGCCCATATCATACGGCTCGAAGGTTGCATTCAAAGGATATTGGCGCGCATCAGCTAAGGTATTTTGCCAAAATTGGTCAAAATCTGCTGGCTCAGTGCGTTCGGGGAGATATTCGCGCAGTTGCTCTAAGGGCATGTCAAATTGCATGTTAGCCTCGCATCTGAACACTCACATTGTGTTCAGCTAAACGTTCGATCATTTCAAAACAAACCCGCGCATGGTGATAGGGGCATTCCCACGGGCCAACTTTTGGAATCGCTCCCAATGGTTGGTTTTGGGCATCTAAAATCTTGAACCAATCGCCATGATCGTGGTCGATAAAATAGCGTTGAATAAAATCCCAACTATCGTAAGCGGCTTGGGCAAACTCTTGGTTGCCGGTTGCCTGATAGGCGTTGTAGAAGCCAACGACGGCTTCTGCTTGTGGCCACCAATGGCGCTCGAAGTTGATCGAGCCATCGGCGGCACGCTCGTGAATGATGCTGCCATCGGCGTGACGGCCATTGCGATAGACTGCTTCGGCCATACCAATTGCCAAGGTTTCTGCTTTGGCAATCAGCCGCGCATCGCCAAGCACATGGGCTGCTTCCATCAGCAACCAACTGCCTTCAATATCGTGGCCATACGAAATGCCATGCTCGCTGTGGTTCCATTGATCATCGAAAAACAGGTGAAAGCGGCCTTGCACGGGATCAATAATGTGTTCGCAG
Source organism: Herpetosiphon llansteffanensis (assembly GCF_003205875.1). GTDB lineage: Bacteria > Chloroflexota > Chloroflexia > Chloroflexales > Herpetosiphonaceae > Herpetosiphon > Herpetosiphon llansteffanensis. The sequence goes on from NZ_PUBZ01000154.1 coordinate 5,786, forward strand.
CAGGCTTCGATCAGGCTAGCCAATTGCTGGCGCACATCGGCCACATCCCACACCCGCAGAAGGTTGGCGTAGGCTTCCATCATATGCAGCATGGTGTTCATGGTTTTGCGGGCTTCTGGCTCAAGCTTGCTTAGGCGGCTATCGCCAAGCGGCTGCCAAACCCGATCACAACCTTCGATATAGCCACCGTAGGCTGGGTCGAAGGCATGATTTTCGAGCAAATGGAAAATTTCCTGGGCCAAGGCCAAGGCGCTCTGATCGCCAGTGGCGCGCACGTATTCTGCCAAACCGTAGATAGCAAACGACTGGGCATAGGTTTGTTTATGCTCGGCCAAAGGCTGGCCGTTGGCATCAATCGACCAATATAATCCGCCGTAGGTTTTATCCCAAAACGCCTGTTTAAGGTAGGCATAGGCATACTCGGCCACCGCCAAATCGCGTGGGTCGCCAAGCGTACGATATGCACATGCAAACGTCCACAGAATCCGGCCACATAATACGGCTGAGCGAGGAAACTCATTATGGATTGTCAGATCGTTGGTTAAGCCGCCATAAAAGCCACCATGCTCATGATCAAGCGTGTGGTTTGCCCAAAAAGGCAAAATATTACCCAACACTTCATTGCGAAACTGTGCTTGCCAGATTTCGCGCACGCCATGATCAAAGCCGCCATCTACGAGATTCGCCATTATTGTATTCCTTCTGGCGCTTCGGGCAGACGGGCAGCGAGGAGCAAATCGAGTAAATCACGGTCAACGGAGTAGCCATCAACAACGTCGTAGCGGGCATGTGGTCGGCCATGATTGATAATTCCAAATGCGCCTTCGAACTCCCATAGACCGAAGCCCCAACCAAATTCTTGATAAACGCTGAGAATATCGCGGAACCAGCGCAGCGCCACATCGTTGGGTGTGCGGTTATAGCAGCCGAATTCACCGATATGGATGGCGACGTTCCGCGCTTGTACGTCGCGCCATGGACGGTAGAACTCGACTAAGCCAGCCCGATCCCAATAATGATTGTGCCATTCTAATGGGTACGTTGGAGCCGCTAAACCTTCGTGCCCATCCCACCAACTAGCTTGGTAGTGGCTCACCGCCATTGGCTGATAGCCGCGCCCGCTGTGGGTTACGCCCAAGTCAGCGAGTTCGGGCATTGCCAAGTGGCCACCACCTAGCCCATCGATCACAATTGCCCGTTGCGGGTCAACTGCGCGAATTGCAGCAACTGTCCGTCGCATGATCGCCGCATGGTTGAGTCGCGTCAAGCCATACTGGTCGATATTCGGCGGTTCGTTGAGCAAATCGAAGCTTAATTCGCCAGCAGCAATGCCTTTGTAGCGTTGGGCAAAATATTCCCAGAGCCACACAAAGCCATCTTGGGCTTCAGCATCTTGCCATAAATTATGCCGTTCGAGATCGTTCCCATTGATACAATATCCGGGCGCTCGATGCAAGTTTAGGCTCACATGCAGGCCATATTCGCGACATGCAGCGATGTAACGGTCAATATACCCGATGATCGTCTCATCGGGGTTGGTATATTGCCAATCGCGCGTCCAAAACCAATAATTGGTTGGAATGCGAATAAAATTAAAGCCCTGCTTGGCGATCCAGTTCAAGGCCTTATGGTCTGGTTCTGCTGGCAACTTGCCCTGAACATAATGATACATCCATTGTAAATTGAAGCCGTAATGTGGCATGAAACCATCCTTGGCAGCTATTTTTGCCAATAAAAAGCCACATAGGCCGCTGAGCGCCCCTATCACGCAGGCAAATAGTTGCTAATTTGTGATAGCGGCTACCCAAAACCTATATGGCCCAAGATTGTTAAGCAATAAACTTTATTGCTTGACGAGTTTTAAGGCTAAGTCATAATTGAAGCTTGGCACGGCAATGGTTGCGGCCTCTGCTTCTAGGGTAACCGTTGTCGAATCCGACCATGTGCCAGTTTGCGGATCGTACCAGGTTGCTTGGTAGGTTCCTGCTTCAAGCCCGCTCAATTTGAGCGTCAAATCGGCATAGGTCGGTGGTACATATTTCCAGCTATCGTTGAATTCGCGCTTTTTGAGCGCTTCTTCGTAGGCGTTGGTTAATGCTTCTGGCTCGTATTCGTTGCTGCGCACCCACACTAGCGCTTGCGATTTGGTTTGCAAGGCCAGCGCTCGCGCCTTCAACGGCGAAACTTGAGCACTAACTGGGCTAAAGCTGGTCAAATCTTGGTCTTTGAAAAACTGAGCTAACTTGTTGTATTCGCTCCACAAGTTATCGGGATCGACCAACGTGTCCCACCACCAATACATACCGCTGCCAGCAAAGCCGCTGAATGGTGCAGCCCATAAGCCTTGATGGAATTGCCAAACATCGCGGTTGATTACCTCGTCGCGGCCTGTTGCTGCATAACCAAGCTCGCTCACCAAGGCTGGTTTTTGCGGCGCAGCAGCGTTCAATTCGCGCACCACCAATGGGAAGGCTTGGCCCAAATCGCGGCCTGTGTAATCGTGGTGTTGCGTAAAATTGATCTCTGGTTGCGTCCACATCGAGGTGGTCGTGTTGCTGGCGTAGCTGGTTGAAACTAAATGTTGATAAGGATCAAACTGGGCCAAATGGCGCGTCATTTCGCTTACCCACGGCTGCATCAAGGCATCGTTAATGGGGGTCCAGTTGGCTTCGTTCCACCATTCCCAAGCAAACAAACTTGGCGAGTGGGCCCAACGTGCTGCGATATAACGCACCCGATGTTTGAACAATTCGCGGGCTTGCAGGTCGGTGGCAAACAATTGTGGCTCGGCAATTGGCCCGCCGTTGGCCGCGTTGTAGGGATTTTTGTCCCATTCCGAATCGGTGCTCGTGCTGAATGCGCCATGATTGATCAAGGTTAACATAATTGTGATGTTGCGTTGTTCAGCCAATTTGAAAATTTGGTCGAGCATCCACGCTTGTTGCATGCGCTTGGAATAATCGCCCAAACCGGTGTCTTGCCATTCGATGCCAAACGACCACGAGGCCATCCAAATGCGCGCGATGTTGCCACCGTTTTTGCTGAGTTGATCAAACCAGTGTTCGTATTCGCGCAAAATGCCTGCGCCCTGCTGGGTTGGCCAGCCCAAGTTCAGGCCGATTGGCATAAAGAACGAGCCATCTTGGCGAGCGAAATAGCGTGGATTGCTGCTATTGATCCGTACAAAGCCCGCCGATTGTTTATTCGACGAAACTTCGATGGTCATAACATCGCTGCTCAGCGCTGGCTTGGTTAGCTCGGCCTTGACTTGCCAAGCGCCTGGCTCGCTGGGCGTAAAGCGCACGCGCCACTCAGGGTTGCCCTTGGGCTGCAAGGTAATTTGATCAAAATCTTGATACCAAAAGGCTGGCACACGATAAATTTGGCCAGTTGCTGAGATAAAACTCACCATCAGATCCATTTGGTCGGGATCATAGGGATTGGCGACTTTGATGCCTGTATCGACGACCAACTCAATGGTGCCAAAGACCGCAGCATTGCCGGTTAAGGTGCGCAAGCTCAGGGTTTGGTCGCCGCCGGAATCGCTGGCCTGACTACACGCGGCAATCAGCAGCAGGAGAACCAACCAAACCTGCGAGCGCTTGAATATCCGATGCATAATTCCTCCTGAACGACTTCAAATCTCAAAGCGGCGCAATTGGCTTATGGTTGCAAATTGCGATTCATGATCTCCGCTGCTTGATCTAAAGCATCTTGGGGATCAGCATTGTTGTAGACGACTTCTTGCAAGAGCTTTTGCACATCGCTGGTGCTTTCTTCCCAGCCGACGCACTTTGGCGGGCCTGCCGATTGCTCCAACAAGCCACGGAAGCCTGCTTCGATATTGGCTGGCAATTTGGCCGCGCTCAGCAATGGCAAACTTGGCGGCACATAATAATTCTTTGCACTTTGCACATAGGTCGATTGAGCGGCAACCGCTTCTTCGGTATACAAAAAGCGAATAAACTCGGCGGCAATGTCTTTGTTCTGCGATGCTTCCATTACGCCGATGACCCGCCCGCCAAGGAACGAGACACTTTTGCCTTTGGGGCTTTTGGGCAATGGTGCAAAGCCCCATTTACCAGCCAAGGCAGGCCGATTGAAGTCAATTGATGCGACGCTCCATGTACCAGCGTAACTGACCAAATAGTCGCCGCTTTCAAGACCAGCTTCAATATCTAAACTGGTATCAGTTGGGATTTGATATTTAGTGTAGAGATCGCGGAAGTAGGTCAGTGCTTGTAAGCCAGCCGCCGAATTGATCGTTGCTTTGCTGCAATCGTCGTTATATAAGCTGCCGCCAGCTGAATATAAAAAGGTAAAGTAGCTGATCCAGCCAGCGTTATCCCAGCCAATAGCAAAGCCTTTTTTATTGATTGTTTTGGATTTTTCAAGCACTTTGGTGAGTTCTGTCCAGTTTTGAGGTGCTTGCTCCAAGCCAACCAAATCGCGCAGCAAATCGGTGCGATAGAACATACCCATCAGCGCAACGTCGAGTTGCAAGGCATAGACTTCGCCTGTATCCAAGAATAACGAATCTTGGAGTTGGGGCAACATCTTCTGCTTAACCTCAGTTACGACCGCAGGATAGGCTTTTTGCAAATCGATCATGCCGCCGAGTTTGCCAAACTCGATGCCCCATGACATGCCACCAGCCATCAAATCGGGGCCGCGATCAGCGGCAATGGCCTCAAGAATTTGGGTGTGGGCATCGCTCCAAGGCAAGGCTTGAACTTTAATCAAGACTCCAGGATTTTTCTGCACAAAGACATCTGCTGCTGCTTGAATCGAAAGCGCCTCAACATCCGAGCCTGTTGACCAAATGACCAAGGCTTTATCTGCCGAGTTGGCAAGGGCGGGAACAGCAGTAGGCGGCGTATCAGTGGGTAAGCTGGTTGGGTTGACTTGGGTTGGTGGGGTTGCTGCTTGACCACATGCAGCCAAGATCAGCAACACGATCAAACTGAATCCAAAACTTCGAACTGGGTGGCGTGATTGTTGGTGCTTTCTGTGCATAACGCTGACCTCCCTTGGTCAATACATGCATCGATGCAGGCTATTTGGGCGTTAGTAAGCTGTGCATCGACAACCCTGCCCAAACATGCTAAGTATATATGTTGTAGCAAGTCCAGCGCTATGCTTCTGCAAGCACAATCTTCCTATTGCAGGGTAGGTACGCGTGTTGGCATTACCTACCCCCAATGGAACGCCGCCCTAGACCCAATGGCCTAGCCCCAACTCAATGCTAGAGTTCGGAATTGGCTTTGAGGAAGCTTAACACTTCGTCAACTTGGGCGAAGGCAATGCCGGTGACTGTATCGGCGCAGCCATAGTAAATTGCAATCCGGCCTGTGGGTGCATCGGTCAAGGCAGCGCAGGGGAAGGCCACATTTGGCACATCGCCAACGCATTCGTACAAGGTTTGGGGCGCAAGCAGATAGGGAGCCGTGCGATAGCGCACTTTCCATGGTTGCTCCAAATCGAGCAATGCAGCCCCAAAGCTATAGACAAAGCCATTGCACGAGGTCAATACGCCGTGATAGAACAGCAACCAGCCTTCGCTAGTTTCGATTGGGGTTGGGCCAGCGCCAATCTTGGTGCTTTGCCAACCGCCTTTGGTGCCCATCACAAAGCGATGTTTGCCCCAGTGTTCCATATCTGGGCTTTCGCTATAGTAAATATCGCCAAATGGCGTGTGGCCATTATCGCTGGGGCGGCTGACCATGGCATATTTGCCATTGATCTTACGGGGGAAGAGCACCCCATTGCGATTGAACGGCAAGAACGCATTTTCTAATTGATGGAAGGTTTCAAAATCGTAGGTATAGGCCACGCCGATGGTTGGGCCATGATAGCCATTACACCACGTGACATAATAGCGATCTTCAATCCAACAGACCCGTGGATCGTAGCGATATTCAAATGCGGTTACTTCGGGATCGCCTGAAAATTGCAATGGCTCAGGATCAATTTCCCAATTGATAGCATCTTTGCTAAAGCCACGGTGAATGTTCATCACACGGCGTTTATCATCGCAGCGAAACACGCCAGCAAAGCCATCGTTGAAGGGCACAACAGCACTATTGAAAATACTGTTTGAGGTTGGAATGGCATCACGGGGAATAACTGGATTACCGCTGTAGCGCCAGACAACATCTGAATTACCGACTGGGCGGTCTTCCCAAGGAATTGATGGGAGCGCACTTCCAAGCATAGTGGTGGATTGAAGCGTCGCTGCTTCCATAGCTGATACTCCTCCAAAGCAACCTATTTTGGCGGTTGCAAGCGTTGAACTGATTGGCGTTCAATCAGGCGCGGTCGTAGCGAAACTGTTGCTGGAGCCTGTTCCGGATACTCGGCTCGGTTGGCTAACAGTTGCACGGCAAAGCGGCCCATGCTGACTTTATCAACATGCATTGTGGTCAGCGCTGGGGCCAGATGCTGCGCCATATCAATATTATCGAAACCAATAATTGATAAATCTTGGGGAATTTGGCGATGCAAGGCCCGAGCAGCTTGGGTCGCGCCAATTGCCATCATATCGTTGGCACAAAAAAGCGCGGTAATTTGCGGATGGCGTTGCAACAGAATGCTTGATGTATCGCTACCTTCATGCATGGTGAGTAAGCAATCACCAAAATACTGCTCATGAATACCATGATCGGTTAAGGCTTGAATATAGCCCTTGCGGCGTTCGGCAATGCTTGGGTAGGCCTCTTTGGTGGTGCCAATCAAGCCAATATGCCGATGCCCATGGCCAATCAAATAGCTCACTGCTTCGTAGGCAGCGCGAAAGTTATCCGAAACAACCGAATCGTAGACATGTTCGTGGGAGTAGGCATCGACCAAAACTGCTGGAATACCCTCACGTTGCAAGAGCTTGGTAATCGTTGCATCGGCGAATGCGCCGACCAACAAAACCCCATCAAGATGATCTTCGGAGAGCAAGCGGGGCATTTCTTGGGGATGATTTTCCATATCAACTGGCACAGTGGCGTACATCAAATTGATATGCATTTTGCGGCAAGCAGCCTCGATGCCTGCAACAATCGGCGCATAAAATGGGTTGGTCAGCGGGCTATCATCGCCAAGCGAAGCCTTAACGATCACCCCAGCATTATGCAACGATTGCGAAACCAACTTTTCATGGTTTAAGCGTTTGCGATAGCCAAGATCACGGGCAATATCCAACACGCGGCGACGTGTATCGTCGTTAATCCCAGGCTTGTCGCGTAATACTAATGAAACTGTTGCCAACGAGACACCGCTTTGCCGCGCAATGTCTTCCATCGTGATCCGCTGCGTCATACATGTTCTCCTAGTCACCTTTGAATAGGCTCTCATGATGCCATAAAATGCCGCTTTGATTGCAAGCGACTTTATTGAAAAATTTAGATCGTTTCAGCACATCAATTCAGGTGATGATTTGGCTCAGCGGGAAGTGAGTTTGGGGCATGACCCAACTGTTGCTGGAAAATTCTATAAAATTTATCTAAAATTTTAGTAGAATTTCACTAAATATAGCGCATCATAATTGAAATGTCAAGCTTAAATTTTAGCAATTATGCCCAAATTTGCATAGCGCTTTTTACATGATTTCAAGGCTATGTTTTAGATCGGCGGGCCAAGCGAGGGTGAAAAATTGGGTGCATGACAAGCAGCAAAAGCACGTTACAATATGAGCAAGAGCAAATGCTGCTCGTTGCGTTATCCAAGGGGTTTTCATGGATACAATTACACTCTTTGAAGCGCCCAAAGCTGCGCCAGCGGCTCCCCGCCGCCCTGCTTGGCTTAAGGCTCGCGCTCCGATAGGGGAAAACTACGAGGATGTGCATAGCCTTATGCGCGAACTCGATTTGCATACGGTCTGCGAAGAAGCCCACTGCCCCAATATTGGCGAGTGTTGGAATCATCGCACAGCTACCTTTTTATTACTCGGCGACACCTGTACCCGCGGTTGTCGCTATTGCGCGATTGGCAAAGGCAAGCCCAAACCAATCGACGAACAAGAGCCTCAGCGCATTGCCGCTGCGGTTGCCCACCTCAAACTCAAGCATGTTGTGCTGACCTCAGTTAATCGCGATGATCAAGCTGATGGCGGCGCGCATATTTTTGCCGAATCGATCAATTTGATTCGCCAGCAATTGCCCGATTGTAAAGTCGAAGTGCTGATTCCCGATTTTGATGGCAACTGGGATGCCTTGCGGATTGTGCTTGATGCCAAGCCCGATGTGCTGAACCACAACATCGAAACCGTGCCGAGGTTGTTTCGCAAGTTCCGGCCACGAGCTAATTTCTATCAAAGCCTCGAATTGTTGCGCCTAGCCCGCGACCTTCAGCCAACTATCGTGACAAAAAGCGGCCTGATGGTTGGCGCTGGCGAGACCGACGAAGAAGTGTTGACCGTGATGGATGCCTTGCGCCGCTCGGATGTTGACGTAATGACGATTGGTCAGTATCTCTCACCATCGGGCGATCACTGGGCGATTGACCGCTATGTGCCACCAGAAACCTTTACCTGGTTTCGCGAGCAAGGCTTGGCCCGTGGTTTCCGCCACGTCGAATCAGGCCCCATGGTGCGCTCATCGTATCACGCTCACGAACACGTCGCCGATTTGTAGGAGTTGGGGGTTGGGGAATGGTTGTTGGGGATCGGGTTTCAGCCCGATCCCTTTTTTGTAGCTCTTTGCGTTAACAATATGATCCACGAAGTGCACGAAGGATCGGAACCGCGAAGATCGCGAAGGACGCGAAGGCTGTTTTTTTGCCACGAATTCCACGAATTGCACCAATGATGTTCCGCTAGCCAACAGCCTCATCCTTCATAATTCATCCTTCATAATTTATTTTAGCCACAGATTGCACAGATTGTTGCGATTATCGTTCCCATAGCCCAAAGCCAAGAGCCATCGTTCCTCTGCGGCTCTGCGTTAAAATTCAGCAAGAACCTGAACAAGGCCCTAAATCTGTCTTCGTGAAACTTCGCGTTCTTCGCGGTTAGAAATATTTATTCGCTTATTCTTGACCTAAGGCGCTCGTTTTTGGCCTGTGATTCTGCTGCCATGGCGTGTTTGTACTCAATCAATTTGGCTTGTAAGGCTGCATCGGCGGTGGCCAAAATTTGAATTGCCAGCAAGCCTGCGTTTTTGGCTTGGCCAATCGCGACGGTGGCAACTGGCACGCCGCCAGGCATTTGCACAATCGACATCAACGCATCAACGCCCTGCAAATGGCCAATCGGCACCGGCACGCCAATGACTGGCAATGGTGTATAGGCTGCCAGCATGCCGGGCAAATGTGCCGCGCCGCCAGCGCCAGCGATGATCACTTTGAGTCCTCGTTCATGGGCGGTTTGGCCGTATTCGGCCATCAACGCAGGCGTGCGATGGGCCGAAACCACCCGCAACTCATAGTCAATCGCAAACTCGTGGCAAATGCTGGCTGCTGCTTGCATTGTGGCCAAATCTGAATCGCTGCCCATCACAATCCCAACTACGGCGCTCATGATTGTCCTTTCGCATAAAATAAAAATGCCAAGCCTTGATCGAGGATGCCGCGCCTTTGCAGCACCCGATTTACGCCTGACAAGCTGAATTTGTTCAGATTAAGCTGGTTCTGCCAGCACATGTTCCAATTGATCAACGGCTGCTTGGGCGCGTGCCTCAACTTCGCTGAGATCGGCTCCCACAGCGGTGATATGGCCAATTTTACGGCCTGGCTTTGCGCTGCGTTTATCGTACCAATGCACATGAACTTGTGGTTGCAAGGCTGTTTGAATCAGGCTACTTTCCAAGGCTCTGCTGGTTGGTGCAAGCACATTGACCATTACTGCGCTTTGTTGACGCAACTGTGGATCGCCCAACGGCCAGCCCAGCGCCGCCCGAATGGTGTTTTCAAATTGTGAACAATAGCAGCCTTCAATCGAGTAGTGGCCCGTGTTGTGCGGACGTGGCGCAAGCTCGTTGACCAAAATCTGGCCCTTGCTGGTCAGAAACATCTCAACCGCCAAGATGCCTAAGCCGCCGAGCGCTGCTGCAGTTGCTTGGGCCACCTCGCGGGCTTGCTGCTGAATTGCTGCTGAGTAGGGCGCTGGAGCGCGTACTACCCGACAAACTCCGCTTGGCTGGTAGGTTTCAATCACTGGATAGACGCATTGCTCGCCATTGACCGAGCGAATAATTAAGGTTGCTAACTCGGCTTCGAAAGGAACCCACGCTTCGACAAACACCGGATTTTCAGGAAAACCCAAGGCTGCACATGCGCTGGCAATCTCGTCGGCGCTGCGAATTTTGGCAGTGCCTCGGCCATCGTAGCCGTTGCGCCGCGTTTTGAGCATCAATGGAAAGCCATGCTCGGCCCCAAACGCTGCAACATCGCTCAGCGATTCGATTAAGCCCAAGGCTGGCACGGGCAAGCCTGCTGCTGCCAAGGTCAATTTCTGCTGCGCTTTATCCTCAATCAAGCCAAGGGTTGCTTGATCAGGCACCAGTTGCACCCTTTTGCTCGCGAGATAGGCTAGCTTTTCCGAGCCAATAAACTCGTTTTCGAGCACCACCACATCAACCGCTTGCGCAAATTGATCAAGCAAGGCTCGATCATTCCAATCGCCAACCACTGCTTTGCTCACCAGCGCTGCTGGCTCATCGTTGCGATTGGCTAAAATAACGGTTTCAATTCCCAAGGGAATCGCCGCTTGCACCAACATTCGAGCTAATTGCCCGCCACCAAGAATGCCTAAACGTTTTGTCATAATGCCTTATTAGCTATAAGTTAATGGTCTATATGTTGATCCACGAAGGATACGAAGAGCACGAAGGATTCATAGGCGATAGGCTATGGGCTTTTGGCTATAGGATTAATCGATTACATTAATACTAACCAGTTTCCGATAGCCTCTATGTTCTATGCTCTGTGTTCTATGCTCTTCATCCTTCATCCCTCGGTTTCTCCACCCTTCCGTCTCGCCAGCGGGAGACGCAGGGGGCTTTCATCCCCCTGCACCCCCGCAAGGGCAATTGGTAGGCAGCAAACATTTATTGATGAACCTATCAATTGGTGGTGCTCTGCGCCCCGACCCCCAACCCC
>NZ_PUBZ01000155.1 GCF_003205875.1 Herpetosiphon llansteffanensis
ACGCGAGATCAATGGCCATGTGGCGAAATTCCGCCGTAAAGGTGCGTGGTTTTTGCCGTGTCATTGGTGGATTCCTTTCCCGTATCAGTATGATACCATACTCGTCTATACGTTCAGGACCACATCAATTTATCGTTTTTGCCATCACAGCCGCCACCAGGCATCGTGATCGTGCTGGGGTCGCGACCAGATGAAGCCTTCAAGTCGTTATATTTGAACAAGGCTGTGTACGATTTACCGTCTCTGAGCCAAATGGATGCATTAACGGTATTGCGATCAATCCAGTCTGGAGTTGCAGAAAGTTTACTCCATGACCTCTATACCGCATTGAAAGGCAATGCATTGTTTGTCTATTTAGCAGCGGATTCAATGCGTTATCAATCTGTGGTCGATGCGGCGAGTTTAATTCGACAGATTGAGCAGAATCCAAATGACATCTTTAGTATTAAATTGGAGCGGATCAAAAATCGTTCTGAGCTTCGCTGGCCAACCATTTGGAAGCCGATGTTAGCGCTCTTGCTGGTCACACAAGAACCATTGCGGCTGGATGTCCTTGGTGATCTGCTGGGGCACGACTACGATGCCATACAGGATGCGGTGTGGGTCTTTGGGGGATTAGTCAGTCACGGGATTAATCAACTGGTTGCCCTCCATCACCTCATGTTTCGTGATTATTTGGCGACATCGATGTTTACCGCTCGAGAGGTGAAACGCTGGCACCAACAGCTGGCTCACTGGTGTGCTGTGGATTTAGATGTGATTTGGAGTGATGATCGCGATCCCATTGAACAGTCGCGGCGGGTGTATGCGCGGCATCATTACATAACGCATCTATTCTTTGCCGAAAACTGGCCAATGCTGTGGCAGATCTTGGATGCGGGCGACTATGGCGAACACAAAACCCGCTTCGATCCGAGTACGCGACTCTATGCGCTAGATTTGGATCGCGGGCGGGAGAGTACGATTCAAGCGGGGCAATCCACTGAGGAACATATTCAGCATTTGCCTAGGTTATGGAAATATTGTTTATTGCGAATAAGTTTGACTAGCCGCGTTGATCGATGGCCCGATGAAGCATTTGAGGTTTTAGCAATGCTTGGTTCCGTTCAGGAGGCATTGGAGCGAATAGATCTACTTTCTCATACTTATAGGCAGATACAATGTTGGGATAGGATTATTCCGTGGTGTAATAACCAACAACGTCGTACAATCATTTTACGATTACATCAAGTAGCCAGCTACACATCGGGCATCGTCCAATTTCATGCTCTCGATATACTTGTAAAAATTAGTGCTATAACTAGTAATAGTCAACAAGCAATAGGTATTCTCGAGACAGTACTAGCCATTACCCAATCCATTGAGGAACCATGGCAGCATGTAGATCTGCTCAGGGCAATTGCCCAAGCCGCTGCTATCCATGGTTATGCAGAATATGCCATAACCATTCTCGATACAGCGATTACCATTATTAGATCTATTGATTATCCAGAAGATCAGGCTGATCTCTTTCGTGCCATTGCAGGCACGGCTGCCTGCCTTGGAAATATCGACCGTGCATTGGTTATTGCCCAAGCTATTGACAATCCAGAATACTATATCTATACAATTAGGACTATTGCAGAGGCAGCTGTAACTCATGGACATGATGAACATGCCAAGACTATTCTCGACACAGCGCTAGACATTGCCCAATCTATTGACAATCCATGGCGACGTGCTGATATCCTTAGGGTCATAGCCGAGACCACTGCTACCCATGGACAGGATGAATATGCCAAGACCATTCTCGATACAGCCCTAGCCATTGCTCAATCCCTTGACAATCAAGAGCAACGTGATAATACATTGGCATCTATAGCAATAACGGCTGCAACCATTGGCAACATCAACCTTACCCTAGTTATCACTCAATCTATTGACAATCCATGGCGACGTGCTGATATCTTTAGGGTCATAGCCGAGGCCACTGCTACCCATGGGCATGTTGAACATGCCATGACCATTCTCAATGCAGCGATTACCATTGCTGAATCACTTAATTATCAAGAGCAATTTGCTGATATACTCGCATCCATTGCCAAAGCAGCAGCGACCCTTGGCGATATCGATCGTGCACTAACTATCACTCAATCAATGATTGACGAGCCATGGCAACGTGCTAATATACTTGCATCCATTGCCAAGATATCTGCCATCCATGGTCATACCGACTATGCTAAGACCATTCTTGATACAGTTATTGCCATCACTCAATCTATCGACCATCCACAGCAACGTACCCATACAATCAAATCCACTGCTGAGGCTACTGCTGATCTTAGCGATATTACTGGTGCGCTAACTATTGCCCAATCCCTTGACGAGCCATGGCACCATGCTGATACACTGGCATCCATTGCAATAAAAGCTGCAACCATGGGCAACATTGACCGTGCCCTAGTTATCACTCAATCTATTGATGAACCATGGCGACGTGCTGATATCCTTAGAGACGTCGCCGAGGCTACTGCTACCCATGGACATGCTGAACATGCTATGATCATTCTCAATACAACGATTACCATTGCTCAATGTATTGATGAACCATGGCAGCGTGCTAATACCATCGCATCTATTGCCAAAGCAGCAGCGACCCTCGGCGATATCAACCGTGCACTGGCTATTGTTCAATTCCTTGACAATCAAGAGCACCGTGCTAATACCATCGCATCTATTGCCAAAGCAGCAGCGACCCTCGGCGATATTGACCGTGCGCTGGCTATTGTTCAATCCATTGATGAACCATGGCAACGGGTTGTCCCTCTTAGCGACATTGCTAAGGCTGCTGCTACCTTTGGCGATATTGACCGTGCGCTGGCTATTGTTCAATCCATTGATGAACCATGGCGACGTATTTTTCCTCTTATTTCTATTGCTGAGGCCTCCAAAACGCATAGAAATCCCGAATACACTATGACTATTCTTGATACGATGCTGAACATAGCTCAGTCTATTGTGCATACAGCGCAACGTGTGGATATCCTTAAGATAATTGCTCAGATCGACCAGTCATTAACTAGAATTCTCGTAATAATGCAAAAGGAGTGGGTTCGTAGCACTATATCTAAGGATTTATGGACAATAACAGCCATCGTCTTACCATTATTGAAAAAATATCCTTGGCTTGGTGTTTCAATTCTCGAGGAAGAGGCATGGGTCAATGAACACCTCAAAAAGCTGGGTTAAGAGGGCATAGGGTACTGATTTTGTCGTTTAAATCAGCCCTTTACCCTCAAAAACGAGCGCTGCCGTGTATCCATGTAATGGTAGACTGCATACGGGAATGTGGAGACGAAGGAGCATGGACATGAGACAGATTAAGGTTGATCGACAGTGGGTGTTTTATACGTTGATGATCCAATCATTTACTCCATCCATCCCCCAACTTGCCGACTCGCTCTATCTTGATGACCTCGCCAATCAAGCGCTCTTTATTCGTTCCTATCTCCAACCACAATTTGATCGTCCCACAAATCCTGAAGATGTCCGTGCCCAATATTATATGAAAGAATCACTTCGCTATTGTCTCAATGTCTATGATGAATCCATGGATCGTGACTTCCGGAAAGTCTGGAATCTCTACGTTGAGTGGACTGTGGTTCCGACCGACCGGTATGGCTTTCTGCGGCATGCATGGGAGCTGTTATTTCCTGATGAGCTATGGGAGATGGATGCACTCACCTTGAGTTGGTATGTCGAGGTTCGGGACTCGTAACCGTTTGGACAGACGCGAAGCGCATGGGTTCCGCACAATCCCGCTCGTCCGCACTGATCATGTATTCCAATATCTTGATCGATGCTGGAATACATGCTATGGCCCGAAAATGCACGAATCGTTGCCGCTGCGCAATCGAGTCACAACATCGTGGCTCTGGAACAGGTTGCATGTCCATTCGGCGAAAAACGGCCCTAGGATTAAAAACATTAATGGCGTGGCGCGCGGTAGCACGAATCTTGGGTTTGCGATGGATTTCCAAAGCGCGGTTTTTCGTCCAGATACTACGCGCGGCCAATTGACTGTTTTGAGGGGTTAAGCAAAAAAGCGTTATGTTCAGTCTGCGGCTCGCTGCGCGAATGTTGGTTGCGATGAATGAGTTCCAGTATCTTATGCGATGGTGGATTAAATGAAAAGACCCATGATTGATTCGCTGAATAATCAATCATGGGTCTTTTCATTAACACCCTTTTCGTGATACAGCAGGTGTGATGTTTTTAAACCCCATGTGGTGGATCATCGCTTGTCTCGCTGGCGAGGTGCAGCAAGCGATCTAACCCCGCTCGTTCATCAGCATCGGCGCTTTTTCGTCCATATAAGCCCCTTTAAGCGTGTCGGCCCACCAAATGACCCGCTCAGACCACGCAGTGAGCCGCTTCATTGCCTTCTAAGATGTGTGCACGGTCGTTGCGCGATGTGTGCGCGATGTGTGTATGGTCGTTGCACGCCCACTTGGGAATTTCCCAAGTGCGCTAAATGGCTGGCGTGGGCATGTCGTCCCATGTTGGGGTATGGCAACGAGTATGCGAATCGTTGCCATATCCCTTAAACGCTGACAAGATGAGAATAGGCCATTGAGCAGGCATGCATCGACACATGGCCCGAAAAAACAGCAGGGGTATGGCAACGAGTATGCGAATCGTTGCCATATCCCTTAAACGCTGACAAGATGAGAATAGGCCATTGAGCAGGCATGCATCGACACATGGCCCGAAAAAACAGCAATCGTTGCCGTACCCCATGTTCAACAGTATTTTTCAGCATACACCATACCAACCTTCTCGCTAGCGCCCTTGCGCCGCAAGAAACCACGGTCCGTAAACGGTGTTGAAACGGGGACTTGGAATGGCGGCAAAGATAATGGCCTGCTCGGTATCAACGGGAGTGATACTACTTGTTCCAACCAAAAAGGCATAGCGATTATCCGAACTCCAAACAATGGAAATGAAATAATCGTGCGGAAGGCTCAGGGTGCGTGTTGCCGATGGGTTGATAAGGGTGAGTGTGCTGGTTAGCACACGGTGATCGCTTTCGATCAATAATGCGTGGTGGAGATCGGGTGATTCGTGCATCATGAGTGATTGGTGCCGGGGTTGAAAGGCGGGATACCATGCGACTGTTTCATGGTGATCAGGCTGATATTGATCAATAAATTTTATAACCTCCACCGGCTCATCGCTTAATTGCTGATCGACCCACCGTTCGATAAACCACCGTGCTGGGTTGTCGAGCACCGCGATAGTATTCCCTTTATAGATCTTGCGGGCTGGTTCCCGATCGTCAATGGCGACCTGCCATGTTTCATCATCTCCATCATACCTGCGCGTATAGAGGAGTGTGGTTTCATCACTCCAATGCATCGATTGGTGTAAGTTTTGCCAATCAGTTATTGCAAAAAGCTCATTGGTTTTTAGGCTATACCCCCAAATTGCCGCCACTGGCACGGGAGCGAGCCGCGTCATTGCACTATTTTCTCGCAGAAAGGCTATGGTATTGCCATCGGGAGCAGCAACAATATGTTTGCCCCAACCAAGCAGGTGATCCGCAATTTGGTGATGGGTTTGCGTTTCGAGATTGATCAAATATAAACGGCTATCCTCACGGGATTCAATTTTGAGCGCAAGTTCTTGGCGCTGAGGAATCGAGAAAATACTGGCATACTCGCATCCATTGGGATCAAAACATGGAACGGTATAGCGTGGGCGACTTTCATGATCGCCATAGAACTGCGAAATCAGGACGGTCGTACCGCTGACATCAAGGCCAGCAATAATCAAATCGACCGGTCCCGTAAACGGCGGTGCAGGAATCGGGGTGCTGGTAGGTGGCACGGGGATCGTCGGCATGGGATCGGCAAGCTTGGCAGTTGGCACACTGCTTGGCTGAGTGATTGGGACATTTGTTGGCGCGATCAAGGCGACGGGCGATCCGTGGCTTGGCGGAAACTTGGTTGCTGGTGGAACCGAAGGTGCCCCACGGTGCTGAGTACACCCAACAAGCATGAATAGGCCCATGAACACCATCAGTCGGCGCATAGAAGATCCTCTTTCTTACCATTCAACAACACAGTGGATGAGATGCAGTATAGAGCAGGCTCAATAAATCCTGCTGATCATTCAATGAAAGTTTCCTGATAGACAGCTATCGGTGGATCCTTTTGGGACTCATAGAGGGGTATGGTAAGGCGACACGATAAACGAGCCACTGCCAAAACACGACGCTCTTGGACACAGGCTGACGAAATTTGCGACAGAATGGGCATTTTGTATCGAATTTTTGGTATTGCCGCGCATCCTATCAGCCTCAATAAGCACAAAAGAGACGTACAAACCACGTTTTATTTGCAACAGAATGGCGGTATCACCGATGCGGCCCGTTTGGTGGTAATCCTTACCATACCTCAATAACAAACGTGCGCGCAGGTCGTTTGGACGACTTGACACTCACGTACCGTGAGGGTGTAGTATTGAGCCGCTGGCATCACGGGTATGCCCGATGGAGGAATCAATGGACGTATGGACGGTTGGGCAGCTCGCCAAAGCCGCTGGGATCAGTGTTCGGACGCTGCATCATTATCACGAGAAGCACCTCCTCGTCCCGCGCCTGCGCAGCAGCGGCGGCTATCGCTTGTATACCATCCAGGATATGGCGCGCTTACAGCAGATTATGCTGCTGCGCCAGATGGGACTTTCACTGGAGGAGATTCGTGCGAGCTTGGCCGATGCGCAGGCGTCATTGCCGGACATGATCATGCTCCAGATTCAGCATCTCAAGGCCCAGATCGCTGCCCAACAGCAGATCTGTCAACGCTTGGAACTGCTCGTTGCGGAACTTCATCGCACCGAGCAGCACACAAGCACCGATCCGCTGGCCACCTTGCAGCTGCTCGTGCTCAGCGAACAATACTATCCGCCGGAACTTGGTGCGACCATCGAGCAACGACGCGCCGCCATGAGTCCGCACCACATGCGCGAGGTTTCCGATGCCTGGGCGGAGCTGATCACCGAGGTTCGCGCAGCGATGCAGGGTGGTATGCCGCCGGCCAGCCCTCCGGCGCAGCAGCTGGCTGCCCGCTGGTTCGACCTCGTGCAGGCCATGACTGGTGGTGATGTGCTGCTCGAGCAGGCGATGCGCCAGATGTACATGCATGAACCGGCCATCCAACAGTATACGGCTATCGACCCTGCCATGTTCGCCTTTGTTGTCGCGGCACACCAGTCCTTTGCGGCACCCAATGAGAAGCCATGACGCGGGTCCACGATCCTGCCCACGCGCCAGCCGCGATCCCAAGTCCGATGCTCGGTGAAGAACCCGGTTGCCAGCGTCACGATTCCGGAGCCTATCTTTAAGGAGACCACGCCATGGCGGTAGCCACCCATCCACCCATCCAGCCGTCGCCGTCGCCTGCCCACACGATCCGCACCCGGCTAAAGGCCGACCTGATCGCCGCCATGAAAGCGCGTCAGACGGATACAATCATGATCATTCGGACGCTGCTGGCCGCCATTGATAATGCGGAGGCGGTGCCACGGACAAGCGCGCCCGCCAGCAGCGATGGATACACACCTGATGTGCCACGAAGGGTGCTGCGTGCCACCGATATCCATGCCATCCTGACGCGGGAGGCTGACGAGTGCCGCCAGGCCGCCACGGACTATGCGCGGTTGGGCCAGCATGACGCGGCCGACCGCATGCACACGGCATTGGCGTTAATCGAGACCTATCGGCTGTCAATAGCCTCCGAAGCAACCATGCCACCCCATGATGTCATGGAGGTGCCGCAATGACCTATTCAATTGTCGCCCGTGATTCCGCAACGGGGGAGCTGGGGGTCGCTATTCAATCAGCCGTGCTGAGTGTTGGCAGTATGTGCATTTGGGCCGAAGCGGGTGTTGGTGCCGTCGCAACCCAATCGCTCCTGCGGTCGTCGCACGGCCCGAGCGGGCTAACGCTCATGCGGAACGGGCATTCTGCGACGGAGGCCGTCCACGCGGTACTCGCTGGTGACTCCCTCGCCGCAACGCGCCAACTCGGCATGGTCGATGCGACGGGAACGGCCCATGCGTGGACGGGGGCAACCTGTATTCGCGCTGCGGGTGATGTGGTCGGTGACCACTTTGCTGTCCAAGCCAATATGATGGCCAGTCCCCATGTGCCCGAGGCAATGGCCGCAGCCTTTACGGAAACGCAGGGACCCCTGGTTGGACGGCTACTCGCGGCGCTGCATGCCGCCCAAGCGCATGGCGGTGATGTACGTGGGCAGCAGTCCGCAGCACTAAAGCTGGTGAGCGGCACCCTGTTCAAGAATGCGTGGGAGGGAACGCTGTATGATCTCCGCATTGATGACCACCCCCATCCCGTTGCGGAGCTTGCGCGACTGTGTACGAAACAGCGTGCATTGCACGGCATTGGTGAGGCGTATCGATTGGCGTATCAGGAGGGTGATATGCCGCGCGCCCTCGCTTGCTTCCATGCAGCCGCCGCCCTTGATCCCTCGGACGCACAGATGCAGGTTATCTTCGCGCTCGAACTCGCAACAACCCTCGGGCAGTATGCACACGGTCGTACACTTTTGATGCCGTATCTGCGGGAAACGCGGTGGCAGGAGTATGTGCGTCGGATGGGGGAGGCGCGTTTCCAAGGGAATCCGACCCTGTACCACGCTATAGAAACCCTGCTTCAGGACGCGATCACCTGACACGAAGTACTCCACCGAGGGCTTCGTCGTCTCGTCCTCAAAACGAGCATGTTCAGCTATCATCCGTGATTGAGCGCGCATTCAGCGTTGGAGGAGCGGTGAAAACGCCGATTGCAATGGTGGGGTGAAGAGGGGGCATGGCCGAGACGAAGGTTTGCTGCATGCAACTTCGTTTTTCGTGCCCTCTTGCCGGTTCCTCTCCCCATAAAGACAGCCTTATTCGCACAGAAACGCGTGAGAATGCGTCTACTCTTCCATTTTTCTCGCATAGCATTGGTCTCCCCTATCAATCTTTAGCGAGCCATGAGGAAAGTATTTTTTTGATAAAAGCGCGGTCTTTTTCATCCATCGGTGCGGAAGTGATAGTTTGAGAACTATACTTTTAGTTTCAAGGGCTAACTTGGTTGAAAAGTTGGCCCTTGGGGGCTGATATCATATACAAATCAGCCCCTAGTATTAAGAGAAATTAATCACTTTTCCTCGCTCTTTTTCACGCCTATCACAACTGACAAGACTGCTTCAATTCAGAACGATACACCCCTAGCAACTCTGTCATTTCATGATTTACTCTAATACTATGTTCATACAGCATGTATGCCGTTCGATCAATCCAATCGCTTCAATTGATCGATCTTGAAGCATAATCGGGATATTCCATTCATCATGTTGTGGCTACGTGTTATCCCTTAATGCTAGGGCCATTTTTCACCGAATGGACATGCTACCCGCAAAACGATCGGAACAATTGAAGCGGGGCGGGGCGGATACGCACCATTGTCCATTAAATCGTGACCACATCATTCATCATCCGTCGTTGGTTTAATGAGGATCTGGTAACTCTTCAGATCGAGGGTGTCGCACTGAGTCAATGCAGTTCTCCTCAGCAGCGCCAAAAGCACGGTAATTCAGGCGCGCCTGCCAGAGATGGACGCCATTTGGTCCCCGAGGTCGTTCAGATGCAGGTTGATCAAACTGCTCGGCAGCGCAATCATCTTCCCAAAAACATACCGCGCAGATATCGTAGCGTCCGCGTTCATCAAGGGTCATATAGCCACAACAGGGGCATTGCTGCTTTCTATGGATCATGTTAGTCCTCATCGGCTCCAAATCATAATTCCTATTTGGGGCTAGGTGGGTTAAGCCCCAGCATGGGGTATGGCAACGATTCGATTAGTCACTGTAATGGTCAAATACCCTTTGCATTCTATGATCGATGCTGCTACGATAGAATCATGACGAAACGCATTCATTTTCCACTGACCACGGCGCAGCAACGGCAGCTCGTATTTGAAACATGGGAAGCCACGGGTGATGTCATGCTCGCCTGCCGTACCGCTCACGTGAGTCGTCGAACCTTCTATTATTGGAAGCCGCGCTTTATTACGGGCGGCTATGCGGCGCTTGTGAGCTTTGCCAGTGCGGCCCCCAAACACCCGGCGCGCACTGATGCCGCCATCGAAGGGCAGATTGTGGCCCTCCGCACTGTCAATCGTCGCCCGATAGTGCTCTATGATCGTTAGCAATACTGCCCAACCAGATTCTCGGCAATGCTGCTCACCTGGTTCTCGCCATTGACCCGGTTTTCTGACCAGCCCATTGCTGATCAGCCCTCGTTCTGGTCGGCGCTTGGCAATGGCTCACCACTGCCCCGTCGACCCGCCGCCCGGTAGCTCCGGCCCGTCATCACGACCGTTTCCGCGTGGTGCGCCAAGCGATCTAACCCCGCACTCGCGAGCAGCGGGTTCCCAAACAGCTCTGGCCACTCCGTCGGTGCGCGGTTGCTCGTCAGCACAATGCTGCCCTGTTCATACCGTTCGCAGATCACGTCATACAGATCCTCCGCTCCTTGGGCACTCAGCGCGCGGAGGCCAAAGTCGTCCAGAATCAGCACGGCTGGCCGCAGATAACTCTCCAGCCGCCGTTCTTGACTCCCATCAGCACGTCCGCTGTGCAGGTGCTGCACCAGTTTGTGGGTGTTCACATACACCACCGGGTAGCCTTGCCGACACGCTTCATGCCCCAACGCTTGGGCCAGATGCGACTTGCCGACCCCGGCTGGCCCACAGATCAGCACATTGCGCTTCTGACGGATATACTCGCCACTGGCCAGTGCGAGAATCTGCTGCCGATTGATCCCTGGATTGAAGCTGAAATCAAAGCCCTCCAGCGTTTTACTCGTCTGCACGTTGGCGCGACGCAGCCGCTGTACGAGTTGCTTCTGCGCCCGCCGTTCCACCTCATCCTCCACCAGTCGCGCCAAAAACTCCTCATACGACCACTTGCCATCCACCGCTTGGCGCGTCCGAGCGACTAAGGTTTCCAGCATGCCCGACAGCCGCAGTTGCTTGAGCGGGCCACTCAACTGATGGGTTAGTTCCATACCACACCGCCAAACAGGTGGCCCAGCAGATCGTGGGCATCCCGCACGTAGGTCTGGGCGGGCGGTGCGGGTGGTTCCGGTGCTGGCTCGTGATCCAGCCCTTGTGCCAAAATGGCCTTGATCGCTTGGTGGGAGATCGCGTCATAGCAGAGGGCGCGGACGCACGCCGCCTCGAGTCGTGCCGCCCCCACCCGTTCGGCCAGCTGGAGAATACGCCCGACGGTGCGCAGCCGATCCACCACCGTGTCATCCAGCAAAGTGCGCACGACCTGCTCGGTGGCAGGCCCGATCACCGTGGCACGATCCAGCGCCATCTCCCTCCCTAACAGCAGCCCCGGTCGGTGTGTCGGGGGCAGGTGATCCGGATGCGTGAGCCGCTCCCCCGCTGTGGTTGCCCGCTGGTGGGTGGCAACGAGCTGCCAGTCGGTCGTGTAGATCCGCACGTCGGCAGCACCGCCCCGCACATGGACCGTTTGGCCAACGAAGCGAAAGGGCACCGAGTAGAATGCTTGGTTGAACACGACGTAGCAGTCGCGAGCCACCGTGGCCGCCTTCCAGAGCGCGAGGTCGTAGGGGCTGGCGGGCAGCGCTTGGAGTGCCGCCTGTTCGGTGGCGCGGAACTGGAGGATCGGGACGTGTTTGGTCGTGCCGTGGATACGCTGGCCTGCGGTCGTCTGACACCACGCCAGCACGTCGTGGTTGGCTTGGGTGAGCGTGGTCGGCATCCGGCCTCCGAGAAAGTTCCGCTTGACAAAGTGGACACCACTCTCGACTTTCCCCTTGTGTTCAGGAGTGCGTGGCCGACATGGTGCAACCAGAAAGCCGTAATGTTCGGCGCACTCGCGGTAGGCATGTTGGATGTGCGGATCGTCCACGTCGGCATGGGTAACACCGGCCTTGAGGTTGTCGAGCACCACGCGATGGGGAACCCCACCAAAAAACTCGAAGCCGTGGCGGTGGAGCAAGAGCCAGGTCTCAACGGACTGATTCCAGACAAATTCGACATACATAAAGCGGCTCCACGCCAGCACCATGACGAATGCCCAGGCCTTCCGAAGCACCCCCGTCACCGGATCGATCATCCGTCCAGCGTACCCAAAATCGACCTGCGCCTCCTGTCCAGGCGAGGTCTCGACACGGACAGTCACATCGGGCTGGGCAGGCGTGAGCTGCGCGAGAAAGCGATAGACGGCGGAGAGGGAGCCAGTAAAGCCACGCTCGCGGAGGCGTTCACGGATGGCGACTCCTTCGACCCCAGCGGCATGCAGTTCCAAGGCCAGCGCCCGGAATGGCTCGAGGCTGGAGACGGTTTGGGGTGGCGCGGGAGTCATGAGCGTGTCGTGCGCCAAGGCGGCGAGGTGCTCAATGGATGGCAGATCGCCCGTCAGCAGCCCATGCTGGGATGCCCACGCACGGTAGCGGCGGATCGTCCGTCGGTTAAGGCCCGTGGTGCGCTGAATCGCGCTGTCATTGGTGGAGGCGCGGAGTTCGCGCACTAGGTCTCGCAATTCCATAGAGTCAATCCTCGTGCCCGCCATAGAACCTCCCGCGCTACAGAGTGTTGCGCAACAGGATAGCGGACATGGGGGTGCAATGCACGTCAGATGAGCAGTATTGCCGACGATCGGCCACATTGGGCACGATTGCCGACGATTATTGAGCGCGATTGCTAACGATTTTTGTGTAGTATAGGGCGGAAAGTGACAACGCACGGCGCATCCGACCTGGGGCAAGCGCCGCATTGCGGATGAACTAGCCAAAGGGAATGCGTGGCAGCGGGTGGTCAGTCCCAATACCGTTGCCCGGATCTTGCGCGATCATGCCTTGTGGACAGCCGCCGCAAAAAAAACGATCCTTCCGGCCCATAACGCGCACCGCCGACGTGCCAGGACAAACCGTCAATATCGATCTGTGCTTTGTTCCGACCACGCGCACCGCCGACCAAGTCATTCCCGCCGTGAGTGGCTCGTCTGGACGATTAATCGTCCAGGCCCCACCATCAGCCCGCAGCACCACGTTTCCGGGAGCCGTGTTTGCCACACCCGACCAGCCCTATGCCGAGCAGATGCGGGCCTATACCGCAGCGGCCAATCACCGCTATGGGTGGCGCTCCAAACCAACCACGGTTCCCGATCCCATCCGCCAGCAGCGGATCGAACCTCGGCATCATGCCAAGCTCCTTCAGGCGGCCCGTCGCGCCACGCGGCTTCAGCGAGCCGAGGAGGATCGCGCGTGGATGCAGTTGCTCGCGACTCGCGGGACGGTTGCCGATCGCCAGCGGCAGTACCAGCACACCATTGACCGCGCGATGACCCCAGCACAGCGCCGCGTGGCACGGCAACGGATGTGGGAGGCCCAACGCGCGGACAAGCAGCAGAACGAGGTGCTGCGGGCACATCGACGGCAGGTCTTGCAGCAACGCACGCAGGAAGACCAAGTGTGGCAGGCCGAACAGCGACGGTTACGCGATGCGATTCAGAAGACGGTGGTAACGACGACGTGGTATGCCATTCTGCTGATCACCGACAATTGTACGCGGGTCTGTTATGGACTTCCACTGTTGTGTGATGGTCCGAATGTTACGAGCGATCAGGTGGTTGCGGCCTTGCAAGACCAACTTCCCGCCTCGGTGGCCTTTGTCATTTCTGATCGGGGTGTCCATTTCACGGCGCATGCGTTTCGAGCATTTACCCGCACGCAGGGCTTCCTGCACGTGCCGATTAGCCGCCGGCGACCACAGACGAATGGGATTGCGGAGCGGATGGTTCGGACGCTAAAGGAATGGTTGCGGGAACAGACATGGCAAAGCGCTGCGGAATTGGACACGCTCCTCGGAGCCTTTGTCGTGGACTATAATGATCGGCCACACCAAGGGCGAGGCCTTGATGGCCTTTCGCCCGCCGTCTACACGCAGCGGCTGCTCAGCCCCATGGGCAGTGCAGAGGGTATTTGACCATTACAGTGGCTGATCGAATCGTTGCCATACCCCAGCATGGGATTCGATCAGTGATTCCTCAACGCCGACGCGGGGGTGCACAAGGTCGAACGGACTATTCGGTGGCTCACGGAGTGCCCTTCGGTTGCCACGCAGTTTAAGAAACTGGCACTGAAATTATCAGACAGAGCTTAGTATGGCGAAGCTATTCTAACTGTCAGCCACCACATAGTTTCTTCAATCCCTTTTGAGGATTTTGTTATAGTAGTGTAGGAAAAATGCTCTCCATCAATCACTTTATCTGGTATTGAAATCTTTTGCAAAAATTCCCTCCTGTTTCTAGCTTTTCTTACTCGTACAGCATCCATATAATATGACTTAATTTCAATTATAGGTAAACCAGATCCTCGTGTGTAACAAAGATAAACATATCGACCATCAGGCCTAATATAAAGCGGGTTCTCTACTCTCGTATACCCACGGGGTGCTTCTATATTTTTCCTCCCTTGGATAATCATTATATCTGTAATATACGATTCATTACCAGATTGCCCATAATAAATTACATTATCACTGATATTTTCTATATGATGTGTTATTTTTTTCTTTTCATGAAACAATGATACCGGAATTATATCAATTGTATCGATAGGAAACAAGTCGTTTTGAAATCCTTCAATCATAAGTATATTTTCATCAGAGGGGGATGAAAGATTAGGTGAATCAATTATAGTAGTAATTTCATCTTTCATATTATCTATCTTATAATTAATATTTGTAATCTGTTCAATCAATGCTACATCTGTACTGATACCTTCAATATCAAAATCAAATTTTTTACCTATTAGCTTTTTCAATCTTTTACTAACTGGTTTTTCTCGTAATGATGCTTTCTTACCTATGCCAAGACCTAATAAAGTAGCTCCTGGAACAAGAAATAAGCTTGCTATTCCTGCAATTCCACCTGCTACACCAATACCTATGCCAGATAATCCAGCAATAATAGCGGGACCTAGTAATCCTATCCCAGTCCATGTAAAGAGTGAACCTATAACTAATGTTGAAATCCATGAAGATTTATAGTTTTCAATATTTATTTTTTGATTTTCGATTACTAAAACTATCCTTTCGTCTTTAAACATAAAATATGCAGATGATTTCACTTCAACATCCGCTGACCAAAGTATTTTTGAAAATTTTAAATTTGCATTTATATCTATTATATTTTCTTTCCATAAAATTTCAATGATAGAATCTTTATGAATATTTGTTCTATCAATCACTACATCTTTTTGAAAATTTATGATATTCCCTTTATTTATACTAAGAGAATTATTTTTCTCCCATTCAGGATCGATATTTTTACATATAAAACGAGCCATCATATGAATAATATATGATTTATCGATCTGTACAACAGCATTAGATTTATCAGGGATATTATATCCAGTTTTGATATAACTTGATCCATTAGATAGTACTTGAATACCCACCTCTAATGC
>NZ_PUBZ01000156.1 GCF_003205875.1 Herpetosiphon llansteffanensis
TTGTAGAAGATTGTAATAGAACGTTTTTAACCTCATCAAAAGACCGAGCAGTTGCAATGACCTTGACAGATGGACATCCTCTTAGGTACATTTGTAGTCCATCAATGATAACAGGGTGATCATCCCCAATTATCACATTGATTAATGAATTCACACAGTCCTCAAATCCTAATAATGGCGCATCTTGTTTCTGTAAAATGACGTATCTTAGTGGGAATATCAATAGCATTCCGTGTCATTGCGACGAGCCATCTTTCACTTGATACTAGGGAAAGTTCACAAAACAAGGTGCGATATCCATCTTACAGATAGATTTGTCTCAGTTTAAAATAATTCAGGAAAAGCAGATTTGTTCTACTTGTGCGCTATGGTAACAGAAACTTTAATTGCGTCAAAATACTAATTAAAATTTACATAATAAAAGATTGCTTTATAAACACACATTTCTGAGGGCTGGTATACTAACTTTTATAGCAAACGTTATGCTCGTTTTACCATACAAGCCTTTTGGTTTCTTCATGAGGATTATCATGGATCAGTCAATAATACTTTCCAATCTCGCTGCTCGATTACAAGAAACCAATGATTCGGCAATAACGCATCTAAGGCGAACACTTGCAGTGCTAGGATATGATCATACAATTGCTTTAATCACTGAAGCCGAAGCACTAGTTACTCAAGGGGGGATACCTACTAACGATAATACTCGAAAACGAACTTTGGGGGGAACTTTTTTTTACTTAGTTAGACGTGATGTCTCATGGAAAAATAGAATTGCAATATTCGGCATTTCTCCATCACAGCAAGCACAAATATTTTCATGGGAGGCAAGAGGAGATGACTATTCTAAATTTAGTAATCCAGCGATTGCTTCTTCAATACAGACCACATTAAGTGGAAAGCCTTCTCATGTCATCATCCAGCCTAAACGAGTTATTCTCTCGTTTAAAATAATACCCCCAACAACAGGAATAGCAAAAGATATCCAGCCACCACAAGACGAAACATTTATTACAGCCTATGTATCACGAAAGCACTGGCTCAAGCTCGTGGATCAAGGGTATAGAGACACAAGTATTACATTGAAAGGTCAGCTTTTTTATGATGAAGGCTTAGAAGGATTATCATTCTATGCTTACAAATTAAAACATACCCCTGAGATTTCACCAATGATTTCATATCAATGCATAACAAATATTGATCAGGTTATCATAAAAAAAAAGCTCGTTCTTTTGAAAACCACCTATAATCCTTCATTAGTAACCATTCCTGATTATCTACCACCAGCGCCAACGAATCCAACGGAAATCATGTTATATATCAATCGAAAATCATGGAAAGGAATTTCATCAAATCTGCACATTAATGTAGAAGGTTTTGCATACCATGACCCTCTTTTTTCTGGCATTACAGTAAGTGTACGAACGATAAAATATATAGAGCCTACATAAATGTACTTCTGAGTCGAATACATATCCATGTCTGTGCAGTGTAGCAAACAAACTGACAGTATTGTATCCAAACCCTACCATTTTATACAATCCAACATCGATGTATTCTCGCTATTTTTGCCATCCGTTCCTGGAATGCATCATGATCATGCATCAGTACCCGCCTTCAGGAGATGGCGGCTGGGGCATCAACTCGGTGCGGTATGGTTTTGTGCGTGGTGCTTCGGTGCGGATACGGCGTGGGAGCCACGCTGCGATGCCCATGCCGCCATCTATCGTCAAGCGGCGGATGATGATGCCGTGGTCATTCGGGCCGTGAACTCGCCGTGCGTGGGGATGTGCGGCTATAACGGCCCTGCCGAGCCGCCCTATTAAGGTCGCGCTCATCCGGTATTGGTTGCAACCACCCGCCGTAGAGCGGGTGGTTTTTTTATTCCCGCCCGACCTGTGGCAGCCACACCCGCTGCGGCACAGGCGAAACCTTTAGCACCGTAGCGGGATTCCCGAGCAGCAGGGTGGTGCGCAAGGCATCGGTGCAACAGTGACCATGTAAGGCCAATTGCAGCAATCCGGCCTCGGTCACGTGGCCAAGGGTTGGTTGGTCGGTGGTTATGGCCGCCGTTACCAATCCATCCTGAAGCTGATCATGTCCATGCGCCACTCCCAAGCCACTCGATCCCCATGTGGCAATCGCACCGCCGTCCGGGTGCAGTACCAAGGCCTCATCAAGCGTCGTCCCGCGTGGACTGGGCTGGTGAAAGGCACTGGTCAGGCAAGTCAATGCCAGCAGCAGCGGCAGCCGTTCGTCATTGTGCAATGCCGCAACTGCATTGAGATCAAGCAAGCCACGCGGCTCGAGGAGCGGATCGGTCACCGCCCACTGGTAGGCGTGGCTATGCCCCGTGTATTGCATGATCGTCGCCCCTGTGTTCCACATCGCCAGGACTCGTTCACGAACGACCTGCGCATCGGCCACATGCCATGCAGGGTCAGCGGTCGATGCCTGCGGCGCATAATAGGCGCGGTGCAGGGTCATGGTCACGGGATAGACCGTTTCACTCTGGGCCGCGAGCTGTGGAAAATCAAGTGCCCCCTCAGCGTTGTCGGCGATACTGCCGACCGTACTTTGCCACACGCCCCATGGTGCGGCGGCATAGCGCTGCTGTTTGGTGATGAGCGCGGTTAATTCGGCGACATTTTTGACGGGCCAGCGTCCAACCGGCAGATCAGGTAGCAGGTCGTCGCGCGGATCAGCACCGTCTAGTTGGCCATAACAGGATTCACAGGCCGTTTCCCCCAGCCATAAATCAACCTCGGCGAGCAACGGTGGGATCAGCGTTATCTGGCCATAGCCCAGGACATCGCGCGGATCAGCCGTGCCATCGCCGACGAATAGGACGCTCGTTGGTGGCGTTGGCCATGTCGCCGCTGCATGGCGCAAGAATGCTCGCAGTGCATCCGGTGACATCTGGCCAAAAGCCCATGCCGCATCGAGATCCTCCCGCGCGATCAGCACCGTGGTCGGCGTGCGCAGCGGCTCAAGCGCGTGCAGGAAGACACGCGGGGCAATGATGACATCGGCTCCGGCGGTGGGCAGTGCGACGGGGCTATGGCGCTGAAGCGTTGGCGTGGGGAGCGGCCCATGGCCCACCATGAGATAGCGGCGGCTGACCAGACTATCGGCCAGCACGGGCGTTTGTCCCGCAGGCAAGATGATAATCTGCGGCTGCTCCGGCACGGTCACATCATAGAGCGTGCGCAGCGGGGGTGCGTCGGGTAGAGCGTACCGCGCAGGCGTTGGCCCACTCCAAAACGGTTCGGTTGGTCGCGTTGTCAATCGCATGGGGCGGGTTACGGTCACGGTTTCGAGCAACACGCTGGCTGCGCCGATGGCGGGAGTAGGCAGGGTCACGGCGATGGTCGTGCTCGCCGTTACCACCACCGAGGTTTGCCATGCCGAGGTCGCAGGGACGGTGATCGGCACGGTGTTCACCACCAGCGTCACGGGCAGACTGGTGGCGGTCGCGCCGCGCAGGATCACGGTCATCAGGCCGCTCGCCTGTGGCAGCGTTGTGGTCAACGGGATCGTCGCCGCCTGCGCATCTCCACCTGCAAGGCTACTCAGGCGGGTGCTGAAGGTGTGCCAGCCGCGCATCCCCACATGGCGACTCTCAAGCAGCTGCGGATCATTCCATTCGTCCGTCATCCAGACCGTATCGCTCAACGGTGCGGTGCTGGCAATCGCCAAGCGCGAGGCCATCGGCGGCGAGGGCGTGGCCGCTGCGGTCGTCAGCCAGAGGGTCGAAGCACGGTTCCAGCGATCACCAACCGCATTGACATACAAGCGTACCTCGTCATGGGCAGCGACCACGCCATCGCCAATCCCACGCCAATCGAGCGGGATCACCACCCCGTGATGTTGTACCTGCACGGTCGCCGGATTGAGGGTTGTGAGGTCAATCCCCGCTGCGGCCAACATCGCCCCCGTTACCCGTTGCATGCCCGGTTCGGTCACGGTCAGCGTCCATGTCTGGTCGGCCAAGGCCAATGGATTGGTCGGCGGCACGGGATCGCCAAAGGGCACACGCGGCAGGGCTTGGAGATCGGCAGGGGATGCCACCAGCACGGCATGGTCGAGCACGGCGTGCAGCTGCGTCACCTGCTGGATCTGGCCACGCTGCTGGATGATCGGCTGGACCTGGTACACCCACACGCCGTAGCCGCGATAGTTGCCACTGCGCAGCAGGGTCACGGGCGTGGTCGGCAGGTCGGCCAGTCGCGCCGGATCAACCTCAGGCAGTGTGGTTGTGTCCATGGTCACGGTCAGGATTGGCGCGGCAGCACTGAGGCTGCGCACGGCGACGGTCGTGGGCTGGGACGGCACACCCGCCAGCACCACCGTTGTGCCCACTGTGGTCACGGTGAAGGGCATGGATGTCGCCAGCGCGGCATGTGGCACGGCCACGAGCAGGATGATCAGCAGCAGCAGATAGTTAAAGACCCGCATCAGGATTCTCCGCTAGTAGTTTGATTAAACTGGTGGCCGTCGCTTCGGCCTGCATCACCGTGGCCACCCCGACTTTGCGCGGATTGACCACGACCGCTGGGGCTGCCGCTGCACCGCCTGCACTTGCCACATCCGAGGGCATGTCCGCCGCGCCACCCCGTCCGCGTTTGCCCTTGGCAGGCGGCTCGTCGTCGACCGCATCACGCGGAATGCTGAGGGTCAAGCGGGTCAAGGCGGCTAAGGCGATATCACGCGGGGTCGCCGCTTTCGCATGGCTCAAGGCCAGCACGCGGGCGGCACGCGATAACGGACAGGTCGGAGCCAGCAGCTGGGCATGGCGTTCGGCCCGATCGCGCTCCATCCGCGCGGTAATCGCTTCCCACAGCGCTGGGGGCGAATCCCGCAGCAAGCGCACGCGTTCCGCGCGGCCAAACTGGGCCAAAGCCCGTAGCCGTTCATCGAGGGCATCGCGTGGTGGGGGAGCCAGCGTGGTCAGGGTACGGGGTGCGCCACCCTGCGGCAGCGCAGGCCAGAGCGGCAGCGGCGTGATCGTGCAGATCGGTTGACGGAAGCCATTAATGGAGATCGCCGCATAGCCTTCTTCGCGTAAGGGAATTCCCGCCCAATCCTGCATGGTCAGTCGCGCGTCAGGATACTGGCGCTGCCACACCGCTGCATCCGGGCCAAAGGCCGACAGCAGCAAGCGGGTTTGGACAATCTCCAAGGTCGTCGCCAACATCTCGGCAGGCAGTTGACTGGTGCCTTGGTGCATCAAGACCAAGCCAATCCCAAATGAGCGCAAGCGCTCCAGAATCTTCTGGTAGTTGGCCGGATCGCCGCGCCGCATCGCTTCCTGAAATTCATCGACGACCAACACCCACGGCTCCCGCTCCTCTTCGGGCGTATCCAGCCGACTGAACGCCGCTGCGAGCACGAGGTTAATCAGCACGTTGGCCAAAATCCCGCCAGCGGTCGCGCCAATCAGTTCGACGGGCAGTTTGGCCAACACAATCTTGCGCTGATCCATCACTTGGCGAAACGGGATTGTCGTGCGGGTCTGGTTACAGGTGATGCGCACGGTGCGATTGATCAAAAATTGACTCAAACGGCGTTGCAAGGCGGTCATTGAGGACTTCTGCGTATCGCTCAATTTCGGAAACTGATAGGTCCAGAACAGCACTAAATCGGGATCGGTGACCCGCTCCAGCACCGTGGCGCGGTAGGCACTACTGGAAAAGAGCAAATAGAGGTGGGCAATGGTCGGGGTTGGTTCGCCTTCCATCAGGGTCAACGCGCCATAGCGCAAGGCTTCCTGCATCCCTGCCGAATCGCCCCAATGGCTATCGGTACTGGCGACTAAGGCTTCGAGCAGCTCGACCAAAAAGTCGGGTTCGGTATCCTTGTTTAAATAGGTTGGGTCGAGCAGATTCAACCCAAGGCAGTGCTCAGGATCAAGCGGGTCAAAGACAATCACATCATCAAGGCGATCATCAGGAATCATCGTTAACAGGTCATTGACCAAATCCCCCTTGAAGTCAATAACCCCAAACCCTGCCCCAATCCGCAACAATTCGCCCAGCTGCACCTTGGCGGCGTGGCTCTTGCCTGCCCCCGTGCTGGCCGTGATCTGCTGATGAAAGGTGTAGCTTTTGAGTGGAAATCCCAAATAGACCTGCCGTCCATCGGCGGCCTCGCCCCCAGTAATCCGCACAATCCGGTCTTTGAGTGGCGTGGTTCGATCAAAGGGCGGTGGCGGCGCGCCAACGTCACTGACCATCAAGGCCGGACTGGCGGGGGCAAACCGGTTATTGCGCCAGATGGCCACGGTTAAGTGTCGTCCTGTGGGCAAGTGCCAGAGCGCCGTGACTTCAGGCAAACTCAGCACGGGCAGGGTTGGTGTTGGCAGCAAGGGCGGCAGCGGCATGGGCAGCCAGCGCACGGCGTGGCGATCGCGCATGGCAGGCGTGATCGTGGTCTGGATGCGGCCATGGGTCCAGGCTTGCTGCACGCGGTCGTGCTGCGCGGTATAACTGGCGAGTGCCCCGAGCAGAATCTGGTGTTGGGCGGTGGCAATCGCGGCAGTCTCAGCCAGCACCACCGTGCGCAGGGCGACCGTTACAGCAGGACTTTGCAGCTTGGCCAGCATCGCGGTCGCGGTTTCTTTGCTCGCACTGGCCTGCTGGTCTTTGGCGCTCAGTCCCAGCAGATCGGTCATGGCGCGCCCGTGTTGCTGCCAGCGTTCCGGTACGGGGCCAAGGGTCAACGAGACCCCCATTGCGGTTACGCCTTGTTGGGGTCGCAAGCCGCCGATCAGCGCATCGAGCGGGTCGCCCACCATCGCATCGGCGCGGCGCAACGGATAGATCGCGGGCTGCGTCAGCGTGTGCTGCGTCCAGACCAGCGCGGGGGCAGTGGTTGCGACTGGATCGCGCTGCACCAGCAGATCACACCCCGGCACAAAGCCTTGCCATGCACTGAACACAGGCGCGTGTAAATCGGAATGCGAGAGCCAGAGACTCCACGCAATCCCCTGATCGGTGTACCAGAGTTCGAGCGCAATCCGCCGATCGGCAGGGGCATGGGTCACAATCGCCTGCAAGACGCGCACGATTTCCCCGGCCATCGCCGCCTCACGTTGGCCGAGTTGGGCCGCCGTGCTACTGTGCGGATCGGTGGTCATGGGTTTGGGAATGCGCAGCAGATACCATTGTCCCTCAACGGCTGGTCGCCGCCGCAATCGGAGCCATGCGACCAGCGTCGCGAGCAGCCACAGCCCATAGCCGAGGAGCAGCCACCCACTGATCGTGTGCATTTGTGTGACGAGCGTAGCGATGGGAGCAAGGCGGGGACTGGTCAGATGACCGAGCAGCCATGGGCTGAACAGCCACAGCACGCCGACCAACACGACCCCGATTCCCGCCAGCGTGCGGCCATAGACCGCGAGGATTAAGCGTCCATGCATACGGGTTCCTCCTCAGACAGCGCATCAGCCGTCTCGTCTGCATCAATCCCGACCAGTGCCCAGACCTCGGCCTCCGTGACCTCGCGTTTGAGCAGCAGGCCGTGGCGCGAGTGTGTCCCTAAAACAGCGGCTAACCGATCCGTGGCCAACGCGACCAACCGTTCGGCGAATCCACGATCGACCCCCAACACGGTCGCGGCTTGTTTGGTCGAGACCCCATTGCGCCGATCCGCCAGCAACGCTTCAAGCAGCGCGTGCAGCTGGTCATCGCTGAGCACGGCATCGTGGGAAACCTGTGCGACGGGTGGCAGCGACCGCGCGAGTAATGGCTCAGGGCTGGCCAGCTGCGCTGGAATCCCACGGGATGTCGCTCCACCCGCTGCGGTTGTGGGCAACGCCATCACGGGCTGAAACAAATCGATCGGATCGCACTGCCAAAAGACATGCGATGGTGGCGCTTCTGGCTGTGCCATGCCGAGGTGTGTGTCCCATGGTGCAGCCACATGGACACACACCTCGGCATGGGCGAGCAGGAGTCCTGGCATGGTTACCAACATCCATGGGTCAAGACCATGGGCCTTCAGCACCCCTGTGGTGGGAATTACGCCACCACCCAGATACCCGTGCCACGCGCCGCGCGGAGCCAGTTGATCGCCACCTTGCAGCGTGGCCTCCGCCCACGGCAGATCGCTCACGGTCAGGATCGGGCGCGGACTACCTGCCTGCCATGCTGGCAGCGCCATGGCGATAATCCGCTGCACGAGCGCTGCTTGTTCGGCATTATCGGGTAGCACGACCACCACGACCCCGCCGCGCTGGAGCAGCAGCGGCAGATCATCGCATGGGGTCGCAAACACACTCAGCCAATCAAGGGTGCGCCAGCGTCGTAAGCGCACTGCCCAGCGCTGGGCCGCCATCCGTTGCTCGATGGCCGCGCGATCCGGTGCGGCGATGACCTGTCCAGCCAGCGCAAGGAGATCGCCAAGGCTGGGGTGCGCGCGGCTCCGCCAGTGGGCGAGCAAGGTGGGAATCGTCTGCCAGAGGGCATCGTCCGGTTGGAGATCCGCCATCTGGGCCAGCATCGTTGTCATGGCCGTGTCATCGAGCCATGCCGCCACATCCAGCGTGGTGGTCACCGCAGGCTGACGACCATCGACCACGCGCAGCCGCTCCCCCAGCGGTTCGAGCATGGGCACGAGGGTCGCGGCATGCGCTGGTGTGACGAGTGCGACCACACTGGCATGCGCATGGAGGCTTTGGTCAACCAGTTGCGCGACGGTGGCCCAGCGCTGCGCAGCCGGGCCACGGAGATCGAGCGGCGTGCCAAGGGGCAGCGCCACATCAGGACTGAACTGCCACCCCACGCCAGCGACCGCAGGCAGCTGTGTTGGCAACGACGGCAGATCGGGCAGCAGCGCGGCCTCGTCGAGCGGCAAATCACCCACCCACGGCTGTGGCCGCAGCAATCCCACCATCCAAACGAGCGCCAATGACCATCCCCAGCGTTGCGGGGTGGCATGGACGGCCTGCACCACGCCGTTGCGCAGCGCCCAGCCCTGCATCGTCTGATCATCCGCGCCACCCCGCCGCCAGCGCAGGATCGGCATGGTCAGGGTCACGGGACGCAGCGTAGCCAATGGGATGCGCTCGCGCAACGTCGTCATGAGCAGGGTGTGGGTGGCAGGGGTGGTCTGGAGCAGCAGTTGCCGCCCGTGCGTGGTGGGGACGAGCCAGAGCCATGCCGCGCCCATCCCCACCCCATCGACAAGTGCATCCCTCAGCGTGGACGCATCGATCCCCGCCGGAACCCGCACCCGCCACGCCGACCATTGCGCCTGCTCGGTCGTGATGGTTGCTAGCACCCGCCAGAGCAGCCAGCTTCCACCGCTGATCAGGACGATCAGAATGAGCACGCTCATACCCCCTCCTCGCCATCTTCAATGACCAGCACGGTGGTGCTTGCCGTGGTCGGTGCAGCCATCACAACGGGCGGCATAGCTGGAATCGCCGTGGCCAACGGTGCAGTTCCCACAGGCCGTGGTGGCAACGCGGCACGTTGGGCAGCGAGAAACGCACCCCACGCTGCCGCGCGTTGGCGGGCTGCCACGGTCGGATCCGCCGCTGCTGGGCCAAACCAGCGATCAAACACGCCCATCGCCCGCCTCCGTATGCAGCACCGCCCGTTGGGGGATCAGTTGCCATTCCCAGTGCGAGAGGTGGTTATAGATGAGGTACGGCGTTTCGTTGACAATGATCAGATATTGGCCCGCCCGCTCCTGTCGCTGCGCATCGGTCATGCCCAACCCGGTAATCCACTGCAATTGGGCATCCGTCACCATGGGGAAGCGCTCGCGCAGTGCAGGCAATTGGTCGCTGCGCATCGTGCCGATCACGGTCACAAAGCTGTTTTCAAAAATCTCCGCTCCGGCCTTGGTTTCCAGCAAGTGCGTGGTTTGGTCAATCACCCACACGCCTGCGCCGAAGCGCCGCACCGTCTTGGCCAAGCGTTCAGCGAAGCTGGCCAAGAGGGGATTGGCAAACAAGACCCCCGCCTCATCGATTCCAATAATGGCCTTCCGTGGCCTGACCCGAATCTCGCGCTGAATCGCACTGGCGATCAAGATCAGAAAGAACTGTTTAATATGGTCGGGCATTGTCGCATCGGACACGTCATAGATCACGACCGGGGTCGTGGGATCAAGGGTCAAGTCCATCGTCGAGGGCTGATCAAAGACCTCGGCAAAGGGCGAGAGCGTCCACGGCAGGATGAGGTCACGCAGGCCGGTTGTATCATCAGCCAACAGCGTCACGACATCCGACAAGCGTGGCGCGGCATGGGTGGCATACAGCACCGACAAGACCCGGCGCAGGGTCTGACGATGGAGCTGGGTCAATGCCCCATCCAGCAACCACTGGAGGACTTCCTCCACGTGGAGCACTTGGGTCACAAGGTCGTGCTGCAGATCAACAATCGGGTCGAGCAGATTCAGTTTGAGCGTATCCAACGCCACCCGATTGACCGAGGCGCGGTCAGCATAGGCTTCGGCGAGGGGAGCAAATGCCCCTTGCGGGTCAAGCAGAATCAGTTGGTAGCCTGCATCATCGACGAGGCGCGACCCCAACGTGGCCACATAGCTACTCTTCCCACTCCCGGTTGCGCCACAGAAAAAGCCGTGTAGCGCAGGCAAGGCGGTTAAGTCCAAGAGCAACGGCGTGCCGCGCATTTCGTCCACGCCTGCGAGTAATGCTGTCGCTGGTGGCTGTGAGCGCTGGGCCAAATAGATCGGCAGCAGCGTTGCCAGCTGCGCGGTAATCATGGGGTGGCCCGCCGTGGGCAGGTCAAGGGTGGCGGTGGCATGCGTGCCGAGCATGGGCAGCAGATCCTGTTGGCGACCACGCATCGGATGGAAGCTGATCGTCGATCCGAGTGCTTGGCGGGCTGCTTGGGCCTGGGTGCGCGCCAGTTCCAGCGTGGCCGCGCCGACAAAGACCGCGACCTGGACTGTGTGCAAGAGTGCGCCCCGCTCCAGATGGGTCGAGGCGGCTTGCCAGTCTTGCACGGCGTGGCGACGCGCTTCGTCATAGGTCGGATTGAGCGCCGCATGCGCATCGAGCCGTTGCAAGGCCACATCCATGGTCGTGCGCGCGCGGTCAGGAGCCATGGTCAGCGCATCGACGACGATGATTGCATGCGTTTGCTCGAGCAAGAGCGAGCGAAACAGCAAGGGCGAGAGCGATCCGTGCCAGCGCTCGGCCAGCATCCCCTGCCAGCAGCGTTGGCCCGTTGGGGTATCCGCAATACAACTCGCTACGGTCATCTGCACCGTTGGCGCGCCCAACAGCAAGGGCAGACTGCGCAGGCGCGTTGCCCCGCCACAGGCGCGCCCGAGGGTATGTTCGACCGTCGCAGGTGCGAGGCTGGCCGGACACCAGACCACCAGATAGTGGGTCATGCTGGTCATGGCGTGCTGCTCTAAGTCCTGCATATGCAACAGTTGGGCAGTCAGGCGCGGATGCTGGGGGTCGCTGGGATCAAGCAAGCGCAGCTGGTCGTGAATCCGCTGGCGACGATTGGCCAACGAGCGGGGTGCAACCACACTGATTAAGCGCCAATCGACGACGAGACTTTGCACTGCCTGCCGCACCCGATCAATCGCC
Source organism: Herpetosiphon llansteffanensis (assembly GCF_003205875.1). Classification (GTDB taxonomy): domain Bacteria; phylum Chloroflexota; class Chloroflexia; order Chloroflexales; family Herpetosiphonaceae; genus Herpetosiphon; species Herpetosiphon llansteffanensis. The sequence continues at coordinate 11,579 of NZ_PUBZ01000156.1, forward strand.
ACCTCCCATTGTTGGGGATGGAGATTCAAGACTTCAAGGCCGTGCAGCTGGAGAAGCAGGGGGGTGGTCATTCCAGCCCCCGATCGGCCAAACTGACCAGCGTGCCATCGGGCTGCATCACCGCCGTCGTGGTCGTGCGGCCCGTGGCCTCACCCTGCCCCAACGTGCGACAATCCACCGTCAAGCGCTGCGGAGCGAGCAATCGCACAAGGCCATACCGCAGCATGCCGAACACCAGCCCCCGCAATGGTTGCTCCTGATAGGTTCCGCGTGCCACCACGAGGCCCAGCACCACGCCAACGAGCAACCGCACCAAGAGCGGTAATCCGATGGGGGCAAGGACGACACTCATGGCGATGCCGCAGCCACCAAGGGTCACCAGATCGCCGATAGACAAGCCGCCGAGCGCGGGCACGCTGACAATCGTGGTGGGCGGCTGTAAAAAGGGTCGAAAGACCTGCATCATGCACCTCCTTGAAACAAAGGACGCTGCGCAGCGGTCGTGCTGCACAGCGTTCCATCCACCACAACCTTATTGCCCAACCGCCTTGAAGGCGGGCTTCACCACATCCAAGATAATGGGAATTAAGGCAATCAGCATGATCCCGCCGAGGAAATAGGCGATGCGCAGCTTTTTCGCGAGCGCACTGGCAAAGGAGCCAGCCACAAACATCACGCCAAAGGTCAAGCCACACAAGCCAAAGACGACCCACGCGAAGGTATACAAACTGTCAATATTGACAAACTTGTTCAAGAGTTCCATCACATCGAACTCACCAGCAGCGACCAACAATCGAGCCATACAAACCTCCAAAACCACTAGGGAAGAATCGATTGACCAACCGACCCAATCTGCACCGTCACGGGAACGGGCTGAGCCGGGTCAAGCGGACAGGTCCAGACGACCGTCTGCGCGGTCGTGATGGCGAGCGGCCACGGCTGATCCGGCTGGAGTGGCTTGGTTACGCCCTCCACCGTACACGTCGCATCGGCGGCCAGCAGCACCGTGGCCGGACTGCGTAGCACCGTCGTGATCGCCAAGCCCTGCGGGGTCGCGGTCACGGTCTGCCAGTCCACCTGCAAAACGGGTCGCTCCGGCATAGCGATGCTGAGGGGCACGGCCTGCCCAGCAACGGCGAGCGGCAGATCAACGCGCGTGCCAGGCATGGCCGTAGCCGTGACCGGAATCGTGATCGTGGTCGCGGTGGCCACAGGCAGCGTGACGAGCGGCTGCCCGTGGTGCGTCACGCTGCCCGCCTGATCAGTTGGCCCAACGGTCACACTGACCATGAGCGTGGGTTGCATCGCCACCAGCGTCCAGTCCATCCCCATGACCGTCATCGGAACTGCGCCATCACGGCTCGTCAGCAGCGGCTGATCCGCAGGAATGGCCTGCACCAGCGTGCGGGTGCTGAGGTCGTCCTGATCCCAGAGCACCAGCGTCACGCCGACCTGCTGCTGGGGAATCGTGGCACTGGCATAGACCGCCACGGTTTGGCGTGCCACCACGCGCAGGACGCGTTGCTCGCCCCGCACCTGCTGGAGCGTCAGCGACGACCCAACGGTCAGGGCATCTGGAGCGAGCGCTGCCCCATCCAGCCCCAGCACGACCTGACTGCGCGTCCCACCCCAGACCGCCGTGGTTGCGGGAACGCCCGTGGGATCAGGCCAGCCCATGGCCGGGTCAAAGGCTTGCACCGCAAATGCCTGTGACCCGATCAGCAGCTGCACCGGAGCAGCCTCGCCATCGGCGACGGTCACGGGACGCAGCACCCCCGCCGCCAACGGTGCGGCCTGCGAGCGACGACCAAGGAGCAGCCAACCCAGCACCACTACCACGATGATCACCACCCCGATCCAGCGCTGCGCTGCACGCGGCGCTGGTACAGCGGACACCGTTGCCGTGGGACGGGCTGTGGTGGGCGTGCCCAGCCAGACCAACTGACCATTGACCGGAACGGCACCTTCGCGGTGCCAAAGGTCAGTTAGACGGTCAAGTTCGGCGTGGCGGGCCGCCACGGATAAGCCCGCAAGCAGGGGAGCCAGAAACGCCTGAAACTCATGGTCATAGGGACTGGTCATTGTGCGCCTCCAAAGGTGGGCGGCATAACCGCCTCGCTCACGGGCAGATGCACGCGATCTGCACTCGCCGCGAGCGGCATCACCTGACCCAACCACGGCACGCGCACCACCAAGCCCTCCTGCATGGGCAGCGTCACCACCCAGCGTCCCGTGCGATCCGTCCAGCCCTGTGCCAGCCGATCACCGGCGGGACTATCGACGACGACCGCCATGCCACCAATCCCCTGATCGCGGCCACAGGTTGCCGTCCCGCGACAGACCTGTACCGTGACCATGCGCGTCGATGCAGGCAGCGCCTGAAAGCGCCAGCCGAGGACGGGCAGCGTGGCCGTTGGGCGTGCCCCGACGGGATCAGGGCTGGGTGGCAGCGGCGCACTCGGCGAGGGCAGCGCGGCCACCGGATCGGTCATGGTCGGCAGGGGCGTGGTCACGAGCGAATCGACGATCAGGTCGGCACTCCAGATCCAACCTGCCAACGGCGCTGCCCCCACCCGAAAGGCGGTGACCTCGACATAGCCTTGAAACATCCGCCCGGTTAAGGTCACGCTGTAGCCACGTGGGATATGGGCGAGTGGCACATAGGCGATGCCTGGCCCGGCGCGGAGATCGCTCTCGGCATCGGCCACGACATGGGCTTGCGCTGGGGGAATGGTCTGGATCGCCAAGGGCAGGCTGAGCAGCGCACACGGCTCGACCCCTGCCCGAATCTGACTATCCACGACGGCCACCGGCTGCCCATCGATGACACAGGCGGTTGGCACGGGTGGGGTCGTGCTGCCGCTCGGCGCGTCCACCACAGGCGCAGCAGGTACGGCGGTCATGGTCGGAAACACGATGATCGGCGGGAGGCCAGCATCGCCCGAAACAGCAGTTGGAACGATAGGCAGGGGTGTACTGCTCGCCGTCGGCATGGCCGTCGCAACACGTGTCGCCGTTGGCACGCTGGTTGGGGTGGTACTGGCGGTCGGTGTGGCGGTGGGTAGCGTGGTCGTGGTTGGCAAGGCCGTTGGCTCCACCGTCGCGGTTGCTGGAATCAGACTGGGCATGATGGGGGTATCCGTTGGCGCGATCCACACCGTTGCGGTTGCGCTAGGCTGCTCGACCACCGTCGCGGTTGGCAGTGGCGTACCCGGGTTCGTCAGATCAAGCAGCACCGTCGTCATCACTGGATCCGTCGGGCGATCACGGCGGGATGCGGTGATGACCAGCGGATCGGTGGCGGTGACGGGAACGGTGAAGGCCAGCGTGGCGACCGCAGGCAGCGTCGGATCATGGAGCGGGCCACAGATCGCGGCTGATTCATGGATCGTGCACTCCCGATTGTGGCTCGTGACGACCTGATCCCATGCGCCTGCCGGAGAGAGGTTCAGGGTCAGGGTCGTCGTGGCTGCCTCGGCAGGCTGCGTCACGACCACGGTTACGACCATGCCCGGCAGCGCGACCTGCGGCTGGGCCACCAGCTGCACCACGGGGGTGATCAGCGCGGGTGGCAACCGTCGCAGGTCGTGCTCCGGCGTGGGCCAACTCACGACAATCGTGGTGAGCGCCGCCAGCCATGCGCCTAAGCGCCGAACGATCATCAAAACCTCCTTTCGAGAAAACCATCTTTCTCGATTGTAGGGATTGACAGACCCGATCGTGCAGTCGTCATGTCGTTGCTTTGCGCAGCAGCGCCGCACAACCCCGACATAACCCCGACACCTGTCTCTTATACCCATCTGACGCTGCCGACGAAGCTAGAAGTG
>NZ_PUBZ01000157.1 GCF_003205875.1 Herpetosiphon llansteffanensis
GGTCAGGGGTCGGGGATCAGACAATGGCTATAGGCTGTTGGCTATTGGCTATAGGAATATTAATAATCTGAGCGAATCTGTGTCAATCTGTGGCTAAAAACGTCCTTCGTGCGCTTCGTGTCCTTCGTGGATCAATTTTAACGCAGCGGCGCAGAGAAACCTTGGCTACAGGCTATAGGCTTTTGGCTTTGGGAACAATAATTTAAATAATCTGTGGAATCTGTGGCTAAAAACATCCTTCGTGCTCTTCGCGTCCTTCGTGGTTTCAGGCTTCTCTATGTTCTATGTTCTATGCTCTATGCTCTTTGTTCTATGCTCGATTCGCGCACAATCAACTCGCCTTGCAAAATGATTTTGCGCGTTGGACGCTGAGGATCAGCAACCCGTTGCAAAAGCAGTTCGGTGGCCGAGCGCCCAATTTCATCGGTTGGTTGCGCTAAAACGGTGATCGCAGGCTGAACCAAACTTGCCCAAGCAGTATCATCAAAGCCAACCAAGCCAATCTGCGCTGGAATGTGCAAACCCTGTTCGCGGATGGCTTGCAATGCGCCAGCAGTTAGCAAACTATTGCTGGTGAAAATTACTTCTGGTGGCTCGGGCAGGCCCAACAATTCCAAGGTTGTGCGATAGCCAGCCTCGCTCTGGGGGCGCACAAACCGCACATATTCAGGCTGAATATGCAACCCTGCATCGTGTAACACAGCTTCGAACCCGCGCTGGCGTTCGCGTCCGGTTGTGCTCGCCTCACCAAAAATCGCCCCAATTCGCCGATAGCCTTGGCTCAGCAAATGCTGGGTGAGCAGCGAGCCTGCGCTCAGATTATCCAACAACACAGCATCAACATCGCCGCTCCGCAACGAACGATCAATCAACACGGTCGGAAAGCTCAAATGCAATTCATGCCAGCGATTGAGCGTTTGCAAGGTAGGCGAGAATATTACACCAGCCACTTGTTCATCGCCCATCAATTGCAAATAGAGTAGCTCTTTTTCAGGATTCTCATCGGTGTTGCAGAGCAGTAGATTGTAGCCATGAGCATAGGCCGTATCTTCAACCGCCCGACTAACCGCAGTAAAAAAGGGATTGCGAATATCTGAAACGATCAAGCCCAAGGTCTTCGATTGCTGCGAGCGCAAGTTGCGCGCAATCAAATTAGGCCGATATTCAAGCTGGGCCACTGCCGCCAACACGCGTTCGCGCACCGCTGGACGCACATGGGGATGCTTGGCAAGAACCCGCGAAACTGTTGCCGTCGAAACATTCGCTGCTTTGGCAACATCTTTGATGCTGGACATGGCTCACTCCCCTTGGCAGTAGTCGGTTGCAGGGCTAAAACGCTTGCGCCATTATAGCAGATTCCAGCACTATTTTTTGAAATATACTGTAATCGATTTCATAAAAGACTAATCTAAAAATCTAGATTCTGCTGCAAAATAAATTTCTCAAAGCGCTTCATTTGATCTATTTTGACAAAATCTTTGTAATCGATTACATTAATTTTAGCGCCTGAATGCAGGGTAGACTCCACCAATCAGGGCTAGCTCATTTACCCAATTCGTAATTCTACCAATTTACAAGCACTGCCGCAACGTGCTGGGGCATGGCGCAGTGCTGCTGAGGTACAGCAATGATGAGCATTGTGACATTAACCCTTAATCCAGCCATCGACCAAACGATTTTTATCAACGATTTTCAGCTTGAAACCGTCAATCGCGCTTACGATCTAAAAAACCATGCTGGTGGCAAAGGCGTAAACGTCGCCTCACTCTTGGCCGCCACAGGCCATCCCGTGGTCGCAACTGGCTTTCTAGGCGACCAAAACGCCGAAATATTCGATCGGCTGTTTGCCGAAAAACAGATTGACGATCAATTTATTCGTATTCCAGGCCAGCCACGGGTTGGCATCAAAATTAGCGATCAACAAACCCAGCGCACAACTGAAATCAATTTGCCTGGCCTAACCCCAACCAACACTGAATTAGCAGCAATCCGCACGACGATCACCCGCTTGGCTGCTGAAAATAACCAGTGGTTTATTTTGGCTGGCAACGTGCCGCCGGGCATTCCCAGCACCATTTACGGTCAATTGATCGAGATTATTCAGGCAGCAGGTAAGCAGGTAGTGTTGGATACCAGTGGCGAAGCCTTGCGCTATGGGCTTGCAGCAGCCCCAACCATTGCCAAACCCAACCTTGCAGAGCTTGAGCAATTCGTGGGCTACGCGCTTACCAGCGAACAAGCAGCAGAAAAAGCAGGCCGCGAACTCTTGAATCATGGCATCAACATCGTCGTGATTTCGATGGGCGAGCATGGGGCGCTGTTTATCGATGCAGCACAAAGTTTGGTGGCAATTCCGCCAAGCGTTGCCGTCCAAAGCACTGTCGGCGCAGGCGATGCGATGGTTGCAGGTCTTGTTGCAGCCCAAACCCAAGGGTTGGATCTGGCAGCGAGTGCCCGTTTAGCAACCGCTTTTGCAGCCGCCAAAATTACCCAACTTGGCAGCAACTTACCTGCAAATGAGGTTGTTGCGCAAATTCAGGCCGAGGTTGTGGTGCGCCCGTGCAGCGCCCAACACGATCTTTTGCAATGGAATACCAGCCAACTCAAAGGCGTTCCGCTCTAAAATTTTACCGCACCGCCCAGATCTCTTGCCTTACAAGGGTAGGTTTAATGGTGGCGTGTGGAGCATTCCCTGCCCCCCTAGCCCCCTCTCCCACTACACGCGGGCGAGGGGGAGCCGACTCTTTTTTTAACGCAGAATTGCGGCAGAACCGCAGCGTTAAAGCCCCTCGCCCGCCGCGTGGGAGAGGGGTTGGGGTGAGGAGATCTTCACAACCGACCCTTTTAAGCCAGCCCCCTCTCCCACTACACGCGGGCGAGGGGGAGCCGACTCTTTTTTAACGCAGAATTGCGGCAGAACCGCAGCGTTAAAGCCCCTCGCCCGCCGCGTGGGAGAGGGGTTGGGGTGAGGGAACGCTCCTCTACGGTACGATGCTACATCCAACTCCATTCAGAGTAAAGCTGGCCGGAACTGTATTTGCGCCACTATAGCTGGATTGGAAGCCAAACGAGGCTGAGCCTTGCGGCGCAATCACACTGTTCCAGCTAAGATTACCAGCAACCACAGCATTGCCAGTTTGGGTTAAGCTGCTATTCCAGCCGTTGATAATTTGTTGATTACCAGCGAAATTCCAATTGAGCACCCAGCCATTGATTGGCGTGTTGCTAGCATTCGTCACGATCACATTTCCTATAAAACCAGTATTCCATTGGCTGGCAATTGTGTATTTGACACTGCAAGCATTGCCAGTGGGTGTTGGGCTAGGGCTAGGAGTTGGGCTTGGCGTTGGCGTATTTGTTGGTGTGTTCGTTGGCGTGCTGTTTACGATTGTGACACTGACGGGATTTTGGGCAAGTGCACCACCCCATGTCCAGCCGCCACCAGGAATTGGCACTTCGCCCGTTGCGCTAGCATTCAATTGCACTGTACCCAAGGCGGTTGCTTTAAAGGTAATATTTTTGCACTGGGTTGGGTGTTGATTATATTTACAGGGCATGCTCAACGGTGGATCAAGCTGTACCAAGCCAGCAGGGCTGCTGGTCACAGTCGTATATTGCAAGCCAATATTCACATACTGAATGGTCAGTGTAAACACTTGCCCAAGCGTCACTTGGCTTGGCGCGCTCAAAATCAACTTTGGTTGCGGCGCAGCCTGAGTTGGCGTTGCGCTCGACGTTGGAGTGTTGGTTGGCACAGCAGTATTAGTTGGCTGGGCCGTGGGCGTGCTGCTTGGATTTTGCGTAGCAGTTGGGGTTGGCGTAGTGCTGCGACCTTGCAATAAGCGGTTGTAAATCGCGGTGTAGGCTGGCTTAGGATTGTACTGCTCATCATAAATCAAGGCCGCGCCATAGCCAGGAAAGGAATTCGGAACCCACGAATATTTATCGCTAAAACCCCAAAATTGAAAGGCTTGGCAAGCAGGCTGACGCAAACAGCGATCAAGCACATTTTGATAGACCGTTGCTTGTTGAGCCAAGCTAGTGCTGGTTGCAGGCAATTGCAAACGTACATCGGCCTCAGTTACATAAATTTTCAAGCCCAAATCAGCAAAACGCTGCATATTTTGGGCAAAACTGTTGTAATTAATCCCTGAGCCAAGCAAGTGCATCTGAAAACCAATCCCATCGATCGGAATCCCACGGGCCAAAAAGTCTTTGGCCATGGCATACACAGCATTGGATTTGGCGTTAACTTCTTCGATGTTGTAATCGTTGTAAATTAGCACCACATCGGAATCAACTTGGCGCGCCCGTTTGAATGCCAACTCCACATAGCTTTGGCCGATGGTGTTATACCAAAACGAGCGCCGATAGACTCCGCTATCATCAAAAACTTCGTTGGCCACATCCCAAATTGCAATGTCGTTTTTGTAGCGCCCAACCACGGTGTCGATATGATCATACAAAATGCTGGTTAGTTCGCTGGCCGTCCAGGTTTGGTTGGCAACCCAGCCCGGGTTTTGCTGATGCCAGAGCAACGTATGGCCGTGGATTTGCTGGCCATAGCTTTTGGCAATTTGAATGTGGCGATCAACGGGGGCAAAATTGTAGCTTGTGCGTTGCGGATGCACTGCATCCCATTTTAATTGGTTGCCTGGCGTGTAAATATTAAACTGGCCGCCCAAAATTGCCTCGTATTGCGCAGCATCGCCAAAATTCCAAAAATCGCTATCAGCAGCGCTGCCAATTAAAAATGAGCCAGCAGCTGCGCGCAAGGTTTGGGCACTCGTTTGGCCGCTGCTTGATTGCCACCAACCGAATTGTCCAAGCATAAATCCGAGCATCAGTGCGATCCACCAGTAACGTCGTTGGCTGTTCATCGATCCTCCTTGATCAAGGTGCGATGCGCCCGTTGCTTCGGTGCTTCCTACAATGTTTAAGCAGCATCACGGTTAAGCTTTATTTGAGACCGCTCCCAAAGTAAAGATACGTTAAGGAATATCAGCTTGTCAAGAGCTATTTTAGAAAAGCTTAAGGATTAGGGTTGAGCAAGATTGGCGTAAAGCCGAGGGCATCGCAGGCAGTTAATTGATAAAACACGCTCTCGACGTGGCCAGTCGTGGCGTTGGCCCATTGTTCTGCTTGGTGGAGGTGGCCGTAGACACAGGCATGAGCATTGGCGGCAGCGATGCGTTTGGCAAATTCGGTTGGCTGGCCATCGCGGAAAGGGGGAAAATGCAGCAGCACATAGATCGGGCGCACATCCTCGGCCAAAACTTGTGCTCCAGCTAAGGCCCGTTCTAAGCGGCCAAGCTCGCGCTCATAAATTCGCTGATCGGTCGTTTTATCAAAATCGCGGTCGCCGGGCACGGCCCAACCGCGCGTGCCACAAACCACAATCTCATCAACGATCACAGCATCGCAATCGACAATCTGCAACGACGCTGGCAAGATGGCGCGCACCTTATTTTTGCTGCTCCACCAATAATCGTGATTGCCCTTGCAGAGCACCTTTTTGCCTGGCAGTGAATCGATCCAAGCGAGGTCGGCGCGCACATCGTTGAGGTGCATGGCCCATGAAATATCGCCAGCGATCAAGACCAGATCATCGGCGGCAACACATTCGTGCCAAGCCTTGGCAATGGTTGCTGCATGATTGCGCCAATGAGCGCCAAAAACATCCATTGGTTTATCTTGCCCGCCAGCAAGGTGCAAGTCGGCAATAGCCCAGATTCGCATAATATCAGCCCTAGCAGATTGTTCTAAGCAGCTATTGTAGCATAGCTCGCTTGATCGAAGCATTCTACTCAACGTGGTATCATAGCCCAAATGACATTGATTTAGCGGAGCATGGTGTCGTGTTGAGTACAGTGCTGAAAAAACAGCAACGCTATCTATTAATTGCAATCTGGTGCAGCTTAATTGGCTTAATGATCATCGGCTGGAATCAAGCGAGCCAGGTTGTAATTGATGTTGGAGCGAGCAAGCAGCAAGATGGCTTCAGCGGCTTCAATGATCCGGAAAAGAATGAGCAATTTAATTATCGTTGGACCAAGAGTGATGCCACAATTGCCATACCTTTCCAGCATGGCTCAACGCTTTTAACATTTAATGGCACGGTTAATCCTCAAGCAGAACAGGTTGAATTACTGGTTGGCGATAATCAAAAGCTTCAAATCAATAATTCTAGCAGCGAAGCATTAGCAATTCGCAATTATCATATACTCATTCCACAACATACAAATCCTTGGGGTCACGTTATTATTGGAATCAAAAGCTTAATTCCTGAAGAGCGTACAGATAATCGTGAATTAGGTTTGCTGATCGATCAATTAACGATCACTAATAATAAAACTGCTTGGTCGTTACCACCATGGGGTTTGCTTGCGGTTGTTTTGGTATTACCGTTATTCTGGCTCTATTTATTAACAAAACTATTTCCAGGCAAATTTTATCTTATGCTTGGAATAAGCAGTATCAGTATTATTAGTATTATTAGCCTATGGATTTGGCAAGCTGGATTAATCGAGCCACATTTAGTAAGCCTAGCAATTGGTAGTTTCGTTCTTTGTGTATTTACCGCATGGATGCAGAAGCTCTATCATAGCGATTGGGAACCAGTTAAGAAGCTCGTGTTTTTATTAATTGCTGGCATATTTATCCTATCTGGCTATTCGATGTGGTTTTATGGGGTAGAAAATTGGATTGATTGGTGGAATTTAGCAGTTGTTGGCTCACTATTTGGCTTGATTATGCCATTTATTTCGCAACGCTATAGCAAAATTATTGCATTTTTCGTCATTGTTGGTATCATTGGTTATGGTATTCGTAAGTATATTTATGTTTTTGAACGTGATTATGCTGATGATTTCAAAGCTTTATATCGTGGCCCAAGCTATTATTTTCAAGGCACAGGGCTTTACGATTTTGCGGCAATTGCTGCTAACCAATTTGGCAACAGTTATAAATATCCACCATTTTTTGTCTTTTTTATGGCTCCGTTTACCCTATTGAAATTTACGCCTGCAATTCAATCGTGGCGGGTCTTTAACCTTGTGATCATGCTGATTGCGAGCGGAGTGTTGTTACGCGGTTACCGCCAGCAATGGCGTTCGTGGGCAGCCATCGGGCTAGGGCTGATCATCTTAGTATTTCAACCGATCAACGATAGCCTGCGCTATGGTCAAGTTGATATGCTGATGCTTTTGCCCTTGGCGATTGCGACTGTCGCATTGCTCAAGGAACGTTGGCAATGGTTTGGAGCAATGCTGGCCATACCGACCATGCTAAAACTATATCCTGCATTTCTCTTAGCCCAAGCAGTCATTGCCAAACGTTGGCGCGCACTCATAGCCTTTGGGCTGACATGCAGTGCAATCCTAACCCTCAGTGTGCTTGTTTTAGGTTGGGATGTACATGCCCAATTTGTTCAGCATGTGCTGCCAACCACCAGCGGCGGCACGGTCTGGGTCGAAAACCAAACCTGGAATGGCTGGCTCAATCGGCTGATCAACCCAACAATTGGCTTAACTCCCGATAGCTCGCAGACGGTTAAACTGCTGACCTACCTGATTGCGGCAGGCTTTAGCGGCTTGGCTTGGTGGTTTAGCCGCAAAATGACCTTGGCCAATGGCTTTGGCTTATGGATTATCACTATGCTGATGGTCTTGCCATCAACCTGGATTCACTACCATGTCTTGTTGCTGATACCCATATTTCAACTTTTGGTGCGGGTGCAGCAAACCAAACAACTGCCAGCCTGGCCAATCTTTGGCTTCTATGGCTTGGCTTGGGTTTGCTTGAGCACCGGCAATCAATGGACGTTCTACGATCGCAGTTATCATGGTGGTTTTTGGGCGCTGCTGCTTTCGTATAAATTATATGGCTTAGTTTTGCTCTGGTTTGCCGTAGCATTTGATGCCACTGCTCGTTTGGCAACACCTATCCAAGATTCAACTAAAGCCTAGGCACATGAAACATATCAGCATGTCCTTGATCAATCAATGGGGCATGCTGATCGTGAAAACCTTGCGCAATTAGCACTTGCATATTGTTAATCTTTTGCTATAATCGCACTGATGAGTAAATTAGAGATTGCAAGGGAGGTATTAGTAAAGAATTGAGAGTATTTTTGAAGGTTCATTCAAGGGTTGATTTTGAGACAATCAAACCTTAACGATGAGACAGAGAATACAGAACTACCTTCATTCAAAAAACAAAGTTAATACGTAGCTAACGCTATTCATTATGTTGGAATAACACGATTATGATTAAAATTAATCATAATTCTGTTGACCTTGGCATGTTTTCTTATTTGAGAGAATTCTATGTTAATTTCTTCACGCCTTAAGCGTGCAGTTAATGCTGCTTTATTAACAGCATTAACTGCTTCTTTGCTTCCTAGCCAAGCAATCAATGCCCAAGAAAACGTTCGTATACCAGATCAAGTATTACCTAATCAACAACCAATTGTGGTTAATCAAGCTACGCGCTATGCTAGTATTGCAATTAATCTACATTCCACAAAATCTTTCGTCAAAGTAGGTAATACTACAACATTTAAAGTAGATATTCGTAATGTTGGAGCACTTTCTGCATCAAATATCATTGTTTCATTGCCTGTCCCTAAAGGTGCAACTCCCATTTCAAAAGATGGGCTTAATGCTGATAAAACTGAATGGACATGGAATCTTAATACGCTAGAACCAGGAAAATCGCATACTTTTGAAGTAAGCATTCAGGTCAATGAAAATATTCCAGCAGGCGCAGTTATTGCGACTGCTACAGTCAACAGTCCTCAAATGGCTCAGCCAATTGCTAGCAATAGTGGGTTTGTGCTCATTCCCAACACAGCCGAGCGCAATCCCAACCCAACAACCTCTGCTGATGGGCGGGTAGTACTAGCTGAAAGTAAAGCAGTTAATCCTACGTGGACGATGACAACAGATGTATCAACCATGCATCCAACCCAACGTGGACTTGCCCCAGTTGTTGTTTCAAGCTCATTGCAAAGCCGAGGAGCAGTTAAAACCCCAACAACGTTGGTATGGAATTACACTGATGCTCAATTAACTGCCTTAGGGATTGATGCAGCCGATTTAACCCTCTATCATTATGTTGCGGAGCAAAATCGCTGGGAAGTGGTAGCTAGCGATGTAGATCTGGTTAAGCGCCAAGTAACAGCCCGAATTGCAGCCCAAGGGCCGTATCAACTTGGCGATGGTTCAACCCCTGCGGAAGCCTTTTTGCCAAGTTTGCAAGCTTGGCAAACAAGCCTTTTTACCGGGGCAGCAACCAGCTCCTATCCAATTGATGTTCCTGCGGGTCCAGCTGGAATCAAGCCAAATATCGCGCTTTCCTACAATAGCACCAGCAGCGATGGGCGGAGCGGAATGCGGACAAAACAACAAGCTGGGTGGGTTGGGCGTGATTGGAGCCTTGATAGCGGTTCAATTAGTGCCAACGTAATTAGCGTAAATCCTGCAACCGCCAATGTCATCAACTACTATTCATTAAGTGTCAATGGCATCGCATCCGATCTGATGCGTGGTGATGCACTGGTTGCAAACCCCCAACTCAGCAACCCAACCCATTGGGCATGGCGCATGACCGACGAGTCGTTTGCGAAAGTTCAGGTTGCAGCAAATGGGGTTTCAACCAGCAGCCGTGGTGGGTTTGTCAATGGACAAGCGCAAGCCCGTTATACCTGGACAATTTGGAGCAAAGATGGCACGCGCTATGAATTCCAAGATGATCTCTGGTGGGGCTGGAATGACTGTAGCATTTCGAATAAATTACGGCTCGAAACCTACAAATGGTTGCTCACGCGGACGGTTGATCCACATGGCAACAGCATTAATTACAGCTATGGCCGCGATACGTTTGCTGGCGCTTTGCGCTCGTGCGACCCATACAACAATGCGCAGGCAAAGGTTGATCGAGAAGTTTGGCCAGCTGAAATTACATGGGGCGGCAATATCAACACTGGGGCGATTGATCGCTATCGGGTTGTTTTTGATGTTGAAGCTCGGACCAATGATTTAACCTTTGATGCTGCTCCAAATCAATATGAAGGCACAAATGGCGCAGTTCGTCAAACCAAGTTGCTTGATCAAATTTTAGTCTATAGCAAACAAGCAAGCACATGGGAGCTTGTGCGCGGCTATGATTTAAATTACGACTATAGTACAAGTGCGAACATTTCAATTCAAAATGGTTCAAACTATACCAGCGACGCAACGACGAGTAAATTGACCCTTACCAGTATTCAACGCCTTGGCAATACAGGCACAACAGGCTTACCATTAACAACATTTAGCTATGGTGCGCGGGTTAACGCCCCAACGCCAAATGCTGATTGGAATCGTTTGACACAAGTTAATAATGGCCAAGGTGGCACGATTAATTTTGCCTATGAAACCATTGGCTTGCTCAACGGTAACAATAAATTTATCAATAATCATCGGGTTACCAGCAAAACCCTCAACGATGGACGAGGCAATAGCTATACAACCAACTATAGCTATAGTAATGCAGCCTACAATTCAATTGGGACACTGCTCGATACAACCCAATCGTCAGTCCAGACCTATGCAAACTCAGCTGTGCTGTATTACAATCTCAAATTTGATCAATCGCACGACAATAGTGCATGGCTGCAACGCCAAGCTAACACTGAGTTTCGTGGTCACTCAAAAGTGGTTGAACGCGACTCAAATGGCAACGAAACCGACCACTATTTCTATCAAGGCGATGCTGGCTGTAACCCTACCGCCACAGGTACTGGCCCACAGATTTTCAATGATCTGTGCTTCCAGCAAATTCGCGATCGTGAAATTCTTAAAGGCAAAGAATATCGCACGGTGCAACGCCAAGGTGTAAGTAGCACAATGCTCCGGGAGGCCCTTAATACCTATACAGTTGAAATGTATAGTTATGGTGCAACACCGCTTTCAGGCCTTTGGTCGTCATTCAACTACACCAACGAAGTCGCCAATATCAATCGTGATGCCGCGCCTTCTGGTGGGCCAACCGAAACCGTCAATCGCACCAAGTATTACTACGAGCCAATGAATCAAGGCGGCGTGCAATACGGCAATGTGACCAAAGTTGAGGAATTGGATATCACTGGGGCAGTCTATCGTTCAACCATCAATACCTACAGCCCCAACACCAGTAGCGCCTATATCGTCGATCGCTTGGTCACCCAAGTTATTCGCGACGGCCAAAACCGCGTCTTGGCCTTGACCGAAAATCGCTACGATAATGCGGTTACAACCCAAGCGGTGGGAACGCGTGGCTTGCTGACCTTGGTGCGCAAATATACCAATGTGCCGCTCGCAGCCAGCACAACGGGCGTAACCCTCACCAGCAGCGATACCAGCTATGGCTATGATGCCTATGGCAATCCAACCACGGTGACAACCTATGCCCAAGCAGGCACGCGCTTGTTCAATGGCACAACTACCACATTTAGCGCACCAGGCAATGGCTCAAGCAGTAGCACGGTTACCACAACCTTTGATCCAACTTTCCATGCCTTCTCAACCAGCGTCAGCCAACCAACGGGCAATACCAATAGCCCAACCCTGAATGAAAGCGCTGGCTACAACTACCGCATGGGTACTTTGACCAGCGTTACCGATGCAAATAGCAATGTAACAAACGCTGAATATGATGCCTTTGGCCGCATGGTGGCATTAATCAAACCAGGTGATAGCAGCGCCTTGCCAACGCTCAAAGCCCACTATGAAGATGCAAAAATCCCCTTCCACTATTGGACGGAAACCCGTGAGCAAAGCGGCTTGGCTGGGGTTCGCATCGATAGCCAATTCTACGACGGCATTGGTCGCAAAATTCAAACCAAGCAAGAAAGCGTCAATGGCAGCCAAACTATCGTGGTTGATACCAAATACGATGGTTTGGGCCACGTTACCCATGAAGCCCAACCACGCTATGTTGCTGAAACCAGCACATCGTTCTGGGAATATACCGCGATTCCAGGCACAGGGGTTAATTGGACAACTAAGACCTACGATAGCCTTGGACGCTTGCTAACCCTGACTACACCAGATGGCGCGAAAACCACCAAACGCTACTGGCAATACAACAATATGAGTGTGGTCGACACGATCGATCCCAATCGCCATCGCACCCAACATCGCAACGACCAATTTGGCCGCTTGGTCCAAGTGCAAGAATTAAGCGGTGATTGTACAACGTGGGCCTTCTTCAGCGACTTTAGCTGTGTAGGCAACTACACCACCACATGGGCCAGCTATGGCATGACAACCTATGCCTATAGCCCACTTGATTTATTGACCACCAGCACCGATGCCAGTAACAATGTCACGAGCATGACCTACGACTCTGCTGGTCGCAAGCTGACCATGAACGACCCCGACATGGGCGTATGGAGCTATAGCTACGATGTTGATGGCAACCTGATCAGCCAAACCGATGCCCAATACCAAACCCTGAGCTTCGAATACGACTTGCTCAATCGTGTAACTGCCAAAAAGCAGGGTAGTATCATTCTGGCAAGCTATGCCTATGACCAATTTGATAGTGCCCATAGTAACGGCAGAAACCAACTAACGAGTATGACCGATGTCAGTGGTAGTACCAATTGGGGATACTCGTTAGGAGGCGAAATCGCCAAAACTGCTCAAGTCGTTGACGGAACAACGTACATTACACTCAATAGTTATCGGGCTGATGGAAAACCTTTAACTACTACCTATCCAACCGGCGAAATCATTACCTATAGTTATGATGCTGCTGGTCGCCAAAATGGCCTCACGTCAAGCCTTGGTGAATACATCCAAAGCAATGTGACCTATGATGCCTTAAGTCAAAAGATCAACGAAATGTTCCAGAATGGGCAACAAACCAACTATGGCTATGATGCGCTTTCCCAACGCTTAACCTCAATCACTACCTACGATAGCGGCATCATGCAAGAGCGCTTCAAGCGATCATTTACCTACGATCTTGCAGGCAATGTTCGCACAATCGCATCACAAGATAGCTTGAACCCAAATGAAATCATGCGCTATAGCTATGATCACCGTGATCGCGTAACCAATGCCTGTGCTGTCAGCAGCAGCAGTAGCAGCGTGTGTATTGGGGGCGCAACCTTCAATCAAAGCTATGGCTACGATGTAATTGGCAATATCACCACCAAAGCTGGGGTTAATTACAGCTATACCAATGGCAAGCCCCACGCGGTTTCGAGCATTGGCAGCCAAAGCTATAGCTACGATACCAACGGCAACATGCTCAATGGTGGTGGCCGCAGCTACACCTGGAACATCGAAAACCAACCAACCCAAATTAGCACCAGCACGGTTACCGAAACCTACAAATACGATGGTAACAATATTCGTGTAAAAAAGACTAGCATCGGTAGTGGTACTACAAAAAGCGTAATTTATATGGGTAATGTCGAATATTGGAGCGATGGTACAATTGTCTCCAACTATGGCGTTGCTGCCCGAACAACCACGGGCAATCCAAGCACTAGCAACCGGGGCAGTGTAATCTACTTCCATGCCGATCACCTTGGTTCAATTGGCGCAATCACCAATAGTAGCGGCACAGTCATCGAAGCTGAGCGCTATGACCCATGGGGTGCAACCCGCAGCGGTAACCTCAGCAGCACCGAGTTTGGCTATACTGGTCAACGCACAGATGATGGCACGGGATTACTATTCTACAACGCTCGCTACTATGATCCAGCGATTGCCCGTTTTACCAGCGCTGATAGTGTTGTTCCAGATACATCACATCGCTCATATACTGTTGATTATCACGAATTAGCATTTGGTATGGCGCTAGCCAATGAAAATAAGCAAAGCTTTTGGTTTTTGCTCTCGCGACAAGCCCGGCAACGAGCAATTCAACCGTGGGGAACCACGAATCCACAAGAATTGAATAGATTTAGTTTCGTCAATAATAATCCATTAAAGTATACAGACCCAAGTGGACACTCGGCCTATATGACCGATAGACAGGCTACCTTGCTTTCTATTGAACTTGATCAGTTATCGGCCGATATTAATCATTTAGCAGACCAACTTTTTCTAGGACACTTATCATTAGCAATACTTGTAGGTTCTCTAGCCCAGCTAGGAGTAAAATATACATCCAACCTTGTAGTTGCTTTACTATCTTCTCTTGTTAAGGATGTATCAGCTACAATTACGTCAGCTGGAGTACAGGTTGCAATAGAACTAGCTGTTTTTTATACACTCAAGGATGCTGCAAAAGATTTAGGAGATCTGCATCTTCTCATAGATAGGGCTAATGCAAGTGGGCAAGGAATAGCGATGGCTCAAACCGGAAGTGAATTTTGGATTATGGATAGGGCAACAGGAGACATTTTTAAATGGGATAATCCTTGGTGGTTTGACTGGCAGGCTGGATGGCAAACACCTAAAGAGTTTTGGTTGGGCAAACCTTTTGGGAATTGGCAAGTTCCAGGATTATTTGTATTTTGCGAGGATTTCGCACCTGGAGATCCTCGTGTTAATTGTTGAAAGAATTATATAATACGTCTGATGTGAGTTATCACGAACGTATTCCTTGACAAAAAACGACGGAAGTCCCACGATGGAAGTGCTTACCCACCATCAGAAGGAGTTCCGTCGATGTCCAGTATACCATTGTCTGATGTGATGACCATCCTCTCTGTCCTCGTTGATGATTGGTATCAAGCGTCACCGCATGCCACCAGCGCAC
>NZ_PUBZ01000158.1 GCF_003205875.1 Herpetosiphon llansteffanensis
GTGGTCGGTGGTGTGCTAGGATGGGTCATGTGATCCTCCCCAAGGGTCATAGACAAATCAATGCGGCAATGGGGTCAAGCAAATCCATTGTCGCATCCATGATTGCATGATTTGTTTATACCAGGGGATTAAAACATAGAATGTGATTCTTCTTGCGCCAATACGATCAGTTTATTCGAATAACCCAAATCCTCGTGAGGGGATTAAAACTTGCCTGAAAGCCCCGATCGGAGCAATGCGACAACAATGGCCATAGTATTCGAATAACCCAAATCCTCGTGAGGGGATTAAAACCGTTATACGTTGGCACGCCACTAACTTTTGCTTCAGTCCATTCGAATAACCCAAATCCTCGTGAGGGGATTAAAACTCACCGAGACCGTCAGCACAATGCTGGCGGTTTTGCTTTGTATTCGAATAACCCAAATCCTCGTGAGGGGATTAAAACCTACCATTACCTCTCTATCGTATCACCCCAACGGGTGATCTTTATTCGAATAACCCAAATCCTCGTGAGGGGATTAAAACATACACGCAATGATGGAACATGTGATCTTTACCACAGAATTCGAATAACCCAAATCCTCGTGAGGGGATTAAAACAGCTTTATAATGGTAATCGACTTGTAGAGCCATTTGTAGATTCGAATAACCCAAATCCTCGTGAGGGGATTAAAACTCGATTAATTGTGGAGCATTTGCCCCAAGGCTGGATTCGAATAACCCAAATCCTCGTGAGGGGATTAAAACCGACTTCGTGCTGTTCAAGCTGTACGGGAACGCGAGCATTCGAATAACCCAAATCCTCGTGAGGGGATTAAAACGCAACAAATACCCGCCCGTGCCGCCAGCGCCAACCAGAATTCGAATAACCCAAATCCTCGTGAGGGGATTAAAACCGAGCGCGGAGCAGCTGGCGATAGGGACTTGGCTGTGCATTCGAATAACCCAAATCCTCGTGAGGGGATTAAAACTAACCGAAGTTTGCTGTCCTCGGTCATCCCATAGATTCGAATAACCCAAATCCTCGTGAGGGGATTAAAACGTCAATTGCTCCGTGATCTCCTCAATCTTGGCTTCCAGCTTCATTCGAATAACCCAAATCCTCGTGAGGGGATTAAAACAAAATCGGCTTGGTTTGGCGCAGGGTTCGACACGGTAAATTCGAATAACCCAAATCCTCGTGAGGGGATTAAAACCGTTATACGTTGGCACGCCACTAACTTTTGCTTCAGTCCATTCGAATAACCCAAATCCTCGTGAGGGGATTAAAACTCACCGAGACCGTCAGCACAATGCTGGCGGTTTTGCTTTGTATTCGAATAACCCAAATCCTCGTGAGGGGATTAAAACCTACCATTACCTCTCTATCGTATCACCCCAACGGGTGATCTTTATTCGAATAACCCAAATCCTCGTGAGGGGATTAAAACATACACGCAATGATGGAACATGTGATCTTTACCACAGAATTCGAATAACCCAAATCCTCGTGAGGGGATTAAAACAGCTTTATAATGGTAATCGACTTGTAGAGCCATTTGTAGATTCGAATAACCCAAATCCTCGTGAGGGGATTAAAACTCGATTAATTGTGGAGCATTTGCCCCAAGGCTGGATTCGAATAACCCAAATCCTCGTGAGGGGATTAAAACCGACTTCGTGCTGTTCAAGCTGTACGGGAACGCGAGCATTCGAATAACCCAAATCCTCGTGAGGGGATTAAAACGCAACAAATACCCGCCCGTGCCGCCAGCGCCAACCAGAATTCGAATAACCCAAATCCTCGTGAGGGGATTAAAACCGAGCGCGGAGCAGCTGGCGATAGGGACTTGGCTGTGCATTCGAATAACCCAAATCCTCGTGAGGGGATTAAAACTAACCGAAGTTTGCTGTCCTCGGTCATCCCATAGATTCGAATAACCCAAATCCTCGTGAGGGGATTAAAACGTCAATTGCTCCGTGATCTCCTCAATCTTGGCTTCCAGCTTCATTCGAATAACCCAAATCCTCGTGAGGGGATTAAAACAAAATCGGCTTGGTTTGGCGCAGGGTTCGACACGGTAAATTCGAATAACCCAAATCCTCGTGAGGGATTAAAACATAGTCGCGGCCAGAAAATCGCGATGGCGTTGGTCTGAATTCGAATAACCTAAATCCTCGTGAGGGGATTATCAATAGCCAAAACGAAACCCGCTACCGACGAATCAATCGTCATGCAGCGGGTCGTATGCTAAACGTGGCCTAGGTCGGCATTGATCTGCCAGCTAGACCTAGGCCAATGAGCAGGATATGCTAATGAATTGTAGCACGAATGTTTGAATAGTGTCTAGTTATCTGCATGTAGCGTGTGCAGTCTTCGCTCGTGAGCAAGAGCAACCTTGGCGTGGTCGCTCACTCTTCGATCAGCTGTTTTAGGCGGCTGAGGCGTTCATCCCAGACGATGCTCAACGTCGCGACCCATTGTTCAATCGAGCCAAATGCCTGTGGCACAAGCTGATAGCGTTTTTCTTTGCCAACCTGTTGCACCACCACAAGCCCAGCATTATTCAAAATAATTAGGTGTTTGAGCACACCTTGGCGGCTAATTGGAAACTGGGTTGCCAGTTGGGTTGCGGTTTGTGGCCCATGAGCCGCAATATATTCAATTACCATGCGTCGAATCGGATCGCCCAATGCAGCAAAAATGGCATGGATTTCACTGGTTGTTGAATTGCTGAGCATGCCGCTATTCCCCGCTGTTTTGAGCTGCCGATCAGATTATTGACGCTGGTTTAGAAGCCCCATGGATAGGGCAATGGTCGATGTTCAAGATAGGCTTGGATGTTTTCAAGCATCATTCCAAAACCAACCGAGTTTTGTTCCATACTTGTATCACGTTGGCTGGGATCAAGCAAGCTGTAGCCTGTGTTGATAATCGTTAGGCGCGTGCCGTTTGCCTCTGCGTTTAGGCGATAATCGGTACGTTCTGCTGCCCCAAGCGTGTTTGCATCGGTGCGCAACACGAAGCGCTGAATCGGATCAATCAGCTCGATAATTTGGGTATAGAGTTCGCCGCCCGTTTCAGGATCGCGCACAAAGAATTTTCCGCCTGCTTCGAGGCTGCTTAACTCCCAGGCTGAATTCGGCGAAAACCAAATTGAGTAGGCTTGGGTGTCGGTAATTGCCTGCCACACTTTGGCTTGCGTGGCGGCAATCCAAATGCTGCGTTCAAGGCTAAATTGGACTGCTTCATGGCGATAGCCCAATAATTTGGCGATAAAGCCATCAGGAAATGGTAAGGCCTCGCCTGCCAGCGCTGCTTGTAAGTTGCGCAATCCATGCTCCCAAGCATCAGCATGGGGATGGTTTAATTGGCTCGTTGCTGCCTGCATGCTAACTTCAAGCTGGGTTCCATTGGCCTGATCGTGCAAGGAAAAGCTGATTGGGTACAACCGATCAGGCAAACCCATCCATGTCAGTTGCTGCGCATGCTCAATTACTTCAAACTCAAGCAAGGGAATGGTCATGCCACCCAATGCACTGCCAATGCGTTGCTCATCAAGCTTTACAAGCTTTGCACCGAGCGCTGGCGGCAAGAGCCATGTGCTGATGCTGGCTGGCTCGGTGAGCGCTTTCCAAACAACATCGCGGGGAGCATCAATCCAGAGGCTGCGGCTATTGGTTGGGTTATTCATGCAATTCTCCTATTTATATGCAACCATTTAGTTGCACATGATAGCAACTCAATGTTGGATGTCAAGCTATGCTTGCAGGCCAGCAAACGCAATGCTTTGAATTTGGGGCTTTTGCAGATGGTTTGGGCTAGCTCCAAGACATTAATCAAGATCTCATTCTTATTTGCCCTATTTACTGGTATAGTTAAGTCAAACCTTCTCCTCTCTCTTCTCTCCCACAAGCGACCCCTAGCGGGTCGTTTGTGGTTTTAGCGCCAGCAAGATTGACAACATAGCTATGATGAGCGTTAATCTCGCTCATTATGCCGAATCGCAGAGCTGGTGATTGGAGCCAAGCATGGGCCGCAAAAATTACCTCATCGATGGTGTTTCCTGCGCTGGTAAAACGACGGTCTGCACCGAGTTACAACGCCGTGGCTACCATGCCATCCATGGCGATCGCGAGTTGGCCTATTCTGGCGATCTACAAACAGGCAAGCCAGTTGATGCAAGCAGCGCTGAGCCTGGCGCGTGGATCTGGGATGTTGCCAAGGTTCGCGCTTTGGTCGCCGATCACATGCATCAAATAAGCTTCTTTTGTGGTGGCTCACGCAACTCCGCCCGTTTTGTTGAGTTGTTCGATGCTGTGTTTGTGCTTGAGGTCGATTTGGCGACGCTCAATCAGCGGCTTGCTGCTCGACCTGCAGATGAATGGGGTGGCACAGCAGAAGCAGGCGCAGCTTTTGCCCGCTTCCAACATGCAACCAAGGATGGTTTTGCGCCGAATGCAATCCAGATTGATGCTACTGCCCCGCTTGCCAGCGTTGTCGATACCATTCTTGCCCAGATCAATCACGATTAATCAGGCTTGCTGCTGTAAAGGAAGGATTAACCATGGCGCTGCAACGGATGGACAATGTGCTGATCGTGGTCAACGATCTTGCTGCTGCAAAGGCGTTTTTTATTGCACTTGGCATGGAATTAGAGGGCGAGATGCCATTAGCTGGGCCATGGGTTGATCAGGTTGTTGGGCTTGAGCATGTGGAATGTGAGATTGCCATGTTGCGCACTCCCGATGGCCATAGCCGCGTGGAATTGTCGCAATTTCATAACCCAGCGGCGGTGAATGTTACCCCAGCCAATGCTCCTTCGAATGCGCTTGGGATTCGGCGAATTATGTTTGCGGTTGATGATCTTGATGCAGTTCTGGCGCGCTTGCGTCCGCATGGTGCTGAAATTGTCGGTGAAATTGCTCAATATGAGGATTTTTATCGGCTGTGTTTTATTCGCGGCCCCGAAGGCATTCTGCTGGGTCTTGCACAGCAGCTCAAGTAATGGCGTTTGTTCGTTGGGTGGAAATGAAGCTATGCTGCAATCAGCTGCGATGAAGAGCATTATTGAGCAACTATATCAATGTTTCAGTCGCTACACGATTCCTGTGCATCCGACTGGCTGCCCATGTTGTGTTTCTGATGTCGATTATCAGCGCCTCCGTGCGCAACCGATTCGCCAATTAAGCAGCAACGATCTTTGGCGTTATAGCCTTAAGGCGCTGAATACATGGGGCGATGCTGATCAATTTCGGGCGATCTTGCCGCGCTTTTTCGAGTTGTGCGCTGATCGATCAGCCTTCTTCGATTGCGATATGCTCTTTGGCAAACTGCGGCTCGCTGATTGGCAGACGTGGCCAGCAGCAGAACAACAGCTTATTCAGACCTATCTTTGGACGCTCTGGCAAGAAGCGCTGGCTGATCCAGATTCTTCAGTCGCTGAAATGCTGAGCGCAATTGCCCAAACGGGGCTTGATCTGCAACCATTGCTGCTGAGCTGGGATGCGCAATTGGAAACACTGACTGGATTACAGCACTATGCAGATTTTCTTGATCTGCATATGGCCCAGATTCTTAGCCAAAACCGCTTACATGGCCATGGCTGGGCCAATCGTGGCCAGGCAACAGCTTGGGTCATTGGCTGGGTGCTTGATCCGACGCGCCGTGAGCGAATGACGAATGCGTTTGTGAATAGCGATCATGATGCAGAAAGTCGTTTGCTTGCCCATATTCTGGAATGGTTTGATTTGGCTCCGTGATGCGAGCTTGGCTGTGCGCATTAAACATACAGGAAGGATCAATATGCTGTATAACGTTGGCTGGCGGACATTGGCGTATCACGATCAAACGCGCGTCGATTGGCGAATGGGTGGTGATCGTCCGTTGTTGACCCATATTTGGTATCCGTGTGATGCGCTTGCGCCGCGAATTTCCATGTTCATTGGCCCGCCCGATAACCCGCTGTTTAATGTTGGCGAAGCCGCACCTGATGCTGCGCTGACTGAAGGGCAGTTTCCACTTATTCTGATCTCGCATGGAACTGGTGGGATTGCTATGCAACTTGGTTGGCTGGCTAGGGCGTTGGCTGCGCAAGGCTATATCGTTGCTGGGGTTAATCATCATGGCAACACGGGCCTTGAACCCTATTTGGTCGAAGGCTTTACGCGGGTTTGGGAACGTCCACGGGATTTGAGTACAGTGCTTGATCGGTTGCTCGATGACCAGAACTTTGGGCCAGCGATCGATCAAACACGAATTGGGGCGGCGGGATTTTCGCTTGGTGGCTATAGCGTATTGGCGCTTGCTGGTGCTCGGCTCGATTTGGGCACGCTCTTGGCGGCCTATACCGATTCTGGGCGGCCACTCCACTTGCTTGCGCCACCTGAGTTCCCGAATCCAGATGAGTTGATTCGGCAGCTTGAAGCTGCTGCCGCAGCCAGCGAGCACCGCCAATCCTATCGTGATGAGCGGGTGCATGCTGTTTTTGCCTTGGCTCCAGCGCTTGGTGAGGGATTTAGCGCCGCTGGCTTGGCAGAAGTCGCTATTCCGGTGCTGATCATGGCTGGCGCAGCCGATACCAACACTCCGCCTGCGGCGAATGCTCAACACTATGCTACGCTGATCAACGATGCAGGATTAATTGTTTTTGAGGGAGCTGTGGGCCACTATGTTTTTTTGGCTGAATGCACCGAAGCAGGCTGCCAGCTGATTCCTGAGCTATGTATTGATCCTGCCGGAGTTGATCGCAAAGCGATTCAGCAACAAGCAAGTGACGCAGCAGTGCAATTTTTTGCGCGCCAGCTGGCGGTAAATTAGGTCAGCAGCAAGCACGTTGTGCTGAACTATTAAACATCAAGTGATTAATTGTTCATCGGGATGGCTATGTTCCGGTTGTGACGGTGCGGTGCTGGCTGGCTCAAGCATAATAATCCAACTGGTGATCAAGATGCAGGCTGCGCCGCCAACGATGAACCATGCAGCCTGTTGCTGCATCACAAGGGTGATTTTTGCCCGCTGGTGTGATCGGCTGGATTCAGTGTTTCGAAGTGAGGATCTTGTTCCACTCCATGATAAAACCCCACACAACATCAGCAGCGCTGCACACATCCAAACCAGATCCCATGCAAAGCGCATGCGTTTGATAAGTAGGGTGATGCCACTCACGATGATAAGCACGATCAAGATGCCAATGCCTAGCCAGGCTAGATAGGGTTGTGATTCAGAACTATACGATGAAGTCGATTGCTGCAAGGGCTGGCGTAAAGTATTCAGCCCTGCTGCGATCAATCCAACCCCTCCAAACCATGGAATCCATGCCCAGCGTTGATAGCCATTAATAAACTTTGTCAGCATAATCTGCTCCTGCCTAATGAGCTGTTGAAGGCTGCTGATTGGGCTTCAGTGGGCGGGTTGGCCAGCGATATTTGAGATAACAACAGCCGAGTATACATAACGATCCGATGCTAACAAGCATTGCCCAACCAAGATGGGTAAATACGAAGCGTGGCTCGACTACTCCACGCCAAGTTGCTGCCGAGCCAAATGGAAGCGGATTGCCGCGCTGATCAACACTGCTGATCAAAATTGCAAGTTGCGCCACCATCATTGTCCCAAAGATAAAGCTGCATGATGCGAGGAACCCTATGCCAATCAATACTGGTCTCAGAAATTCACTATTGGCAGCCAAACGCCAACCAAGCAGCGCAAAAACGCTAAGCGGTGGGATAAAGCAGAAATACATACCAGCAGATGTACCGAACACGCGATCGAGAAACGCCTCCTCAGCACTACTCTGATAGCCTTTAATCAGCTGATGGAGTGCAATGAACATGAGAATAATGCTCGTTGCATACATTACGCTAATCCATGAACGAAGCCAGCGAAATATGGAGATCATGGTGAATACCTCCGTGGTTGCAGCTAGTGTAAGCAGAATTAGGAGTGAAACAAATGATAGGAAGCTGATGTAGCAGTGGCTTGCAGCAGCAACCTTGGCTTTTGGGTTCGCGTATTGCTGGTGGTGTTGCTTGCAGAATGAGAGAATTTCTATGTCCGCTGGCCGATTTATTTATCAGTTCAGGGTTCCCGAATATTGGCGACGCTTGGTTGCTGTTATTGCTGCAACGATTTATGCTTTCAGATTATTGCTGGGTCTTGATGCTGAGCCTGATCCTATGCTGCGCTGGGGATTAGCCATCATGCTCCTAACCTTTGCAAGTCGGATGGCGATTGATATGCTTTCGTATCTTGATATTAGCCATCAAGGCTTGATTATGCGTCGAGGTTGGCAATATTTTAGTATTCGCTGGGAGCAGATTGAATCGGTTGGCATGGCCCTCTATACTCGGCGCGATCTGCCATATATTGTGTTGCGTGAGCCGATTCGTGGCTTGCCACGCATAAAAATTCCCGACCTGACTATTGAACAACAACAGCGCACACTGACCTTGGAAGGCTGGGCTGAATCCGAAATCATTGCAAAAGCACTGCATGCAGGTCTGAACACAGCTGGCCAACCTTGGCATGTGATTCCTAATTTTGCCTTGAGTCATCGCTATTTTATCTATTACCAGCGCCTCTACCTTTGGATCTTGGCTGGCGAGGTTGGCGTATTTGCCTATTTTGTGCTGGGTTAATTCAGATTTTACTGCTACCCCAAACTAAACGTGAGGCTGTGTAATTAAAAAGGAGCCAATGCTGCCATTAATTCTTACCTCAAAAGTCACGTTTGCTTGTGGCCTGTGTGAATTCATCCAACAATGACCTTTTGGTGAGTGACGAACCACTGTTCTACTTCTAGAATAGTGGTTCTTGTTTTAATGAGGAGCCACGATGACTCGTGTATTACATCGCCGCAAACTTCGTGCCCAGATTACGCGCCTGAAGGCCCACATCCGCCGTGACGAGCTTGCCATTGCTCAAATCGAACGCCATGCTCCCGACAATCCGCTGTTTCAACATACCAGCCGCGCTGCATTGATCGCCGTGATCGATGCGCGGCAACAACGGCAGCAAGAACGCCTGCTGCTGCTCGAAGCCCAACTCATCGCCTTCGATGCTGCGCACGAATCTGAAACCAACTAACGATAGAATGTTCTTTGGCGCGTGACTTGCATAGAGGCTCGATATTGCTCTTTTTGGAGGTTGTATGAAACGCGTGCACTATCGCCAGCTTCGATCGCAAATCACGAGTTTGAAGGAACGTCATCGTCGAACCGAACAGACGATTATGCGGGTGCAGCGCACTGCTGCCGACAATTCCTTGTTCGAGCACACCAGCCGCGAGGAATTGCTGGCATCGATGTATTCCAGTCAACGCCGCGATCAAGAACACATTTTAATTCTTGAAGCCGAGATTGAATCCTTGGATTCCCTCGTCGTTCGCGAGGCTGGCTAGCCACGCTTGGCCGATACCACGTTTTAACTGGCAGGTGATCCCTGCCTTTTTTTATGCAGCATTGCAGCCATAGTAGAAGGTTAGCCATTCGCCTGTACCTTTGGATCTTGGCGGTGGAAGTTAGCGTGGTTGCCTATTTCGTGTGGGCTAATTTAGACTCCATCGATAGCTGTTTCAGTATCAATTTGTTGTAGCGCTTGTTCAATGATGGTATGGATGTGGTTGATTGCTGCGTGCTGCTCGGCCCAAACATCACTTGCAACGACCCGATCTTTAGCGGCTCCCAGCGAGATGCCATGAACAGTCCGCATGAAAATCAACGCATTGATCATCAATAACCCTTGTGAGCGTGCCTAGGCGAGCAAGACCCGATCATCAGCAGCGAAGCCTGCGGGAATACAGGTTGCAAGGTGTTCTCTTAAATATTTACGATACGCATCATCGGTATTAATCATTGCTCGGGCCTCGTGTGCTTGCCCCAAATGGGTTAATTAAGCTTGCGCTAGCATAGTATCACTGATCTTTCTGCTTTGACACTCGTATAACCGCCGCGCTTAAATTGAAAACACCGCCATTGCTGACGATGTTTTCAATCACTTATTCTGTTTCAACCAGAATGTGTACATGGAGCGGGAGACGAGACTCGAACTCGCAACCATCTGCTTGGAAGGCAGATGCGCTACCATTGCGCTACTCCCGCATTTATTTTGCTAGCGCCAATAATGCCCGAAGATGGCGAATTTGTCAAGTCGGAGTAACCCTAAATTGTGATTGGAGTAGCCCTTCAGGTTTGATGAAGGGCTACTTCCTTGGGTTTATTCTGGCACGTTAACATCAAACGTGGCTTGGTATTCTTTGCCAGCAAATTCGGCGAACACACTGACTGACCACGCTCCGCCCATGGTGTAAATGCCTTGGGCGCGATAATTGCCGTTGCCTTCGCCTTTGGCCAAGGGTTTGTTCTGGCCCATCGGCATCGACGGCATATCAATATCCAAATAGACATCGGCATTATCAACTGGCTGGCCATTTTGGCTTACATTAATCACCCAAGTTTGGTCGGTATTTTGGCTCAGCGGGCTTTCAGCGGTGAGCTTGAGTGTCACGCCATCAACGGTTTTTTCGACAGGAGCCGGTACTTGCGCCCCATCATTGCCGCCACAGGCAACCAAACTCGTCAATAGTAATAGGCAGATCAAAAGTCGTTTTAACACAAGATACTCCTCAAAAATAGCATTATTCAGCAGCAATTTTATTGATATGCGCTCATTTTGGTGGCGGCGCGAGCGGTGGCTGTGAGGCTTGGCTTTGCCAGATGAGCGGGGCAGGCGAATATTTGCGCCAACGCCAGCTTAACATCATAATCAAGCCAGTATGACCAAGTAGCTTAAATAGCCCTTGGTTGGCGGGGTTGGGGTTTGAACTGGGAGCATGGGTGTGCAATTCACTAGCTGGTGGCTGCGATTCGGCGATCAAACAGATAAATATTCCCGAATCGAGCGCTTGATTTGCAGCGCTCAACTGGTTTGAGCGATCGCAATGCCACAAGCAACTTAGCGGGTTGAGCCAGCCAAGCATGAGGATGCAGAGTAACCCCAGCCAACGCTGCTGGCTGCTTGAAACGCTTGGGTGCTCGATTAAACGTAACGTCGCCGTTTGCATGCCAATCCATGAATTCGATAATTACTCAGGTTATCGTATCACAGATTTTGGGCTGTTAACCGCAGCCTGACCCATAGTTAACCAATGGGTCAGGCTGGAGTGCTGGGAATTAGCCGCGTGGCTCAACGCCATCGGCCAAGCGCAAGCCAAGCTCGCGCAATTGCTTGCTATCGACCGATGATGGTGCGTTCATCATCAGGTCTTCGGCGCGTTGGGTTTTGGGGAAGGCAATCACGTCGCGAATGTTGTCGGTATCAGCCAGCAACATCACTAAGCGATCGATGCCTGGAGCCATGCCGCCGTGCGGTGGCGCACCATATTCGAAGGCTTCCAACATATGCCCGAAGCGTTTTTGAATTTCTTCTGGGCTGTAGGGCAAGCGATCGAAAATGTATTGTTGAATGCTGCGATCGTGAATCCG
Organism: Herpetosiphon llansteffanensis; assembly: GCF_003205875.1. GTDB lineage: Bacteria > Chloroflexota > Chloroflexia > Chloroflexales > Herpetosiphonaceae > Herpetosiphon > Herpetosiphon llansteffanensis. The sequence continues at coordinate 11,467 of NZ_PUBZ01000158.1, forward strand.
AATTGAGCCTGATGCCAACTCGTAGCCATTGCAGACCAAATCGTAGGAAGCAGCCCGTACTCCTTCGAACTCGCCGCGCTGCATTTTCTCCACATCGGCAGGGTTGACCATACAGAATGGATGGTGGGCAGCATCCCATTCGCCGCTCTCGGCATTGTATTCAAACATTGGGAAGTCGATCACCCAGGCAAAATGCATCAGATCTTTGTCGGCGAGATCAAGCCGTTTGGCCATTTCGCGCCGCACTTTATCCAACGAGGCGGCCACAACTGCTGGTTTATCGGCAACATAGACGATTAAATCGCCTGCTTCTGCAGCAGTCGCAGCTTTCAATTGCTCAAGTTGGGCTTGTTCGAAGAATTTGGCGATTGGTGAGCGCACGCTGCCATCAGCTTCGATTGCCATCCAGGCCATGCCTTTGGCTCCGCCGATTTTGGCAACTTCTTGCAGATCGTCGATTTGCTTGCGCGAATAGCTGCCACAGCCAGGCAAACGAATTGCTTGCACCTTGCCGCCGCTGCTGAGTGCGCCAGTAAACACGCCAAATTGGCTGTCTTTGACGATTTCTCCAACGTTGACAAACTTCAAATCGTAGCGCAAATCGGGCTTATCCGAGCCATAATATTCAATCGCATCGGCGTAGGTCAAGCGTGGGAAGGGCGAAACTAAGCGTTTGTGCGGCGTAACATTGGCAACCAATTCGGTCATCAAGCGCTCAACTACATCGAGCACATCATCTTGCTCGACAAAGCTCATTTCAATGTCGAGTTGGGTGAATTCTGGCTGGCGGTCGGCGCGCAAATCTTCATCACGCATACAGCGCGCAATTTGGAAATACTTGTCGATGCCCGAAACCATCAACAATTGTTTGAGTTGCTGTGGCGATTGGGGCAAGGCGTAAAATTCGCCTGGGTGCAAGCGGCTTGGCACGAGGTAGTCGCGTGCGCCTTCAGGGGTGCTTTTCATCAAAATTGGGGTTTCAATTTCCCAAAAACCCTCAGCATCCATCCAATTGCGCATAAATTTGATGGTGCGATGGCGCAACCCAAGGATATGCTGCTGGCGTTCGCGGCGCAATTCGATATAACGATATTTGAGCCGCAGCGCTTCATCTTCGCCACCATCACGATTGACCAAGATCGGCGGAGTTTTGGCAGTGTTGAGGATTTTGGCGCTCTGAACTTCGATTTCAATTGCGCCAGTATCCAAATTGCTATTCTCAGCGCCAGCAACCCGTGAGCGCACGCGGCCTGTTACTTGAATCACATACTCATTTTTGATGCTATCAAGCAGAGCGCGGGCTTCAGGATTCGATGACGGGTCGACAATCACTTGAGTCAAGCCATAGCGATCGCGCAAATCGATAAACAGCACAGTGCCATGGTCACGGCGGCGATGAACCCAACCAGCTAACGTCACGGTTTGGTCGATGTGGTCGCGGCGCAACTCGCCGCAAGTGTGAGTTCGGAGCATACGACTGCTCTCCTCGCGTTTGGATAATAACAAAGCCAAAGCCACGCCAAGAAGCGGCACGTCGGTGTGCAACCAGCGTTGAGATCGCGGCTAGAGCCGTTGGGCGACAACACAATGTTGCGTATTTTAACACAAGGATGTGCTTGTGTCGCATCTGGCTTTTATGCTATGCTTCAGCAACCATCGATCGCGGTTCTTCAGCTGCAACATTTTAATAATTACCACGTACAGAAGCTACACTCGGATGTGGAGAAAACGCCCATGAAGGTATGGACAACGTGGTACAACCTACCGTTTTTGATTAGTCTTGGCCTTGGTTTGGTTTTTGCGGTTTTGCAAATCGTTGGTGGCTTCGGCGATCACGATAGCGATGCCGATATTGATAGTGATGGCCACGATTTGTTTGATGCCGCCCTCGATACGCTCGGGGTTGGCAAAGTGCCCCTCATGTTTATCCTCGTCAGTTTCTTATCGCTGTTTGGCTTAATTGGGTTGCTGCTGAATGCCATTGTGGTGCAAGTTGGCAGCGGCTACCAGAGCTGGTTTTTTGGCGTGATTTTGGTGCTGAGCTTGCCGCTGGCCTTTTTTGGTACTAGCCGCACCAGCAGAATCTTCGCAAAATTAGCTCCCGAAAGCACCAATGCAATTGGTTTTGAACAATTGGTTGGTCGGGTTGGCCGCGTTAGTAGCCCAACCATTAGTATGACGTATGGTCGGGTTGAGGTGCGCGATCCCCATGGCTTATTGCACACGGTGTTTGCCCAATTAGCCACCGGCGAGCCATTACCAACCAATACCGAGGTAGCGTTGGTTGAATACGATAGTACGAAACGCTGTTTTATTGCCAAACAATTTCGTCATTCGTGAGTGTTTGTGAAATGTAAGGAATTGTGCAATGTGATCTATGGTTGAAAAAGAAGGCTTAGTTTACGAGGGAACGTCTCTAGGGTGGCTCTTTTTGCAGTATATAGGCAGCATCCTAGGTTATAAAGGAGTTATCGATAATGGAACAAATTGCAATCTTGGTTGGGGTGGCCATTCTCGTTATCATTCTGTTGCTGGTCGTGTTTTTTGCCTTGGTCAATCACTTTTATGTGAAAGCACCAGCCGACCGGACGTATGTGCGCACTGGCGGCAGCAAACCAAAAGTCGTTTTCAACGGCGGTAGCTGGGTGATTCCTGCTTTCCACGAAATTACGTGGGTTGATTTGCGCACGATGGATATTGATGTTGAGCGTACCGAGGCCAACGCCTTGCTCACCATCGACCCACAATATGCCGATATTCGGGCGATTTTCTTTATCAAAGTTAATCCAATCGCTGAAGATATTGAGCGTGCTGCACGTACCATCGGTGGCAAAGAAGTTAATACCGATAGCGTTAAACGCTTGGTCGAAAGTAAATTGGAAGGTGCGTTGCGTGACGTAGCCGCAACCTTCACCTTGATGTCGTTGCACCAAGAACGCGAAAAATTTGTTGAACGAGTGCAAAATTTGGTTCGCAGTGATTTAGCTGAAAATGGTTTGGTGCTGGAAGCAGTTTCAATTACTGCATTAAAGAGTGCTCGCCAAGGTAGTTTTGGCACCGATGATGTGTTCGGGGCACAAGTGGCCCGCGCCAATGCAGAAGTTATTCAGCAAGCGCTGAAACAACGCAACGAAATTGATCAAATGACCCAAACTGAAATTGCCAAGCGCAATGCAACTGCCGAACAAGAGCGCAACACGATTGAGCGCCAAAAGCAGTTGGAAATTGCCCGGCGCAATGCCAGCACTTCGCAGGAGCAAAATGATATTGAGCGCTCAAGCGAATTGGAAATTACGCGCCGCAACGCTGATGTTGACCAAGAAAAATTGAATTTGGAGCGAAATCTCTCGCAAGCTCGCGCAACCCAACAACGCGAAATTTTGATTCGCGAATCAGAAGAACGTACTGCTGCCGAGCGCGTTGCTTACGAACAACAACAATCTGCTGAATTAAGTCGGGTTGAAAAAGAACGTACCATCGCCGAAGCTGAAAAACTCAAAGAACAAGCGGTGATGTTGGCCGAACAACGCAAGCAACAAGCGATTCAGTTGGCCGAACAAGAACGCCAGCGCGAAGTGCAGCGCAGCCAAGTTTTGCGTGAGCAAGCGATTCAAGTGGCCGACCGCGAACGCCAAGTGGCCTTGGCCCAAGAGCAAGCCAAGCTTGAACAAGCAGAAAAAGATCGTCTGGAAATTGCTGCCGAACGTGAAGTTGCCGAGCAAGGCGTGGTTACGGTGCAAGAACGGGCCGCTGCTGAACGTGAAGCGCAAATTCAAATTATCAATGCTGAACGTGATGCCAAGCGCGAAATTATCAATCGCAAAAACGAAGTCGAGCTAGAAACCTTCCGCCAAATTAAGCAGGCCGAAGCCGATGCTGAAGCCTTGAACAAGAAAGCAACCGCCGAAGCAAGCGCCGCAATCAAGATGGCCGAAGCACGCCGCACCGAAGCCCAAGCCATGTCTGATGCGGAAATCTTGCGCGCCGAAGCCAGCAAAGCCACGGTTGCCTCGCAAGGTTTGGCCGAAGCAGAAGTTATCAAGGCCAAAGCTGAAGCTTCACGGCTCGAAGCTGATGCGATTCGCGAACGTGGTTTGGCTGAAGCTGAAGCTGCTCGGGCCAAAGCACTGGCCGAAGCAGAAGGCCAGAAAGCCTTGGCCGAAGCCTTGGCCGCCCACGCTGGGGTGGCGCAAGAGCTAGAACTTGAACGGATTCGGATGCACGCCCAAGTTGAAATTGGTGTGGCGCAAGCCAAAGCCATGGGCGAAGCAATGGCCGCGATGGATTTCAAGCTTTATGGTACGCCAGAAACGGCCCAACAAATCCTGCGCATGATCGGTTTGGCCGACGGCGTTGGCAGCTTGATCAACACCGCGCCAGCCCCATTGAAGGAGCTTGGCAATCGCTTGATCAGCCGCGTGTTGCCAGCCAACGGCAATGGCGCTACTGAAAAAACGGCTAGCAACGATAATGGCATGAATCTGACTTCTGCTCAGCCAGTATTGCGCGAAGCAGCCTTGATTGCCAGCCAATACTTGAGCGCTGAAGAACTGCAAAGCCTAAACGTTGGGGCAGCTCTTGAGCAAGTCTTGAGTGTCGCCAGTACAGAGCAACAGCCAGTTTTGCACAAAGTGCAGGGAATGCTGCAATTGATGCCACAATTGGCCGAACAACCACTGAACAGCGTGCTTATGTTGGTCCAAAATAGCTAAACTAGTGCTTGATGGCTGCTCGTACTTAACCAGTGCGAGCAGCCATTGCTGTTTAACAATTGAGTTTCGCAAGCCAAGCTGCTAGAATCGTGATAATTGGTGGTACGAAAATCGCAGTAGTCGCTGTAGGATTATGTGCTTTGCACCAAAAGGAGTTGTTGTATGTCGAAGGCATTGACCGACCTGTTTGCCGAAATAACCAACAATCTAGCCGATGAACGCGATTCATTGAATGCACTTGATGGGGTTGGCGATGGCGATGCTGGCGATAATATGGTCAGCAATTTTGAAACAATTACCAATACGCTCCGCCAAAATGAAGGCCAAGGCTCGGTTGATAACGCGTTACGCGCTGCTAGCCATGCCTTGCGCACCTCGGGCAAAGGCCCAACCGCGCCAATGTATGCCAACGGTTTGGATCAAGCTGCCAACGATCTTGCAGGCAAGACCTCGTTTGGGGTCAACGATATTATGAAATTGCTGGGCGGTTTGCTGGGCGGGGTGCAAAATACGCCTGGGGTTAAGCAACAAGGCGAGGGCGGGATTCTCGATGGACTCGTGCCTGGTGTAACCACCTTTATGCAATCGCGCAATAATGGCAAATCGACGCTCGAAGCGCTGATGGATGGCTACAAAGCTTCGCAACGCGGCGCATATGGCACCAGTCAACAAGGCTCAGGCTTTGGCCAATTTGGCAATAACGATACGTCTGGCAAAGTCGATCCCGGGGCTGCTGGCGCTAGCTCATTGCTTGGTAGTTTGCTGCAAACCTTGCTTGCCAATGGTCTTAGCGCAGGCCGCGGCGAGCCATCGAAAACCAGTGGCTTTGAGGAATTGTTTGGTGGTGGCCGACAACAGCAGCAACCACCGCAACAACAACAGCCTCAAGGCGGCTATGGCGATGCCCTTGGTGGCTTAGGCGATTTGTTTGGTCAATTGTTTGGCGGTGGTGGCGGCATGTTTGGTGGCCAGCCCCAACAGCAACAACGCCCAAGCAGCGGTGGCGACGATCCCAAGCCACGCTTGCGCGACCAAGAAGTGATTTAAGCTCAGTGCGGCGCATGAATTTGGTTTCATGCGCCGCAGCTTTTTAGGCTGCCGAATGGCCTAATTCGCTGTGCTCGCCATGTTCGGCCATGGTTGCCGCAGCATCGCGGTCGCGGATGAAGAGCGCCACACATGCCGAAATTAATGCTAAAACTGCGGCTGCCATGAAAGCATATTGGTAGCTTTGAGCATTTTGATTTATGCCCGTGCCGCTATGATTGAGCGCCAAAACGCTGCCCAAAATTGCCACGCCCAAGGCTGAGCCAAGTTGTTGTTGCATGTTGAAAATTGCCGATGCCTGACCAGTCGAAGCATGGGGGATTTGGGCAAAAACTGCTGCTTCAATTGGCAAAAACAGGTAGGCCATTCCCACGCCAGTGCCAAACATCAAGGCCCGCACCAACCACAAATTGGTTTCTGCATCAATCGTGCTCATCAGGCCGATCATGACGGCAACTCCGAGCACGCCGCCAAAGGTCAAGCGACGTGGGCCAACTTTGGGGTAGAGCCGAGCCACAAGTTGGCTCGATAGTACGACCCCAATCGCTTCGGGCGAGGTGGTCAAGCCCGATTCGAGTGCGCTGGCACCAGCGACGTTTTGCAGAAATTGCGGCATCAAAAAGAGAATCCCCGTGAAGGCCGCCGAGCCGAAAATTGCCACTAAATTGCTCACCCGAAACAGCGGAATCGAAAACAGCCGCAGATCAAGCATTGGCTTGGCTTTGGCCAACTCGACAAAGACGAGCGCTGCAAGGCTTAAAATCCCGATCGCTGCGCTGCTCAGAATCAATGGCGAACCCCAACCTTTGCTTGCGCCTTCGGTCAAGGTATAGAGCAAGGCCGCAAAGCCAGTGCCTGCCAAAATAAACCCTAGCCAATCGAAGGCCCCAACCTGTTCGCGCTGCGGGGTTTGCAGCCAAAGCGCGCCAAAGATCAAGGCGGCCAAGCCAATCGGGCCGTTGACAAAAAAGACCCAATGCCACGACAGCCGATCGACTAAATAGCCGCCCAACACTGGCCCAACTGCTGGAGCAATGACGGTTGGAATAATCAAAATCCGCGAAACTTGAATCCGTTGGTGTGGTGGGAAGGTGCGAAAGAGCATCGTCGTGCCAACAGGCATCAGTGCGCCAGCGGCAATGCCTTGGGCGGCACGAGTTAGCATCAATTGCTCAATATTTTGGGCCAAACCACATGCCATCGAAGCCAAGGTAAACAAGCCAAGCGAAGTTAAAAAGACCCTTTTGGTGTCCCAGCGGTCGCTCAGCCAGCCTGAAGCGGGAATGACGACTGCAATACAAATTAAGTAAATTACAACGATCGCATTGATCGCGCTGCTGCTAGCCCCAAAATCTTGCTGGATGGTGGCAAGGGCTACGTTGATAATCGTGCCATCCATAATGCTCATAAACAATGCCGCCACAAAGACGACACAAACTGCAATTTTTTGATCGATGACGATCCGTTTCATGAAGACCTCGTATTTGCGTGCTAACAGATTGCTGGCTAGTAGCTGCTGAAAACTAGCCATCGCTCTATTGTACTCATTGATTGCGCTGGAAAAAATGGAAAAATTTTGGCGCTAACATATCATTTTTTTGTGGTTTGTTCGCGATAGCGGCGCGGTGAAATGCCAAGCTCTTGCTTGAAAAACTTGCTGAAATGGAATGGATCATGAAAGCCGAGGTTGTGGGCAAGCTGCTGAATTGGCAAGCTGGTAAATTGCAGATAGCGCTGAGCTTCGAGCAAAACGCGCTTGAGAATCAGGCGTTTGGGCGGCTGACCACTGTGTTGGCTACTAATTTGGGCCAATTGAGTTTTGCTCAGCTGAAGCTGTTCTGCATAATAGTGAATGTCGTGGTGCTGCTGAAATGCCTGTTCAAGCAAGCCCAAAAATTGGCGATAGATGGCATAATTTGGCTGTTGCGGCTGATCATGGGCTGCTTGATTGAGGCGCTGGCTTTGCCAAAGCAAGGTCAATAATAAATGGCGCAGGCTGTGATATTTGGCTAAACAATCTTCGCGTTGATATTCTTGGGCCAATAAATCAAATAAACTATCGATTATGTGGCTATCGGAAGCGCCGAGTTGCAGACCGCCACTGGCGCTAAATTGCGGTTGTTGCTCATGGGCTTGGGGTTGCAGAAACGCTTGATCATAGCGCACATAATAGCCATTCAGTTGCTCTGCTTGCTCGAACACATGCACCTGACCTTGGGCAACCAAGGCTAAAGTGTGAGTTTGCAATGGGTACGATTGTTGGTCAACTTGATGGCGACCAGTGCCAGCCTTGATCCAAAGCAGCTCGTGAAAACTATGTCGATGCGGTAAATTAATCATATTTGGCAGTTGCTGTGGCTCAAGTTTGGCGATGAAAATCGGTGCCCAAGCGCTATGTTCAAGTTGAATATGCTCAATCTGATATTTATTTGACATAATTATTGAACAGCTACCACGACTAAAGTGATGTCGTCGTGAGGTTGAATGTTGTGGCTGTAGCTGTGAATTGCCGCCAGAATTGCTTGCACCATCTCCTGCGGATGGTTGCTGGGCATGGTTTTGACCAGCTGCAGCAGATTTTCAAAGCCCCACATTTCGCCTTTGGCATTTTGGGCTTCGACCACGCCATCGGTGTAGAACACCAACAAATCACCGCTTTGCAGGCTGATGCTTTCTTGTACATGTGGCATTTGCGGCCCCATGCCAAGCGGCAAGCTGCCCTGAATTTCCAAGAACTCGACCGTTTGCTGGCGACGACGCAAAGGCGCTAATTGGCCTGCATTGGCTAAAAGCATGCTGCTATTTTGTGGGTTGAACAAGGCTACTTGCAAGGCCACAAAATTATTGGTTTGGCGCTTGGTGCGCAACCAACGATCAAGCTCGCTGAGCACGGCGGCTGGCTCAGCGTGATCATAAATCTCCGATTGCAACACGCCAAGCGTAATTCCCATCAGCATCGCAGCACTGACGCTTTTGCCCGTCACATCACCAACACTAATGCACAAACGCCCATCGGCGGTTAAATCGTAACTTAACAAATCGCCGCCAACTTCGTGCGCAGGAAAACAACCGCCAGCAATTGCTAAACCATTGATTTCCGGCGCGTGATCAGGCAATAATCCTTCTTGGATCATGCGGGCAAGGCGCAATTCTTCGGAGAGGGCAGCATTTTTGCGCAGCGCTTGGCGACCTTTTTCTAAATCGTTCAAGATGCGTTCGGCGGTATAAAACAGGGCGGTGGTACTGGCAGAGAGCAACGAACCCAAAATAATCCAAAAAATGATGAAGTTGAGCCGTTCGGGCGCTGGAATGAAAAACAGGCCAAAAATCAGCGCATAGATGATGGTCGCAATCAGCCCGCCAATAAAAACGGCCAGCGACCAAGCCCGAATCGGCGACCAGTTGCGGCGTTGGGCAATTGGCATTGTCCAGCGCAAGAGGAAAAAGACCAGCGACGGCGCGGCGATGCCAATCGAATAGCTTGAACCAAAGGTTAACAGCACATTTTCGAGCTTTACTCCAGAGGTTGCAACGGGAATTAAAATAATAAAGCCCAACACGGTTGAGAGCAGCATCGACCAGCGCAGCAGGCGGCGAAATGGCATTGGAGTGTAAGTATAGCTGGTTCTGGCGGATTGCATGAGTTCCTCTGGCCAATGAAGCTTCAATGTGGCAAAATTGTTGGTTGCATTATACGGCACAATCCTATGCTATTATAGGCTATCTAGCTATGAGATCGTTCTCAATTACCGACTAGAGCAGCCACCAGCATCCTGCACCGTAGCAGCAGCTTTAGTCTGAACAATTTACTTTCCTTTACGCCTGTCTATTGAGACCGATTCCAATGAAGTGAATCATGGAGGCAGCAATGAGCGCTGACCACAGCCGTACCGTGATTGGTATCCGTTCGACGAAGAGCTTTTGGGCGCGAGGATTGTTCGTGCTTTGGCTGATTATTGCTTTAGGATGCCAACAAGCAATCGTGCCTGCGACCTCACAAATCCATGCCCAACCCCCACAAACTGTTGGTAATTTGCTGCAAAATGGTGATTTTAGCGCTGGTTTTGCGCCGTGGTGGGCCACCAATTCGGTTACTGCTGATGCTGCAAGTGGCTCGTTGGTTGCCACAATCACCAACGCTGGTAGCAATCCATGGGATGCGATTGTTGGCCAGAATGGGCTTAATCTGCAAGCTGGCCAAACCTACACCGTCACCTTTCGCATTCGAGCCTCAAGCACAGGCACAGCGGTGCTTAAACTGCAAAAAGAAGCTTCCCCATACACCAATTATTTCAGCCAAGATATTGCCCTGACGACCAGCGATCAAACCCATCAATTTGTTTTTACCTCGGCGTTTGATGATGCTGGGGCGGCTTTTCAATTTCAGATGGGCGGCCAAGGCAATAATGTGCTGACGATTGACGATGTGCAGGTGCTTGGCGAAACTGGGCCAGCAGAGCCATCGAGTAATTTGGTGCAAAATGGCAATTTTGTTGGGGGGATTGATCCATGGTGGACAGCTGGCGATCTCAGCATTGACACCGCTGATGGTGCGTGTTTGACGATTAATGCTGCTGGCACCAATCCTTGGGATGTGCAGCTTGGTCAACATAATATTACGTTGCAAGCTGGCGCAAGTTATCAACTCAAATTCGCTGCTAAATCGACAACCCCAATAACCTTGCCAGTACGTTTGCAACAAAACGGCGAGCCATATACTGGCTATTTTGCTGCTGATCCTGGCCTCAATGCAGCTTGGACAGAATTTGTCTTTCATTTTACATCGGCTTATAGCGATGCAGCCTCGTTGTCGTTCCAAATGGGTGGCTTAGGCACGCCGACGATCTGCATCAATCATGTGAGTTTAGAAATGTTAGAAACCGGAATTCGGGTTAATCAAGCGAGCTATTTGCCCACCATGAGCAAAGTGGCCAGTTTGGTGAACCCTGCAAACGAGCCATTGCCTTGGCAATTGCACAATGCCGCTGATACAGTGGTTTTGAGCGGCCAAACCACGGTCTATGGCGAAGAAGCAGCTTCTGCTGAACATCTGCATTTGATCGATTTTTCGGGCTATCAAACGGTTGGCGAAGGCTATTATTTGCAGGTTGGTAGCGAACAGAGCTATCCTTTTGCAATTGAAGCTGGCTTGTACTCGCGGCTGAAATACGATGCTTTGGCCTATTTCTACCATAACCGCAGCGGTATTGCGATTACCATGCCCTATGCTGGCGACGAACAATGGACGCGGCCTGCTGGACATATTGGAGTTGCGCCAAATCAAGGTGATATTGCGGTGACATGTTTTGCTGGCACCGACAATCAAGGCCAAACATGGCCCGGCTGCGATTATGAACTTGATGTTTCCAAAGGTTGGTACGATGCTGGCGACCATGGCAAATATGTGGTTAACAGTGGCATTTCGGTCTGGACGTTGCTGAATCAATATGAACGTGCACAGCAACGTGGCGCTGAAAGCCTTGCCCAATTTGCCGATGGCAGCATGAATATTCCCGAAAATAATAATGGCGTGCCCGATTTGTTGGATGAAGTACGCTGGAATATGGAATTTATGCTGGGAATGCAAATTCCTACAACTGCGCCAGTTTCCAAAACTGGGATGGTGCATCACAAAGTCCACGATGCCCAATGGACGGGCTTGCCAATGGCTCCGCATGACGATCCGCAAATGCGCTATTTGTATCCACCAAGTACCGCTGCAACCTTGAATTTGGCCGCGACGGCAGCTCAATGTTCGCGGATTTGGCGCGGGATTGATGAGGCATTTGCTGACCGTTGTTTGGTTGCTGCCGAACGAGCTTGGCAAGCAGCGGTGGGCTATCCCAACGAATTTGCCAGCGATCACTTCGCTGGCGGTGGTGGCTATGGCGATCGAACGTTGAACGATGAATGGTATTGGGCCGCCGCCGAATTGTATGTAACAACTGGCTCGGCAACCTATCGCGAAGCGATTGAAGAATCTTCATATTACTTGCAGCTCGATATTGGTGGCGGCAGCGCCATGAACTGGGGCAGCGTTGCTAGCCTTGGCACCTTGTCGTTAGCCTTGGTTCCTAGCGATTTGAGTAGTGCTGATCGCCAAACAGCGCGGGCGGCAGTGATTGCGGCAGCTGATCAATTTGTGGCAGCGCAACAAGCAAGCGGCTATGGCATTCCCTACAATCCGGGCAGCCAATATCCTTGGGGTTCCAACTCATCGATTTTGAACAATATGATTGTGATTGGTTTGGCTGGTGATTTTACTGGCGAAACCAGCTATGCTGATGCGATTAGCCAAGGCATGGACTATTTGCTGGGCCGCAACCCGCTCAACCGCTCGTATATTTCGGGCTATGGTTCAGTTTCCTTGACCAACCCGCATCATCGTTTCTGGGCCAAGCAAATCAACCCAGACTATCCTGGTACGCCGCCAGGTGTGGTCGCTGGTGGCCCAAATTCAGGTATTGAAGACCCGTATGCTCAAGCAGAATTAACTGGTTGTGCGGCCCTGAAATGCTATGTTGACCATATTGATTCGTGGTCGACCAACGAAGTAACGATTAACTGGAACTCGCCGCTGGCGTGGGTTGCGGCCTATCTTGATGATTATGCAAGTGGCTCGGTGCAATATTTGCCCTTGATCACGAAATAAGAGTCAAGCTTCCCTCACCCCAACCCCTCTCCCGATAGACGGGAGAGGGGCTTTAATTTCATGGTTCTTGCTCAATTCTTGGTAAACAAGGGTCGGCTCCCCCTCGCCCGCGTCCAGTAGGAGCGGGGGCTGGGGGTGAGAGAACAGTTAATCGCGCTGGGCAACGATGAAGATTTGGGTTTCGGGGGTCGCGCCGTGATGCGGTACATAGTGTTGCAGGCGGGTTTCTAAAATTTGAAAGCCAGCTTTGGTGATAGCTGCTTCGAGTTGGGCTTGGGGATAGGCCGTGACAAAGACTGGCTGATCGCCAATCACGATTTGAATATAATCGAAATCGCCCTCGACCATTGAGAGCACCAGCAAACCAGCGGGCTTGAGCCAGTGGTGAAATTGCTGCAAGGCGTGTTCAATATCGTGGCGGCGCAACATCAGCAGGGCAAAAAACGAGACCACCGCATCAAATGAATTCGGATCAAAATTAACCTGATTTACGCTATCGAGCACATACTGGCCATTGGGCACATTTTGGCGCGCCAAATTGAGCATGGCGGCGGAAATTTCGAGGCAGGTTACTTCATGGCCTGCTTTGGCCAAGGTTTGGGCGGTAGGAATGCCCGTGCCGCAGCCAGCATCAAGCACCTTTGAGTTTGGCTCCAACAAATCGGCCAGCCATTGGCTCAGATCTTGTTGATCTTGATTATTGCCAAACATCAGCTCATAATCGGCCCCAATGGCGTTAAACACGGCGGCTTGTTGTTGAATATCATCAGACCATGGTTGCATAATTCTCTCCTTAAACCAAGCCGGTTGGCGGCGTGTTATCCTCGTGAGGCTTTGGTTGTTGTTGTGAACGCTTCAAAGGCCGCGCAAAAAATCGGTTTAAGAGCGGCGAGCCAAAATTACCAACTCGCACCACCCATGAGCTTTGAGCATCGGCTGTGATGATAAAACGGCGTTTGAGAATCCCACGGACAATCGCTTGGGCAAGCCGATCAGGATTGAGTTGCTGCTGATTGTTGCCACTTTGATCGCCATTGTTACTCTGCGTAACCGGCATTGGGACATCGCTTGGATAAACCACGCTGCTGGTGATGTTGTAGGCTTTGAGTTCTTGGCGCAACACTTCCATCAGCCCGCGGACAGCAAATTTGCTTGGTGTGTAGGCACTATAGCCAAGCGACCCAACAAAGCCCGCGACCGATGAGACGGCGACGAGCGCTCCAACGCGGCGGCTTTGCATATGTGGCACGACGGCGCGAATCGCATTCAAAGTGCCAAAATAATTCAGCTCCATTAAATCGTGAAAAATCTGCTCATCAAGTTGCTGAAAAGCTCCCGCTTGGATACTGCCAGCGGCGGCGATAAGCACATCGCAAGGCCCAGCGCGCTGAATCAGATCGGCGATGGCTTGACTGACATCATTGCGCACTCGCACATCGGCGGTGGCAATTTCGATGCGCTGCCCAGCCCGATTGACTAAAGGCTGGAGGCGTTCGGCGGCCTCGACCAAGCGAATGCGATTGCGCGCGATCAACGAAACCGACGCTCCGCGAGCCAACATTCGTTGGGCGGTGGCAAAGCCAAGGCCGCTGGAGCCACCAGTGATGATCACATGTTTATTTAGGAGACGCACGATCAAATTCCTCAAACAGGTTGATTGGCACTTGCAAGCCGTTTGATCACCACTAAGGTGAGGTCATCGAAGGCTGGTAAATCGCCAGTATGAGCCGCGAGTCGACTGCTGATGGTGTTTAACATCGTCGCCGCATCGCAATGGGCGGTCTGATGAATCGTCTCCATCAGCCGTGGCACGCCCCACTCATCCATTGTACTATCAACTGCCTCGGTTACGCCATCGGTATAACAGACTAAAACATCGCCTAATTCAATAGTTGTTTCAGCTTCGCCCAACACTGCATCATCAATCACACCCAAGGCAATGCCTGGCGTGCGCAATTGCTCAATCTCGCCAGTTGCAGCGCGATAAAGCAGGGGCGGGTTGTGGCCAGCACATGTATAGCGCAAACGCCCAGTTACCGGATTAATGATGCCATAAAAGAGAGTCACAAACATATACGACTGGCTATCGCGCATAATCCAGCGGTTGGCCCGTTCAATTGCTTGCGATGGCGGCGAGCCATCAAGCGCCGCGCCACGCACCAGCGAGCGCGAAAGCGCCATAAACAAAGCAGCAGGCACGCCTTTATCCGAAACATCGGCAATCACAAAGCCCATTTCGCCAGCAGACGGCCCGCTACGAAACTGCCAAAAATCGTAGAAATCGCCGCCAACTTGGCGCGCCAAATTCCAATGTGCGCCACTATCCCAGCCTTCTAGTTGCGGCAAGCGGGCAGGCAACAAGCTAATCTGAATTTCGCGAGCAACGCTAATTTCCTGTTCGATGTGTTGGCGAGCGGCTTCAATTTGCGCAAACAACGCGCTTTCGATTGCGGCAGCTGCTTGGCCTGCAATGCCTGCGGCAATTGTCACTTGGCGCGGCAACCAGGTTTCGTCGGTGCCACATTGCTCAAGCAGGAGCACGCCAAGGGTTGCGCCGCGCGAGTTGAGCGGTTGGGCCAGCACTGCGCCATAGCTGGTGTAAGGCACTAAGCCTGCGCTCGAAAGTTGCTCAAGGTCGACCAACTCGGCAGCAAACGACTCGCCTTCGGAGCGCATGCGCACCAGCCATGGCACTTGTTCATCGGTGGCGCTGGCTCCAATCGATTGGCGTTGTTCGTTGGTCAAGCCCCAGCCTTCGGCCAAAATCCAGCGATTGCTTTCGCGCTGCCAAAGCAGACATAATGCTCGTTCGCAGCCAACCAATAAGGCTGGCAGGCGCACGCTTAGATACAGCATTTCGCTAATATCGCTGACCCAAGCAAAATTTTCTGCCGATTGCAACAGCGCATTCAGCACCCAAGCCTCTTCTTGTTGCGATTGAAAGACCGAGGCGCTATCGATGGCGATGGCAATTTGATCGGCGAGAGTTTGCACGACGAAGAAATCATTTTCATCAAAAGCCCCGTAGCGTTCGCTTTGCACATCCAAAACGCCAAGCAATTGCTGACCAACCCGCATCGGTACTGCCAATTCTGAGGCAATTCCTGGCTGATCGGGCAAAAAGCGTGGTTCTTCGCGCACATCATTGACCAGCATTGGCTCGCCACTGACTGCAACATGGCCAACGATCCCCAAGCCAAGCGGCAAGCGTTTGCCTTGGCGTTGCCAAAATGGGCTATCGCTGGCGGTGCTGGCGCGGAAAAAAAGCTGTTGATGTAGTTGATCGAAAGTAAATAAATGCACTTGCGAATAGCCGAAGCTTACCCGAATGCGATGCACAACCGAGGGCAGCAAGCGATCCAAATCGAGAATCGCAGTTACTTGGCGGCTGACTTCGCCAATTGTGGCAAGTTGGGCGGCGCGGCGGCGCGCTGCCGAATAGGCGCGGGCTTTATCAATCGCCACTGCTGCTTGGTCGGCAATCAGCGAGAGCAAGCGCAAATCGTCGGTATCAAAAGCGCGTGGCTCGCTGCTTTGAATCGAGATCGTGCCTAAAACCTCATCACCAGTCATCAACGGAATATAAATCCCTGAGCGTGGCGGAAATTCTGCTTGATAGGTTGGCTGAGCAGGCAGGCGATCCATCTCGGTCTCAAAATCTTCGACCAACAACGAACGACCTGTGCGCCGAATCCAACTGACGATCCCGCGATCGTTGGGGATTTCGACGCGCAACGGTGGCTCGTGATGGCCATCTTGCACCCGCACTTTAAGCTCAAAGAAGCGACCTTCAAACAAGCCCAAACGGAAATTGCTGGTATCGACAACCTTGCTGGCCTCGCCAAACACCAGTTGACAGAGCGAATCAACATCGAGTTCGGCGCGAATGATGGCGCGGCTGATTGCATTAATTTGGCCAAGTTCGGCGACCGTGCGGCGTTGCAAGCCTAATGATCGGCTGGCGCGTTGCACCATCCAAGCGCTGCCAACCAAGCCTGCTGCTGAGATTGCCACCAAATTAAAGGGAAACGATTGTGCCATTTGAGCGCCGATGGCAGCCAACGGCAAGGGCAGCATTTCAATTGAAAAAATATTGGGCGCGCTGACTTGCCAGGTGCCAAGCGTGATTTGCTTGCCATCCCAGAGCAAGGCAAAGATCAAGCGTGCGCCTTGAACAACCACAATATAGCTCAAGATGAGCAAGCTGAGCCTTGACCATAAACCGAGATCATTGATAAATGGGAGGGCTATAGCGATACCCACACTGCGCGCGCCACTTTCGAGTGCTCGGCGGGCCCAATCTTCATAGCGGGAACGGGCCAAACGCCCAAGCCGAATACATAAGCCAGAGGCGGCGGCTAAAACCAAGGTGGTGCTGGGGGTGCTAATCAATGCAACCGCCAACAACACAACCCCAGAGAGGCTAAGCGGCTGGTTGGAGCGATCGCGGACGGCTAAGCCATCGAGCAAGAGCAATAATGCGCCAGCAACTGGCAAGGTCGCCGAATTAAAGGTGGGCAACCCATACCAAACAATATTGGCGCAGCCCAACAAAAAGAGCATGGCAGCCCAACCAAGGGCCACCATGCGTGGTTTCGAAATGCGGATTCCACGATCAAAACTGGGTAACATGCACCTTACTCAACCTGGGCTAACGCTGCAAGTGCTTCATCACGAGTGCGGTGAATGGTAAAAATTTGAGTGAATCCTGTCAGTGCAAAGACTTCCGCCACCGCTGGTTGCAATGAGCATAAGCGCAGTTCGCCATTGGAGCCTTTAAGCTCGCGAGCCAACAACAGCAAAATGCGTAGGCCGCTGCTGCTCAAAAAGGTCACGCCCGTCAGATCAAGTAAGATGCGTCGTCCGCCAGTTTCGGCGGCTTCATGGACAATCGTGGCTAAGGCAGGTGCTGCCGTGGCATCAATCCGGCCTTGAACTGGCACAACCCGTACATCGTCGGGCAGGCGTGTTCCAACGATTTTACTCATGTGTAACTCATTTTCACCAGTTTCAGGATTGTAGTTGAATTGCACATCATCCATCATTCTGCCCATCAAATACATGCCAAGGCCACCAGCCTCGCGCGTATCGATTGATGAAGTCAGATCAGGAGGAGGAACAGTTTCCGGATCAAAAGGAACCCCGCGATCGAACAACCGTACAACAAAACGGCTGCCATCGCGTCCGCAGACCAAGCGAACATCACCAGGATGTTCAGCAGTGTAGGCGTGTTGGATAATATTGGTGGCTGCTTCATCAACAGCCAATTCAATTTCCCACGCCGTATGTTCGTTAAGCCCAGCTTCGAGTGCTGCCTGATAGGCAAACTTACACAGGGCACTGAGCGAATCGAGTACCCCTGGCAGTTTAAGTTCAGCGGTTTGCGCCATATCGTCTCACCGAAATTCGTCTAGAAGCTGCCAACAGCTTCCACCAAGTCGTCGTAAATTTGGAACAATGGCGTGAAGCCAGTTAAGTCGAATACTTCGCGAATCCGTTGGGGCAGATTGGCGATCCGCACATCACCACGTTCAAGCTCGCTAAATTTCCATTCGCGGGCTTTTTTACGTGCTTCAATCAAGACCCGTAAGCCTGGGCTACTGATATACTCTAAGTTTTCGAGATCGAGGACAATCCGATGGCGGTTTTCCTCATAAATTTGGTTAATCTTATCGTTCAGCGCATCTTTGGTTTCTGCGGCCAACCGTCCAGAAACGGTGATAACATCAACACGATTATAGGTTTTATGGCTAATATCCATGCATTCCTCCTGCCACCATTGTAAGCGGGTTACATTTTGGCGAATCTGCGGCATATTATAGCACAGCGATATTAATTTTCTCAGGGAACTTTTGGCCGAGTTTTAACGTTTTGGCTAGGTAACATATAACTTTTTGGAGGATTCTATGCGCCGCACATTAACGATATTTGCTCTCTTTGCCGCTTTGGCTGGCTGTGGGAGTGCGACCACGCCAACCGCAATGCCAACCAACGTGCCCACGGTTGATGTTTCGCAACCAGGTGCTGGCTTGGCTGGCTCAAAATGGAATGTCTTGCAGATCAATGGCCAAGCGCTGAAAGGTCAGCAAGCGTTACCACTTAGATTTGAAATGGATGGCCGCGCTTCAGGCCATAGCGGGTGTAATGGCTACGGTGGCGATGCCAAAATTAATGGCGAGCAATTAACGCTTGGCCCAGTGATGTCGACCAAGATGGCTTGTGCCGACCCTGAGTTGCAACAACAAGAAACCACCCTCTTCCAAGCACTCGAAAAAGTAACCAGTTATAAGATGGCTGGCGATAAATTGAGCTTGCTCGATGATAGTGGCACGGTTGTGGTCGAATTGGTGAAGCAAGCCTAAATCAGCCTTAGAGAGAAGGGATGAGGGATGAAGGCAAAAGTCAAAATAGAACATAGAGCATAGAACAGAGGCAGAAGGCAGAACGTTTTAACGCAGAGGCGCAGAGAGAAAAGGATGAAGTATGAGGGATGAGGGATGAAGGGCAATGCGTTAAACATTGAGCTTGACGTTCTTCGTGCAATTCGTGGCTAAAAAAACACCCTTCGTGCTCTTCGTGTCCTTCGTGGATTAAAAACTTAACCTTCGCGCTCTTCACGGTTTCTGCCCCCTTGACAAACCTGTTTTGAACAAGTATATTTTTATCGAACATTGTTCGAAAAACGATTATAGCTGAAATGGATGCAACGATGGGCAGTAAAGAACGGCGCGAACGGATCAAACAAGCGACCCGCGAGGGGATTTTGAGTGGTGCGCGTCAAATTGCCCAAGCTGAGGGTTGGTCGGGCCTGACCATCCGCAAAGTTGCTGAGTTGATCGAATATAGCCCATCGATGGTCTATGAATATTTCGCCAGCAAGGAAGCTATTTTGGAAGCCTTGTTGGAAATTGGCTTTCAACAATTAACCAATGTCATGCAACAAGCGAGCGCCGTTTACGTCGATCCCTATCAGCGTTTGCAGGCCTTGGCCTTGGCATATTGGCACTTTGCCCAAGCCAATCCCGACCTTTACCAAGTGATGCATGGCATGGATGGCGTGACGGTTAACCCTGATTTGCGCAACCAAGCAGCGTGGCCAACATGTTTGCTGGTTGAGCAAGATTTACAAGCATTATTGATCGACGAACAGGTTACCAGCCCAAATTTACGCGAAGATAGCGAAATTCTCTGGGCAACCTTGCATGGCATCGTCAGCCTCGCGCTGAGCCAACGCCTCAGCCAAGTAGCACAGATCGAAGCGCGCATCCAACGTACCACCCAAGCTTTGCTACAGGGCTTATTAATGACCACCACATAAATTTTTTTATTCGATATCGAACATTGTTCGATTATTGATTATTGTACAAGGAGTATTAAAATGAGTTCATTGCATGTGATTTTTGGCACTGGCCCAGCTGGTAGTAGCCTCGCCGAGGAACTGTTGCGCCAAGGCCAGCAAGTGCGCTGTGTGAATCGTAGTGGCAAGGCCGATCTGCCCGCAACAGTTGAAGTTGTGGCTGGCGATTTATTAAATCAAGCCCAAATTAATGAATTGTGCCAAGGAGCGAAGGTCGTTTACCACTGCGCTAACGTTCATTATGCTGAACAGACCAAGATTATGCCGCAATTTCAGCAAACAATTATGCAGGCAACTGCGGCAGAGGGCGCGCGCTTGGTGGTGCTCGACACGCTCTATGTCTATGGTTCGAGCCAAGGCCGCCCGTTGACTGAAGCCACGCCGTTTGCGCCACATACGCGTAAAGGCCGCATGCGTGCGGAGTTGGTCGAAACCTATTTGGCCGCGCATCGGGCTGGCACGCTGGAAGTGGCGATTGGGCACGCCGCCGATTTCTTCGGCCCACGCGTCTTAAATTCAACCTTGGGCGATCGGGTTTTTCCCATGTTGTTGCAACATAAACCAGCTCAATTGTTGGGCAACATCGATTTGCCGCATAGTTTTAGCTATATCGGTGATGTCGCTCGTGGCTTGGCCTTGTTGGGCCAGCATCCCGCCGCTGTTGGCCAAGCATGGCATTTGCCAGTCGCGCCGCCATTGACTCAACGTGCTATGTTGCAAACGATCGGCCAATTGCTGGGCTATCCCGTGCGCAGCATTGCCCTGCCCAAAATGGCGATTCGTGCGTTTGGGCTGATGGATTCATTTATGCGCGAGTTTGTTGAGATGTTTTATCAATATACTGAGCCGCAAATTGTCGATGCCCAAGCGATTGAGCGCGAGCTTGGCTTAGCCGCTACGCCCTTGGAGCAGGCGTTGCAAGCAACGATCGCTTGGTATCGCGGCCAACAAACCAAACAAAAAGCCGCTGCCTAAAACTGGCAACGGCTGTGGATTAAATTATTTGGGCTGCGCTAATCTGAATCGATCAGCGCAGCTTTTGATCTTTTTGATCTATTGATTGCTTTTCCATTCGCCAGCAACACTGCGCCGAAACTGATCGGCGGGCGTGAGGTTGTGGCCTTGCAAATAGTGGCCGAACCAATCGAGAATATATTCGATCCGCGCGATACGATGCAATGGCTCGCCGCTGCGCGAAAGTTCGTGGCCTTCGCGTGGGAAGCGCACAAAGCGCACTGGTTTGTCGAGCACTTTAAGCGCGGTATACAGTTGCTCTGCTTGCTCGACTGGGCAGCGATGGTCTTCATCAGAATGCAAAATCAACAATGGTGTGTTAATTGAATTGACATAACGAATTGGTGAGCGTTCCATGAATTTATCAATATCGGCCCATGGCTTGCCACCAAATTCATCTTCAGCGAAGTATGGCCCAATATCCGATGTGCCGAAGAAACTCATCAAATTGGAGATACAGCGCTGGGTGTTGGCGGCGGCAAAACGGTCGGTATGGCTGATGATCCAGTTAGTCATGTAGCCGCCATACGAGCCACCGAGCACACCCATGTGCTTGCTGTCGATCCAATCCCAGCTTTCAGCCAAATCGGCGGCGGCCATGAGATCGCGATAATCGTCGCCACCAAAATCTTGGCGCACCAATGAGCGAAAGCGTTGGCCATAGCCCGTGCCACCGCGTGGGTTGGTGTAAATTACGCCATAGCCAGCCGCCGCCAGCACTTGAAATTCGTGCATAAAATTGTGGCCGTAGGCGCTGTGCGGGCCACCATGAATGTAGAGCAACGATGGATATTGCTGGCCTTCAGTAAAGCCAACTGGCTTAATCGCCCAACCTTCGATCTCCAAGCCATCGAAACTGTTGTAGGTAAAGCGTTCTGGCTCGATCGTTTGGATGTTGGCAAGCAAACTGGCGTTGGGGTCGTAGAGCACATTAATGCTGCCATCTGCATCACCCATATACAGGCATTCGAGTTGGGTGGCAGTGCCTGCGGTGAAGGCGGTGCGTTTGTTTAATGATTGGCTGTAGCCCGAAATGCTGGGATTATCTTCAGGCGTGAGTTCATGCATGCTACCGTCGCTGTAGCGATAGGCGCGGGTGCGGGCGGCGCGAGTTGCCAAACAGTAGATGCCGTTATCTCGCCAATATGGCCGATAAGGAAAGCGCCCAATCCGTGAATCGCTGATAATGCTATTTTCTAGGCCATGTTCAAAGCCAACGCTGAGCAAGCGCGCATCGCCACCAGCGCGACTAACACACCACAACGCCTCGTTTGAAGCATTGCCAAGCTGTTGATCGTGGCCGATATAGGCGATTTGCGAGCCATCAGGCGACCAAGTTGGGTGGTAAACCGGCCCAAGCGCGTTGGTCAAGCAGCGTGATGTGCCACTATCAACATTTAAAAGATACATATCTGCTTGGCGGGTATGCTCTAATTCTGCCCGCGAAACCGTAATAAACGCCAATTCGCTGCCATCGGGCGACCACGCTGGATCAGCGTGATCAAACGCTTGGTCGGTGATTTGGCGCGGTGCTTGGCCAAGCTCAACCAGCCAAATTTGGGCATATTCTGGCTGCAAATAGCCTACGCCATCAAATTTAAACGGCAAGCGCTCGATAATTTTTTCGTCGCGCAAGCTCTCGACATGGGCTTGATCTTTGGCTTTGGCTCCGCGTGAGATAAAAGTTAAGGCTTGACTATCGGGCCGCCAATTGATTTCGGCCACACCATACCCAAGGCTGGTAAGTTGCTGGGCCTCGCCACCACGGCTCAAATCGAGCACAAATAATTGGGCTACGCCTGCATCGCGGGTTGAAATAAAGGCCAATTTGCTGCCATCGGGCGACCAGCGCGGCGAGCTATCGCGGCCTGAAACGCTGAATGTCATGCGTTGCGGCGTGCCACCATCGGCCTGAATTAGCATAATCGCCGAGCGATAATCGGGCTTGCGCGGGCCATTTTTCCCCACTGTTTCCTCGATCCAGGTTTCGACAAATGCGATGTGCTCGCCATTGGGCGCAATTTGGGCATCGGAGATAAAACGTAGCTCCAACAGACTGGTGGCCTGCCAGGTTTGCAACTCTGCCATGCGTGGTTCCTATTCTCTATATGCAATTCTGCGCATAGTAGCATAGAACGATTAACTATTTAACGAGACTTCGGAAGCATTCAGCATGCGAAATGACTTATTTTAGTCATTGAATAATAGTTAGGAAAAAATTAAAATGGCAGTATATGGATTCTTTGATCGAAGGAGGTTGCTTGATTCATGCGACGAGAAGTTCATAACATTTCGGCTATCGACGTTGATTAGTACACGAGGATGTGCATGAATACACAACATTTACCTAATCGCTCAAAACGATTACCATGGCTGGCAGGAACTCTGCTTACATTTTTAACCACAAGTTTGTTCTTTTCTCCCACGCAACCTGTTGCCAACGCTGATCAAGCTGGGCTTGGCAGCTACACCACCAACTTGCCAGCAGGTGCGAAAGTTCCCGATGATTTTAATGGCAATCCTGTTTCTCCCAAACGCACTGCCAATGTCACTGGCGCAATGCCCACCAACGATTGGTGGAGTTCGCTCGGCTGGCAGCGTTTCCCTGGTAATCCCTATTCGGAAAATATGACGGCCTTGCCGTTGATTGTCAAAGCCAAATCAGCTGGCTTAGGCGTAACCTTCCCCACGATTCCCGCAATTTCAACTGGCTCGCCCAACTACATTGGCGAATTCCACTATAACGCTTCCGAAGACCTGAACCTTGGTTTGGTGGGCTTGAACTCGCCTGATGCCAAAGTTGATGGTTACTCGGATTGGACGGTCACAGCCTATTGGAATGGTGGCGGTACACTGCGCGCAACCTTCGGCCATGGTATGCCATTCGTATACCTGACCAAGAGCGGCGGCGATGCCTTGATTGGAGCTGCTGCTCCGCCAAGCGTCTGGACTGGCGCTGGCACCAATGCGCTTGGCATCACGGTCAACGGCCATCACTATGGTATTTTTGCCCCAACTGGCGCTACGTGGAGCCAATCGGGGAATAATTTCCAATCGAATTTGGCGGGCAAGGATTATTATTCGGTGGCGCTGCTGCCTGATAATAGCGTGGCAACCTTTAATTTCTTCAAGTCACGCGCCTATGCTTTTGTGACCAACACCACTGCCAGCTGGAGCTACGACCAAGCGACGGCTAGCTTGAACACGACCTTCAGCGCAACCACGGTTGCCAAAGAAGGCAGCAATACCAACACCGTGCTGGGCTTGTATCGCCACCACGCGATCAACTCATCGACGGCGTTGACCAACTACAGCTATACCACTGCTCGCGGCCAAATTCGTTTGCGCGATGGTAACTCGTTTACCACCTCGATGCGCTTCAACGGCGTGCTGCCAGCCTTGCCAGATGCAGGCGATTACAACCGCACCACGCTCAACAATCATTTGAACGATGTTGCTAACGAAGCCAGCCACTTTGCTGGCGGCGATACCTATTACACTGGTAAGGCATTGCTGCGGTTGGCAAACTTGATTCCGATTGCTGAACAATTGGGTAATACCAACGCCCGCAACTCGTTGATTACCGCCGTGCGCAACCGTTTGCAAGAATGGTTCACCGCCAGCGCCAACGACACCAACGGCCAGTTCTACTACAACAGCAATTGGGGCACGGTCATCGGCTATCCAGCCTCATTCGGCTCGGATACCGAATTGAACGACCACCACTTCCACTATGGCTACTACATCTACGCTGCGGCAATCTTGGCCCAATACGATCCAAATTGGGCGCTTGATAGCAACTGGGGTTCGATGGTCAAACTGTTGATCAACGACGCTGCTAACATTAGTACCGCCAGCGATCCACGCTTCCCCCGCTTGCGCACTTTCGACATCTACGAAGGCCACTCATGGGCTTCGGGCCACGCTGGCTTCGGCGCAGGCAACAACCATGAATCATCATCAGAAGCAATGATGTTCAACAGCGCTGTGCTGTTGTGGGGTGCAAACACTGGCAACGCCCAATTGCGCGACCTTGGGATCTTCATGTATACCCATGAAACCCACGCTATCGAGCAATATTGGTTCAATGTTGATAACGCTGTGTTCCCTGCTGGCTTCACCGCCAACAACAATCACCCAGCAGTCGGCATGGTTTGGGGCGATGGTGGCAGCTATGCAACCTGGTTCAGCGCCAACCCAGAAATGATCCACGGCATCAACTTCTTGCCATTCCACGGTGGTTCGTTGTACTTAGGCCGCAATCCAGCCTACGTCAACAAAAACTACAGCCAAATGCGCAACAACATCGGTGGCGCAGAACGTTATTGGCTCGATATTATTTGGCAATTCCAAGCTTTTGGTGATGCTGCAACTGCTGCAACTAAGTTCGATACCGTCCCCTTCACGCCAGAAGAAGGCGAAACCAAAGCCCACACCTACCACTGGATTCGCAACTTGAAGCAGTTGGGTTCGATCGATACCTCGATCACCGCCAACACGCCAACCTATGCGGTATTCAACAAAAATGGTGTCCGCACCTACATTGCCTGGAACCCAACTGGTAGCCCATTGAGCGTTACCTTCTCGAATGGTGTGGTCTTGAATAGCATTCCTGCGCGCAGCATGGCTAGTAGCACGGGCACAACGCCACCACCAACCGCCACGCCAGTCAACCCGACCGCCACGCCAGTCAATCCAACGGCGACTCCGGTCAATCCAACCGCAACGCCAGTGCAACCAACCGCCACGCCAGTTGCTGGTTGTTCAACAGTCAGCTTGGATGCCAATGCCTACTATCGCGTAACTGCTCGCCACAGTGGCAAAGCCTTGGATGTCGATGCAGTTTCGACCGCTGATGGTGCGAACGTGCATCAATGGGGCTATGTCGGTGGAGCCAACCAACAATGGCGCTTCGAAGGCGTTGGCAGCAACTACTTCAAAGTAACCGCTCGCCACAGTGGCAAAGCGCTTGATGTTGCTGGCGGTGTGACCGCAACTGGCAACGGGGTCAACATCCATCAATGGCCATATGGCAACACCACCAACCAACAATGGTGTTTGCGCGATGTTGGCAGCGGCTACTATGCGATTATTGCCCGCCACAGTGGCAAGGCGCTTGATGTTGCTGATGCCTCAACCGCCGATGGTGGCAACGTCCATCAATGGGAATATGTCGGCGCGACCAACCAACAATGGCAACTGACCAAGATCGATGCTGGTGGTAGTGGCAACACCCTGCACGTGATCGATGGCGCTGCCCAAAATGTGGCTGGTACCTTGAGCTTGAGCGCAGGCGCTGGAGCCAACAGCGACAGCATTCCATCAGCTGGCGGAGCCAACTACGATGGTACGCCAACCAATGCGCTGGTCTACACCATCTCAGGCTTGACCCGCAGCTACAACAGCCAAGCCACCCAATTCAAGTTGTTCGTCGATTCCAATACCGCCGTGGGTAACGGGGTTCAAGCCCGCATCTCCTACGACTGGACTGGCGACGGCAGCTATGATCGCACCGAAACCTACAACTACTTCCCAACCGATCCGGTTGCTGGTTTCGAGCAATATAGCCAAAGCTCAGGTTTGAAGAGCAGCAGCGGAGCTTGGGCCAACTTGAGCAATGGTCGGGTACGGATTGAAATTTGGAACGCGATTGGCAATGGTTCGGCGAGCGTTCGCACCAGCGCCACCAGCGCCCAAGGCCAACAATCCACCATCACCTTGCCATTCAACTAAAACCTGCTCCACCGAATTTCCAACCCCGTCACTTGTTGATACGAGTGACGGGTTTTCGTCACTATTCACATACATTTCTAGTAAACATTTGTTTCAAAAATAGTTAAATTAACGCTATAATGGTGCAATATTTTTGCGCCGAGTACACCGCCTATGCAATGTACAGAATGTCTCAACCTCAACCCTGCCAGCGCACGTTTTTGCTCACAATGTGGCCGCATGTTGGCCGATACGCCGTTGCCCCGTAGCGAACGGCGGCGGGTTACGGTGATGTTCGCCGATTTGGTGGGCTTTACCTCAATTGCTGAACAGCTCGATGCTGAGGCTGTACATCGCTTAATTAATACCTGTTTTGACCGTTTGGTGCCGATTATCGAGCACTACGGCGGGGTCGTCGATAAATTTATTGGCGATGCAATTATGGCGATTTTTGGCGCACCCCTCGCCCACGAAGATGATCCGATTCGCGCCGTCCACGCCGCCAGCGCCATGCTCGCTGCAATTGCTGAACTCAGCCAACAAGAAGGGCTTGAACTTGGCTTGCATATCGGTATCAATACTGGCGTGGTGATTGCTGGTGGCATCGGCTCGCTTGGTCGGCAGCAATATTCGGTCATTGGCGATGCAGTTAATTTGGCTGCACGCTTGCAAGATTTGGCGAGCAACGCCGAGATTTTGGTTGGCCCTGAAACCCAACGCATGACCGCCCACGTTTTTGATTATGCAGCCCTTGGCGAAAAAGCGATTAAAGGGCGCTCTGAGCATGTGGCGGTCTTCCAGTTGCGCGGCATCAATCCGCGACCCTCATCTGGCCGAGGCATCAAAGGCCTGCAAAGCCCCATGGTTGGCCGCAATGGCGAACTCGATAGTTTGTTGGCAGTTACCGCTGATCTCAGCAAACAGCGCGGGCGGGTGGTGATGGCGGTCGGCGAAGCGGGCATTGGCAAAAGTCGGCTGTTGACCGAATGGCGCAATCAAAGTTTTGAGCAATTGCCCCAGGTTGTTTGGTACGAGGCCCGTTGTCTCTCCTACACCCAAGAAAGTGCTTACGCCTTGCTGCGCGATTTGGTGCGCTCGCTGATTGGCGTTTCAATTACCGATAGCGAAGATGATATGGCAGCGGCCTTGCATCAAATCGCCACAGCATTATTGTTAGATCAAGCTGATCAGGTGATTCCAGCGCTGAGCCATTTGTTGTTGCTGCCAGCCTCGCGCCGCTTCGATGAACTCAGTCCGCAAGCGTTGCAAGCCTTATATATCACCGCCGTGCGCCGTTTAGTGCTGGCCCAAGGCCAACATACGCCCGTCATTTGGTCGATTGAGGATATTCACTGGGCCGACGAGGCTTCGGTCGATGTGCTGCAAAATCTCTTGCAATTGCACAACGACATTCCGCTGGTGATTTTGGCCACCTCGCGGCCTGATCGTGAAGTAGTGGGTTGGCGCTTAGTCGAATCTGCTCGTGATTTAAGTGGCCTCGAATTGAATTTAGCGCCCTTATCGTTGGCCAATGGCCGTGAATTAATCGCCAATTTGCTGCATTTCGATGGCTTGCCCGAGCATTTGCGCACCGCGATTCTCAATAAAGCAGATGGCAATCCCTTCTTTGTCGAAGAAGTGATTCGCACGCTGATTGATCGCGAAGCGATTATGCACGATGGCAATAGTTGGGTGGCGCTCGAAGCAATTAATCAAATCGAATTGCCCGATAGCGTGCATGGCTTGTTGGCAGCGCGGATCGACCGCTTGCCCAGCGAGTTACGCCAATTGTTGCACATTGCAGCGGTGATTGGCCGTCGCTTTGCAATTCGCGTGGTGGCCGAAGTGCTTGGCTCAACCGCCGAAAAAATGACTAATTCAATCGATTTGTTGGTTGATCGCGAGTTGTTACGCCGCGATCGCACGAATCCCAACGGTTATTTGCGTTTTCGCCATGCCTTGGTGCACGAAGTGGTGTATAGCACGACCTTGCAAACCGAGCGTCGCCGTTTGCATGGCGTGGTTGGCGAAACCTTGGAAGCGTTGTATCCCTCGCGGCGCGAAGAATTGGCAGCGGCCTTGGCCAACCACTTTATGCATGCCGAGCATCCCAAGGCCTTTGAATATGCCTTGCTTGCTGGCGATGTGGCCTATCGCCAATATGCCTTGCGCGAGGCAATTCGCCATTACGAACGCGCCCACGATTTGAGCCATCATTACGATTTGCCCTTGAGCGTCGTGCGGGGCTTGTATTTGAATTATGCGCGTGCTACCGAGTTGATTGGCGAAACCAAGCAGGCGCTCGATTTATACCACCACGTGCTTGAGCGCTGCGACAGCGAAAACGACACCGAATCGTTGATTATTGTGTTGATTGAGCATGCGCGCTTGTTGATGCTGCCGAGCCACCATCGCGACCTTGATCGCAGCCGTAGCGAGACCATGCGCGCCTTAGAACTGGCGACCCAACAAGGCGACCGCCAATCAGAGGCTCGTTGTTACTGGCTCTTGGCCTTGATTGAAGGCCATCTTAGCCGCTTTACCGCTGCTGAGCCGTGGGGCGAAAAAGCGCTTGGCCTTGCCCGCGAGTTGGGCATGCGCGAGCTACAAGCCTATTGTCTCAACGATTTTCACCGCGTTGCAATTAACAATGGTCAGCCAGAATTGGCCGAACGTATGTTGCGCGAGGCGATTGAACTTTGGCGCTCATTGAATAACTTGCCGATGTTGGCTGATAGCCTTTCGGGTATGGCCGATTTCTACTATTCGCGGCGCGATTTGGAGCAAGCTGTGCGCTATGCTCGCGAGGCTGAGCGTTTGGCCTTAATGATTGGCAACGCCTGGAATTTGGGCTTTTCGCGCTCGGTGCTTGGTGGCATTGCGGTGGAAACTGGCGATATTCAACAAGCGCTACATATGTTCCAATCATCAATCGAGCAATCAAGCATTTCAGGGCCAATTATGCTGAATATGTATGGGCGCACTGAGCTGATTCGGCTCTATCGTATGCTTGGCGATTATCAAGCGGCGCTCGATGTGCTGGAAACTGCCGAGACCTACATTGAACAGCTTAAGGACGAAGCCTTAGTTGCCTTGCGCCAATTATTCATTGCCCTGCGCTTGCTCATCACGCTCGAGCAAACTAACCAAGATCCAGCTGAGCTAAGCGAAACGATTCGTCATATTTTGAGCTTTGAACTTGGCGAGCAACAGGTGGTTGCTGGGGTGATGTTGCGGGTTATCCATATTGAATTGTGCCTCAAACTTGGCGAATATACCCATGCCGAGCGCTTGCTGAACGAAATTGTCGAGCAACTTTCAACGTTATGGTTTGGTGGCTCGCTCATTTCCAACTATCGGTCGCGTTTGGCTGCGGCGCAAGGCCAATTGACCGAAGCTATCAAATTCAGCGACGTATTAATCAACGAAAAGCCCGCTGGCGATATTCATGATTTGTGGCGTTTTCGGGCGTGGCGCGCCGAATGGCTCGAAGCCCAGGGCAAATTGACGCTTGCAGTAAGCGAGCGCCAACACGCGCAACGCTTGATTCAACATATTTCGGGCAATATTCTGCGCGATGAATTGCGCGAATGCTTTTTGGGGCTGCCTTTGGTTCAAGCAACGCTGCAAGAACCAAGCTCAACGTTCATTATTTAGTAAATACTGGCTTAAGATAGATATTGAGAACAGGTGTGATAGCCTTTCTGATCAAGTGAATTAGGAATGCGACGCAACGGGGCGTTGGCTCATGGGCTGGAATGCTATGACCGTCCATGCTGCGCTGTTGCACTGGTTCTCGTAGATGCTGCATTTTGTGGCAAGGAAAGGTCGGATTCATGACCGCGAGCGATCAACAAATCAACGACTTGTTGACTCAAATGACGTTGGAAGAAAAAATTTCGCTGACGATCGGCCAAGATATGTGGAGCACCCACCCCGTCGAGCGCTTGGGGCTTGGCTCGATTAACATGAACGACGGCCCGCATGGCTTGCGTAAACCCCCAGAAAATTCCTCAATTGGCATTATCGATGCGCTTCCTGCTACCTGTTTCCCCACTGCTGCCGCCGTAGCCTCAACTTGGGATGTTGAGCTGGCGCGCGCGATCGGCGCAGCGATTGCCCAAGAATGTTTGGCCAACAACGTGCAAATTGTGCTTGGCCCTGGCATCAACCTCAAACGCACGCCACTTGGTGGCCGCAACTTCGAATATTATTCCGAAGATCCGGTCTTGGCTGGCGAGTTGGGCGTGGCGTTTGTGCAAGCTGTGCAGGAACATGGCATTGGCACATCGCTCAAACACTTTGCCTGCAACAACCAAGAATTCGAGCGCATGACGATTAGCGCCGAGGTTGATCAACGTACGTTGCGTGAGTTGTATTTGCTGGCCTTCGAGCAAGTCGTCAAGCGTGCCCAGCCGTGGACGATTATGGCTGCCTACAACAAAATCAATGGCATCTATGCAACTGAACACAAACAATTGCTTAGCGAGATTTTGCGCGATGAATGGGGCTTTGAAGGGATTGTGGTTTCCGATTGGGGCGCGGTTAACGATAAAGCTGCCGCATTAAGTGCTGGCCTCGATTTGGAAATGCCCGGCCCTGCATTGAATCATGTTGAATTATTGGCCGATTTGGTGCGCAAGGAAACGCTTCCAGAAGCAGTGATTGATGCTGCTGCCCGTCGAATGCTCACAATTATTTTGCGTGGGCTAGCGCAACGCCAACCGGAAGCAAGCTACGATCGGGCGGCGCATCATGCTTTGGCGCGCCGAGCTGCCAGCGAATCGATGGTGTTGCTCAAAAACGATGGGATTTTGCCGTTGCAGCCAGTTGCTGGCAGCCGTGTGGCGATAATTGGCAATTTCGCCCAAAAACCACGCTATCAAGGCGCTGGTAGCTCGGAAATTAATGCAACTCAGGTTGATACGCCACTCGAAGCCTTGCAAGCGTGGCTATCTGAACACACGGTTGAAGTGACCTTCGCCGCTGGCTACGATCACGATGGCAATACCAACGAAGCATTGTTGAATGAAGCCTTGGCTGCTGCCAAAGATGCAAGTTTGAGCTTGGTTTTGCTGGGCTTGCCCGATGCCTACGAAACTGAAGGCGCTGATCGCACTCATATCAACATGCCAGCTGGACATAATCAAGTGCTCGAAGCAGTAGCTGCGGTACAGCCACATACGGTGGCGATTTTGATCAACGGCTCGGCGGTCAGCATTCCATGGCTTGGTCAAGTGCGCGCAGTGCTTGAAGCAGGTTTGGCGGGTCAGGCTGTGGGCAGTGCGTTGGTCGATGTGCTGTCTGGCGCGGTCAATCCAAGTGGCAAATTGGCCGAAACCTTCCCCTACGATCTGGTTGATACGCCAGCCTACCTGAATTACCCAGGCGAAGCTGGGGTTGTGCGCTATGGCGAAGGCCTGTTTATTGGCTATCGCTATTACGATGTGCGCAAAGTCAAGCCGCTGTTTCCCTTTGGCTATGGCTTATCCTACACCACTTTTCGCTACGATAAGATTGCGCTAAGTTCCAGCAACATCGACGACGCTACGCCATTGACGGTGAGCGTAACCCTCACCAACACCGGCGATCGCGCGGGCAAAGAAGTTGTGCAGGTCTACGTCAAGCCAAACAAATCGACCTATTTGCGGCCAGTTAAAGAATTGCGGGCTTTTGCCAAAATTGAGCTAGCTGCTGGCGAAACCAAGACCGTCGAATTAAGCCTTGCTGCACGCGATTTCAGCGTCTACGACCAGCAACGGGCGGCTTGGCGCATGGAAGGCGGCGAGTACACGATTTTGGCTGGTGGCTGTAGCGACGATCTGCCGTTGGTCGCCGATCTGACGGTTAATGAAGATCCACGTTCGGCGCGTAAAGTGCTGACGCGCATGAGTTCAATCAAGGAATTCTTGGATGATCCGATTGGGGCTGAGCTTTTGCAAGCAAGCGCTGGAGCCTTTATCGACGGCCAAAGCGCCAGCACCCGCGCTATCTTCGAGCCAATTCCGTTGGCCAAGTTCGTTAATTTTGGCTTTTTCGAGGCCAGCCAAGTTGATGAAATTGTTGCCAAGGTCAATCAGGGCTAGTTAATCGTAGGGGATCAGTGCATACCACTGATCCCCTGTTTGATCCACGAAGGACACGAAGCGCACGAAGGTTAAGTTTTTTGCCACGAATTCCACGAAGGGGAATAGGCTACAGGCTATAACCGCATCCCTTTTTGATTTTTGACTTCTGCCTTTTGATTTTCCTTCATCCCTCATCCTTCATCCTTCGGTCGCTTTGCGCCGCTGCGTTAACGAATTGATCCACGAAGGACACGAAGCGCACGAAGGTTAAGTTTTTTGCCACGAATTCCACGAAGGGGAATAGGCTACAGGCTATAACCGCATCCCTTTTTGATTTTTGACTTCTGCCTTTTGATTTTCCTTCATCCCTCATCCTTCATCCTTCGGTCGCTCTGCGCCTCTGCGTTAAAAAATTGATCCACGAAGCTTTTTTTAGCCAAAGATTCCACAGATTTGCTTGATTAGGTTCTCGCCAGCCCAAAGCCCATAGCCCCCATCCCTCTCTTGCTCTCATTACTTCACCACATAGGCTATGAATACGGTATAGGTCTGACTAGGAATTGTTGTTGGTACTGCCGTGCTGGTTGGAATATTGGTTGGTGTATTGGTTGGCACGGCGGTATTTGTCGCGGTATTGGTTGCTGTGTTACTTGGCACGGCGGTATTAGTTGCTGTGCTGGTATTCGTTGGTGTAGCCGTGTTGGTTGGTGTATCGGTTGGCACGGCAGTATTGGTTGCTGTGCTGGTATTCGTAGGCGTAGCCATATTGCTTGGTGTAGCTGTATTGGTTGGCGTATTGCTTGGGGTTACAGTGTTGCTTGGTGGTTGATATTCTAGCTGCAAATGGGCGACACCCAATGATGGAATTGAGCCAGCGTGGGTAAAATTGCCTGCCAAATACAGATCGCTGCTGGTGACTGCCATTTGCTCAACCGTGCCATTGACTGGTGTGGCTAAACCTTGCCAGACCATGCCATCCCAGCGGGCAACCGAGCCAGTGGTTTGTTGATTAACCGCGTTGAACTTACCACCAACATACAGATAATCATCACCAACGGTTGCCAAACATTTGACTAAATTATTAAACTGGGCAATCTGCTGAATCATGCCATCATCATTCAATTGATATAGGGCAGACTGACCACTGATGTATAAGCGATCGCGCCAGACCACAAAATGCACATCAGTATCATTGCCAACTTGAATGCCATCAAGTTCTTGCCAGCGATTATTGCGCCAAACATCAACCAGAATGATCGTCGAATAGGGTTCGGAAAGAAGTTTGACTGCATAATACTGATTATTGACAAAGTATATTTTAACTTCATTGTCATAATGTCGAACATTGAATTGTTGCCATAAATGATCGTTGTTGATCTGGACGGTTGTGCTATAGGCTTGACCGTTGATGGTGCCGGAGCTGCCATTCGCTAGCAAACTTGTATTAGAGCGTGCCCAATTAATGCCAGTCCCTGTAATTGCAACTGGATTGGTGAGCGCACCGGTTGAATTGAACTCCCAAAGCGCACTTGGAGCGCTATTGTTGACACTAAATTGATTGCTACTAATAAGGTGAGTCCGTTGGGTATCGATGGTAATCATTTTGCTACCTTGGCTCATGCTATAGAGCTGCTGCCATGAACTGCCATTCCATTGTTGCAGGTTGGTATTACCGCTCCGATTAACCACCAGCTTACCGTTGACCCCGCCAACATCGTTGATTACTGGAGGCAAGCTGGTGGTTGCAAGGCTGGTTACGCTTGTGCCATCCCAGCTTATCAACTGGCTTGGTTGGTTGTTGACCATGAACGTGCCAGCAAGATATAACTGATCGCTATTGCCAGCAACTGCGGTGATGCTGGTAATGCTGGCAGGAATCGTAACTTGTTGCCATTGATTGTTGACCAGTTTCCACACAGTCGTCGCGTTATAGGCATACAAACCATTGGCATCGATTAGCCCGCTAATCTCGCTTGGCAGATCAAGCGTATTGCCAATTTGTGTCCATTGGTTATTGTTATACCGATGGATACTGTGCTGTTGATGATTTGATGTGTTGTAGCCCCATGCATAGATGCTATCGTCAATGTTGGCAATATTATCAATCCAGATTGCAACATTTGCAGGCATTGGCATTGAAGACCATTGGCCGTTCGCAAATCGGGCAAAAATAGGAATTTCAACATTATTGATATACTGAAATGCACCGCCGACGAACAATTGCTGGCCAGTTGACGCGGCGACAAGGGCTTTGTTGTCGAAACTACCAAGTGCGCCAATTCCAGTTGGCTTCCAATAGGCTACCGAACTTGCCGCAATATTGTTAAATTGCGAAAAATTGCCAGCGATGTAGAGCGTATCGCTGATAACCGCAAAATCGTTGACTTGCGATGGTGTATTGCCCCAATAATCATTGGAGCCTTGCGTACCACCACCAAAGCCTTGGAACTGTGTGCCATCCCAACGACCTAAACCATTAATCCCTCTGCCTGCGAGGTTTTGGAAGCTTCCGCCAATGAGCAGTTGGTTTTGGTAGGTTTCAAAGGTTTTGATGCTATTAATATCATTGGCTTGGAGTCCATGGCTGTGCCAATTTGTGCCATCCCACGATACTAACCCATTGCCCAATTCGTTGTTGAGGTAGGCAAAATTACCAGCAACATATAAGCGCTGATCGGGGCCGATGTAGAGTTTATTGATGCTGCCTGGGGTTTGTAGGCTATTGCCAATGGTGCTATCCCAAACCCCATTAATTGGTGTGTTAGCTGGTTGTTGGGCGCGGGTAATCGCCAGGCTCGAGAGCACCGCTATGATCGTCAGGACTGCCGCGAGATAGCGGTGGGTTGGCCAAAATTTGGGCATACATACTCCTCAATTTCTGGTGGGGCGATAGCGCCATAGTAGCATTGAATAACGGTTAATGCACTCATTAATTAGGGGGAATGTTCGATCCACGAAGATCGCGAGGCTTTTTTAGCCACGAATTGCACGAATGACACGAAGGATGAAATTTTTTTGCCACAGATTGCCCAAATTTGCTTGATTATGTTCCCACTAGCCTATAGCCCATAGCCATGGTTCCTCTGCGCCTCTGCGTTAAAAAATTGATCCACGAAGCTTTTTTTAGCCACAGATTCCACAGATTTGCTTGATTAGGTTCTCGCCAGCCCAAAGCCCATAGCCCCCAATCCCGACCCCTGAACCCTAGTCCCTTCATCCTTCATC
This sequence comes from Herpetosiphon llansteffanensis, assembly GCF_003205875.1. GTDB lineage: Bacteria > Chloroflexota > Chloroflexia > Chloroflexales > Herpetosiphonaceae > Herpetosiphon > Herpetosiphon llansteffanensis. The sequence continues at coordinate 47,254 of NZ_PUBZ01000158.1, forward strand.
CCTCATACTTCATCCTTCGGTCGCTCTGCGCCTCTGTGTTAAACAAGTGATCTACCAAACACCTGCACCCGCGAATGAGTATTTTTTTAGCCACGTATTGCACAAAGGTTACGTTTTTTAGCCACAGATTCGCACAGATTTGCTCAGATTGATTATTCCTATAGCCCATAGCCCAACACCATATGTTCTCTGCTCTATGCTCTTTGTTCTTATTTTTGCTTTCTGTCTTTTGCCTTTTGGTTTGATTCTCATTCCTGCTTCAAGACCATGCGCTGGCAAACCATCACATCCCAAAAACCATGGGTATTTGGGTTGTTATAGGGAGCAGGCAACTCATAGGTTTGTCTGCCTTCGGGCGTAACCACCAGGGCTTGTTCTTGAATCGCGAGCAAAGCAGGGTCGGCTAAACCAATCAGATTTGCCGCATAAAGTGGTTCGATTAATGTATGGATGGCTTGGTAATCGCCAGAGTGTTCGTCAAATGGTGCTGGTTTGTCGGCAAGTTGGGCCTGTAATTCGGGATAATAGCCCCATGGCGCTTTACTTGTCATAATAAATTGTAGTACACTGTAACTCGAAATACAATCGGCGCGCCCACCAGGCCCAAACTCGATGCGCACAAAGCGCCCATCCTGTTGATTGCTCATATCGCATTCCAAGCCATGAAAAAAATAGCGCCATGCAGTTCCAGCAATCATGCCCGATTGGGTACGCTGTGAGCGCCAGTTATAGTAGACATCATTTGGCTGCATATTCCATGAAGCCGCTAATAGACTGATTAACTCGACTTGGCGCTGAACTGATTCACGGCAGGCCGCCAAAAGCTGATGATTGATTGAATCCATTGCAGTTTCTCCCAATTTGATCCACGAAGAGCACGCAGGGCCACGAAGCACAGAAATCGCGAATGAGTATTTTTTTAGCCACGAATTGCACGAATTGCACGAATGAGCATTTTTTTAGCCACAGATTCCACAGATGTTTAGGATTATGTTCCCAGATTTTGACTTCTGATTTCTGACTTTTGATTTCTGACTTTTGACCTCATCCTTTGGCCTAGGCCGAAATAGGAGTGATGGTTGTTTAGCTCGTTAGGTTGGTCGTAAGCTTCGAGCCTGATACTACGATCAAATTCTTCCTCCTCTACACTCTTCTCTCCTGCAAGCGGCCCGACTGGGCCGTTTGTGGTTTTAGCGAGTTTCTGTATGTTGCCGCCAAGCTGGCGTATAATAGCCTGCGACATGGTGTTTTGGAGGAATCAATGAACCTCATGCAAATTCATGGCCAATTTGCGGCCTTGCAGGCCAATCGTGGCCGCATCGCTGCCAGCCGCGCAGCTGAGCGCCTTGGCTATTTACAGCAATTTAAACGGGCAATCGAACAAGCCCGCCCCGATATTTATGCCGCCTTGCAGGCTGATTTTGCGAAACCTGTGGCCGAAATTGAAGCCACCGAAATTCAACAGGTGATCGAGCAAATTAATTTTGCAATCAAACAGCTTGAACGTTGGATGCAGCCCAAACGAGTCAAAACGCCAACCATGCTTGCTGGCAGCAAAAGCTGGATTCAATACGAGCCGCGCGGCGTGGTGCTGATTTTGGCTCCTTGGAATTATCCGCTTTCGCTGGCCTTGGCTCCCTTGGTTGGGGCGGTGGCCGCTGGCAATTGTGCGATTGTGCGACCATCGGAGCGCACGCCACATACCGCTCAAGTGATTGCCAAGATTATCGCCGCCGCCTTCAAGCCTGAGCATGTAACCACAGTTGTGGGCGATATTGATACAGCCGAAGCCTTGCTCGACCTGCCGTTTGAGCATATTTTCTTTACTGGTAGCCCACGGATTGGCCAATATGTGATGCAACGCGCTGCTGAACATTTTAGCTCGGTTACCTTGGAGCTCGGCGGCAAATCGCCAGCAATTATTGATCGTTCAGCAGATTTGAAGCGCGCCGCTCAATTGATTGTTTGGGGCAAGTTTGTCAATGCAGGCCAAACCTGTGTTGCGCCTGATCATGTGTGGGTGCAGCGCGAGCAAGCCCAAGCCCTGAGCCAATTAATTATCAAACAAATTGAGCGTAATTATGGCAAAGGCGATTATACCCGTTTGCAATCGCCTGATTTGGCTAATGTGATCGATGCTAATGCCACAGCTCGCTTGCGTGGCTTGCTCAATAGTTCGGTTGCGCAAGGGGCATTGGTCGCCTTAGGTGGTCAATCAACTGACCATCCAGCGCGCTTTGCGCCAACCGTTTTGACCAATGTTAAGCCTGGCATGGCGATTATGCAAGAAGAGATTTTTGGCCCAATTTTGCCAATTTTGGTCTACGACCAGATTGATGAAGTGATTATGGCCACTCGTGCCAGTGGCAAGCCGCTAACAATGGCTATTTTCAGCGAAAATCAAGCAATTACTAATTGGCTATTGCGCGAAATTCCTGCTGGCAGCAGCGTGATTAATGGCGTTCTGCTCAATTTGGCCAATCCACATTTGCCCTTTGGTGGCGTTGGCCAAAGTGGCTTGGGCAACTATTATGGCTTTTATAGCTTTAAAACCTTTTCGCATGAACGAGCTGTCTTTCAACAAGGCGGCCTGAATCTGGTTAATCTGTTTCAACCGCCATATCGTGGGGCTGCCAAGCGCTTGGTGGCCTGGTCGCGGCGCATGCTCAACAAACGCTAAACGATATTCGCCGCTATCCATAGGGGGGGATAGCGGCGAATGAGGATTTTTGAATCGTTCTGCGATGTGTGACCCCATCACAGGAGGGGTTTTGTCGGTCGATGGTTGAAGGTGATGAAGTTATCTCCTTCCAAGGTCTCGGCATCGTCACGATTGTTGATGCAGTTTCCTTGTACCGAGCGTGGTTTCCGAGAATGATAGTATGCTACTTGGATGAGTAGCAGATGAGTTAAGGGTAAAGAACCGTTAAAAAATTTCAGCCGCCTTGGCTAGACGATTTGGGCCAAGGTATAGCCTAAATCTTCATAGGTATGCGGCTTCAAAATCAACGAATGAATCCCCAAGGCTTGGACACGTTCATAATCTTCTGGGCGCACATAGCCCGAGGTCAAAATAATTGGCAAATTGGGCTTAATTATGTGCAATTGTTTGGCCAGATCAAAGCCCGACATATGCGGCATCGAGACATCGCTAATCACAATATCGGTGGCATTGGGGTCGTTCTGCACATACTCCAGGGCGTGTTGGGGGTTGGTAAACCCTTGCACCGTGTAGCCCAAGGTGGTAAGCATCTTAATTGCCAAGCTCACCAAGGCTTGATCATCATCAATATAGACAATCTGGGCCGAGCCACTTTCGCTGATCAGGTGACGTTTTGGTGGTTCAGGCGTTGGTAGTTCGTTGGTGGTCGGAAAATAGAGCCGAAAGGTTGAGCCTTTATTAATTTGGCTATAGACGGTAATTGCGCCATCGTGGTTCTTCATAATTCCATCAACGACCGATAACCCCAGCCCAGTGCCCTCGCCAAGCGGCTTGGTTGTAAAGAAGGGATCAAAAATTCGTTTGATTGTTTCTTGTTCCATGCCGCAACCATTATCGCTGACCGAGAGCCGCACATAATGGCCTTGTTGCAAATTGGGCACTGCGCGCAATAATTCAGCAGTCAGATGGACTAAATCAAGCCGAATTTCAATCAAGCCGCGATTATTGCCAATCGCATGCGCCGCATTGGTCGCCAAATTCATAATAATCTGGAAAATTTGGGTTGGATCAGCAGCAGTCGCCGGAATTTGGCCCACAACCTTGACCTGAATTTCAATCAGTGCTGGTAAGGTTGCGCGCAATAATTTAACCGCTTGATCAATAATCGTTGGCAGTAAAACGACTTCACGTTTAACTTCTTGTTGGCGACTGAAGGTTAAAATTTGACGAACTAAATCAGTTGCACGCTCGCCTGCTTGTTCAATTTCACGAAGGTTATTGTGCACAGGATGCTGTGGATCGAGATCTAACATTGCTAATTGGGTATTCCCAGTAATTGCCAACAAAATATTATTGAAATCATGGGCAATTCCGCCAGCTAATGTGCCTAAGGCCTCCATTTTTTGGCTGCGTAATTGAGCATCCTCTGCTCGTTTACGATCGTCAATATCGTTGCTTGCACCAAACCACTTAATAATTTCACCTTGTTGGTTAAAAAAAGGCACAGCTTGGGTATCAAACCAACGATAGGTATTGTCATGTCGCCGAATTCGATACTCGCTATGAAACTTTTGGCGATTATTAAGCGCATGACTCCATTCGTTTAGAATCTTCGCTTGATCATCAGGATGAATTTGTTTGATCCAAGCTAAACCTAATTGTTCTGCTTCGGAAATGCCGGTATATTGAACCCATTGTTGGCTTAAATAATCGCATGCTCCAGCAATGGTACACGTCCAAATTAATTGTGGTAATGATTCGGTTAGCGTTCGAAAGCGCTGCTCACTTTCTTGGAGAGCTTGAGTTGCTTGTTTATAGGCAGTAATATCACGATTAATCCCAACAGTTCCTTGAATTTGGCCTTGGATATTTTTGATCAGCGAAACACTACTGAGCATGTGTAATTTTTGGCCATTGCGAGTATATTGGTAGACTTCGCCTTGCCAAAATGATTGTTCGATTAAGCGGGCACTTGCTTGATCACGAGTATCGTTATAAATGTATTCAGTTGGTACCAAATGGCTAAATCGCTGACCAATTGCTTCTTGAGCAGGCCAACCATAAAGTTCCTCAGCAGCTCGGTTCCAGCTTTTAATCATATAATTGCTATCGGTTGAAATAATTGCATCGGAAACATGGGCTAAAAGATTAGCTTGATATTGCAGTTTTTGCTCAACTTGTTTGCGTTTAGTAATATCAGTAATTGTTAAGAACGCAACCGTATGCCCAGCTGAATCGATAACGGTTGCGCCACCATAGCAAAAAATTCGCTCCCAAACAACTGACGTATTAATGCGGCGAATTTTTAATTCAATTAATTCTAGAGTTTCGCCCCGAATTAACCGCGACATTGGCCATTGATCAAGAGTTAATACTTGATCATCAAGTGTGCTAATTTCATAAAAATCTTTAAAATCAGGCAAGCGTTCGCGGCATTCTTGCATACTTGCAAAGCCATGCATCGCTAAAGCTGTGCGATTCCAATGAAAAAGATTTCCATCAACATCCGATAATACAATTCCTTCGTTGAGATTTTCAATCACGATTTTTAAACGTTCTTCGCTTTCTTGAAGTTTGCGCTCAAAAATTTTGCGATTATTGATATTATGAATAACGGTGAAGCTGCATAAACGATTATCTAAAACAAGCAACGTCATTGAGCAAATAACAAAAATTGTTTGATTATCTTTGGTTCGAATTTCTAATTCATAATCGCTAACATAGCTTTGCTTTTTTAATATTCGAACCATAGCGGTTCGATCATCAAGATTAACAAAAATATTGAGTTCTTGAATGGGTTGGTTGATTAATTGATCATATTGATAACCAAGCAGGCGAATAAAGCTTTCGTTTAAATCTAAAATAAGCCCATCTTGCAAACGTGTAATAATCATTGGGCTTGTGCTGGTCTGAAAGAGTGCATTAAACCGCTGTTGCGATTCTTGAACGGCAACCGCTAATTTTTTATTGCTGCTCAAATCGTTAATAAAACTGAAAAATCCTTGAACTTCGCCGGCAGCATTCAAATCTGGCTGATATTCAATCGCGACGCTGCGAATCTGATCATGAGCCAGTTCAATCACTGTCTCAAAGGTTACAGCTTGGCCAAGCAGGGCTTGATGGATGTGATCATAAAATTGTTGGTAGGCAGCCTCACCCCAGACCTCGCTGAGCGTCGAGCCAGTAATTTGGTTCAGTGGCCGTTGAAACCATTGCTGATAGGCCTGATTGTTGAAACGATAATAGCCCTGGCGATCAACATAGCCGATCAGCGCGCTCAGGCGCTCGTGCTCAGGCTGAAGCTGCATGCTTGGCTGCAAGCTCGGCGTGGATTGTTCGATTAAATTCAAAAATGAAGCTGGTGTTGCTTGCGTAAATAGATGTTTCTGGGTGCTGTTGCTATTGGTAACGCTATTCAGCACGCCCACAATTGTGCTGTGTTCTGCATAAATTGGGCTAAAAGCCAGATCAACGCTTAATGATTGATGGAGTGCAAAGGCTTTGAGGTTGATGCTTTGGCCTGAGCTGGCCTGCTGGATGGCTTGTTGCAGCAGTGGATGGCTCAAGAAGTCGGTCTCAACATTGGTTTTGATGAGGACTTGTTGATTATCCAAACCAAGCAATTCAAGATACCGATCGTTATAAAAAATTGTCTGCGTTGCCGACCAAATTAATGCCATGGGGATTGCTGCTGATAACACCATGCTTAGCGCGGTTTGTAAGGCACTTGGCCAGTGCTCCATTGGTCCAAGCGCATGCCTATTCCAAGCGATCTGTTGTAAGCTTGCTCCAGCGATCCCGCCATTGCGCATCCATGCAGGAAGATTGGTTTGCAGTGATGAATCTTCAATATCAGGCATTGCGCCATCCTCATCAGGCTTTGCACAATTGATTGCAGCATTTGGCTGTTGTTGCGCTATGGAGTCTGCGATATATTCTAGTTAGAGGACACTCTCGCAGTATAACAGCCGCGTGTGGCTCATGCAATAAACAATTTCCACGTTTTCACCATCGAACAATCTTTAATTAAGCAAATGCCGTTGGAGCAATTTCCAACGGCATTTTTACAGCTATTTGATTAATTGATGCCTGATTTAGCCAAAAACATCGGCAACATAGCGGCCTGCTTGTTCCATTTCGCTAACCCAGTCCATGCCTGCTGCTTGCTCGCTAGCAGTGGCTTCAGCATAGATTTTGGCAAGAGTTTCGCGTACTGCTGGAGCCATATAACGGCCATCGCCACAGACGGCAATCACCGCGCCTTGGTCGATTAAGCTCCACACTCGTTGGCGTTCTTGCCAGAGCCGATGTTGCACAAAACTGACCTCGCCGATTGGCTGACGATAAAAAGCTGGATAAAATTCCAAAACTCCTGCTTGCTGCCAAGCAGCAATTTGCTCGTGATACAACAGATCAACCTCAGGATGATCGCAGCCAAAAAACAGGGCAGTTGGGCCAAGCGGCTCGCCTTGGGCTTGGCGGGCCACCCGTTCTTGGATAAAGCCACGAAATGGGGCTAAACCTGTGCCTGCACAAATCATCAGCAACGGCTTGTTGTTATCAGCTGGCGGCTGAAATGGAATATGCGGCTGGCGCAACGTCACGGCAACCTGATCGCCAACCTGCAAGCGGGCCAGATAGCTCGAACATGTGCCATAAAATTGGCCCTTGCCCGACCATGCAGGCGCGTCGACGACCGCCACGGTTAAGCTTGTTTGCTGCGGATTGAGCAATGGAGACGAGGAAATAGAGTATTGGCGCACGCGCATTGCTGGCAAAAGCGCCAAAAATTCGCCAAAATTCAGCACCGATGATGGATATTGTTCAAGCAAATCGAGCAGGCTGACCCGTTTTTGCAAAATTTCCGTGCTGTAACGCTCGTGATCGTTGGCCAAAGCTGCCAAATGGATTTGATGCGGTGGACAAACATTTGTTTGTGCCAACATTGCTAAATCGCGCTGAGTGGCTGGCGTTGCCAATTCAACCTGGCTTTTGAGCAATTCGCCAAGGCTGATTGGCTGCTCAAGCGGCAAGTTGGCGGCGCGATTGGCGTGTAAAACCACGCTTTGTTCTGGTTTCAGGCCAAAATGTTTGCAGGCACGTTCGATGAGGCTGGGATGATTTTCGGGCAGAATTGCCAGATAATCGCCTGCTTGATAGTGAATTTCTGCTGGCAAGCTGAATTCGATATGGCGTTTTGAGCGGCCTAAGGGCGAACTTAAATCAACTAGTTCGCGATTTTCAAGCACGCTAGCAAAAACCAAGCCATTTTGTTGGGCGAGTTGGTTGCTGCTTGTTGGCAGTAGTTCGACCTCGTAGAGTGGTTTGGTATTGATTGCTGTGGTTTCGATTGCAAATGCTTGATTGTAGGTTTGCCAAAATGGCGCATACCAACGCTCAAAATCGCCAAAGAAATCACTGCGGGCATCAGCTGCGCCCCGTTCGAGCAAGCGTTCTGCTCCTGCTGCCTGCAATTGCTGATCGATTTGGCTTGGCACTGCTTGGTAGGTGCTTTGCCAATCGCGGTTGCCACAGCCAAACATGCTATAGCGCACGCCCTTGAGCGAATCTGGCGCAACATTGGCCAGCCATTGGCAAAAGGCTTGGGCATTATCGGCTGGCTGGCCATTGTACGAGGCGGCAACGATGCTCACCGCTCCGCTCGTTGGTAAATTATTGACATAATCATTGAGTGGCGCAACGCTTACTTGGTAGCCTTGAGCCTCGCCATCGCTGGCAATACGGCGGGCAAAAGCTTCCGACGAGCCAGAATTCGAGCCATACAATACCAACAATGGCGTGTTATGTTGGGCTTGGTTAGTGGCAGTTTTCGGCGTAATGGCTGGCTTAGTTGGCTGATTGACACGATTGATTGTTTTGCGCAGGCGAGCGCGAATGGTCAAGCCTTCTGGTTTGAGCGTCAAGGTTTCTTTGACATGCAGGTTGTAGGGCTGAGGCTGCGATAATTCAAAGCGTTGCAGCATCATTGCCAGCACCAACGTGGCCTCTTGCATGGCAAATGAACGTCCAATGCAGGCACGTTGGCCATTGCCAAACGGCTTCCAAGCATGCTCAGGGATGCGTTCGCGGCTTTCGGGCGCAAAACGATCGGGATCAAACGTTTCTGGATTAGCCCAAACTTTGGGGTCGCGATGCAAGGTTGGCAATAGCGCAAGGAATTTTTCGCCTTGCTTAACCGGAAAGCCAGCAATCGTCGTATCGTGCTTGGCATAGACTCCAAACACTGGCGCTGTTGGCCAAAGCCGTAAGGTTTCGCGCAAAATTTGGTCGAGATAGCTAAGTTTGGCTAAATCTTCGTAGCGCGGCAGGCGATCGCCCAACACCTCATCAACAATCGTTTGGGCGCGTTGCAAAATTTCTGGCTGTTGCAATAAGAAATAGGTGGCGAACGAGAGCAAGCCGCTGGTCGTTTCGTGGCCTGCAATCAAAAACGTCACCAGTTGATTGCGAATATTGGCATCATCTAAGCCTTCGCCTGTGATTGAATCTTTGGCGTTGAGCATTAATCCCAAGAGATCGTTGGGTACTTCGCTGCTTGGTAAGCTGCGACGTTTGGCAATCAATTCATCGGTAATGCCGTGCATGTATTGCATATCAGCTTCGTATTGGCGTTGGGTCGAACGCATCAGTTTGGTTTGGATCGACAAACGGCGAGCACGCGCCCCTGCTTCGGCCAAAGCCCGCACCATCGCCTCAACAAATGGGTGCATTTCGCGCTGATAAAATGAATTAAAGCGATAACCAAAGCCACACAAGGCGATCGTATCAAGCGTGAGGCGGGTCATATTATCGGCCACATCAAAATCGGTTTCCGGCCCTTGGCGCTCCCATTTGGTAAATAATTGGTCGGCAATATCGAGCATGTCGTCGAAATAATTGCGCATGCTGGCCGGCCCAAATGCTGGCATCAACAAGCGATGCGCCTTGCTCCAATTGGCTTCCTCGGTGTAGGCCGTAAACAAACCATCGCCAGCAAAATCGCGAATTTGAATCAACGGGCCATGCAATAATTTATCAAAGCGCTGTTGATCGCTAATTTCGGCCACTAGCGCTGCTGAAGAAACCACCAACACCGTGCGATTGGGGAAACTTACGCGAAAAATTGGCCCATAATGCTGCGCCAGTTTCATCAAATTTTGCACTGGCGTTTCCATGCCAATATCCGGCACATTGCCGACAATCGGACGGGTTGGTGGTTGGGGAATAAAGCGAATTGGGCTGGAAATACTCATACAACGAGCCTCACTTACTGCAATGCTGGCCTGTGCAGGTCGCCGCGAATCAGCAAAAAATAATGCTTGGTACTATTGAGTACCAACGCGATTTATGCTATCATCAGCTTATGGTACTGTCAAGTACCAAGAAATTAAGCTAGTATGAGTGAGGAATAGCTCAACGACGAGGGTGGTATGACCGAACAAGTGACAGAAACCGAATATCGTAGCCGCTTGATGGATGGCATGGCGGCGGCGGTGGCAGAAAAAGGCTATGCAGAAACGACAATTGCCGATATTGTACGCTTGGCGCGGGTTTCCAAGCGCACGTTTTACGAGCATTTTGCCAGTAAAGAAGATTGTTTATTAGCACTCTATACTGCTGCAACCGATCAACTGATCGAGGTTATTCGCCAAGCAATCGAGAGCGCTCACGATATCCATTCGCGGGTGCGCTGCGCCCATCGGGCCTATTTGCAGCGCATCAAAGAGCATCCATTGTTGATGCGCACCTTGTTTATTGAGATTTTGGCGGCGGGAACACGTGGTTTGCAAGTGCGACGCGCAGCCAATCAACGCTTTGCCGATTTGCTGCGGGCAACCGGCGTTGATTCACAGTATGATTCGCCGCAGAAACGCCAAATCACGCCAGCCTTGGCCATGGCGATTGTTGGCGGCATCAACGAATTAATTTTGCAAGCGATGGAGAGCGATCAGATTGATCAATTGTTGCTGATTGAGGAGCCAGCGACTGCCTTGTTGGAAGCAGTGCTGGCTCGCCCGATTGCTGAAGATTAAAACGTCAAGCTTGCGCTGTTGAGTTCGGGGTTGCTTGCACTGAGGCTAATTGGCTCGTCGCCGCCAGTGTGTTGCACCAGCACTTGGGCGAGTCCGTTGAAAGCGCGGCGTTGCCATGGTGCTGCTGGCTCGATAATTTGGACTACGCCAGGCTCGCGATTGGGGAAATCCCAAGGATTGGCTTTTTTGATCCAGCGCCCAGTTACCAGATAGCTATTTTGGCCTGGTCGCACCAGATCGTGGCTTAATTCGAGCACTTGGTCGCCTTGATCCAGCGTAATGTCGCTGGCAATCAGTTGGCCGTTGATATAAACGCTATAGTCGTGGGCCATACTTTTGCTGAACAAACGAATGCTGCTGGCCTCGCTGTAGCTTGGCAATTCAAAACTGCCATTGAAAACGATATAGGGTTGTGGATTGGCTTGTTGATCGTCGTTGTGGTGCAAAAATGCTGGTTGCCATGTTTGCGCTGCGGCTCCCCGCGCCAATTCCAAGCCAGCGCTGCGATCAGCGGCGGTTTGCTCGCCACTAATTTGAATTGAGCTGATTTGATAGTGTTGGTGATATTGCTCTGGCTCGTGGCTGCCTGGATCGCCATTGCCTACGCCCAACAATTTGGCCGAACCAGTTAATTGGAGATCAAGCAATTGGTTGGCGGTTGGTACAATTTGGCCGTGATCGTCGCAAACTTGCAGCGTAACGACCGCTAGATCGCCTGCTTGCTTAAGTTGCCCATAATCAAGGTTGAGCTGGATTTGGCTGGCTGCTTGGCTGGTGCGCAAGCTAGCGCTGATCACTTCAACGCCATCGCTATAGCCACGAGCCAGCAATTCGCCTGGCTGATAGGCAACTTCCCATTGTTGATGGCCGTTTGCGGGCATTGCACGGCGGCCAAGGCTTACGCCATTCAGCCATAGTTCAACTTCGCTGCAATTACTATAAATTGGAAAACTTTTGACTTGACCGAGATCGTTTGGCCAATCCCAGTGATAGCCAATGTGCAAGACTGGCTGCTGGCCCCACCACGCTTTGGTGTAGTAGGCAATATCTTTGGGAAAACCGCAGAGATCGAAAAAGCCAAATTGGCTGGCAACCGCTGGCCATTCAAACGGCGTTGGTTCGCCGCGATAATCGAAGCCCGTCCAGTAGAACAAGCCTGCCAAGAATGGGCGTTGGGCATAAAATTGCCAACTAAATTCGGTGTCGGCGTAGCCATCGCCGCTAGCACATGCTGCCAAATGGCCGCGACTAGCATCAGTTTGGTAGATGCCGCGTGTGCCGTAGGTGTTGCTTTCCTCGGTGCCAACGCCAGATTGCCACGGAAATTGGGCGTGATGTGCATCAATATCGCCATGCCAAATGTAGTTATAGCCCACCACATCAGTCACCGTGCCAATGCCCGTATCCCAGCCGCCGCTACAGGCAATCGTGAATAGGCGGGTATGATCGAATTGGCGGGCGAATGTTTGCATGGTGCTGGCGATGCGTGCGCCGATAATATTGCCTTCAATTGCCCATTCTTCGTTGCCCAATGACCACAAAATGACCGAGGGATGGTTGCGGTCGCGCTTGATGAGCTGCTCAACATGGCGCAAATGCTCAGGATTCGATCCCATCAAGCGGTTTTCATTCAAGACCAACATGCCCAAGCGATCGCAGGCTGCCAGAAATTCTGGGGTTGGCGGGTTGTGCGAGGTGCGAATGGCGTTGTGCTTGAATTCTTGCAAGCGTTTGATGCGATACTCTTGCAAACTATCGGGCAATGCCGTGCCAACGCCAGCGTGATCTTGGTGCTGATTGCTGCCAACCAATTTGACTGAGCGCCCATTCAAGAAAAAGCCCTGATCAGGATCGAAGCGAATGCTACGCACCCCAAAGCTGGTCTGATAGCTATCGACCGTTTGATCGGCGAGCTGCACGCTGGTATTGAGTCGATACAGATTTGGGTTGTTGAGATCCCACAGTTGCGGATTGCTCAGCTCGTGCTGGTGGGTGAATTCGGCGCTTTGGCCTGCTGCCAGTTGATAATTTGGGCTTTGGGTTTGCAGCACATTGCTTTCATCTGGCGCGATGATTGTTTCCAGCAAGCTGAATTCAACTGGTTGTTGGCTTTCGTTGATAATTGTGGTTTGAATGCTGATTGTTGCGCTTGCTTCGTGGACTTCGCTTGTGACGAAGGTGCCATAGCGAGCAACATGGAGTGGGGCGGTTTTGCTCAGCCACACGTGGCGATAGATACCAGCGCCTTCGTAAAACCAACCTTCCTCGGTTGTGGCATCGGCGCGCACGACGACCACATTTTGGCCGCCATAATTCAGATAATCGCTAATATCGTAACTAAAACTGGTGTAGCCGCTTGGCTCGTTACCAAGATAAAAGCCATTGACCCAAACCTTAGAATCGCGATGCACGCCATCGAATTCGAGGCTGATGCGTCGTCCAAGCTCTCCGGCGGCGATGCTGAAGCTTTTGCGATACCAGCCAACGCTGTTTTGGGGAAACGTGCGGCCAATCGCTTTGTAGCCATGGCTGTGGCTGGCATGTTGATCAAATGGCAGTTCGACGCACCAATCGTGGGGCAAATCGACTACACGCCAAGCACGATCGTCGAATTTGGGTGAGGCCGCGCCATCGCCATAGCCAGCTTTGGCCAAAAACGAAAAATGGCTGCTATCAAGTTGAAAATCTTGGGCGGGATCGAAGGCATGGCCGAGGGCAAAACGCCAGCCTTGATCGAACAGAATTCGTTCGCGGGGTGGATTGCTAATCATCGTTGATGCTCCATGCTGCTCTACATCGTTGTTTGCCAAGCAGCGCTTAGTTGCTCAAGGTTCGCGCCCCGCGTTTGGGCAAACGCAGACTAACACGACACTTTAACGAGCTAGTCTACAAGCATTTTTACTAAAGTTCTTCTAAAAAATTGCTTGGATTTCAAAATGGGCGAGGGATCGGTTGTCGGGGGCTGGGGATCGGTATCCTGTGCAGTACCAACCAGCTGTCGCCAACTCCAATGATGTTCCGCTAGCCACAAGCCAAAAGCCTTCGTGCCCTTCGCGCTCTTCGCGGTTCCCGAATCCCTCGCCTGATCCCCAACCCCCGACCCCCAACAACCGATCCCTAATCTCTCACTGCCAGCCAGCAAACAGGGCGACGCTGCCGATGCGTTTAATTTCGTAGCGCTGAAAGGCTTGTTGCAGCATTGTTTCGAGGTTTGCCAGCGTGTCGGTTTGGTTGGCAAAAATTTGGCGCTGGTTGTAAATGCCCATCAAACGGCGCGCAGTATTGCTATGAAACGGCTCGCTAGCACTCAAAATGGTTGCGCCAAACAACACACCATCAGCAGTTAAACGCTCGGCCAAGCGTTGCAATACCGCGCCTTTGATTTCAGGCGTGCCAGCGATACAATGCAAAATATAGCCCAAGCCAATCGATTCAAACTGCTCGCTGAGCGGTAATGGTTGCATAATCGAGGCACGCACACACTGTGGCTGCCATTGGCTGAGATTCGCGCTGGCTTGGATTAAGCACTCTGGATTCACATCAAGCAGCACCAGTTTCGCTAAACTGCGTTGGGCGAGGGTTTCGCGCAGCAATAATCCGCTGCCTGGCCCAATATCCAAATGTTGAGAGCGTAGATGCTGACGATACCACTGAATTAAATTGGGCTTAGGGCAGCGCCAAATAAAACTATCGGAAATGCCGTGCACCAGAAAATCGTAAAATTTCAAAATGTTATTGTTGTACACGCGGGCACTGGCTGGCAAATCGCTCATTGGTTGCTCCAAAACGCTAAACTTTCAATTGCATCTTAACTGATTTCTGCTAAAAAAGAACTAATATAACCCTTCCATGTGTGAGGAACACTATGCAACGCCGCTTTCAAAATCCAATTATGTCGGGCTTTTATCCTGATCCTGCAATCTGTCGAGTCGGTGAAGATTATTATCTGATTCATTCGACCTTTGAATATTTCCCCGGCGTGCCGATTCACCATAGCCGCGATTTGGTGCATTGGCAGCAAATTGGCCATATTTTAGATCGCCCTTCGCAACTCAACCTCGACGAAATTCATCCATCGGCTGGCATTTTTGCCCCAACAATTAGCCATCACGACGGCACGTTTTATATGATTACGACCTTGATTGCTGGAAAAGAGCGCCATGGCAACTTCATTGTGACCGCTCAATCGCCAGCTGGCCCATGGTCAGACCCCTATTGGCTTGATGCTGATGGAATCGATCCCTCGCTGTTTTTTGAAGATGGGCGGGTGTGGTATGTGGGCAATCGTGGCAAAGCCGAGCCAGATTATGTGGGCCAATGTGAGCTTTGGTTGCAAGAGCTTGATCTCAGCACCATGCAATTGATTGGCGAGCAGTATGTCTTGTGGCGTGGCGCGCTTAACGGTGTGGTTTGGACGGAAGGCCCGCATCTTTACAAAATTGATGGTTGGTATTATTTGCTGATTGCCGAAGCTGGCACGGAATATAATCATGCGGTGACCATCGCCCGCAGCCGCGAACTGACGATTGGCTATGAAGGCTATCGCGCCAATCCAATTTTGACCCATCGCCAACTTGGCCGCGATTATCCGATTATGGGCACTGGCCATGCCGATTTGGTGCAAACCCAAAACGGCGAATGGTGGATGGTGCTGTTGGCGATGCGCCCATATGGCGGCGAATTTTATAATCTTGGCCGCGAAACCTTCCTAACGCCAGTGCGCTGGGAAGAAGGCTGGCCATTGATCAGCCCGGGCACTGGTAAAGTTGAGTCGAGCTATCCTGCTCCCGATTTGCCGTTGCAACGTTGGCCAGTGCAAGCCGCATGCGATCATTTCGATGGCGCTGTGCTTGACATGCACTGGATGTTCTTGCGCACGCCGCGCTCAGAATGGTGGAGCCTGAGCGAGCGGCCAGGTTGGTTGCGCATGCAGTTGCGGCCTGAGCAAATTAACCAAATGGCCAACCCCAGTTTTGTTGGTCGCCGCCAGCAGCATATGAACTTTTTGGCCCAAACTGTGCTGGAATTTCAGCCGCAGCAAGCCCATGAAGTTGCAGGCATGGTCTTGATTCAAAATCATAAATATCAAGTGCAATTTGTGATCAACGGCGAGCAGCAAGCCAGCGTGATTGTTTGCCGCAATGGCGAAGAAGAAACCTTGGCCCAAGTACCAGTCAGCGGCCAGCGCCAGTATTTGCGGATTGTGGCCTATGGTCAAGAATATAGCTTCTTTGTGGCCGAGCAGCCCGATGCATGGCAACCAGTGCTGGAAAACCTCGATGGACGCTTCTTGAGCACGCCGATTGCTGGCGGTTTTGTGGGCACGGTGATTGGTCTTTACGCCAGCAGCCAAGGCCAAGCGAGCCAAACAGTGGCCGATTTCGATTGGTTTGAATATCGCGAAATAGCCGAATAACGGTTTTGGCTAATTTGTGCGTTTGGCAGGTGACGGTTTTTTAGTTAAAATACTCTCCCCAGTGGATGCTTGTACTGCTGCTGTGGGAGAAAGTAGCGTATCATGCCACGCAAACCAACTAAGCCCAATCGGCAGCCAGCCAGCCAGCAACGCCCTGCCAAACGCACCGATCGAAACGATCGCTCAAATAACTATGGTCGCAAACTTCCGGCTCAAGCCCAAAAGCCTGCACCAGTTGTTGAGCAAACAGTTTTGCCCGACATCGTTAAAGAAATTCGCCAATTGCGCTCGCGCGATGCCCGCGATCGGACTGGAACCTACTATATTGAAGGCGCACGGATTGTTGCCCAAGCGATTAATGCTGGCTTGCCAATTGAAATTGGGGCCATTTCGCTGGAGCTTCTTTCGCGTACCGAGCACTCCAACGAAACCGTCAGTGCCTTGCGCAAAGCTGCCAAACAAATGGTTGAGCTTTCGATTAGCGCTTTTTCGGGCATCTCATTCAAAGAAAATCTCCAAGGCATCGGGGCGGTTGTTAAGTTGGAGCAAGAACCATTAAGCAACGTACAATTGACTGATCGGCCTTGGGTTGCGTTGAACGGGGTTGGTAATCCTGGTAACTTGGGCGCAATTATGCGTACCTGTGATGCTGTTGGCTGCGAAGGGCTGATTTTGATTGGCGACACGACCGATCCCTATCATCCAGCGGCGATTCGCGCCAGCATGGGTTCGTTGTTCGCCTTGCGCATGGTGCGTACCAACTTCGAAGAATTTGGCCAATGGAAAAAGGCCAATGGCTATCATGTGATTGGCACTACGCCAGATGTTGAGCAAGAATATCACACCATCAGCTACCCAAGCCCGGCGATTTTGTTGATGGGCAGCGAGCGGCTTGGGTTATCGGTGCTTGAGCAAAGCATCTGCGATACCTTAGTGCGAATTCCGATGGCTGGCACCTGCGATTCGCTCAATTTGGGCGTTGCCACCAGCATTGTGCTGTATGAAATGTTTCGTCAAGAGCGCTTAGCCCAATAATTAATGACCTGCGTCATCAACCGACTGACTGAGCAAGCTTAGTTGGTCGGTTTTTTATGGGGCTAAAACTACAAACGGCCCAGTTGGGCCGCTTGTAGGAGAGAAGAGTGTGTGTGAGGAGGAAGGATTTGACTATAGTATGCCAGCGCGAGCTTACGGCCATCCTAACGAGAATCATTCGTAGGAGTCCTATTATGCAGCTACCTGCATGGCCTACATTGTAGCTGACTCATGGGCTAAACATGAAAGATTACTCTTTACAAATGCTCCTTTATAACTGTAAGATTGTGCCAACCAAAAAAGCTGATTAATTGTTGCACTGTGTTTCTTTTCATTATCCCATTTATCGTTGAAGATTGCCTGCCGATAGTAGAAAGGGTATTGGTATGACCCAACCAGAAGCAGTCGTTGTGTATATCAAGATTGGTGGAATTCAGGATTATATTTTTAGTAGCAACCGTCTGCGTGAGAATATTGGGGCTTCCTATTTGGTGAAACGTGCTACGAGTTGCCCCGACAATGGTCTCGAAGGCTGGATTGATCCGTCTGAAACTGAGGCTGAGGTAATTTTTGCTGGTGGTGGTAATGCCTGCATCCTATTCTATTCCATGAAGCAGGCCAAACTATGGGTACGCCAATATAGTTTGCGGGTGCTCCGAGAGGCCGCAGGTTTACGCTTTGCGATTGGGATGTCTGCTCAATTTGCCTATGACCCTGATCAGCATGATATTAAAATCTATATCAATCAGGCTCATTCTGATGTTAATCAAGCCCAGAATAGCTATACCACGATACCCGCGACTCTTGGCTTGGGTGTAACAGCTGCCTGCCGATCAACGGGGCTTGTGGCAACCCTGCAACGCAATCAGGTTGTTGGTGTTCCGCGTGATCCAGGTGATTATCCGATCTCGCGTGAGATTGTGGCTAAAACCAAGGTTGCCTCGAAAACGAGCGCTCAAATCGATCTGGCGATGAACGATCTATTACAACAAATAAACGCGTTTGAGGAAATTAATCAAAAGTACAGTATCCCGCGCGATTTTGATGATTTTGGCCGAACAACTGGTAAATATAGTTATTTAGCGGTGGTTCATGCTGATGGTAATGGTATTGGCAATCTGATACGAATATTAGCATACATTAGTACCTCAAATAAACACTATATTCAATTTTATCGTCAAGTTTCAGAACTAATTAATACGTTGGGTGCTGCGGCAATGAATGCAACCGTAGATTTTCTTGGTCAAAACATCGTAAATCCAGCATTCAAAGAATTAACCCATCATTTAGAGCGTGATCCAGATACGGGCAACCCCTTTTTTCCGCTACGCCCATTAGTCTATGGTGGCGATGATATTACCTTTGTCTGTGATGCACGAGTTGCTTTTCATGTTACTCCTGTGTTGCTCGAACAATTTACTCGGCAAAGCAAAGCATTGATTACGGAATTGAAACAGAATTTTCCTGAAGAAACAACATCGTTTCCTAATGAACTAAGTGCTTGTGCCGGAATTACGATTTTTCGCACCCATTATCCATTTGCCCGCGCTTATGATCTGGCTGAAGAATTGTGTAAATCGGCCAAAGATTTGAGCAGCAGCTTGACTGGTAAAAAACAAAGTGCTTTGGATTGGCAAATTGCTCCGAGTGGGCGTATTCACACCTTAGCGGAATTACGTCAGGTTGAATATGCTTTGAATGCGAGCGAAACATTAACCATCCGCCCAGTGATGCTTGATGGCGATCGCAGCTGGCGTTTATGGACGAATGTTAAGCGAGCAATTCAGAACTTTAACCGTCCTTGGCTGGAACGGCGCAATAAATTAATTGCCTTTCAAGATGTTAATCGTCAGGGCAAACAAGCGACTGAGCATTGGCAAGCCAATTTGCGTGAACCGCTCACGTTAACCCAATTTGCTGGTTTGCAACATCAGGATGCTTGGGCAACTGATGATGTGATTGAAGCAGGAACATTGCCCAAACAGCTTGCCCTCTATTTTGATGTCATTGAACTGATGGAGCATTATCCGCCATTGGCTGAAGTACAGGGGGTATAGCATGACCCTCTATTATCTTAAAATTGAATTGAAAAGTGATGCCACCTTTGGGCGTGGCGATGGAATTGCTGGATTGGTTGATGTTGAAGTTGAACAAGACAGCCTTGGTTTGCCCTATTTACGGGGGCGCAGCTTAAAGGGTTTATGGCGCGAAGAATGCGAAAACTTAATTGCTGTACATCCTTATGGCACTGCTTTAAAAGCTGAATGCGATACACTGTTTGGTGTTGGCGGGAGTACGACCGCAGCCTCAGGTTTATTGCAGGTAGGCGATGCTTTATTGCCCGATGCCGTTCGCGTCGTAGCCCAACAGGCGCAATTTAAACCCCATGAAATTCTAGCGAGCCTAACCGGCGTTCGCCGCCAAACAGCGATTGATGGTGTTGGCATTGCCGATGCACATAGTTTACGGGCGATGCGCGTGATTCTGCGGACTACTCCTTTTATTAGCATGATTACCTGCCCAACCTTAACCTCAGCCCAAGAAGCAGTGCTGGTAGCTGGCTGTTATGCGTTGCGTCATCTTGGCACAAGTCGTAACCGTGGTCGTGGCGAAGTTCAGTGCCGTTTGTTTGATCAGCAGGGCAGCCCATTGAATCCGCTAAGGTTGCGTCAATTTACGGAGAAACCTGCATGAATCCTTTGATAATTGATATAGTGACCAAGCAGCCAGTTTTAGTCAGTGCGCTTGATGGCGATCCTAACAGCGCTAATAGTTTTGGCTATATTCCTGGCGGCGTGTTACGTGGTGCGATCATCAGCCGCTATCTGCAACGCCAAGGCTCTGAACGGCAACTTGACCCACGAGAACAGCCAGCTCAACATTTATTCTTTAGTAATCAGGTGCGTTTTCTCCATGCCTACCCGGTTGATCCCGTAGACGAAACGCGCATGCTACCAACGATTCAGAAGCTCAAACCACCAACCAAGCAGGTTTCCAGCTCAGATGAGGAAAAGGCCAAAGAACCTAAATATGAATGGCTTGGGTCACAACATATTTTCGATACAGTTCGCCATTTGAATATTCATACCACCCGCAATCGAGCCAAAGGGCGGAGTTTGCGGGGCAGTGGGGCGGTGTATCGTTATGTCGCAATTGCGCCAAATCAGCGCTTTCGGGCAATTATTCTTGGTGATGAAGCTAGCCTCCATTGCTTCCAACAATTATTACTAGAAAACTCACAGCTGTGGTTGGGCAAAGCACGGAGCGCTGGTTATGGTGCGGTGCTGATTGAGCGAGTTGAACTTTTTGGTCGTGAAAATCATGCCACAGATTGGCAAGAATGGCCATATGAGCCAGCAAGCCAACTGCCGACTAGCGAAACTGTAACAATGACCCTTTTGAGCGATGCAATTATTCGCGATCAGTATGGGCAATATGCGCGAATTGGGGTTGAGCCAACTGCCCCTGAATTTGCGCCAGCTGCTTTGGCGGCTAGCTTTGGCCTGCACCAAGGGCGACTTAACCTTGCAAAATCAAAACTACGCTATACCGTGCTGGGAGGTTTTAACCGCACTTGGGGGTTGCCATTGCCCCAAACCTCGGCTTTGGCGGCTGGCAGTGTCTTGGTGTGGGAGCAGGCGCGGGCTGATTGGTCTGCCTTAATCGAGCACGGTATTGGCGAACGCCGCAATGAAGGCTTTGGCCGGATTAGCTTTGCTGATAATTTACAGAACCATGTGATTAAGCTGACTGCCACCGATTCTTTACGCGAGCCAAAGCCAGCATTATTGCTCCAACCAGCAATTAAGCAACCAACTACGCTTTTTGCTGCTGAGGCGGCCAAGCTGTTGCAACAGATGGGCGATCGCTTGTTGCGCCAGCGGCTTGATCAAGCCTTGATTGACATGATTGGCACGTATCAAATCAAGCAGCAATTAAACTCACGTAATAGCTTATTTGGGCGCGTCGAATTGTGGTGTCGTGAATTACTGGCGGAAATTCAAGCTTTGGCAATTAACCAAACAACTGAGGGCTCTGTCGAAGTTCTGCTTGATGCCCTGCATGCCAAGGTAAACCAAACAGCCCAAATTGCGCGTCAGCATCTGCGGGCAACCAGTTTGTCGAATAATCAATCGTTGGAGACCTTGCTCAAAACCAAGCAAGCAGAGCTGTTAACGCTGTGGCAGATTCCACCCTTACAGTTTGGCGATCAGCTTTTGCAGCTAACCCCACAACTGGCCGTGGAATACCATGCTCGCTTGATTATTGCGATTGTAACGATGGCTCGCAAACAGCCATTATTGAAAAAGCGAGGTTGAGATGGCTTTTGATTTTGCTGTGCCTGCCAATGCGCAATTACTCTATCAAGAGCGTGAAACACGCTATATCATTGCTCGAACGCTTATCCATGGGTGGCTTGAGTTGCAAGCACCAACCCTGATTAGCAATGGCGCTAGTGATCTTCCAACCGATATGGCCTTGTTGCGCGATTTAGTTGAGGCACGAGCGTTAATTCCAGGGAGTTCAATTGCAGGAGCACTTCGCGCCTATTTAAAGAACTTTGCCGATGAACGGGCCTTATTTGGCGATCGCTTAGATAGTGACGATAGCACGGGCGATCAAAGTGCGTTGTTGGTGAGCGATGCAATTAGTACCACGATTGTCTTATCGATGGTGCGTGATGGGGTGCAGATTGATGGCGCTACGCGTACTGCTAGTGATGGAGCCAAATACGATCTTGAGTTACTGCCTGCTGGCACATGTTTCGATTTGTATTTTGAGTTGCTGCATGAAGTGCCCTTCGATCAGCAGGCCAAATTTCCTAAGTGGCAAGAATCAACCGAGTATAATCAAAAGCGACTTGAATTGCTTGCACAAGCATTGTATGGCTTAGAGGCTGGCCAAATTGCCTTGGGCATGCGCAAACAACGTGGTTTAGGCCTCTGCAAAGTAACCAATTGGCAGATTTGGCATTATCGCTTAACTGAGCCTGATCAAATGTTGCAATGGTTGTTGTTTGATCGTGAGCAGCCGCCAGTTCCCTCCTATGCTGGGCCAAATATTGGCGAAGGCTTGGGCCTTAAGCTCGATCGCTTGCCCCCCAGCCAATGCCAAATCCAAGTTGAATTTGGGCTTGAACAATCGTTGCTGATTCGCTCGGCAAGGAGCAACCCCTATGCTCCTGATGACACCTACCTTGAAACGCGCTTAGCCGATGGCTCGCGCTACCCAGTTATTCCAGGCACTAGCTGGGCTGGAATTATGCGCCAGCGAGCGGCAAAGATTTTAGCAACCCTCAAAAATCAGGCCCAACAACCAACAGCGCCCGATGATCTGATTAAAGAATTATTTGGTTATGTAGCAACCGACGACCAAGCGCGTAATAGCAAGGCGCAAATGAGTCGGGTGCGGATTCACGATAGTTTAATCAAACAAGCGAGCACCGACTATATTCAAACCCGAATCGCCGTCGATCGCTTTACTGGTGGCCCATACCCTAGTGCCTTGTTGGCTGAACAACCAGTCTGGGGCTTGCAAGAAACCCAAATTACGCTCGATCTCACAATCAATAAGGCTACTGATCACGATATTGGCTTGCTTTTGTTGGTCATTAAAGATCTTTGGCTGGGCGATTTGACGGTTGGTGGCGAGCAAAGCATTGGCCGTGGCGTATTGGCGGGTCGCTCATTTAAGCTTTGGATTGGCAATGAGGCTTATCATTTTCACCAAGTTGATGGCCAATTAACCATTGATTCGCCGAGTGCTGACAGATTACAAATGTATGTTGATGTATTGAGGGGGGCTTAAATGTTGCAAACAATCGCAATTGAGCCAACTATTAATCTAATACCATGGTTGCAAACCCAAGCTCAAGCCTATCAATGTCAATGGATGCTAGCCCATAGCCTTGATTGTGTGATTTGGGGCAAATTTGACGATGGAGTGCTACATTTGGGCTGTGAGCCTCAAAAACTGAGCTTAGAAACCTTGCAACAATGTCGAATTTTTGGCCCTAAAGCTGAAGTATTACTTTGGAATAATGGCGGTAGCTGGCACGCCGCCCTGATAACCGACCCAGCTGATCCGCAAGAATATATTGATGAGCCGCAAATCCTGTGGGGAACTAAGGGCGATCCATCAACAACATTTAAGGGCTTTACTACATTAACTGATGGGATTCAAGCCATGCCCCATACGCTGCCCTTGGTATTTGAGCCTCAACAACGCTTTTTTGGAAAAGTTGCGCCTCAAGACCCCGACCACCGCCCTGCTCGTTTAGTGGTGCGGCATATTTTAGATTTTGATTCGCGAACCGGAGCCGCCTATGTTCGGGCCAGTCGTTTAGTCGAATTATTTGCCGAGGAGGTCTACCATGGCGAGCGTGCCTGAACATTTGAATGATTTCGCAGCACAACGTGAGGCGTTTGCGCCCTATAATTTTATCCCGCTGCCTGAAAAAGCTGTGCCTGCTGAAGTGGTTTCAGATGAACAGCGGGTTGTGACGATTGATCGACAAAATCGATCGAAGCTTGACCCTCAACCTGCTGAAGCTCAATATTTAGTTCGCCATGATCAATATTTTGCGGATCGGCATACGGGCACAATTAGTTGTACCCTCAAAACGGAGACTCCGCTCTATGTGCGCTGTGGCTTAACAGAGGCTGAATTTGAAGCCTCAATCAAAGAAGTTGAGTTGCAACAGCAATCAAATGAAGCTCGGACGACCCCAACCAAAAATAAACCCGATTTTTTTGCTTCACCAGGCCAACGGGCGGTCATTCCTGGCAGCAGTTTACGCGGCTTATTGCGCAGCCTAGTCGAAATTGTGAGCCATAGCAAAATCGATTTAGTGACGCGCAAGAACTTATTTTTCCGCAGCGTCGATAAGACCAATCTTGGCGAACACTACCGTAAGCGCATGACCAATCAGATTCGAGCTGGTTTTTTGCGTTTGCAGCGTGATGGTGGCGTGATCGAAGAAACCAAATTTTATAAAATTCCAATTAGCATTTTAGAGCAGCATATTCGGCAACGCTATACCAACTATCGCCGTACCAAACTTCCCAACGAGCGCCATCAATACCAAAAAATTTGGGTCAAGCCGCGGAATAACCATAAAATTGCTGAAATGAGTCTTAGTGAACGGCAGGGCGATGGTTGGCTACCTGCAACCTTGGTGATTACTGGTGATGTGCCTGGTAAAAAGCATGAATATGTCTTGATTCAGCAAATACCACAACAGACATTTCGGATAGAGAATGAACAATTACAACGGTTTCATGATGAAGATCAATTGAGCCAATGGCAAACTCAGGCATTTCCCCAACGCAATGGCCAACTTGCTAACGGTGACCCGATTTTCTTTATTGTTGATCCCTATAAACCGCAGCAAGTGAGCTTTTTTGGGCGGGCTGGAATGTTTCGTTTGCCCTATACCAATAGCCCGTATGATTTGATTCCACTGCACTTACGAACTGGTGGTGCTGATGCGCCACTAGTTGATTTGACAGAAGCTATGTTTGGTTTTGTGCATCGTGAACCCACCGACGATACTCCCCATATTACGAGTTATGCTAGCCGTCTGCGTTTTAGTGATGCCAAACTGGTTGATCAAGAAATCGCTGAGAGTCCATTATGGGATACTGAGACTACTCCGCGGATTTTAGCATCGCCAAAGCCGACAACCTTCCAGCATTATTTGACCCAAGAGGCAACCGAGCTTAAATCGTTGCGCCATTATGGCGATAATCGCACCGACACAACGATTCGCGGGCATAAACAATACTGGCATCATGGCCGATTTAACGCTGCTGATCGCCATGATCCTGAGGCAAGCGCTGATTCAACCCAGAGCACCCAGCTACGGCCAGTTAAAGCTGGGGTCGAATTCCAATTTCAAGTTACTTTTGAAAATCTCAGCGATGTGGAATTAGGAGCCTTGATTTATGTGCTGGAGTTGGCAGCAAGCCCTCACTATCGCCTAAAACTGGGTATGGGCAAACCCTATGGTTTTGGCTCGATAGCGATTAACTATCAAATTGCTATAACCGACCGCCAAGTACGATATAGCCGATTGTTTAACCAACCTAATAGCAATTGGCTTCGCGCTGAACTAGACCTTGTTGATGAGGAATTGCTAGCTAAACGTCAATCATTTTGTGCCTATATTCTGCAACAGAGTGGCGAGCAAGCGCGTGGGGTTAGCGAATTTAACCTGATCCCACGGATTCAGCAATTACTAGCGATGCTCGAATGGGATACAGCGCGATTTGAACAAACAGAGCCACGACCATGGCCTGAGGTTGTGCGCTATTTAGAGATTGAACGGAAGGTTAGTGCAACCTGGGTTGTTGGTGATCCTGTTCGCGCCTATGACGAAACGGTTAACGAATATCGTTTGCGGCCAGTCTTGCCAACTCCGCTACGGGTGATCAATCGCCGCTTAGTTGTACCGAGAAAGCCCGAAAAGCCACTTCAAGTTAATCAGACTGTCTCTGGAACGATTGTTGGTCGCGTTAATAAACAAATTTGGGATGTGCGACTAGACAATAAAAAAATAGTCTTTGCAAAAGTTATCGGCAATTCAATTAATCCCCAGCATCTCAATAATGGTAAACGAGTTGCTATCCGAATTATCTCGCTTGAAGATGATGCGGTGCAGGAAATTCGCAAAATTCAATAGTTGGGAGGCGGTGAATTTAGCGATTAAATTCACCGCTTATTTTACACGCCGCCAAAATATTGCAAGGCCAAGCGTAGGCGTTCTTCGGTGTCGGCGGGCGCATCTGCTGGCAGGGCATTGAGCGCTGCTTGGGCCTCGGTGCTGCTATAGCCAAGGCTGGTCAAAATATCGATCAATTCGGTATTGATCGCGAGTAAGCCGGGGTTAGTGCTGAGTTGATGGCTAATCGTGCTTACGCCAAATTTGCCCTTGAGTTCAAGCACTAAGCGGGCAGCGGTTTTTTTGCCAATGCCTGGCACCTTGGAGAGCATGATTGTATCTTCGCGGGCAATCGCCTGTTGCAATTCTTCGGGGCTGGCGGCAGAAAGCAGCGCCAAGGCTACCTTCGGGCCGATGCCACTCACACCGAGCAATAACTCGAATAAGGCCCGTTGGGCTGGCGAATTAAAGCCAAATAAGGCCAGCATATCTTCGCGCACATGCAAATGCGTATAGAGCTGTGCGCTATCACCGACAGCGCCAATCGTCGCTAAAACCGTGCGTGGGACAGCAATCGCCAAACCCACGCCATGCACGTCAATGATCACCTGATCCAGACCAATAAATTGCACAACACCCCGTACCGATGCGATCATCGCGATCTCCCTGCTAAGCTAGGCTTGGGCCTATTATACAGGTTTGGGCTTGCTTACGCGAAAAAGCGGCTGCTTTCTATTCCAACGCAGCCGCCTTGAAATTTAGCGAGTTACCGCTGGCAGATAGATTAGGTTTGTTAGCGGAATAACTGGCGTGCCAGTGGTTGCCGTTGGGCTTGGCGTTTCGCTTGTCATAACCGTTGCCGTCGGTGTTTGGGTTGGTGTCGCTGTCGCCGTGGTGGTTGGGCTTGGCGTAATACTTGGCGTTGGCGTGATTGTTGGCTCGTTGCCTTGATATTCGTATGGCCCCATATCAACCAGACCCTCGTTAATCCGTGGCAAATAATCGATGCTAAATGGGATTGGTTCAGCAATATTGCCATCGCCGTCAAGGTCTGTTTGGTCGGTTGGTAGCAAGCTTGTATTGCCAGCATTGCGGGCAGCTGAATTGGCTTGCAATTGCATATTATCGTCAAGCGTGCCAATCACATTATCAGCGCCATCAGCATCAACAAACTGCGGATCGGCACTGCTATTGCCAGTACCAACAAAGCCACCTTGTACAATCGAATAACTCACGGTGAGGTTGCGATTATTATTTGAGCCGTTGATTGGCGCGATGCCATTATTGCCCCAAACAATGCTGTTATGCAGATTCAGCGTGCCGCCCGCATTGGCAATCGCGCTCACGGTATTCTGCTGGGAAATATTACCAACAAATACGGTTGATCGTAGATTAACAATCCCAGCTTGTTGATTTTCAATCCCGCCGCCAGTGCTCAATACCCAATTGCCAGCAATGATGCTTTGATCAAGCGTTAGCGTGCTATCGAGATTGAGAATTCCGCCGCCAAACAGGGCAGCATTACTGATTAAAGCGCTATTTAAAATCGTTAAGTTACAGCGATCAGCTAATAGCCCACCACCCATATTCAGTGGGAATATTTGGCTAGTCGCTTGACCACCCCGAATTACAAAGCCATCGATTAAAATGGAATCTGGCTTGTTGATGCAATAAACTACGTGGTGGCTATTATCGCCGCGAGTTGCGTTATTTTGATTGGCTGCTCCAGCATCATTGCCAAGTAAATCGCCGCTTAAAATGCTTGGATGTTGCTGCGGGTTACGCTCTTGGCGGCTAGTTTCAGCGCCAGCAAAACCACCAAAGAGCTTAATTCCATTGGGAAGCGTGAAAGAAGCTGTGCGATTTGTCCCAGTTGTTGGGCGATAAATGCCGTGTTTAACCCAGATTTCCGTGCCCGATGCTGCGCTTTGCAGAGCTGCTTGGAGATCCTTGGCATTGGCCCAATCGTTGCCTGTTTGGTTGCCAGCACCGCCCGACACAACATATACAATGCCATCGGCCCGCGAGGCTTGCGGAGCCAAGCCAATTGCCAAACCTAAACCCACTATGCAGCCAAGGCCACGTAATTTCCATGTGTTCATCGAATTCCCTTTCTCAGACCTAAAATAGTACTGCCTACAACCAGCTTGATTGCAATTCAACAGAATTAGTTTGTGTGAGAGTAAGCGTAAGCATTATGAGGCTATGTTGAGGGGTTAGGCTGCTCTCATCAGCCCAATCAACGCCACGATTATAGCTGCTCTCAGGCAATTGAACAATCATTCGTTTGATGGATATGCTGCCCAACATAAAAAGCGGCATGCTTAACCAGCAATCGGTTAAGCATGCCGCTGATGAGCGGTTTTATTGGGCTAGGCGTTTGGCGTTGATTCGATCGCGGGCGGCGGCGACGATTTCAAATGAACGCTTGCGCGCTGCTTGGTCGTAAATATTGGCGCTGACCATAATTTCGTCGGCGGCAGTTTCTTTGATAATCTGGCTGAGTCGTTGCTCCAAGGTATCAACCGTGCCAATCGCGGTGTAGGCCAACATTGGGCTTTGGGCAAAGGCAAAATCAAGCGCTTGGCGTTTGGCTGGATCATTGGTTGGCGCTGGAATTGGCCGCGGTGTGCCCCGCTGAATATCTAAAAAGGCCTGTTGGATGCTGGTAAACAAATATTGGGCTTCAGCATCGGTTTCCGCGCCAATCACGTTGATTGCAACCATGCTATAGGGCTTGGCGAGTTGGGCCGATGGCTGAAAGTGTTGATGATACAACTGCAAGGCATCAAACAAATGGGTTGGCGCAAAATGAGCTGCGAAGGCAAATGGCAAGCCTAATTTGGCCGCCAACTGTGCGCTAAACGTGCTTGAGCCAAGCAACCACAACGGCACATGCAAGCCCGCCCCGGGAATTGCCCGCAAATATTGGCCGGGGCTAGGCTCGGCGAAATACGCTTGCAGTTCGCGCACATCATCGGGGAAGCGCTCGGCGCTGGCCATCATATCGCGGCGCAAGGCCATAGCCGTGCGGCCATCGGTGCCAGGTGCTCGGCCTAAACCTAAATCGATGCGCCCTGGGTAGATCGATTCAAGCGTGCCAAATTGTTCAGCAATCACTAATGGTGAGTGATTGGGCAACATCACCCCACCAGAACCAACCCGAATGCGCTTGGTGCCTGCGGCAACATGGCCAATAACCACCGCAGTAGCAGCGCTCGCAACATTGGCCATATTATGATGCTCGGCCAGCCAAAAGCGTTTAAAATCGAGCTGCTCTGCATGTTGCGCCAGCGCTAAACTATTTTTAAACGCATCAGCAGGCGTGCTGCCTTCGAAAACAGTGGCTAAATCGAGCACCGAAAATGCTATTTCTCTGGTTGTTTGTGCAGGGCTGGTTTGACCAACTGTGGCTTCCATGAGTACTCCATCACATGCTAAAAACGCTGAAATGCTGTTGGTCAGCGTTATGCTAGCAGTATTGTACCCCCAGTTTGCGTGATTAATCTAGTAATTGCTAGCTTAATCTAACAGGATTCATGCACGTGAGCCGTTTTCGGTTGGTGGAAATTGCTGGGCATGATTGGCTAATTGGAGATAGATCAAGGCGGCCCGCACCCAATTATCAACCCCTAATTTGGTATAAATACGGTGTAAGCTGGTTTCCACGCTGCCGGTGGTTAAATTTAAGGCAAGCGCAATCGCTTTATTGGGCTGGCCTTGAATGAGAAGCTGCATAATGCGATGTTCGCTTGCTGAAAGTGGTCGTTTTTGCTTGCTCATAGCCTAAAATCTCCTTGAATTAATTACTGTGTAGTCTAGCGATGGCAAGGTATTTTGTGCAAGCCCCAGAAACTGGCTAGCAACGCCTTGAAACGCGCGTCTCTAGCGTACATATGTAGCTGAAACTCCCACGAATTCATGGCGCTCTATCCTTTTAAAAAGGAGCGTTAACCGCGCTCTTTAAGCACCAAAACCCCCTCGTTCAACTAGAACGAAGGGGTTGAAGAGGGTTAGCATTAATTCTTAGTTGTAGGCGGCGATCTCCCATAGCGAGTAGCCCCATTCGGTGGCACGTTGGGTCGCGTACACCCGCAAATAGCGTCCGCTGCCGCTGACATTCAGCGTATCAGTGCCGCCATCACCATTGCTGACCGTGCTCAGCGTGCGCCATGTGCTGGCATCATCGGAAACTTGCACTTGATAGGCGCGGGCATAGGCTGCTTCCCAATTCAGCACAACTCTGCTCAGGCTTTTGCTGCTACCCAAATCAACTTGAATCCATTGCGGATCGCTGTAGCTGCTGGCCCAGCGCGTGTTGCTATTGCCGTCGATGGCGTTCGCTCCGCCCAGCGCGCTGGTTTCTGCTGAAGAAACTTGGACTGGTCGCCCAAGTGCCAGATTTTGGCTGGTCGTGCTGCCGCTACAACTTTGGCCATTGACAATACAGTTGCTTGGATTGACCCATGCGCCGCTGTAGCTGCCACTAAAGCCAAATTCGCGGGTTTGGCCGACCTCAATTCGTTGGTTCCAGCCTACGTTGCCAGCGGTGTAGCGGTTGCCATTCTTCGCTTGGGTCGCATCCCACCAGCTGGCAATTGTGGCGTTGCTTGGCAAATCGAAGCCGAGCGTCCAACCATCGACGGCACTGCTGCCATTGTTGGTAATGCGATACACGCCAACGTAGCCATTGCCCCAATCCGAGGTTTTGACAAATGTTGCTTGCAAGCCGTTGCCGGTTGTCGGTTGGTTGTTGGTCGTGACGCTAAGGCTGTTGCTGTTGGCCGAGCGATTGCCCGCCGCATCACGCGCTTTGACCGCAAAGCTATAGGCGGTGCTGGGATTCAACCCATTGATTGTGATATTGGTGCTGCTGGTGCTGGCAACAGGATTGCTGCCGCCATTTTGATAAATATCATAGCCAACTACGCCAACATTATCGGTTGCAGCATTCCAATTCAAATTCACGCTGTTATGGGTTTTGCTTGCTGATTGCAAATTGCTTGGCGCGCTTGGCGCAACCGTATCACTTGGAATGTCGCCTTGGGGCGTGAAGCGCAACCAATCGACATCAAGCGAACGGGTGGCGCGTGGTGGGTTGGTGGCGTTGGCGCAGCATTCTGGAGTCCAGTTGGGGTGATGCCACAAGTTGACCATAAATGCTGCTGGATTTTGTGGAATTCGCGCACTTGGCCCGCGATAATCCCAGAGCACAATTTTTTGGCCATTGCTGGGATTAACAACCCACAAGGTCACATTGCTTGCTGTCCAATTGAAGCCATATTCGTAGAAAGCGGTGGCCGAATTGTAGCCTGGAATCGCCTGCACCGTGGCTGGCTGATTTTCGCCTTGGCTGTTCGATAAATCGGTATAACTCCCGCCGAAGGTTGTGGCATAGCGGGTATATTCAACTGTGCCAGTGGCCAAATTGATCTTGCGATAGACTCGACGGCTAATTGCGGTTGGGTCGTTATAATCAGTCCAAATCGTGATCAAAATTGATTGCGGCTCGGCACATAGCCATTCAATATCGATTTCGCTGTTATCAGGCAAGCCATTGCCATTGCTATCGCTGCCATCATTGAAATAGGTAAAAAAGCCATTGATTACGCCTTCGTCGCTGGCGCAATTGGCGGTTTTCATGCGGCCTTCGTAGGTGCCATAATGGTACATTTGGCGTGAAACCAAGTTCGAGCCTTGGCCCGGATACGCACCTTGGTTCGCGCCAATCGAGAGCCGCAAAATTTTGCCATCTTGGGCTTGGCTATCGCTCACGTTGGCCGTGCCAGTCGCCGTGCTCGAGTTGGTATACCAGCTAAACATACTCGAATTGCTGATTGGTTGGCTGAAGTGCTCGGTGCTGCTGGCTGCACTGGTGACGAGCGGTAAAAAGACCAAAAACGCGACAATGAGTTTGAGCATTGGTTTATAAACTTTCATCGTGTACCCCGTACTAGATTGTGCCACTTTCTATGGGCCTCGGTTTGCGCTGCGCATGGCCTCCTTCGTTGACTAGCAGCTGTATTAGACCAAACGCCACGAGCCAACAGAAGGATAAAAAGCGGGGCAAAAGCGGGGTATTTTTAAAGAAATTTAAGAATTAAGCCTGAGCTAAAAGCGTTTCAATCAGGGTTGCCAAACCTAAACTTTGGCTATCGAACCAGATTTGTTGCCATTGAGCTGAGCTTATTTGTTGCTGACAATGGATGATTTGCGGCTGTAAGCGTTGTTGTTCAGCTTCGAATAACGGCAAAGCCAATTCAGCACGCAATTGCTGGGCTTTGCTCCACGCTTGAATTGCCAATTCGGCCTGACCTTGCATGCTTAATAATTCACCAAAGCGTTCCAAATTCCATGCCAAGCCATCATAATCGTGCAGGCTCCAACGAATGTTTAGGCTGGCTTGGATTGCGGTCAGTGCGCTAGCAATTTGGCCTTGCTGGAGCAAAACCGGCGTGAGCGCATTCAAGGCCGAAGCGATGCCACGTTGATCATCAAGGCTGCGCCAAATTGCCAAGGCTTGTTCGTGGGCTTGTTGGGCCTTGGCAAAGTTGCTTTGATAGAGCGCAATCACGCCGAGATAATTCAGGCTAAATGCGAGGCTCGGCAAAATGTGCTGCTGCTGCCAATAATCCAAACTTTGCTGCAAAAGCTGTTGCGCAAGGCTGAATTGACCTTGGCGCACTAAAACCATCGCTTGGCAATCGTGCATTGCAAACACCGCTTCTTGGTCGCCAAGCTGCTCGTAGAGGCTACAGGCGCTGCGATAATGCTCAAGCGCTTGGGCATAATGGCCTTGCTCCATGGCAATTTCGCCCAATTTTGCCAGATTTTCGGCAATCGCCGCTGGTTGTTGTAATGCTTGGCGTTGGGCCAACGCTTCTTGATACCAGGCTTGGCCAGCGCGATATTGGCTTTGCAAAAAGGCCGCAATATAGCCCTGCATTTCGTTG
Source organism: Herpetosiphon llansteffanensis (assembly GCF_003205875.1). GTDB lineage: Bacteria > Chloroflexota > Chloroflexia > Chloroflexales > Herpetosiphonaceae > Herpetosiphon > Herpetosiphon llansteffanensis. Next base: position 80,015 of record NZ_PUBZ01000158.1, read on the forward strand.
CAACGGGCGTGAATCGTTGGCGTGAGCGGCTGAGTGCTTAGCCAATCAAGCCAGCGTTGCAGCTCCTCGCTCGTTCCATAACGATACCAAAATTCAGCCAATGGCACGATACAGGTGCTGGCTGCTGGCCAGTTTTGCGTGCGCATTGCCCAATTAATTGTTGCCCGAATATTCTCGCGCTCGGCCAAAAGGGCCTGGCGCATCTCCAACACCTGCTCGCTCAGCGATTCACAATACATAACATAATATTCAAGATGGCGTTGGGCAAGCGTGTTTAATTCGCCATGGTCGCTCAATTCTTGCGCCGCAAATTCCTGAATCAAGCTGAGCATGCGAAAGCGCTGTGGCTGCTCTGGTTCAGCCTGCATCGCTAACAAACTATGATCAATCAACCCCGCCAATTGATCGAGCAGATCAAGCTGTTGTAGATTGGGTACGATTGCCTGAATCGCATCAAGCGTACAGCCAGCCTGAAAAATTGCCAATTGGCGCAGCAGTTGCTGTTGTTGCGGCGAAATTTGTTGGTAGCTCCAATTAATCGCGTTGTGCATGCTTTGGTGGCGAGCTGGCGCAGTTGGATCATTGGTCGTCAACAGGGCCAAGGGCGGTTGCAAATAGGCCAACAAGGCTTCTGGCGTGAGCAAGCGCGTGCGTGCTGCCGCCAATTCCAAGGCCAAGGGCAAGCCATCGACCTGCCAACAAATGTGCTTAATGGCCTCGGCGTTGGCACTGGTTAGGGTAAATTGCGGGTTCAAGCTTTGGGCGCGTTGCACGAATAATTGCACCGCTGGATTGGTTTTGAGTTCGTTGAGTGTGGCGCTGACGGTTGGCAAACGTAACGGCGCAAGCGGCACTGCATATTCGCCAGCGCAGTGTAATAAGGCGCGACTAGTCAACAGTAATTTGAGGCCAGTCGTGTGATCGAGCAACCAGCGCAAGGCTTCGGTAGCGCTCAGCAATTGCTCAAGATTATCGAGAATCAATAAGATTCGCGCGTGCTGAAAATGCAGCTGCATTTGACGTTGCCAGCTATATTTGCTGCTTGGCAAATTGAGGGCTTGGCTCAGGGCTAAACCAAGCTCGGCGACGCTAGTAGCTTGAGCCAAATCGACAAAATAGACTCCATCAGGAAACTGCTTTGGGCTTTGTTGGGCAATTTGCAAGGCTAGTCGGGTTTTGCCCACGCCGCCCGGCCCTGTCAACGTAATCATGCGAATATGCTCAGCGTTGAGATAGCTTTGCAGCGTTGCAACTTCGCTTTGGCGATTGATTAATTTGCTGGCAGTTAAGGGCAAGCCGCTTGGCGGTTGCTTGGCTTCAGCAGTGCCAACCATGCGCGCTTGAGCACAAAAAAGCTGGCTTTGCGCACTTGATAGCTGCAACATTGTGGCTAAACGGGCAGCCAAACTGCGTGATGGACGCTGGCGATTGGCCTCCATTTTGCGAATACTCTCGACCGCGCAGCCAACTTCCTCGGCCAAAGCAGCTTGGGTGAGTTGGCGTTGGTGACGATATTCGCGCAATTGTTGGCCAAATGATCGTGGTTCTGGCATAAACGCGAGCGACTCCTTGTGAGCGATGGCAGGTTGCTTGGCGCTGAAATCGGGTTAACAGTCGATGCGCCAGTTGCTAGCCCTACGGTACACTAGCCAAGCAAATCAGGCAATGGCCTTGCGTGCTATTCATTTCAATCAGCTTGCAGCCGCATAGCACGCAAGGGCCAGCACAAACCGCCGTTGGGTTTGCTACAAACGCTCGTAGCTTTGGATGAAAATTGGCTAAATTTAGGCCCAATTTTCTTAACCCAAATTTGATATTTAAGCGTCAAAATTCAGGTACACTACAACAGTGCCTTGGGTACTAGCTCGATGACCCAAAAGGACTACTCTCTAGGATGACTTTTATCGAGCACTTATGATGAATACTAACCAGCAATGCATCGACGGCTGCTGCGGAGAAACGGTTATTGTATTCGTTTTGGAGCAAGCCCATGTATCCGGTTGTTCGACCGAGCGCTTCGCCTATCGTCGTAGCCAGCCGTGCGAAAGTGATGGTAATCGAAGATAACGTTGACAGCATGAATTTAACCTTACGGATTCTGCGCGAGCAGATTGGGGTTGCTTACTGCAATGCGCGACCTTCTGGCGATGCCTTCTTTAGCTGGCTTAACTCGCCGCAGGTGCGCCAAAACCCAATTTTGAGTTTTCTCGATTTGATTTTGCTTGATATTCGAATTCCCCGCGAAAACGGCCATATTGTGTTTCAGAAACTGCGGGCCTTGCCTGAACTCAAGCGCACCAAAGTTGTGGCCATGACGGCCAATGGCTCACGCGAAGAGGCTGAGCGGGCACGAGTTTCTGGCTTTCATGGCTTTATCGCCAAGCCAATTTCGGTCAAAACCTTTCCCGATCAAATTGCCCGCGTGCTTAGCGGCGAGTTGGTGTGGGATATTGGCTAAAACTGAATGCAAAACCTTGGTTAAGGGCTGGCAGTGTGGCGCTGTCGGCCTTTTTTTGTGCTATTCGGTCACGCAGAGTTCATGCTATACTGACGCTGTTAATCAGCGTTTTGCCGGCTCAAGGAGGTGCTGCACGTATGCCCGAACAATTAAAGCATGAACTCTCGTTATGCCATCGAGAGCTACGGGCGATTTACGATCTCGATGCTCTCCGCGACACAACTGATTCGACCGAAACGTTTTTAAATGGCTGCGCTACGATTATTCGCGGCGTGCTCCAGCCCGATTTATTGCAATTAGTTACCCTCGATTTGGAAGATTGCCCAGCCCAAAATATTACGATTGAACGCTGGCGACCGAATAACGCAGCTGGCTTGATGTTGGCCTTGACCAATGCCTTGGCTGGCGGCGAAACCACTAGTTTGCAAGAGGGCGAGGCCGAAATTATTGTGCGTTCGCTCTCGGTCAAAGGCGATCGGCTCGGCGTGTTGGTACTTGGCTCTTCAGACCACCATTGGTCAGTTGATGATCGGCGCTTGATCGATGCTATGTGTTCGCAAATCGATTCGGCCATGGCTGGCCTGCGCTTGTTCCAACAGGTGCAATCGCGCAACCGCGAACTAGAAACGATCTATCGCTTGGATCGTTTGATCGATGCCACGCCTGATTTTGACCAAGGCTTAGGTGCTGCTTTGGGCTTGCTCTCCGAGACGATTGGCGCAACATGGAGCTTTATTATGCTCTATACCGCTGAGGAACATGAGCTAGAGTTTCGCGCCGCCTCGCACGATGATTTGGCCGACCCCAGTTCGCAAGTTTCGCAGGTACTGCGCGATTTGGCGCGCAACACGGTTGATCAAGGCAAAATGGTGCGCCGCGAACAGATCGATCAAATAATTGGCTCGTATATTGGCGTGCCCTTGATTTTGAAAAATCAAATTATTGGCGTGTTTGGCGGAGCTAATCCTCCAGGGATGCGGGGGTTTAGCATTCACGAAGTTAAAATGTTGAACGCAATTGCCTCGCAAATGGATACGGCGCTGTTTGAAGACCGCCAACAACGCCATATTCGCGAAACGTTTGCGCGCTATGTTAGCCCCGATGTGGTCGATTTGATGTTGCGCACGCCTGGCAACGATTATATGAATGTGCATCGCCAACAATTATCGATGCTTTTTTCGGATATGCGTGGCTTTACCACGGTTTCCGAGCAATTGCCTGCCGATGTGGTGGCGCGCATGCTCAACGAACATCTTTCAGCGATGACCACGATTATTCGCAACGCTGGCGGCACGGTCGATAAATTCGTCGGCGATGAAATTGTGGCCTTTTTTGGCGCACCCTTGCCCTACGAGCAACACCCCTTGTTGGCCGTCCAAACCGCCTTGTTGATGCAAACGCGGCATAATCAATTGATGGACGAATGGCAGAGCCAAGGCTTGCCAGCGGTGGCAATTGGCATTGGGATTGCCACGGGCGAGGTGGTCGTGGGCAACATTGGTTCAGCCCAAATGATGAACTACACCGCGATTGGCCCAGATATGAATTTGGCTGCCCGCCTGTGTAGTGCTGCCTTAGCAAATCAGATTTTGGTTAGCCAAGCAACCTATGATGCAGTGCAACAGCATGTGCAGGCCGTGCCAGTTGCGCCATTGAGCTTGCGCCATATCTCGCAGTTGGTGCAGGCCTATAGTATTGAAGCAGTGTTGAGCAATAACGTTTAGTTTAGTAGAGGACAACGATGTCTGAGCTTTTTGAAGTCAGCGAAGTTCAAAATTATGGTGGTTTTTTCGGCGGCGATACCGTAACGCTTGATGTGATGGCGATTGCTGACCATAACGATTGGCGGCCACTGGTGATTGATGCCAAAGCCTTGCAAAATATTCCAGAGCGGCATAATTTGTTGGCCGGAATGGTATTGACTCTCGAATTTAGCGGCGAACGGGTTGATCGGGCGGTGTTGATTGCGGCGCGAGACTACGATGAATTACGGGCGGCACTTGGCGTTGCCCAATTGCCAGCCACGAGCGATGAGCCAATTAAATTGAGTGGGTGTTGCAGCCAATGCCAGCGCTGGCTACCAGCCCAACATCTGCATGCTCAAGGCTGTGTGGTGTGTACGCCAGCCTAAATTTGCCTGCTGATCTGCTACAATAGAGCTACTGAATTTGTTTATTTGTACGTGAGGAATGGTATGAAACAGCTTTCGCATGCGGCAACGGCAGTGGCTTGTGCCAACATTGCGTTTATCAAGTATTGGGGCCAGCGCGACGCGCATCTGACTCTTCCAACCAATGGCTCGATCTCCATGAATCTTGATGGCTGTCTAACCGAGACAACCGTACAATGTTTGCCCGAAGCCGTGGAAGATAGTGTTTGGCTAGCCCTAAGCGGCGGCGAAGAAATTCAGGCCAAAGGTCGCCAGTTTGAGCGCGTTATCCAACAGATTGAGCGTTTGCGCCAATTAGCGGGGGTTAGTGAGCGGGTCGAAGTGCGCTCGCGCAATAATTTTCCTTCTGATGCTGGCATTGCCTCATCTGCTGCTGCCTTTGCTGCCTTGACTCGGGCTGCGGCCTCGGCTTTTCGCTTAGAGCTTGACGAAGCAGAATTATCGCGTCTAACGCGGCTTTCTGGCTCTGGCTCGGCCTGCCGTTCGATTCCTGCTGGCTTTGTTGAATGGTTTGATGATGGCACGCATGCTGGCTCGTATGCAGCCCAAATTGCGCCACCAGAGCACTGGAATTTAGTTGATATTGTGGCTGTGATTAGCACTGAAGCCAAGCATGTGGCCTCGACCAGCGGCCATAGTGTTGCCACCACCAGCCCCTATTTTCCGGTGCGTTTGAAAGGCATTGAGCAACGCTTGGCCGATGTGCGTCAAGGCATTCTCGAGCGCGATATTCAGCGCTTGGGCCAAGCCTCGGAAGCAGATGCCATGTCGATGCACGTAATTGCGATGACCGCTCAACCAGCAACAATGTATTGGTTGCCTGGCACGTTGGCGGTGATGCAGGCAGTGCAGCGTTGGCGGGTGCAAGATAATTTGCAAAGCTACTGGACGATTGATGCAGGCCCGAATGTGCATGTGATTTGCGAAGCCAAGGATGCGCCTGAAGTCGAAGCGCGGCTCTGCGAGTTGGATGCTGTCCAGTGGACAATCGTTAATGGTGCTGGCCCCGAAGCGCGATTAGTTGGATAGGAATAAGCCTATGTTGCGCCGATTACGAATCTATCTCTTGATCGTTGGCTTGTTGGCGATGACAGTCAGTGCTGGCTCAGCAGAAACTGCTGCAGGCCAGCCGCGCTATTTCGCGGAAACTGGCCATACGTTAGCCTACAATTTTCGGCTGTTTTGGGAACGTAACGGCGGCTTGGCGATCTTTGGCTATCCGATTACCGAAGTGTTTGTTGAGGCTGGCCGTCCGGTGCAATACTTTGAGCGGGCACGCCTAGAGTGGCATGCAACCATTGGCTGGACTTTAGCCGGCCATCTTGGGCGCTGGGCTGCCGAAGGTTCTGCCGACCAGCCAGCCTTCAAACCGCGCAGCGAGGCCGCTTACCCTGGCCAAATGTTCTTCCCCGAATCAAAGCATACCTTGGGTGGGCTATTTCGCCAGTATTGGGAGCGCAACGGTGGCTTGCAAGCCTTTGGCTATCCGCTATCGGAAGAATTTTTAGAGCGCAACCAACAAGATGGCCAGGTTTATACGGTGCAATATTTTGAGCGCACGCGCTTTGAATATCATCCAGAGCTACCAGCAGCCTATCAAGTATCGTTGGGCCATTTAGGCCGCCAATATTTGGATACGACTAATACTGCACCTGAATGGGCCAAACGCAAGGTTAATAATGCAGATGCTGCTTGGCAAGCTTTACGCCCAACGCGTATTACGCTGCCACGAATTGGCCTTGATAGCCCAATTATCGAAGCTGGCTTTTCGCTTGGGACATGGGATGTGCCAACTGACGCAGCGGCGCATTATTGGCCAGTGGCAGGCTTTCCAACAACGGCTGGGAATATAGTCCTAGCAGGGCACGTCGGCTATCGTGGTATTATCTTCAGTCAGCTACCCAACGCAGTTGTCGGCGATAGCTTGCTATTAACTGTCGATGGCACAGAGCGGCGCTACCAAGTGACTGAGATTCGTACTGTGACCCCCGATCAGACGTGGGTGATGGACCCAACTACTGAAGAAACGGTTACGTTGATCACCTGTGTGCCAATTGGTGTCTATTCGCATCGCTTGATTGTGCGTGCGAAGCCCCAACCGTAGGAGTTGTATGTCAGCAACTGTTCAACAATTAATTCAACAAGGCATTCAAGCTGCACGAACTGGCAACCATGCAGAGGCCCGACTGATTCTGCGCCAAGCGCTGAGCGCTGATGCAAGTAACGAGCAAGCGTGGCTTTGGCTGAGCGCAGTTGAAGCAACGAATAGTGAGAAAATCGCTGCCCTGCACCAGGTTTTGGCGATTAATCCAGCCAATGCTGCGGCCAAACGTGGCCTTGAGATGCTTAAGCCAGCCCAAATTGATTTTGCCAATTTAGGCCAGATGAGCACCGCTGCTCCAGCGAAAGCCAGTTTTTCGCCGCCACCAGCCCGCGCCGCAGGCAACAGCAGTTTATTGCAACCACGGCCTAGTTTCGAGCCCAGCCCAGCTGCGCCTGCAACCAACCAAAGCCTGAATGCAGCGACTCCTCCTATGCCAACGCCTACTGCGCAATCACAAACAGTAGCGGTAGCAGAGCCAGTTTCAGCCGAAGTCAAGCCAATGTCAGAGCCAGAAAATGCAGTCAATTATGCTAATGATTTGGTTGGGTCGTTGCGCCCTGCAATTGCCAAAGGTTCCAAAAAACGCTCAGTGTTGCCGACCAGAAGTGAATTGATCATTTCCGCTATTCTTCTTGTATTGCTGGTTGGTGGCTTTAATCTGGTGCGTTCGGCCTTGGCTGGTCGGCTTTCTAGCTCGCGCGATAGCAATAATGTTACTGCGAGCGAGCGGGCAACTAGTGAAGCCTTGCTTGGCTGGAATACTGGTCGACCAACGCCTGTCGTCGAGGTTGTGATTGATCCTGCTCAGCCTAGCCCAGTTCAACCGGTTCAGCCAGTGGCCAGCGGCAGCGTTCACCAGTCGCGCAGTTATTTCTTAACAATTGGCGAGACAAGTGTTGCTGCTGATGGCAAGCAGGTACTGGTTAATGTGACGCTCCAAAATCCGACAAACCGACCAGTGAGCTTTCGGGCTGCCGATTTTACCATCCAAACCAATGTTGGTGCGTTGCCAATTACGGCCCAATCTACCATCCTGAGCACGCTTACAATTCCTGGCAACAATACAATTGCCGGAACCTTAGTAGCCCAAGCCAATAATGGCGGGATTAAATCGGTCCAGTTGGTTTGGCGACCAACCAGCGGCGGCATTTCTAAAACTATTACATTACGCTAACTCAATCGCAAGAATGCCATGGTTGCTTGCTCTCGCCGAGCGCAGCCATGGCGTTGCTATGTAAGGAACTTGGATGTTTGATCAGTTTGTACCCTATTATGATGCAGATTATGGTGATTTTCAGGATGATATAGTGTTCTACCGCGAGCATGCGCGCATGGCTGGCGGCAGCATTTTAGAGCTGATGTGCGGCACTGGGCGGGTGGCAATTCCGCTAGCCCAAGCCAAGCTGCATGTGGTCGGCATTGATATTGCTCCTGCGATGATTGAACGGGCGAATGCTGCAGCTGAAACTGCTGGTGTTGGCACGCACTTGCATTTTGCAGTGGCCGATGTGACCGATTTTCAGCTTGATCAGCAATTTGGCATGGCCTTTGTGGCGATTAATTCGTTTATGCATTTGGAAACAACCCAGGCTCAGCTGGCTGCATTGCATGCAATTAAGCGCCATTTAAAGCCGAATGGCCTATTGCTGCTCGATTTGTTTAATCCTGAGCCAAGCCAACTAAGTGCTGTTGATGGCCTGATGGTGCTTGATAAAAGTTTTCGCGCTAGTAATGGCAATTTGGTCCAGAAATTTGTCTATCGCAGCGTTGATTTAGCGGCACAGCACCAGCACGTTCAATTCTGTTACGATGAAATTCAGCCTGATGGCCAAGTGCGGCGCTGCGTCTTACCATTCGGCATGCGTTGGCTCTATCGCTACGAAGCTGAGCATTTGCTGGCCCGCTGTGGCTTTGAATTGCAGGCAGTGTATGGCTCGTACGAGCTTGATCCCTATACAAGTGAATCAGAACGAATGTTGATTGTGGCACGAGGAATTTCCCAATGAGCATGCTTGATCCCTATGAGGTTGAACGGCTCGAACGTTCGCGTAAACGGGCAACCCGCTTGTTGACGTTAGTAATGGGTTTTGCAACCCTGTTTTGCGGCGCGTTATTTGTCTATATCATTAGCCCACCAGCCCGCACCTATACGCTTGGCCCAGTGAGCCAATTTCCGCTTGGCCAGACAGTTCAGGTTTCGGTTAAACAATTAGTTGCCTCGGAAACAATCGCTAGTCGACCTGAAGTCAGCGATGATCCGGTGTTGGTGACGCGGCTGAGTGCCGACCAATGGCGCGCGTTTCTGGCGTGGGATAGCCTGAGCGGTTGTATTGTGATTTACGAACAATCCAACCAAACCTATCGTGACCAATGCTCAGATCGGGTGTATGATGAACAGGGCTTCTTGATTAGCGATAATCGCCGCTTGCGCTTGGGCCAACTACCGGTCAACGTAGTTGACGAACAAGTTCAAATTCGTGATGAACTTTTGCCCGATCCTCGTCAGCAATAGCGTGACAATAGTCTATAATTGTTTGTGGGGATAGAGGTTGATTGGCTGTTGAATTTTGCAAAGAAGGAGGGCATGTGCAGCGCTTTGCACGATCTGCCCCATTGGTGGTGGAAGAATTTGCAGACCCAGGCATCGATCACCGCGAAGGCCCACCATTAAGCATCGGTAGTGCCTTTTTAATGTTGGGAATGGTTGCTGGGGATGAGTGTCCGCCGGAAATTCTGAATCTGCTCGATCAAATTAGTGCTGACAAATGGTATCATGGCCAACTTTTTGAAACCATGTTGACCTATTTTGAGGATCGTGACCCAGCCTTATTGATGGAAATTGGGCGCGGGATTTACTACTCGTTGGCGGCACAGTTTCGCGAAATGGGTTTGAAAACACCAACTGCGATGTTGGTGGCAATGCCCGATGTTTGGCATACGGCCACTCGTGGCGCGAGTGGCGAATGGCGCACAACGATTGTCGCGCCGTATCATGCCCGAGTCGAATTACAACAACCCTATAACTGTATGTTCGAACAAGCGGCGATGGAAGGGGTTTTGCAAGGTTTGGGCGCACGTGAGGTTCAGATCACGCATGGCCCATGCATGCGCAATGGTGCTGCTGCTTGTGTGTTTACCATTCGCTGGACGGAAGTTTAACTAACGGCCCTTGGTTCTCTGTTTGATGCTTGCCTGTTATGCCACGGCATAACCACCTTGCTCGCTCCTCATCGAACAGTTTAACCAAGGGCTGATTTTTAAGCTTGCAAGATTTTTGCAAATAACGCGACGTTGGCTTGGCGTGGGCTTGGGTCGTAGATTGCAAAATCAATTTGGGCAAACGGCCATGGCTGTTGGCCAATAACTTCTTTGAATAGGCGTGCGATCAGTGCTGGATCGTTGCCAAACACACCACAACCCCACGCCCCCAAAATCAAGCGTTCGATTGGTTGGCTGGCGCAAAACGCCAATAGCCGCTGCATACGTTGGCGCATGGCTGGCTCGACCTCGGCGCTTTGGCCTGTGCGGTTTTGACGAATTGCCCCAGCATTCACCGCCGCCATGGTAATTACATCGACCAAATACGCTTGATCGAGCCAATTGCCAGCGTCATCGCAGACCACCGGAACCTGCGGCGACCAAATCAGCGCATCGGAATAGAGCAAGTCGTTTTGCTGTTTATGGTAGCGGTAAAACTCACTACACTTGGTTAAACAAGGATACAACCCCGACGAACGGGCGATGCTTTCCTCTTGCGCTTGGCTGCCCCCTAAAAAACCACCACCTGGATTTTTGGCCGAAGCAAAATTTAATATTCCTACCCGCTGGCTTGCTTGGGCAGTGCGTTGAGCCGCTTCCAAGGTTGTGGCTGCATAGATGTTGATGCTTGGTTGTTGGCGAGCGTTGTTGCTTGCAGCCAATACGGTATCAGGCCAAACAATCGTGCTGGCTTGCTCGGCGGCCTGCTGCACTTCAGCAATGTTGACCCATTGATCAGCCTGATTGAAATAACCGCCAGCGCTCAAACAATCGAGCGTGCGTTGGGCGATGCTTTTGCGTTCTTCTCGTTTCATCGTAACCGTGCGGTTGCCTCCCAAAAACTGCCAACTTGCTGATAGCCAAGCGGCTCATAGATTTGGCGCGTTGCAAAATCGTTGCTTTTTACATCGTGAATGATATTGGTACAGCCTTGATCAAACAAACTTTGAGTCAGATGGGCAATGATTGTGCGCACATAGCCGTTGCCACGCAAGGCTGGGTCGGTGTAAACGTTGCCAATCGTTGCCAAGTGATCGCGGCTATTGACCAAGTGCGTTCCGCCGACCGCCACTAGTGCTCCATGGCGACGCACGCCATAGTATAACCCGCCATGCAACTGATCAGGGCTAAACGTCGGCACATCGTTCATGGTGTAGAACGCCGAAAGCTCGCCAAGATGCTGATCTTCGAGTTGCTCAAGCTGCGTGCCATTCGGCAGATCGCTGAGCTGGCCAGCCTCGATTGCAATCCGAATAATTGCTTGTTCGTTGCTGAAGCGGTAGCGCTGGCCTAACACTTGGCGATAGTGCTCGTTCATATTGGCCACAATACAGGCTTTGGGCCATTCGGTTTTGGCGGCCATGATTGCGTTAATGCCTTGAGCCGCGCCATAGGGAATTAAGGCCGTAAACGTGCTCGTGCGATACCACAGCAAAATTGCCCATTGGTTGCCATGCTCAGCAAGGCTAAATTGCGAGCGTTCGCGAAAGGGTGGTTGCAAATCGCCCAATGCATAGGCTGATTCAAGCCGATTTTGGCCTAGTAAGTCGTGCAATGTTTGGTCGGATGGAGTGAAATCAACCTGCCACGTCATGGAAACGTCCTGTCTTTGGGTTTGATGAAGGTATGCCGCTGCTTAAATTATAGACCTTGATCAAGCGATTACAAGATTAACACTTTGCCAACGCAGCGTCACTACTGTGTTAATGGAGCAGTGCTATGCTTTTTCTAGCAGTTTTTTTTAGTGGAGGTTCACATTCGATGGCTAAGTTTCTTGTGGTTCGCCAATTACCGCGCCTCCACACCCAACGAAGCGCCTTTGAACGCGATTGGCAAACCCCATGGCCGCGAACCAGTAGCGCCCGCGCGTTGATCTGGCGACCGCAAGCAGATGTCCATGAGTACGCCGAGCAATTTGTGATCAAGGTCGAACTGGCAGGCATGCGCGATGCAGCAATTGAAGTAACGCTTCACGATGGCGTGTTATATGTTAGCGGCCAACGCGAAGAGCATTGCCCAAGCCAAGGTGTCCACATCCATGAATTGGGAATTAATTATGGCCATTTTGAGCTAGAGTTCGCGATTCGTGCCCCGATCGACGAGGCCGCAATTAGCGCTCGCTACGACGATGGCATGTTGATTATCACGTTGCCCAAAAGCAACCCAGCCCAAGCTGAACCACGGCGGATCACGATTGAACAAACCAACGTCTAACTCGCATTGGTGCTAAAAAGGGGTTTTTGTATGTCAGATTTTGAACGAACGACCACAATTCCAGATGAAATCGCGATTTTGCCATTATTGGGAACGGTTGCCTATCCTCAAACCATCGTGCCATTGGCCGTTGGTCAGCCAGAGTCGATTCGTTTGATCGATGATCTGATGGCTGGGCAACGGATTGTTGGCTTGATGGCGCTAAAAAACGAAGATGAACGGCCCAGCCCAGTTACGCCTGAAGATTTTTATCAACTTGGCAGCGCTGCGGTTGTGCATAAATTGATGAAATTGCCCGATGGCACCTTGCGCGTGGCGATGCAAGTGCTTGAGCGGATTGAGATTGTTGAAATTACCCAAACCGAGCCATATTACCGAGCCAAAATTCGGGTTGTGCCCGACCAAACGATCGAGAGCGAAGAGCTTGAAGTTATTGCCTTGATGCGCTCGATTGGCACGATTGCCAGCCAAATTGCGCCCTTGATTCCGCAATTTCCAACCGAGTTGTTGAATTCGGTCTTGAGCGAAGAAGATCCCCGCCGTTTGGCCTATTTGGTGGCTTCGTATGCCCGCATGAGCGTGACTGATCGCCAAGCGGTCTTGAGCGAGCCAAGCATCAAGCAAAAATTGCTCAAATTAAACGAAGTGCTCACCCGCGAGTTGAATGTGCTGCAAATTGGCCAGCAAATTCAATCGCAGGTCCAAGATGAGCTTGGCAAATCGCAGCGCGAATATGTGTTGCGCGAACAACTCAAAGCAATTCGCAAAGAGCTGGGCGAAACCAACGAACAAGAAGTTGAAGTTGATCGTTTGGCCGAGCAAATCGAGGCTGCTGGCATGAGCGCCGAAGCCCACGAGCAAGCCATGCGCGAGCTTGATCGGCTGCGCCAAATGCCTGCTGCTGCTGCCGAATATAGCGTCATTCGCAGCTATTTGGAAACGCTGATTGCCTTGCCATGGCAAAAACGCAGCGACGACACGATTGATGTGGCGCAAGCTGCCGAAATTCTCGATGCCGACCATTATGGCTTGGCGGAAATCAAAGAGCGAATTTTGGATTATCTGGCGGTGCGCGAGTTGCGGCGCAAACGTTCGCCAGAGCGCGATCCAGGCCGTGGGGCAATTCTCTGTTTTGTTGGCCCTCCAGGCGTGGGCAAAACCAGCCTTGGCCGTTCGATTGCCAAAGCTATGAATCGCGAGTTTGTGCGTTTGTCGTTGGGCGGCGTGCACGACGAGGCCGAAATTCGCGGCCATCGCCGCACCTACATCGGCGCAATGCCTGGCAGTCTAATTCAAGCGATTCGGCGGAGCGGAGTCAACAATCCGGTTGTGCTGCTCGACGAAATGGATAAGCTCAGCTCAGATCATCGCGGCGACCCAACCTCGGCCATGCTCGAGGTGCTTGATCCTGCCCAAAACGCCAATTTCCGCGACCACTATTTGGATGTGGCTTGGGATTTGTCGCCAGTGATGTTTATTGCAACCGCCAATACCTTGCAAACCATTCCTGGGCCATTGCGCGATCGCTTGGAAATTATTCAGCTTGGCAGCTATACGACCCGTGAAAAGTACGAAATTGCTCAGCGCTATTTGGTGCCAGAGCAACGCGAGCAACATAGCCTTGAGTCAAGCGAAGTCGACATTCAACCAGATGCCTTGTTGGTGGCGATTGAAGAATATACCCGCGAAGCTGGCGTGCGCAATTTGGAGCAACACATTGGCACGGTGATGCGCAAAGCAGCGCGTCAAGTTGCGCTTGGTTCGGCCACGCCAATCGTGGTTAATCCAGCCAAAACCCGTGAATATTTGGGCAAGCAACGCTACTTCTCGGAAATTCACGAGCGCACCGATCGGCCTGGCATTGTCACAGGCTTGGTTTGGACTCCAGTTGGCGGCGATATTATCTTTATCGAGGCCACCAAAATGACTGGACGCGGCAACTTTGCCCTGAGTGGTCAGTTGGGCGATGTGATGAAAGAATCGGCGCGAGCTGCATTAAGTTGGGTGCGGGCTGAAGGCGAAAGCTACGGCATCGACCCACATTTTGCTCAACATTTCGATTTACACGTGCACGTACCAGCGGGCGCGCAACCAAAAGATGGTCCATCGGCGGGGATTGCCATGGCCACGGCTTTGGTTTCGTTGCTGACCGGACGAGCCTTGCGCGACGATGTGGCCATGACCGGCGAAATTACCTTGCGCGGCAAAGTGCTGCCAATCGGCGGCGTGCGCGAAAAAGTGCTGGCAGCCCATCGGGCAGGCATTCGAACGATCATTCTGCCACAGCGGAATATCGCTGATTTGGATGAAATTCCAGCAGAAGTGTTGGCCGAAATGGAATTTCATGGAGTTGAGCATGTTGGCCAAGTGATTGAGCTGGCCTTGCGCAAAGAGCCGAGCGAAGCACCAGTGAGTGTGCCAGAATCGGCAGTCATGGAAAACTTAATCCAATCAGATGTCGAAGTTTTGGTTCATTAAACGCAAACAGCGCCGTTGGAATTGCTCCAACGGCGCTGTTTCGTTAATCAGCTGAATTATGGTTTAGTTGGTTCGCTCGCAGCTTTTTGATGGCGTTGCATCGCGGCGATAGCTTCTTCTTCGCTGGCGAAGATGTCGGCATATTGGGCGAGGCCGACCATGCGGAAAATCTTTTGGAAGTGAGGGCTAAGGCCACTAATGGCCAGCTTTTGGGCTTGGCGATTGACCTCAGTGACCACCCCAATTAAAATAGCAATCCCCGCGCTGTTGATATAATCGCTTTGGCGCGAGTTGATAATAATATACTTAGCGCCATCTTTGCTAACGCCTTCGTATGCCCCCGTAATGGCCTCTTCGGCAAATGTGGTGACATCGCCTTCGAGATCAATAATCCAAATCCCGTCACGTTGACGGGTGGTAACTTTCAATTCATCATCAATCATAGGTCCAAAACTCCTTGACCAAGGATCGCGCTAGGCTGTGGCTGATCCATGCCGTCGTGGTGGATTATACATCGCTAATCGAAAACGATTGCCTTGTCCGGGCCGTGACGGTAGAAAGCCGCACTCATCAACAAGTTGTTCAATGAGCATTAAGCCCATCCCTCGCGCCGATGCCAGCCCAGCAAGTTTTTGCTCGATGGTTGCTGTTTCGATCTCTTGGGAGGGGTGAAAACGAAGACCTTCATCGCTAATAACCAACACCAGCCGATTGCGTGAAATCGTGCAGGTGATATGGATGCGGCGTTGGGTTTGGCGCTGATTGCCATGTTCGATGGCATTGATACAGGCCTCGCTCAGTGCCGTGCGTAAATCCTCAACGCGCGTTGGGTCAAACCCCATATTCCGTGCGAGCGTACCAATTGCTTCACGGGCGATTTTTTCATAGCCAAGCTGGCTGGGAAATATCAGTTCGATGGTGGCTTGGGTTTGCGCCATGTTCTTCAACTCAACGATCTAGGTGGATAACCATCCGTAATTTATTGCCGCCTGATGGTGCGACCGAAAACTGGACCTCATCCATCAGTTCTTTAATTAACCAGATTCCCCAACCACCTTTATCGTCGCTATGCAATACCTGGTGAATGTCGGGTGTACGCTCAGTGATGGTCTGATCAAGAATTTTACGCCCTTGATCTGCCACATCAACAATCAACCCGTCATCGCTGCCAGTAAAGACCACCACGACTTTCATTGCTGAATCGTGTTGATTGCCATGTTCAATTGCATTCGTTACTGCTTCGCTTACGGCAGTGCGCAGCGAATCAACGCGATCATGAGAGAAGCCCATCCGTTTCGCCATTGCACTGGCGGTATCCATGGCGACTTTCTCGTACCCCAGCCGACTCGGCAAGTGGAGTTCAATCACCCGTTCTTCATCGCCACTAGGGGCCATGTATTGTGGATTGGACATTTGGAAACCTCACGTCGCTCGCAATGACGATGCTAGCCCTCAATATACCATAGGCGAATAAGCCTATGCAAGCTTGATTTTGCCGCACGCTGCTGGCTATTGCGCTGTGCTGGCGGTTGAGCGAAGGCTATGCTTCTGCCGAGTATAACAAAGGTTGCTAGCTGCTTCAAGACCTACACTTCTAATTATCGTTGCTAGTTATTAATCCGATGTTCTTCAACTTGGCTATTCAGGCTTTGACCTGCAATTTCAACATAAATTTGTTGTTCAGTCAGCGAAATGCCTAAATCACAGCGGCGTTCGATCAAATTGGCAACGTTTTCAATAAAACGCCGATCAAAGGCATAGACCGGAATTTGCTCTGCTTGATAGATGCTTTTGCCGCTGAAATTGCCCAGCACTTGGGCAACATCGCGATGGGTGTAGACCGCCGCACGCCCAGCTCGTTTGCTGCCGCGATGTAAGCGTTCTGCATCAGGCGCGCCAACTTCAAACCACCCAGTCACTTGCCCCGTCAAATCGCGAATCCAGACCGCTGGTTCGTCGCCAGCAGCCACGCCTTGAGTAAAGGCAATGCCATCCGTGTATTCTAAGCAATAGGCCAAAATACGCATCAACATATATTCTGCTGATTCAGATGGTTGGCGGGCTACCCGCAGTTCTAATTGCTCGTAGACGTTGCGGTCCACATTGGCCAAATCAACATTAATCGTATAAATGGTTGCACTGAGTGCCATGAATGCTCCTAATTAAGTAATTTTTGATAAATTGCTAGTTCGAATGGGTTGCCATTGCTGTTGACCCCATGATACTGCTTGAGCAAGCGAAACTCGCTGGGATTTTCCAACAAACTGCGGGGGGTTTGCCATTGCAGTGTCCACGCAAAGCGCGAATCCCAAACCACAATGCTGCCAATTGGCGCTTGGGCAACTGCGCTGGGCGTAATCGGCTGATACTGCGCCGGATCATAGGGATCGATGCCTGTGCCATAGGCAAACCATGGAATCGCGGCCAAAACCAGCTGCTGGCGATGCTCGCTTTGCTTAAACCATGCCGTGCTGTTCAGCACTTGCTGGTCGCTATCCTGCATGATAAAGGGCTGGACGCGAATGAATAATCCCAATAAGCCGATGATCACGCTTGCACCAACTAAGCGCTGATACCACACGGTTTTGAGCATTGGCAGCATGAGCAAGGCCACCAAACCAATGCTAAGCAACGCGTCGTAGAGCACAATCCCCCGAGTTTGCCAGCGAATCCAAGCCATACCCAACAGGCCAATCATCACCAAACCTAAGGCTGCGCGCACAGCCCAGCGTTGCCAATTGATGTTCATTGGTTGACGTAATGCATGCAAGCCGTAAGCGCTAAATGTGCCGATAATCGGCGCTAAAATGGCTAAATGGCGGTCGTAGCCAGCAATTTGGGTTGCGGGAATCTTCCAATAACTGAGCGCCAGAATTGCGATATAGCCAACCGTCCACGAGTGCAGGGCGTTCCAGCGCATGCGCAAAAAGCCATACACCGCTAGCGCAAATGGCACGCTGCCAAAGGCCACTGGCAAGCGCGTGATGTAATGCCACCACGGGCCAGTGCCATAAAATGCCACGCTATCGCCTTTTTGAAACAACACC
This sequence comes from Herpetosiphon llansteffanensis, assembly GCF_003205875.1. GTDB lineage: Bacteria > Chloroflexota > Chloroflexia > Chloroflexales > Herpetosiphonaceae > Herpetosiphon > Herpetosiphon llansteffanensis. The sequence continues at coordinate 97,744 of NZ_PUBZ01000158.1, forward strand.
CGATCAAGCGGAAACAGCAGGTTGGTCCAATCGTTGAGCCGCAATGCCCAAAAGCCATTCCAAATCAGCATTGGTAAGGCCATCAGGCCAAGCTGCCAGTAGCGCCGTTCTTTGATCAGGCTGAAGGCGAAGAAGATTAATAGTGGTAGCGTTTCATAACGCGCCAATGGAATCAAGCCAGCGAACAAGGCCATTAAATTCCAGTGTTGGCGGCGTTGGGCCAGCAAGGCTGCTGCTAAGTAGGCTGCGCAGGGCAACTCGGTTAATGCGGCAAAGCTTAGGCGGGCGAATTCTGGCTGAATGCCGGTGAAAATTGCCGCCAACCAATACCATTCGACCGCAAATTCTGCCGCCAAATAGGCAGCTAAACCACAGATCAACGCCGCCAGAATGGCGCTTTGCATGTGTACTGCGGTCAAGCCAAACTGGCTGATCAGCGCATAGGGAATCGTAAAGCCAGGCCGACCCCAGACATCAAGCAACAACTCAGGGTGTTTGAGGCTCCAGCGGGCAATCAAAAAATGCTGAATCGAATCGTCGCTGTAGGTGCCACTAGAGCGCAATCCATAGCTAACAAAAATTAATAGCAACAGGCCACAGCTTAGCCAGAACCATTTGCTTGAACGGCGCAAAAATCCCACCACACATTCCTCGTTGGCTCATTCGAACGTCTGGCAGTATACCACTGGTCGTGAGCTGGGGATCGGTTGTTGGGGGCTGGGGATTGGGAAACGAAACCGCGAAGAGCGCGAAGGACACGAAGATAGGGCTATTGGCTATGGGCTTTGGGCTATGGGACTAGGCCGACCAACGGATCCCCAGCCCCTGACCCCGCGATTTTGACTTTTGACTTCTGACTTTTGACTTCTGACTTCGGTCGCAAGAAAGTCTAGTCATCAAGATTCTCGAACTCTGCTGCATGCTCGATTAACATATCGATAACTTATTGATGCGGTTTGAAATGATCGCTCCAGGTTTGACTAAAATGGGTTAATCGTTTAGCCTCGCCCAGCCCACAGCCAAGGCAATCGAGTAAAACAATCATTGAATTGGGCTTTGAACAGCCTTCTTTGCGCAAAAAGCCTAAAATATCCTCGACTTCTGTCAAACCTTGGGCTTTTACCTTTGCGCTAAATTCCTGAATGATAGCATTCGTCTTTTCATTGCCGTACATATGGCGCTCCAGTGTTAATCGCAGTTTGTGAAGCTTATCGTACACTATATGAGGGATCAGGGGCTAGGCGGCAGGTGAAAAACGAAACCGCGAAGAGCACGAAGGGGGAAATAGGCATATATCAACAATCCTACACGTAAATATTTGGGGGTGCAGGGGGCTGAAAACCCCTTGCGTTTCCCTCCGGCGGAGGGACGGAAGGGAGGCGAAATGATGGGTCAGCAATCAGCGATTAGAGATAAGGTGTCAGCGCTCAATAAAGTGGAAACACAAACCGTAAACATTATCTACTTTGATGAAAGTTTATATTAGATTTCAGTCTGCTATAAAGAATAAATGATTATCAATAATTGCTGCGAAGCGCTAATCTCAACCATGGCTTGAAAGTGCTATAATTGCAGGCGACACTTGTTTGGAGCGAGAAACCCCATGCCCAATTTAGGAGCGCATGTTTCAACCGTTGGTGGTTTGCACACAGCCTTTGAGCGCGCGCATGCCACAACATGTCATGTGATTCAAATTTTTACCAAAAGCCAACGCCAATGGAATGCCAAGCCATTAAGTGCCGCTGATTGTGCTACGTTTCAAGCAGCGCATCGTGATGCTGGCACGCCACCCTTGATTGCCCACGATTCATACTTGATCAATTTGGGCAGTCCCGACGATAGCTTATGGGAAAAATCGATCGCGGCCTTTCGGGTTGAGCTAGAGCGTTGCCAGCAGTTGGGGGTTGGCGCGTTGGTCACCCACCCAGGCGCTCATGTTGGCTCAGGCGAGGCCGCAGGCTTGGAGCGGGTTGGCGCTGCATTGCGGCGTTTGCTGGCCGAAAATGCTGGCGATACCGACATTTTGCTCGAGATTACCGCTGGCCAAGGCACAGCCTTGGGGCATAGCTTTGAGCATTTGTCCCGCTTGATCGAGCTGTGCGATGGCCATCCACGGCTTGGAATTTGCTTTGATACCTGCCATGGCTTAGCTGCTGGCTACGATTTTCGCACTGCCGAAGGCTACCAAAGCACGTTTGAGCATTTTGATCGTTTAATCGGCATCGATCGCTTGCGGGCCTTCCATCTCAACGATTCCAAGAACGATCTTGGTAGCCGCGTTGACCGTCATACCCATATTGGTGAGGGATTTGTGGGCTTGGCTGGTTTTGAGTTGATTCTGAACGATCCTCGCTTTCAAACGATTCCGATGGCTTTAGAGACCCCGAAAGAACCAGATGAAAGCGCAGATATTCGCAATTTAGCAACGCTGCGTGGTTTGCGCCGCTCAGTTGTTAGCTCAGCACCACAAAGCGAGGTATAAATGGGAAACCAACCAAAAAGCAAACGCAGGTTGTGGGTGTCGTTGTTGTTGGGCTTGGCCGCTGTAGTGGTGATTGTGCGGCGCAAGCTGCAACCAATCGATTCGGCTCCAATTTTGCCACCGCCACCGCCGCCACCATCAGATCCGCCGCGGATCGTCTTGCCAACCGATATTTTAACCACGGAAGTTGCGACCAGCGCTCCCGAAGTGGAAGCCGATCCGGTTGCCGTCGAGCCAGAACCAGTTGCTGATGAAGCGCCATTGTTGGAACGCGAAGTTGGCGGCAATGACTCAGCGAGTGCAGAAGGCGAAGCTCCAGCTGCCGAAGTTGAAGCTGAAACCGAAGCTCTAGCCGAGGATGACGACGACGATGATGAGTTGCGCAGCTACTGCGTCTCATGTCGCGCCAAGCAGCCAATGATCGATGCCCATGAAGAGTTGACCGAAAATGGCCGCCGTGCCTTGCGCGGAACCTGTGAAGTCTGTGGCGCTGGGATGTTCCGATTCTTGCCCAACAAAGATTAATCGTTCAATGAATGTTGGCAACCCCCAGTCAGTTTCAAAATGCTGGGGGTTGTTAATTTTAGCCCTTGGTTTCTGGCTCAAATTCAATATAATCAACTAAGGTGGTCGATGGCAGAATCTCTTCGCCCTCTAAATGGAATACAATCGCTTCTTGCAACAGTTGTTTAACTTCTTCTGGCGTTTCACCGGTGGCAACACAACCTAAAACATCGAGAATATAGCCCGAATAGTTATTTGGAGCTTTTTCAATTACAATTGCATAGCGCATCATTGCCCTCCTTTGTTGAAGTTGATTGCGCTAGTATAGCAAATTAATCAAGCTTTGGCTGCTAATTATTGCTAGGGAGAGAAGATGAATTATGTACGGATTGCACCATTATCCATGGTCTTAGGTTTGACGCTTGTGCTTGCTGCCTGCGGCGCTGCCGCACCCTCAGCTGCATGTTATGCACTTGCCGATTTAGAAAAAATGCCAGAATCCCACTTTCTACAAACCGATACTGTGCGCTTGCATTATGAGGCAACTAATGGTGAAAACCATCAAGAAAGCCCCTATTATGGGGTTGTTCGCGTTGTGATGGGCAGTATGCAGACGAAACAAGCCTTCTTCCAGACCTATACCACCTATCTTCAACAGCAAGGATGGACGCAAAGGGATACATATCATGCAGAAGATCATATGTGGGAGAAAGATGCATTGACTTTAGAGCTTAGTAGTGTTGATCCCAATAACAGTCGCGGTATCCCAGCCGAATCGAAACAAGTCCATCGCACATGGTATGTGCTCTTGCTTGGAGAATTCAAAGGAAGTGAATGCTCAACCACCGCAGTACCGAAATAATGCGCTGATCTAAAAGCCCTAAAACTCCAAACGGCCCAGTTGGGCCGCTTGAAGAAGAGAAGAGTGTGTGTGAGGAGGAAGGATTTGTTCATAGTATCGCCTTCGTAGCTTACCGAGAACCTAACGATTGCTCACACCCATAGTCCTATATTCCTGCCTGCCATGGGGGTTAGATTTTGCTAACAACATCCCCTTGGCGAATTGTGCCTGGCTGTACAACCCGCGCGTTGATGCCACGCAAGTGTAGTTCTTTGCCAACCGCCGAATTGACAAACTTGATCGCATCTTGGCCATAGCGCTCGGCAAATTTTTTGCAGCCATTATGTGGTTGGTCAGTTACCTCGATAATTGTATCGCCAATTGCCAAGCGTGTGCCTGCTGGCAAATTCTCGTCGCTCAAATCGAGATCAATAAATAATTGATCGCCAGCCAATTGCCAACGCTCTTGATCTGGCGAGAGCAGGCCAATCGAGCGCACATTGATAATATTCAGCTGCATATCGGGGTGCGAGCTACCATCTTCGGTGCGCGAACTGCCACGGGTTTTCCAATTGTCGCCAACTAAGCCTTCGACCAAATCAAGCTGGCCTTGATCGAGCACTTCGCGTTGCTCGCTGGCAGGTCGACGAACGATTAATTGCAAAACCCCTTGATTCTTGGGCGCTTGGCGAATATGGTCTAAGCCAGCTTCAAGCGTCTCCATTGGAACATATTCAAGATCGATCATGCTACCTACCTCAGCCTAAACAAAAAAACGAGCCTCCTGTTGGAGACTCGCTGCGCCAACTGTGGCGCTTTATTATGCCATAGCCATGGCTGTGATGCTAGCGGAATTTGAGCAAATTGCCCAATTTGATTCCGTGGGCTTGCAAGCGTTTGCCAACATTGCCCAAAACCCAGGCAATGGGGGCGATTGCGGCCAAGGCTAAGCCAAGCCACAAGCTAATCGACCAAGTTTCAAGCAGCGCTGCCCGCCAAACGAGGAGCGCGCCAAGTGCCGAAAGGCCAGTCCAAATGCCGAGTAACCAGAGCATGCTTGCTCGGCCTTGGATCGCCCCGCGCAATGTTGCCACTGCAACCCAGCCGAATCCGAGTAAAGCCAAAAATCCCAGCCACGCCAATAACGTCCAAATCATACATCCTCCAATGCCAAGCAAATGCAATCCGAGGATACTACGCTGCTCGCGCTCCGAGGTTCCAACCCAATTTAGTGATTAAGTGCTACAACCTTACCCGTAATCAGATATTCGATCTGTTCGGCCAAGTTGGTAACCCGATCGCCGAGCCGTTCGAGATTATGCGCCAAGGTCAGCAGATGAATTGCTGCGGCAGCAAGATCAGGGCTGCTGGTTGAAATGTTAACTGTGGCTTCGAACATCTCACGATACAATTGATCGATCACATCGTCGAGCGTCGTTACGCGATCGGCAAAGCTGCGATCGTTTTTGCGCAAAGCTTCGAGGCCAGCATGCAAAATTTCGCTGGTGCGCTGGCTCAATTCATTAATTAAGCGCGGAATTGGCTGCGGCATTTCGGCAACGCTCACAAAATTGGGCGTGGCAGCAATTCGTTCCTGCAATTTGCAGATTGTTGCCGCATAATCACCCATGCGTTCTAGCTCTGGCAGAAGGCTGAGAACCACACTCACCAAGCGCAAATCACGGGCTAATGGCTGTTGGGTTGCGATGATCAACAGGGCTTGATCATGCAACCGCTGAACCTCGTGATTGATTGTTTGGTCGTTTTGCACAACCTTGCGCACCGTCGCTTGATCGTAAAGTTTGATCGATTGAAGCGCTTTAGATAAGGCTGCTTCGACCATGGTGCCAACGCGAAAAACCCCATCGTGCAACTCGGTGAGTTGTTCATCAAAAACTTGACGGTGAGACACGCCCATTGAAAACCTCCAACAGAGAATTTGCCAACCTGTTCCTCAATTACGCCCGTTGTTCATTCAGGTCGGCCATTTGCCCTGTTGCCATAAAGACAACCCGTTCACCGATATTGGTGGCACGGTCGGCGATGCGTTCGAGATTATGCACAACGTACAATAAACGGGTTGCTTGTTCAACAGTGCTAGCATCAGCAATCATAACTTCGAGAATTTCGCGTTGAACGCGATCGGTTTGGTTGTCGATTTCGTCATCAGCAGCACTGAGCGTTTTGGCCAGCTTAACGTCAATCCGCGTATAGCATTCCAAGGCGGTGCGCAGCATCGTTTGCGCTTTGCTGGTCATCGATGGCACTTCAGCTTGTGGCTTGAGCGCTGGAGTTTGGCCTTGCCGAATCGCAATTTTGGCAATCCCTTCAGCATAATCGCCAACGCGTTCAAGCTCACTCGCAATCGTAATAATCGCACTGACTAAACGTAAATCACGCGCGACTAATGGTTGTTGGGTTGCAAACAGCAAGAGGGCTTTTTCTTCCAAAGCATATTGGGCCTTGTCAATTAAATCATCGTTGCGAATAACAGCCTGGGCCATGGCCTCGTCATGGTTGGTTAATGCCTGAATTGACTGGCCAATGGCGGTTTCGACCAATGCTCCCATGCGTAAGAGATCATCATTTAATGACCGAAGTTGCTGCTCGTAATGTTCCCGTGACATACCATCCTCCGATGCGCTAGGAAGGCTACGCCTGCTGGATAAAGTAGCTGAAATGTCGAATAAGCTTCCCGTGAATAGCCTGCGATTATACCACGCTTTTGGCTTTTTTTTCGATTGAATTAGCTTGATTATGCAGTCAGCGATTAATCACTCTTGGGCAAGTTGTAGGCCAGCCGAAAGCCCAATAAATGGGTCGAGCGTTCAGGTGGCAAGCGAAAACGGCAGGTATTACGGGCAAAATGGCCAGGGTTACCCCAGCAGCCACCGCGCATAATCCGCCGCCGATCGGCTTCTGGAGCAGGTTGTAGCGCTTCGCGACCATCGTCAGCAATATAGGGATACGATTTTTGCAGCGAACTTGTCCATTCCCAAATATTGCCTGCTAAATCGTAGACCCCAAATGGACTTGCTGCTTGTGGATAACTGCCAACCGGCGCTAAGCCGCCGCGCAGGCTTTCTTTAATATTCATCAATGTTGGGTCAAAATCATCGCCCCATGGATAGATGCGCGTATCATCGCCACGTGCCGCTCGCTCCCACTCTGCTTCGCTTGGCAAACGCAAGGCTAGCCCAACTTCGCCGCTCAGCCAGCCACAAAAGGCCATTGCTTCATCCCATGTTACATCGACCACTGGATAGGTGGCAAGCTCGGCGGGCGGTTGCTGGCCATGCCAAACAATTGGCGCACGCTGGCCCGACTGCTTGATCCATTGAGCATACAGTTCATTGGTAACTGGCACTTGGGCCAGCGCAAAAGCGGCAATTTCAACCGGATGTTGCGGTGCTTCTTCAGCATACGATTCACGCGTGCCACCGAAACGCCGTGCTAAATCGCTAAGTTGCTCGTTGGGCGTGCCCATTTGCACAATGCCACGCGGAATTGTGCAAAAATGGGGCAAAAGATCACGAATTTGCTTCAATTGGGCTTCCTTCATGCCAAAAAATGCCAATCTGTGGCTCTAAAGATACCAGACTTTTAATTGTGCTTGGGAGGTGCGCCGATGTTGCAACAGATTCGTTGGCAATGGCTACTGGGAATTGTTGTGGCTGGATTTTTGGGCTGGAATCTTTGGCAATCAACTGCCAGCGCTGGCTCGGAGGGCGAGGAGGCATTGAGTTTATGGCCAACCAGTGCTCCAACTGAAGTACCAACGCTTGAGCCAATTACGCCGACTTTGGCATTAACCCCAACGCTTACCTTGCCCGAAGTAACGCCTACGCTTGCCGTATTGGGAGCATATATTAGTGGCGCGGTCGCCAAACCTGGGGTTTATGAGTTGCCCATTGGCGCGCGGCTTGATGATTTGGTGCAGGCTGCTGGCGGCTTGCAAGCCAACGCCGATTCACAGGCACTTAATTTGGCAGCCTATTTGCAGGATGCTCAACATGTGCATGTGCCAATTGTTGGCGAAACGCCTGCGCCGACCAGTGAGCCAACAGCTGAGCCACGGGTGGCAGTGCCAGCGCAAGCGCCAACCAGTGTTGCGCGGCAACCTACATTAATCAATATCAACACGGCCAGCGCGACAGAGCTAGAAAGTTTGCCCAAAATTGGCCAAGCGATTGCCGAACGGATTGTGGCCTATCGCGAGGAACATGGCGCGTTTGCCACGATTGAGGCGATTCAAGAGGTCAAAGGGATTGGGGCTAGCACCTTTGCGGAAATCGAAAGCCTGATTACGGTGGAATAAACGTTGCTTGCCGATAGTTAAGCATACCATCAGCAAGCAAGCTTGGTTAAATGCTAGGCTATGCTTGCTGGCTCAAGCTTGATCGCCTGATATTGAGGACGCAAACGGATGATAACAACTAACAAGCTTATTGCAACGAGGGTTGGTAAACGAATGCCTAATTCGCCTTCAAGCAATATCGTACCCATAAAGCTAAGCCATGGCAGTGCTAAACAATATTTTGGCAGCCAGGTTGGTTGTTGGCGCTGTTGATAGAGTTGGAACAGCAACAGCACTGGCGTGACATATAGCATGGTATCGTGACCATACATATGCAAGGAAAATAATGCACCAAACGTTACGGCCAAACTATAATTCCACGCTTGTTGTTGGGGATGTTTGGGCGAGCGCCAGACGAACCATGTATAGACGATTGCGGCTAAACCAAGGCCAATTTGTGCAATAGTGTTGATCAATTGTTTGTTTTCGTTGCCAAACCACAAGGTTAAGGTTCCGCGTAAAGTAAGGGTTTTACTTGGTTTAAGCCCATTTTGGTCGAAGAAATTTAAGGTCTTGCTGCCAATATCTAAATAATTGGGCCACATATCCCAGCCCCAGATTAGGCTGCTTAGCCCAACAAAGCTGGCACAAATGAGCGCAAACCAGAATAAGGCACGCCAATATCGCTGGAGCACCAACCATAAACCAATGAATAGGATAAATTGAAATTTGAAGGTCGCGATAAACAGCCAAAATGCTGCCTTAAACCATTGTTCGCGTTGGGTCGAACGATAGACTTGGTAGGTCGCCAAGAGCATCAAGAACGAAAATGTGCCTAAGAAAAGGACAGTTGAGATGGTGTGAAACCCAAAAATCGCACTAATTGCGAGCCATTTATTAGCCGATTCAGTGTTGCCAAGGTCTTGGAATACAAGCCAAAGAATATAGGCTAAAAGGCAGAGATTAATCGCATACCACACGAAAAACGACACCGTATAGGGCAGCCAGGTCAATGGAATCATAAAAATTGCTGTATGTGGTGGGTTGACATAAATGAGTAAATTGCTGACATCGCCTGGTTTAAACCCGCGATATGGCTGCTGCACATCGGTTTGGGTTTTCATATCATAGAGTAAATCGGCCTGATCTGTTTTAACAATTTCGCCAGCGGTGTAAAAACTCGCATAATCAGAGATGTCAGGGGTGAATCCCCATACAAAGCCAGTTAATATTAAACACAAGCCGATAATAATATTGGTTAAAGTGAGTATTGAACGATAGTCACGCATGATCGATGCTCCATGTCTCAATCGCTTGATAGCGGCTACCTTGGGGTTGCGGAACGCTTCGGATAAGCTGACAGGTGGAATAGGCCGCCGAACGGGCTGGCCATTGACTTGCTTGGAGTTGGCTCGCAATAGCTTCAAGCTGCTGCTTGGTTAATCGATCGTTGACGTAGCCCAAGGTAATGTGCGGATGCCATGGCCGATCTTCGGCAACAATCCCAATTTGGCTGCTGCACGCAACAATCGCTTGTTGCAGCTGGAGCAGCTGCGCAGGCCATTGTTCAAAGCCAGCCCAAACGACGCGAGGCTGGCTTGCAGCTGGAAAATAGCCCCACATATTGCAACTAAGAATTGGGGCAGTTTGGGTTGTGAGCGCTACACGTAGGCTTTTTTGCAAGTTTGGCAATTGATCGACTGGTACATTGCCCAAAAATTGCAAAGTTAGATGGAGGTTTTCGGGCTTGCTCCAGCGAATTGGTAGCTGCAAATGTCGTAGTTCCGTTTGGATCGCCAATAATTGAGCATGGCAATCGGCGGGCAGATCGAGGGCAACAAAACAACGCCAGTGCTCGCTCATGCTTCGTCCTTGCGATTAAAGGAATTGCACAAAAGTCAGGCCGCGCACTGCTTCAATAATTGGATCGAGCACCAGCGGCGGATACAAGCCAATTACCAAACAAATGCCAAGCAAGGCCACGGCGACGGTGGTTGCGCCCAAGGGTTCAGTGCGCTGTGGCGGCGGTGGCGGTAAGCCCAAACCGCGAAAATCGGTTAAATCTTCTTCTGGCAAGGATGCTGGAGCACGACCCAAGAAATGATCGCGCAGAACTAAGGCAAAGGCATATGCGCCTAACATCGTGGCAATCAGCAATGCTACAAGATAGCCGCGGCCCTCTTCAGCAGCGCCTTGGTAGAGTAGCGTTCTGCTGGCAAAGCCATTGAATGGCGGAATGCCGAGCAAGGCCAAAACACCACAGATAAAAACGCCACTGGCCCAAGGTCGCCGCCGCAACCAGCCATCGCCAGCAGCTGCGCGGGTTGGTTCAGGCCGTTCAAGCAATGCCACTGCTGTCCACAACACCACGCTCAAGACCAATTGATTGAAGGCTTGGAAGAGCGCGCCGGTTAAGCCAGTGGTTGATGAAACCACCCCAAACAGCATCATGCCGCTATCGGAAATTAACAACATTGCCAAGAAGCGGCGTAATGATGGCCGTTCGTGGATTGCCAACAAACTGCCACCGATGGCCGAGCCAAGCGCCACAAAGCGCACCAAGCGCAATCGCCCAGGATCAAGCGTCAACAAGCCAGGCGCAAGCAAAAACTGGAATGCCGAAACCAAAAATAGTAGCGCCGCCAAATTGATCATGCCAATCAGAATGCCGACCAACGGTGGCGAATCTTCGAGCAAATCGGGCAGCCAACTGTGAAATGGAATAATCGCCAAGCGTAAGCTAATGCCCACAACCAACAGGGCCAACAATGGCCGTGCTAATGAGGTCGTGCTTAGGCGATCGGGGGTGTTTTCGAGGTCGGCCAGCACAAAACACAAGGCCAACAAAACGCCAGCCAGCAGCATCATCACCAAGTAGCGCAACCCGCTGCCAATCGCCCGACCGCGTAGCAAAGTTGTCGTGCCAATTGGTAAATCGACTTGAGCCAAGATAATTGCCAAGCCCGTGGCCAGCAGCAAGAGCGTAATTAAAAATGGCGATTGAACATCAATTGTTAATGCAGCATTGATCAAACTAAAAATAATCAAGCCAATAACGACGAAATTTTCGCCGTGGGCTACCCGCGTCGCCACAATAAAGGTTATACAAAAGCTGCCAGCAACGGCAAGCAAAAATAAGCGATTGATCGCCCGCACCGTCATGCTTACGCCAACGATGCTAATTGGCTGATCAACTGGCACTTGCCAAATGACCCAACCAAGCAACATGGTCGTGCCAATCGCCAAAATTTGCACTAACCCTTGTTGTTGGCGCAGGGCAAAACAGACCGCCGCCATGACCAATGGCAAGCAAAACATCAGCAAGAAGGTCATTTCAGGCGCTCCGTTTCACTCAGATTCAAGGTTTTAAAGCGGCCATAGAGCAAACCGCTGAGATAGGCGATGGCCAAGGCCAAGAGCAAGGTAACCAAACTCAAGGTTCCCAAGGCCAAAATGTTAATCCGATTGGCCAAGGTGGTGTAGAGCAAGTCTAAGCCGCTCAGACAGAGCAACAAGCCCAGCCCAAGCTTCAAAATATCGGTGGCCAGCACGAGGCTAATCAAGCCAATAAACACCTGCCAATACCACATAAAATCGATTGCACGCGCCAAACCAAGCTGATCGGGATACATTTCGACCGCCAATGGCAACACGCGGGGCAAGAAAAAGCTGGCCAAGCCAACCAAGAGCGTAGCCCAAATTGGCACAATATAATCGCCAAATTTGCGATTTTCTTGGCTGCTGGCGCGTTGGGCAACCCGCGCAGCGCGGCGAAGCTCAGCCAACGAAAATTCATCGAGATCTTCAAGGCCATATTCGCGCGAGAAGGTCAGCGCCGTAATGCCCAGAATAATCGCCACGCCAATGCCGGTAATCAACTTAATAAAGACCAGTGAGCTAAACTGCCGTCCAGCAATCACCAAATCTGGCACGATAAATTGCTGTTGGGCAATCAACAGCCCTTGGGCAATATAATTAACCAAAACTGCAATCAGGCTAAAACGCCAATCACGCATAATCGCGATGACTGCGCCGCTGGCCACCAGCAACGTCATTAAAATCCAGATGGTGATTGTCATAGGCTGTTTATGCTCGTCGGATCAAGCCGAGCGAGCTTCCTCTATTGAATTAATAACAAAACAATCGTAATCGCTGCGATCAGGATGCCGGTCAGATAGTAGCGTCCGCTAAAGAGTTGCAAAACCCATGCGACGCGGCTACTGAGGCCTTGCAAGATGCCATGACTTTGGCGCAAAGCTGGGCGAGGATTGCCTAGCAAGGCAAGGCCACTGAGCATGCGGCTACTCGCTGCTGGCAAATGCGCCGTGCCATCATCGCGATCTGGCTGTTCGCCGCCTGTCCAAGGCATAATTGCTTGGCGATGGCTGCGAAAACAACCAAAGAGCAGAATGATAAAACCAAGCGCTAAGCTTACCCGCAAGCCCACGCTCATGCTGCCAAGATCATCCATTGGGCTGGGCACTGCTTGCAGGGTACGCAAGGCTGGTTGCAACACCCAAACCAAGATTTCAGGAGCCAAACTTAAGCCGATCAAGGGCAAACTAAGCCCAAGCAAGAGGCCATCGTTAGCGCGGCCTGCATCGACTGGGGTTACTGGGCGCTGTGGATCGACCCGCCAAAACAGCGCATTCGAGCCAATAAACGAGAGCAAGAGCAAGCCACTGCTGACGAAAAAGACACCCATGCTCCAACCGCCAGCGCCGGTATAATCCATCAGCCAACGCCGCGCCCAAAAGCTAGGCAAGGCAGGCAAGCCAACTGCCGCTGCGGTGGCCAAGGCATAGGCCAAGCCAGCAGCGCGCAATGGTGCTCCAAGCGCCGGTTGTTTGGCGATCAAGTCGCTGCCGCTGCGACGTTCCAACGTGCCTAAAGCCATCGCACCCAGCATGGTTGCCACCAATGTTGTGACGGTAATCGTAAGCGTTGCCATCACAACAGCGGTATTATGTTCGCCGCCAAGCGGCAGATTTGGCTTGTAGCGACCCAAGGCCATTGCCACATTGCCCCATTGAGCAACTGCCTGCCAACCAACCAGCGGGCCAAAGCGAGTTGCGCGCAACGCATAGGCTGCCCCAACAATACTCGCTAGCGCTCCAACGTAGCTTAAGCCCATAAACCAGGTTTCTGGCCATGTGCCAAGGTTCAGCCCAAAGAAGCGCAAGAAGGTGTAGACCGCTAAAATAGGCACGCCAGCACTGATGATCAAGCCATGCAAAGCTGGGGTTGTATCTTCGTCGTCGCTGAGCACGCGGCCAAATGGCGGGAAGCCAAGCGCAATGCCAACCCCAACTGCGAGCGGCAACCAGGTGCGTAAATATTGGCCAACGCCAATATCGGCCATCACAAATGAGCCATCAAGCACATCTTCGGGGCGCACCGATTGACTGAGGATTGCCACCAAAATTGCAAAGCCACTCATGCCGCTCATGCCCAAGGCCGAGGGCGTGCGCTGATCGTTGCTGCCAACAACTTGGCGTGCCAGCGTACTGCCCAATAAGGCAAGCCCCCAGCCAAACGCGAGCAATAGCAAATCGCCAGCCAAAATGCCGAGCAAACTGCCAAAGACCATAATCGCAATGCCCGCCCAAAGCCGCCCATAGCCAACCAAGCCCCGACCGAGGGCTAGCGCCAAGTGGGCAAAGCCAATGCTAGTGAGCAATAAGGTGATGCCTGCAAAAAGCAAACTCAAGCCATCAAGGTGCAAGGTCAACAGCGAGCGCATCAGAGGGTTGGGGCCAACTCCATAGCTGGTAAGCCATGCTCGTTGCCCAACATCACGTGGCAAATCGCCTTGGGCGAGCCACCAAATGATTGCCAGTGCTCCAAGCGCTAAGCCGCTGGCAATTAAGCCTAACAAGCGCGTGCGCAAACGCTGGCCAGTTAACCAACTGACCAATGCGATGATCATCAGCAGCCCAAAGGGCGCAAGGGTGAGTAGTGTTTGTCCGTTCATGCGTTATTCTTCGCTACAGGCAGTGCATGCACTAGCCGAGGCGATAATTAAGGGTGCGTCGTCGATATTCATTCCAGCCAAAATTGTCCGCGCAATCAAGCGATCGAATTGACGTGGTGCATCGATCTTGACGCTGGTTAATTTGACTCCATTGCTTTGAATGCTATAGCGCAGCGTGCCCCGAGCTGATTCAACATTCGCCGTCACGCTACCTTGCGGCACACTATCGGGTGCGTTGCCAGCCCAATCGCCGCTCGGTAAATTGGCGAGCACCCGAATTGCCAATTTGAGGCTTTCAAAGGCTTCAAGCGCAAAAATAACCAAGCGCGCATAAACATCGCCGCGTTCTTGGGTGACGCGGCTTGGTGGAAATTGAGCATACGCACCATAAGCGCGATCAATCCGCGCATCAAAGCCAATGCCAGCTGCCCGCGCCATGGGGCCGCGCACGCCAAATTGTTCTGCTGCTTCGCGACTCAGCACGCCAATGCCAACACAACGCCGCAAAACCCCGCGATGATCGATAAAGCGATCAACGAAGCGATACATGAGTCGTTCGAGGCGGCGAAATTGCAGTGCCATCGATTCTTGCTCGGTGCTGCTGAGATCTTGGCGCACTCCGCCTGGCACAATATAGTTGGGCGGCGAGCTACTGCCACATAAATGCTGCATGACCTCAAATAAGCCATGATGCAATTTTTGCACATGTTCAGCATCGCGCTGCAAGCCCAAAATCGTCAGCACATCTTTCATGGTGCTAAGATGGACGGTTGCGCGTTCGACTTCGCAGGCGAGCAGCCGTAACGCCGCAGCCCGTTCAGAAGCGTTAATTTTGAGTAATTGTTCGAGCGCCAAGCAAAATCCCAGCGAGTGGGCATGGCTATCGGCGGCACAAATATGGCTCACAAGGTGCAATCCCTGAGGAATGGTGGTGCGCGTCAAACGCTCGCTAATGCCGCGATTGGTGTAGCCATCGCGAAATTCAACATCAGCAATCTGTTCGCCCTCAACCCGTAAGACCATGCGCATCGGGGTTTGCCAGTTGGGGTGAAACGGGCCAAGCGGTAAAACGTAGCTCAAACTCAATGCCTCACACAGATCACGAACCATCAACCCTGCCGATTATAGCATAGGCTTCTCGATACTGTGGAATGGCTTGAAAAAGCGCGCAGTTTTTGGTTTGGTGATGTGTTTAATGTTCCCTCACCCCAACCTCGCTCCCATTCCGCTGGGAGCGGAGCTTTAACGCTCTAGTTTTGCTGCAATCCGTCGGTGCACAAGGGGATATTTTAAGATCCCCTCACCCCAACCCCTCTCCCGTGTGCGGGCGAGGGGCTTTAATGCTCTGGTGCTCCCTAATTCCTTGGTGAAAAACGGTCGGCTTCCCTCGCCCGCGTTTTCGTGGGAGCGGGGGCTGCTTACAAGGGTTGGTGTTAAGATCCCCTCACCCCAACCCCTCTCCCGTGCGCGGGGCTTTAATTCCATGGTTTTTTGCGGAATTCGTGGTAAAAATGGTGGCTCCCCCTCGCCCGCGTTTTCGTGGGAGCGAGGGCGGCTTACAAGGGGATATTTTAAGATCCCCTCTCCCGTGCGCGGGGCTTTAATTCCATGGTTTTTTGCGGAATTCGTGGTAAAAATGGCGGCTCCCCCTCGCCCACGCACGGGCGAGGGGCTTTAATGCTCTGGTGCTCCCTAATTCCTTGGTGAAAAACGGTCGGCTCCCCCTCGCCCGCGTTTTCGTGGGAGAGGGGGCTGGGGGGTGAGGGAATGCTCCATACCACCATCAATTGTTAAAAACCTACTCTTGAAAGGAGAGAGGCTGGGGGTGAGGGAACGCTTCACTAGTTCAGATTAAATCCGCTGGAGTTGTTGCAGTTGATGCCAGCCATTCCAGCCGTCGGCCATCTCAAGCATTGGCTGGCTAAAATGAGGTTTGAGCACGCTCATGGCAATCGGCGAACGCCCACCAGCCTGACAATGCACAATCAAGGGTTGATTTTGGGGAATTTCGGCCATGCGCTTGCTCAATTCATTTAATGGAATATTAACCGCCTTGGCTCCATGGCCATTGGCATATTCCTCTGGCGTGCGCACATCGAGCACAAATACCCGTTCAAGCTGATCGACGAGGCTGGCTGCTGGCAAGCGTTGATAGCTCTGGCTGGGGTGGGTTGCGAGCCATTCGGCTAAAACATCTGGCGCAATATAGCCAACAATTTGATCAATCCCGATCATGCTGAGGTCGGTTTGGGCTGTTTTCGCTTCTGCTTCTGTGCCGATCAAGATGAGCTTGCTCTCAACTGGCACAAACCAACCAGCCCAGCGATTGAGCATCGCTCCGCTGCTGAGGCTGAGCGCGCCTGGAATGCTGGCTTTGGCAAAATCATTGCCTGAGCGTAAATCAACGATCAGGGCGGAATCTTGGTTGATTTCGCTAATGCTCAAGGCTGGCAAGGTTTGGGGCCGTGGCTCTGTGCCATCACGATTGATGCGCTTCATTGCTGCAAAATAGGGTGGTGGCGTTGGCTGGCCATCAAGCACCGTCGCCACAAATTCATGCTCATTCTGCTGTTTCAAGGCCCAATTGACCTGCTTTTCGTAGCCTAAGGTGCTTTGCGGCACGGCTCCCAAGGCTTTGCCGCACGGGCTGCCAGCACCATGGCCCGGCCAAACTTGCAGAAAATCGGGCAACTGTTTGATTCGTTGCAATGATGTGAACAAATCGTGGGCCGCAGCTTGGCTGGCTCCTTGAACACCAGCCGATTTTTCGAGCAAATCGGGGCGGCCAACATCGCCAACAAACAACAGGTCGCCAGTGAAAATGCCCATTGGCTGATCACTGACTGGCGTATCGGTCAGCAGAAAAATCACATGTTCTGGGGTATGCCCAGGTGTGTGCAATACCTCAAGCTTGAGATTGCCAACCATCCAGCTATCGCCATCGTTAATTAATTGAATGTTGGGGTCGTTGTTGGCATAGGCATACTGCCATTCTGCTGGGCCTGCCGCCGAAAGATAGAGGGTTGCGCCCGTTATTTGGGCTAGTTCGCGGCTGCCTGAGACAAAATCGGCGTGAATATGGGTTTCGGTAATCGCCGTGATGCGTAGGCCAGCAGCCTTGGCAGCATTCAAATACACAGCACTATCACGGTTGGGATCGATGATTAAACCTTCGCCAGTTTTTTGGCAACCAACTAAATAACTTGCCTGAGCCAATCCATCGTGATATAAGCGTTGAAAAAACATTGCCAATCCTCCATTGCTAGTAACTATTGCTGCGGTTCTAGCTCTTGTGGTTTGGAAGCCTAAAAAACAGTGGTTGAAGCCAAAATCCAAGTGATTGTGGGACGGGATATTGGCGATAATTGCAGGTAAAAACATCAGCGCAGAGGGAGATTGGGGCGGTGGCTAGGCAGAACACCCTCGGCGTTGAAAGTGCTTTTGGTTTTTGATGTGGGTCATCACAAGCCATCCATACTTGCTGGCAACACTATGCACTGTGCTGTTGCCGATGTCAATAGTCCAGCAGTCATCGAGTAGCGGATTGTTGGCTACGATTGAAAGAAGGAGCATCTATGCATACGATTCTTGTATTTGGCAATGTTCGCTCCGGTCGCCAATGGTTTTTACCAACTATTTTTGGCTAGCTACAGCTCATTGGTGTATCAGCTCGCTATCATTGTTGGGCAATTGGCAAGCTACTACAGTGGCTATGAACCAATTTACTGCTTGAGGGTTAGAGATGCAGCTTGTGCGAATATGCGTGCTTGGAATGTTGCTTGTTGGCTTGATTGCCTGTGCCGCGCCTGCTACCAGCATTCCACCCCCTGCAACAATCAGTCCGTCGGTAGTGCCAACGACCGTAGTCCAAGCCCCAAAAACCGCCATCCCAACGCTTGCTGCTACTCCAACGAGCAGCATAACCGCCGATTCTTTACTTGGGGCGCATGCCATTGATTATTGTGAGCCGCTTGCGCCAACTCGTGGCTGTGGCAAACCCTTAGCCTTGCAAATTGCCGATTATCTCCAGCGTCATCCTGCCGATCCGCAAGCGCTGGCGTTGTGGCGGCACATTATCGCTATCGGCCAACCTACCCAAGAAATTGGAGCCGATGACCCACAGCAGATGGACATAACATGGGCTTATGATGCTTGGGCCGAGGCTGAATTTTTGGCGCTTAATCTGCCCAGCACACTGGCGGCCAGCCCCACAGCAGCGATCGAAATTGGCCAACTCACGATTATACCAACCAATTTCGATGGCGATCTAACCCAAGATTATCTGCTTCATTCCACGCTGCTTCGTAACCATACGCGGCTTGGAAAATTACGCTTGATGCGCTGGCAGCATAATCGCTGGGTTGGCGAGCATGTGGTGGGCTACGACAACGATACTGGGGCGCAGGTGAACCTTGGCGATGTTACTGGCGATGCTCAGCCGGAATTATTTGTGCGCTCATGGCGCTGTGGCTCTGCTTGCTCAGGTGATTTGAATGGCTGGACGTGGCGCGATGGCAGGCCAGTACGCTTGTTTCCTGAGTGGGCCGATACCACTGAGTTGCAGGTAATCCAGACCGAGCCAACGCTGAGCATCGCCAGTCCAGATGCGGTCTATCGCTTTGATGGCCAGTATCTCAGCCCTGCCGAACTGGCGCTGCCAACGGGCAAATTCTCGAATACGCTGGGAACGCAGATGCGCTATGCCCATGGCTTGTTGCTGCTTGGCCGCTTTGATGAAGCCATTACGTGGCTCGAACGTGCTGCGAATCAGGCCGATGGTAGCGCCTATTTTGGCTATAAAATGACCTTGAAGGATGCTCGGCCTGTTGCTTTATTTCGAATTGGCGCAATTCAGCTGCTTAAGCGCGATCTGCCAGCGGCCCAAGCAACATGGAAGCACATCGTTGAGCGTTTTCCGCGCTCGCTGGTGGCTGCAGCAGTGCAAAAATTTAACCTTAGCAGTTTCGATGGCTCGCTGGCCCAATGGTGTCAGTTGCTCGATACTGAACGCCCATTGATTATGGAAGACTATCGGCGCAGCTGGCTTGATGGGTTTGCCCTGAATGAGTTTGATTGGCTTCCATTGTGTCATCCCCGCTTGCTTTTGCCGCTCCACGAATGGACGCAGACCACGCCGCTTGATCAACAATTTGCCAGCTTGGGCTTACCTTGGCAAGAACTAAGCAGCGCCTACGATTTAAACGGCGATGGCCTGAATGATCCGTTGGGGATTGTCGATTGGCTGGGGATGTACACTCCATGGGCGATGCTTTCGACTGCTGCTGGCTATCAGCCGCTGTATGTGTTGCAGCCGTGGAGTAGCGCCACCAACCTCTCAACGTTAACCGATTCCTATTTACCGTTCGACCAACTACATCCAGCTTCCATTACCGATCTTGATGCCAATGGTGCGCCTGAATGGCTGTTTGATCAAGGGCAAAACTCCTATCTGGCGGCATGGGTTGGTGATCGCTTTTGGCAGAATGTTGTATCGCCGAATCAAGCAACCAGTGCTTTTAGCGCCACGCTTAGCCTTGCGCCGCAACCTGATGCAACCCAGCATGTGATTGCGCACCTGTTGCCTGATAGCCTTGGCAACCAACCAGTGCCGAGCCAAATCGAATATGGCTTGAGCGCTGGTAGATTCCAGCAGTTGTTGCCAGCAAGGCTTGATATGCGTAGCAGCTACGATTATGGTTACAGTATTCCAACAATTGAAGCCAGTTATCAAGCGTTATTTGAGCGCAATGATCCGGCTTTGGTGCTGGCGATGTTGGCTGAGCTTGTCCAACCGCCGCCCAATCAATGGGCGCAACACGAAGCAATGGTCTTGAAAGCGCTGGCTTTGGAGTATAACGGGCAGGTTGCTGAGGCGCGGCAATTGCTTGATTTGGTGGCCAATGCGCCCGAAGCTACTGGCTGGTCGCGGTTTGCTCAGCAACGTTAATTGCTGCTTGCATTAAATGCTTGAAGCCTGCTGATTCAAATCAACAGGCTTCTGGTTGGTTTAGCCAGCAAGCAGCTCGCCTTTTGGCTAGCCACAGGGGTAATGCACAATGGCTGCACTTTTTGCGCTTCTGCTATACTTGCTCGCATGGACGATCCACATCAATTAGCAACCTATCTACATGCATGGAATCTTGCCGAACCGCAGCTTCTCGATCACACTGCAACCAGCAGCCTCTATACTGTGAGTCATGGGGGTGAGACATGCGTGCTTAAACTCCTGAATGCGCAAGAAACTGATGAGCAGCGTGGTGCTTTGGCGTTGCATTTGTTTCAGGGAAATGGTGCTGTTCGGCTGCTTCGGGCTGATGCCCATGCCCAATTACTCGAATATGCAGCAGGAGCCGAGCTTGTCACGTTGGTCGAATCGGGTGCTGATGCAGAGGCCACATGCATTATTGCCGAGGTCATTACGCGCTTACATGCAGTTCCTCAGCCCCTCGCAATGAGCGGATTAATGCCGCTTGATCGCTGGTTTGCGGCGTTATTTCGCCAAGCAGCAACCGACAAGAAAGCTGGAATCGCATCGATCTATGTGCGCGGGGCTGCACGAGCAACACAATTATTTGCTGACTCGCATGAGCAACGGATTCTCCACGGCGATATTCATCACCGCAATATTCGCAATTCAGCCCGCGGCTGGCTTGCCTTCGATCCGAAGGGCCTTGTGGGCGAACGAGCCTACGAGTGCGCCAATACCCTGTGTAATCCGGTAATTCCTCAGCTCGTCCATAACGAGCAGCGATTACTCAGCACCGCCACTATTCTTGCAGATAGGCTTACGCTTGATCGATCGCGCATTCTTGCATGGACGTATGCCTATGCTTGCCTCAACGCAAGTTGGTGGCTTGCGAATGATAGCGTTCAGGCGGTCAAATTTGTTGATTGGTCGCTTGCAATCGCCCAGCGCATCGAACCTCATCTCGACTAAATGCATATTTCATCAGCTCCAAATCCTCTTGTCAGCTCAGGATTATGGATTCGAGTCGTTCCAAATCCGTGCATTTGTGGTTGCGGATGCTGTGATTGATCAAACGCGGAGGCAATTTGGCTTACGCACAAAAGACACTCCGCGTCGACAGGATGTGCTCTGGCCTAAGAACCTATCGATTTAGCCAGCAAGCAGCTCGCGAACCATCGGAATCACCTTGGTGCCGTACAACTCGACGGCCCGCATGCGTGCGCTCATCGATTGAGCACCAGAGGTATAGACAAGATCGAAGCGGCCAACGCCGAGCGATGCGATTGTGCGAGCTATCTTGCGGGCTACTGTTTCCGGCGACCCAATATAGAGCGAGCCTGTATCGCGTTCACGCTCATACTCGGCCTTGCTTGATGGTGGCCAGCCCCGATCTGCACCAATCCGATCGCGGATGACGCGGGCATATGGCCAGTAGGCATTCCATGCCTCCTCATCCGTATCGGCGATAAACCCTGGCGAGTGGATGCCAATTGGATGGGCGGTGGTGCCAAACTCGGCAGCCGAGCGCCGATACAACTCCATGTAGGGCGCGAACCGCTCTGGTGCACCGCCAATGATGGCCAGCATCAGCGGAAACCCATAGTGTGCTGTGCGCACGATCGACTCTGGCGTGCCGCCAACCCCGACCCACGTTCGAAGGTTGCCCGACTCGGTTTTGGGAAATACATCTGCGTTGACCAGCGACGCACGCGTCGTGCCGCTCCAAGTAACTGGCTGCTCGTTAAGCAGCGCTGCAAACAAGGCGATTTTTTCTTCAAACAACACATTGTAGTCACGTAAATCGTAGCCGAACAGCGGAAACGATTCGGTGAACGACCCGCGTCCGAGGATAACCTCGGCCCGCCCGTTTGAAAGCGCATCCACAGTTGCAAAACGCTGGAAGACCCGCACTGGGTCGTCGGAACTCAGGACGGTTACACCTGAGGCGAGTTTAATCCGGTTGGTTCGCGTGGCGATTCCAGCCAGCACGGTCTCTGGAGTCGAGATTGCATATTCCTTGCGGTGGTGCTCGCCAAGGGCGATGACATCAACTCCGATCTGGTCTGCGAGCACAGCCTCGTCGAAGACTTGGCGAATCGCCCGCGCGTAGGAAACGGGAGTACCAGCATCGTCTGTCGGCACATCGCCGAAAGTGTCTAAGCCAAAAATAATATCAGTCATAAAAAAAACCTCGTGAAAAGGGTCGGGGCACTGTGTGGTGCGTCTAGATTAAGCAGAGCGATCGGCAGCAATGAAGCGCGATCGATCTTGATTCGTTGATTCGGATGGTTGGTGGGCTGCCCATTGTGATTGCACGCAGCAGCGTGAGTCCAAGCGTTACCTTGCGGTATCACCAACTGCTGCTGCTAATTCGTTTATACGTAAACTATCAGCGTAAAAAAACGGGTTGCACTGCGATTAGGATGAATGTTGTTTCCCGCTGATCGTTCCTTCCTCACCTTCGTGTTCTGTATTTAGTTTAAGTATAAACCATTTCACTGAAATTAGCAACTATGTAGGAGCCAGTAGGCCAGCATTTATAAAAATAATCCATGATTCTAGGGCAAACCAAGCACTGTCATTAGCTCGCTGGCAGCAGCAGCGCCCGCCCGATTAGCGCCAATCGTTGAGGCGGAGGGGCCATAGCCTACCAGATGCACGCGGGGATTGTTTGCGACCTGGGTTGCCAGCCGTCCAGTCATGGTAATGCCGCCGCTTGGCTCGCGTACCATGAGTGGCGCGAGGTGGTCGAGTGCATTGCGAAAGCCGGTGCACCACAGGATAACATCGACGCGCTGATAGCTACCGTCCGACCAGCGCACACCATCAGCTTCGATCTGCGCAAACATAGGCCGTCGTTTCAGCACCCCGCGAGTCTGCATTGCCTCGATCGCTGGGGTAAGCGCAAGACCTGTGACCGAGACTACCGATGTGGGCGGCAGGCCACGCCGCACCCGATCTTCAACCATTGCCACCGCCGCTCGTCCGCGTTCCTCGGTAAACGGGCCAGTAAAAAATTCCGGCGGGCGGCGTGTGACCCATGTGGTTGTTGTAACCTGCGAAATCTGGTCAAGCAACTGGATTGCAGAAATACCACCGCCGACGATAAGCACATGCTGACCGATAAACTCCTCAGCTGTCTGGTAGTCTCTGGTGTGTAGTTGGCGACCTTGGAAGCGTTCAGCGCCAGGATACTCAGGGATGAAGGGTTGTTCCCATGTACCTGTGGCGTTGATCAGCCCGCGTGCTGACCAAACACCGCGATCGGTCTCAATGCGGAAGCGCTCGTCGCGTGTGCAAACCAACGCGACCTGGACAGGCCGATAGACTGGGAGTTGAAACCTGCGCTCGTAGGCAGCGAAGTATTGGGGCACGGCCACGCGTGCTGTCACCTCGGAGCTATTTGGATCAACCACCTCGGCAAAGCCCATCCCTGGTAAGTCGTGAATCCGGTTGACGGTACTCAACGTCAACGATTCCCAGCGATCTTGCCATGCTCCGCCCGGCGCTGGTGCTTGATCAAGCACCACAAAACCACGATGCGGTGCTAAGCCACGCCGTTTAAGATGATACGCTGACGAGAGGCCAGCTTGGCCAGCGCCGATCACAACAATCTCGGTCTTGATTGTGGTCAAAGATGCTGCTACTGGTTGGGTTGGCTGCTGGTTATTGCTGTTGTTCATAGTGCTTATGCTCATCCAAGAATTCGATCAGCGGCTCTCACTGGCGCTGCAACACACAGGGAATGCGTTGGATTAAAAAATTACCCTGATCTGAGGGCATGCTTGAAGCGGCGCAGCAAATCATGCAAGCTGCTACCATCCTCTGGCGAGAGCACTGCCATGCACTCGGCAATTAGCGCCTCATGCTCGGGAACAACCTGCGTCGCCAGCGTCGTGCCATGGGCTGTTAGGCTGACAAGATGGGCACGGCCATCATCGGGGTGCGGTTGGCGCGTGACGAGGCCAGCATGTTCCATGCGATTAAGTAGGCCAACAATGTTGCCTTTAGTCACCAACAGGCGATCGGCGAGCGCTTGCTGGACAAGCCCCGGCGTTCGGAAGAGCTGGGCCAAAACATCAAATTGGGCTGGTGTCAGGTTATAGCTTGCAAGCTGGGCTGTTAGGCGCTTGTTCATCGCCGCCATCACCCGATGGAGATGCAGCCAAGTGCGTACTTCCTGACTCAAACGAGGTGGCATAGAGCCGTCCTTCCTAAATATAGTTTAAGTATATACTATTTATTTGACATGTCAAGCTTGGCCAGCGTCAAGTCGAAACCTCCGATGATGGCGTATTATCAAGCTCACCTGAACATGAAGAGGAAAGAAATTTACGCCGCATTCGCAATCTGCTGCTGTTTAGCAATATATCCGCAGCGGCATTAATGGTTGCAGATCAAAGACTTTTCCTTGGCGTTGCGCATCAAAGATGAGTTCTAGCAATGGCTGCTCACCATGCTTCAATGGTACAAGGCTGGGCAGTGGATGCGTAGGTGGAACTGCATCGAGCGAGGTGACGGTAATTTGGAAATCTGTGAGTTTTTGCACGCCCAAGGGATGGCCATGCGGATGCTCAAAGCGACTTTCCCAATATGCCAGCGACCCATGCAGAATAGAGCAGGGTGGTAGATATAACGATGGTTGCGGAAACAGTTCAAGGAATGAATCATCAGGCATCCATTGCGCAGTATGCCGCCGTGTATCAAAGCTTATGGGTGCTGTAGCTGGAGTGCGATAATGTAGCCCGACCCCAAATGGACAGTGGCCTGTTGTACGCCATGTATCGCCAATCGGAATGGTATCAGGTTGGGTTGCCAATGCTGCCTCAAGCTCTGCTTGGTTCTCAATCCACAAAAGTTCGAGATACATGTTATCGAAGTAGATGACGTGTGAAGCAGTGCCCTCGCCCTCGTGAATCCCAATCGTCGTTTTGGGAATTAAGCCAATAGCTCGCAGCGCATCCATGGCTGTGCCACCTTTGTTAACCCACAGATAGAGATGATCAATCACTAATGGGGACATCTCCTGCAAGACCGACATAGGGCTACCTCCACAATCCGCCGCCAAGAATAAGCTACCTGAGTGCTAGCGCAGCTACGAGCTGTATTATGGCATAATCAGCATTATTTGACCAAGCAAACCATTTAGTTCCCGTGGATTATGCAGCGGAATCAGTATTGCGAAGCTTGCAGATTCTTGGAAGCAGAAAAAAGCCCCTCGTCTGTGAGAGACGAAGGGCTGCGCTGAGCGACATTAACCGTTAGGCGGCACTATTGGCATCTTGGCGCAACGGCAAGAGCGGCATAATATCTTCTGGCTCTAACGAAGGATGAATATACATAATCGCACTCCGCGGCGCATGGCGAATTGAGCCACGCGAGTTGGCGATCAGAATAATTTCTGCATCGTCGCATTGATCAAGCCAACGAATTAAACCTGGCGTGCAAATGCTTGCATCAACAAAAATACGTTCGGGAACAAATTGTTGAAAGCATGCATTGATCATGCGTGGTGTAGT
Organism: Herpetosiphon llansteffanensis; assembly: GCF_003205875.1. Classification (GTDB taxonomy): domain Bacteria; phylum Chloroflexota; class Chloroflexia; order Chloroflexales; family Herpetosiphonaceae; genus Herpetosiphon; species Herpetosiphon llansteffanensis. Next base: position 123,329 of record NZ_PUBZ01000158.1, read on the forward strand.
CACCATTAATGGCATTGCCAAAACTTCAAAACGGTCGATAAACCGCTGGCGAAGTTCATTACTCTCGGTGATCAAAACGACCATCTGGTGCTCCTAGTTCCTCAGCATGGCTGGGTGAGGTAAAAATGTTTGCCACATAGCCAAAGAGTTCTACGTCGCAAAACATCGTCAACGATGCCCTTCCGAAGAACGTACATGAATGTTAGTCAAGAATTAAGTATCAAGTGTTGAATAAATGCATTTGCATTATAGTAGTAGCTGTCGTCGATTACTCCACCAAAAAGCTAGCATAAAGGTACTATCTTGATTTAGGTCATGGCTTTAATAAATGAGGGATACGCTCACGCTCAAAATATCCCCCACCTAGGTATTTGGCTCATCCTTGGTTGGAGCATACTAATACTAGAATAGGGGTTTTAGCTGATTTAACCGCTGAATCATTCGTGTGCATATATGAGCTATGTTCTAGCCATATTTATTGGAATAGGTGATTGCAACAGCGTAGCCCAATAGTCCTAGCTGGAGCTAGTTCTATACCTATATGATTATTTTATAACTGCTGGTAGATAGCTCGTTTCGCGTTGCTGATGTTGTAATAGTATGTTGGGATCGCCCAAGAGAATCGAACTTTGCAGGCTATCTTGGCAACAGCCACCATTGCTGAACAAATGTACAAGCCCTGCTAGGACTCCCGTACCAATTTGGGTTTGGCGTGGGTTGCTCCACATGCGTTGCCACCAGCCTTCATTCAACAGATCATGACCATAGGCTACACCTAAACCTGCCGAGCCCCACGTCGCAATTGCCCCACCATTAGGTTGTAAAACCAAGCGTTCATCAAGGCTGGTGCCACTCCACGCGATGGTCTGAAAGGCACTGGTCAAACAGGTCATCTCCAAAATCATGGGTAAGGCTGGGCTATTTTGCAGCCGATCACTATCGTATAAACTCAAGAGGTAGGGCTGGCTATTGCTCAAATCAGTAATTGCCCATTGATATTGATGGCTATGGCCAACGTAGGTCACCACGGCTGCCCCTTGATTCAATTGATCAAAGGTTTGTTGACGGGCTTGATCAGCGCTGGCGATGCGCCATGGATCGGTTTGCGGCAAGCCGTTGCTGGTTCTGCGCCAAGGGTCGTAATAAACGCGCTGAATTTCAAGTTTGTTTGGTTGATAGCCAAGCATTGCATCGCTGAGGGCCGCAAAATCGCCAGCATAATCTGTTTGGCCGCTGGCAGTTTTGTAGTTATCAGCAATATAGATTTGGCGCGAACGCCAGCGCACATCTGCTGGCGCATGTTCATAATTGCCGATTTTATTGATTAGATTGGTCAATTCGGCAGCGGTTTTGGCTGGCAAACGCCCAATTTGCAAATCGGGCAGCGGGTCGGCCAGTGGCTGATCGCCATCAAGCTGCACAAAACAGGTGTCGCAGGCAACTTCGCCAAGCCAAGGGTCGCTATTAACGGGCAATGGTGGAATGTGATTAGGATTATTGCGGCCCAAATAATTGCGTGGATCAATCGTGCCATCGCCAACCAAGACGAGTGCTTGCGGGGCTTGCGGCCACGTATTGGCAAGGTAGCGCATAAAATTGCGAATCGCCAACGGATCAACATTGCCGCTGCTCCAACGATCGTAAATTGTTTGCACATCAACTAAAAATGGCTGCAAGCCCTGCTGTTCACGCCGCGCGATCAACGGTTGTAGCAGGCTATGCCATTGTTTGGGTGCAAGATAAATGGTTTTTGCTGGGTTGAGCCAATTGACATTCGCACTCGCTTCGATGCTTGGCTGCGGCACATTGGCCGGATTGACCAGCAGATAATCGCCTGGATCAGCTGCCAGCAAATCATTATTAAAGCTCATTCGCTGCGGCTGCCAAGGCTGGCTCACCTTGTAGCTCACTGCTTGGCTTGGTCGGTTACTAATCGAATAATTAGCTTTGCGGACGGCTTGCCAGTGCAACGATTGCGCGTTTGCATTCAGCACAACAGGCCGTTGCCATGTCACCCGATCGAGCGAGATGCCGCTAATTTGTTGGGTTGTGGCAATCGCTAGTTGCAGATGTTGGCTTGGCGCAAGTTGGGCCGATTTAGTGAAAACGCCGCTATTCAAACCAAGGTTAATCCGCTGGCTGCTGGTGATGGCGATGCTAGTTGGATTGCTGGTGTAGACAAGGCCATTTAATGTAACGGTGCTTGGGCCTGTCGCCAGTGGCAAGGTGCTGGTGAGCCCAATTTGTTGCATGATTGGTGTTAATTCTGGCCCAGCCTTGAGATCGGCACTGAACCAATGGTCGCCATCAGTGCCAGCATGCAACGAATCGTAGATTTGTGGGTTATACCAAACGCTGGTTTGATAGGCTTGGGTGCTGGTGGGCAAGCCAGTTGGATCAAGCGTGATTGATTCGATTTTAGGGCTACTATTGGCAGCGCCAATACTGAGCCAGAGACTACTGGTATTGTTCCAGCGATCACCCACGCTAGGCAGATAGAACCAAATTGCATCGTTTTGATCGAAGCTGCCGTCGAGCGTGCCACGTTCTTCGATTGCAAGTTGCTGATTTTTGTACCACAACTGAAGGCTATAGGGTGCAAGTGTTGCCAGATTGATACCTGCTTGCGCCAAACTTGCGCCAGTTAGTTGCTGCATGCCTGCTTGGTTGGCGGTAACGCGCCAGCCTTGGCCAATTTGTGGGCTTGGCACAGCTTGCTTGAGCTGAAACGGTTGATCGATCAAACGATTTGGCTGATCAAATAACTGAGCGTTTGCAACCTGCACACTAGCCTTGCTAATACTTTGTTGCTTGATTGTGGTTTGGGGCTGCAAAACAACAATCCGTTGGCCGCGAAAACGGCCTTCGCGAAGTATATTGATTGGTGCTGGCACGTCTGCCAATTTGTTGATTGGTTGTTGATTGAGGTTGAGTGCGTGCAGCGTTGGCTGAAATTGCCAATCATCGGAGACTAAAATAGCAAAAGGCCGTAATTCCTTGGCTGCTTGCCATTCAATTACGATGCCATGTGCGGTTTGTTGAAGCGTTGCCCGCGTTTGCAGCGCCGCTTGTTGTGCAAAACTCGCTGGTGGTTGGATGAAGCCAAATGATCCGAGCAAACAAACAAGTGCAAGGTAACGCCACATAAGCCAATCCTCAACTACACAACAGCATTAAAGGGCTGACTGGAATTATTCCAGTCAGCCCTTACCGACGCGATTACCGAGTGGTCATTGGTAAGAAGATGCGATAGCTGGTAGCTTGGGTTCCATTGGTGTTGGCTGGGCCATACTCGTTGGTGTTGCCTTCGAGTTCGGTTTCAACCAACCAATAGAAGTAGGTGCTGCTATCATCAACGTTGCTGTCGATCCAGCGATAGCTTGCGCCGCCACTGCGGCCTTGGGCAGCGATCATGCTGCTGGTAACACGTACAGCATTGGCCCGATTGCCGTCACTGCTGCGATACAGGTGGAAGCCCAAGGTCTTCGATTCGCTGACGGTTGTCCATTGAACGACCACCGTGTTTGCGACCCGGGTTGCGCTGAAATCAGCCAACTCGATGGCGTTTGGTGTGGTTACGCCAGCGTAGACCGAGCCATTGTTATCGCCTGGATTCAAGACGATTACGCCAGTTGTGCCCGTGTTGGGGTCAACGTCGCTATCGCTTGCATCGCTGCCGCTATTATCGTGGGTAAACACGAAGCCTGATGGTAAGTTGTCGAAGCCAACGATATAGTTGCCCGGTGGCAAGTTATCGAATTGATAGTTGCCATTGGCATCGGTGGTTGTGCTGATGATTGCCGTGCCGTTGATGTCGTAGAGCGTGACAATCACGCCAGGTACACCACCATCGCCGGGCACATATTGACCATCAGCGTCGGTGTCGTACCAAACGATATTGCCAAGGCTCGCGGGAATAAACACGCCAAAGTCGATGCTCAGGTTGCTATTGGCGCTGCTGTCACCATCATCGGTTGGCTCGCTATTGGCCAAAACCGTTGCGGCCAAGCTCTTGATGCCGCCTGCAAAGGCTGTGCCGTTATCGTCGTTATTGATGTCGTTGTCGGGATCTGACCCTGGCTCGTATGGCGTTGGTTGAGCGCCAAAGTTGCCGGTGCTGGTGACGTAATTTTCCAAGGCCGCGCCAGCTGCGAAGTTACTGCTTGGCAGAACCACAATGTAATCACCAGGCATCAGATTATCAAACAGATAGGTACCGCCAGCGTTGGTTGTGGTCGTGGTGATCATTTCGCCAGCGTCTGGTTGATTGTTGGCGTTGCGATCGCGATAGAGATCAACCGTCACATTGCCAATGCCAACTTCTGTGCCATCAACGATGCCGTTATTATTGATGTCGTTCCAAACCACGTTGCCTAAGCTAACTGGAGTATAGAACCCAGCATCCCATGTTGGGTCGTTTTCGCCAGCAGTTAAGTTGGTTGCAGGCGTTGCACTCGTGATTGGGTCTGCATCGCTATCGATTGCATCGTTGCCACCAACGTTTGCTGTCGTGAAGACCATGCCAACTGGTGCTTGGAAATCAAGGTTATAGCTGCCTGGAATCAAGCCTGTGAAGCTATAGTTGCCGTTGGCATCGGTGATTTGGGTGTCGACCAACACAGTATTGTTGTAGAGATGAACGGTTACGACAGCAATACCTGGCTCGCCTGCATCTTGAATCCCATTGCCATTGCTGTCTTCCCAAACAAAGTTGCCAATGCTTGCTAGCTCATAGATCCCAGCATCGATGTTTGGATTATTCTCACCTGAGGCGAGAATGATCAATGCGCTCACGCCAGTTGTTGGATTGGCATCGCTGTCAATCGTATCGTTTGCCCCAACATTGACTGGGCTAAAGTTGTAGTTGGCTGGCTTGGTAAACTCGACATAATAGCCAACGCCTGGCATCAAATTGGTAAATTGATAGCTGCCATTGACGGTTGTGGTGGTGGCGATTACTGCATTGCTGCTATCGAGCAAGTTGACCGTCAATCCATTCACGCCGGTTTCGCCAGCATCGAAGAGCCCATTGAGATTAGTATCGTACCAAATCAAGTTGCCTAAGCTGGCGTATTGATACAAACCAGCATCGATTGTTGGATTTGAATCACCACTCGCCAAGGTTACGGTTGCGGCTTGGCCCGTGGTTGGATTGGCATTGCTATCAAGAGCTGGGTCACTGCCAGCGCCTTGTTGGGTGAAGAAGTAGCCGCTTGGGGCGACAAATTCAACCAAATACGAGTTTGGCGACAATAGACCAAAGAAGTAATCGCCGAGTGCTCCGGTAACGGTTGTGTTAATGGCTGCGCCATCAGGAATGCCGTCGGTGTTATTGTCAATATATAAATTGACGGTAACGTTGGGAATGCCTTGTTCGTTGCCATCTTGAATCCCATTGACATTGAGATCGTGCCAGACATAGTTGCCTAAGCCAGCCAATTGATAGATCCCAGCATCGATGGTGTCGTTATACCCGTTGACGGTAACCGTGACCAAGCCGCTACAGCCAGTTACTGGGTCTGCATCGCTATCGATGGTATCGTCGCCACCAACATTTGGTGTTGTGAAAACACTGCCTGCTGGCAAGCCACTGAACTGAACCAAATAGCTGCCTGGCGTTAATTGGCCGAAGCTATAGTTGCCCGTGCCGCTGGTCGTTTGGCTCGCAACGAACATATCGTCGGCGGTACATTGCAGGTTGTCAGGGCCTGGGGTATAGAGCGTGACGAGAATACCGCCAACGCCGCCGCCAATGCCATCTTGCAGGCCATTACCATTGGTGTCGAACCAAACATAGTTGCCCAAACCACCCAAGTGGAACAAGCCAAAGTCGAGCGAAAGATTGCTATCGGCTTCGGTATCGCCGTCGTTGGTTGGCTCGCTGCCAGCATCTAAGCTGATAGCTTGGCTGGCGACCACGCCAGTTGTGCCCAAGGTTCCAATCGTCGTGCCATTATCATCATTGTTGATGTTGGTATCAGGATCGCTGGCTGGCTCAGTGTTGCCACCAGTTGAGCTTGCCATGCTTTGTAATGGGCCGCCAGTCGCAAAATTGGGAGCAGGCAAGACCACAATGTATTCGCCTGGAACGAGCTGATCGAACAGATACAAGCCACCAGCGCTGGTTGTTGTTTGGTCAACCAAGGTATCGCCTGCATCAAACACCCCGTCGCCATCATCGGCATACAGGTCTACTGCTACGCCAGCAATGCCGGTTTCGCCATTGTTGTACCAGCCATCATTATTGTCGTCGTCCCAAACCAAATCGCCAAGGCTGAGCAGATGATAGAAGCCGAAGTCGATCGTCAAGTTGCTGTTGGCATCGATCGCGCCGCCCGTGCCGTTGCTATCGGCTTCGCCAGTTGGTGCGGCTCCAGCTGCGAGGCTGAAACATGCGCTTTGGACGCTGCCGCCACTGCCGAGCGTGCCTACGACTGCGCCGTTATCATTATTATCGGCGTTGTCGCTATCCGGGTCGGGTGCTGGCTCGAATGGGCCAGTTGCCGCAGTTGCGCCGGTGCTGCTGCTCTTACCAAGCAATGCGCCAATGCCCGTAAAGTTGCTGCTTGGAATGGCCACGCAGTAATTGCCAGCCAGCAAGTTGTTGAAGAGATAGTAGCCGCTTGCATTGGTTTGAACACTGGCAACGATTGGCGCATCAGCAGCATCAATGACACCGTTGTTATTGCGATCCAGATACAGATCGACCGTAACATTATCGATGCCAGCTTCGCCGTTATTGCGCAAGCCATCGTTATTGCTATCTTCCCAAACGCGATTGCCAAGGCTGAGTGGTTGATAGACCCCAAAGTCAACCGTCAAGTTGCTATTGGCATCAATCGTTGCATCGCCACTGCCATTGGTTTCGCCGGTTGGTTCGCTGCCAGCGAGCAGGGTGACGCTGGCGGTTTTGATTACGCCAGTTGTGCCCAGCGTGCCGATAATTGTGCCATTATCGTCGTTATCAACATTGCCCTCAGGATCGGGTGCGGTTTCGTATGGACCCGAGACGCTGCCAACGGTTCCGGTGCTGCTGGTATAGCCGACCAACGCGCCTGCGCCGCTAAAGTTGCTGGCGGCCAATTCAAGGTCATAATTACCAGCGGTCAGGCCTGCAAAGTGATAGTAGCCAGTTGCGTTGGTGGTGGTTGAAGCCAGAACCGTGCTTGAACCTTCGCGATACAGGTTGACAACAACGCCACTGATGCCCGTTTCGCCAGCGTTGAAGCTGCCGTTGTTATTGGCATCGTTCCAAACATAATTGCCAACAGCCAATGGTTGATAGATGCCTGCATCAACAGTTTCGTTGTGTTCACTCAACACCAAACTGATGATGCCAGTACAGCCAGCGGCATTCGCATCGCTATCGATGGTGTCGTCGGCTCCAACATTTGCTTGGGTGAACACATAGCCAGCAGGCAAATCGCTAAACTGAATCACATAATTGCCAGCTTGCAGGTAATCAAAGTCGTACGCTCCTGAAGCTGAAGTCGTTTGGCTCGCAACGAATACATCATCGGCGGTGCATGGCAAGTTGTCTGGGCCTGGGGTATAAAGCGTGACGGTAACACCGCTAACGCCGCCGCCAATGCCATCTTGCAGGCCATTACCATTGGTATCGTACCAAACGAAATCGCCGATGCTTGCTAAGGCGAAGACTCCAAAATCAAGGCTCAGGTTACTATTGGCGCTGGTATCGCCATCGTTGGCTGGCTCGCTACCAGCATTTAATGTGATGGCTTGGCTGGCAATTACGCCCGTTGTGCTGAGCGTGCCAATAACCGTGCCATTATCATCGTTGTTAATATTGTTATCAGGATCTGGTGCTGGTTCGCTGCCACCACCAGTTGAACTGGTCATGTTATGCAGTGGGCCAACGTCGCCGAAGTTGGTGGTAGGCAAGACCACAATGTACTCACCAGGCAAGAGATTGCTAAACCCATAGATCCCATTAGCAATGGTTGTGGTTTGGGCAATCAAAGTATCGCCTGCATCGAATGAACCATCGCCATCGTCTGCATACAGCTCGACGGCTACGCCAGCGATGCCCGTTTCGCCGTTATTCAACAAGCCATCGTTGTTGGCATCGTCCCAAACTGTGTTGCCAAGGCTCAGCAATTGGTAAAAGCCGAAGTCAAGCGTCAAGTTGCTGTTGGCATCGATTGCGCCACCCGTGCCGTTGCTATCGGTTTCGCCGGTTGGTGCGGCTCCAGTTGCGAGGTTGAAACAAGCGCTCTGGACGCTGCCACCACTGCCGAGTGTGCCCACGATGGAGCCATTGTCGTTATCGTCGCTGGTATCGCTATCGGGGTCTGGTGCTGGCTCGGATGGGCCAGTGGTCGTGCTTGCGCCGGTACTGCTGCTATAGCCAGCCAACGCGCCAGCTCCAGTAAAGTTGCCGCTGGTGATGGCCACGCAGTAATTGCCTGGGTTCAGGCTGCTGAACAAATAGTAGCCACTTGCATTGGTTTGGGTGCTTGCAACTGCTGGCGCATCGGCTGCATCAATTGAACCATTGCCATTGCGATCGATGTAGAGATCGACAACAACATTGGTGATGCCAGCTTCGCCGTTGTTGCGCAAGCCATCGTTGTTGGCATCGTTCCAAACACGATTGCCAAGGCTCAAGTTGGCGAAGACCCCAAAGTCAAGCGTTAAGTTACTATTGGCATCAAGTGTTGTGTCATTGCTGCCATTGGTTTCGCCGGTTGGTTCGCTGCCGGCTGCCAGCGTGATCGAGGCGCTACGGATTACGCCAGTTGTGCCGAGCGCGCCGATCACTTCGCCATTATCATCGCTATCGATGTTTGTGTTGGGATCGGGTGCGGTTTCGTAGGGGCCTGAGATGCTGCCGAATGTGCCCGTGCTGCTGGTATAGCCAACCAAGGCTCCTGCACCACTAAAGTTGCTGGCAGCCAGTTCAACTTCATAATTGCCAGCCCCAAGCATGCTGAAGTGATAGTAGCCAGTGGCGTTGGTCGTGGTTGAGGTCAGAACCGTGGTAGAGCCAGCCCGATACAGGTTGACGACTACACCGCTGATACCCGTTTCGCCAGCAGCGAAGAGGCCATTGTTATTGACATCATTCCAAACATGATTGCCAAGGGCCAAGGGTTGGAACAAGCCGAAATCCAAGGTTGTATCGTCGGTTGAACCAGTTGCATTGGTGACAATCGTCGCATTTTGTGCGCCAGTGCTGGCTGGCGTGAGCGTGATCAGTGCACTGCGTACTACTGCACCATTGGTTGTGCCATTATCATCATTATTGATATTATTGTCGGGATCGGGCGCTGGTTCGTAGGGGCCAGTTGCCAAGGCTTGGCTGCCCGTGCTCGAAACAAAATTGGCTGGTTGTGTTAGCTGAACATAATAATCACCAGGCAATAATCCTGCAAAGCTATAATTACCGCCACCGCTCGTCGTGGTGCTGGCAATTAACACATTTGAGGCATTGTAGATTGCAACATTAACGTTATCGATGCCTGCTTCGCCAACATCCAATAAACCATTATTGTTGACATCGTTCCAAACGCGATTGCCAAGGCTGAGCTTGAAGAAGCCAAAATCAACCGTTAAATTGGTGGTTGCGTCTGGTTCGGCTGGGTCGCCAGTACACAAGTTGGTTTCCGTGGTTGGTTCGCTGCCGCCTAGCGTGATAACTTGGCTCAACACCCCATCGGTGGCGAGGTTTGCACCTTCAACGCCATTATCATCATTTTCAAGATTATTATTGGCGCTCGCTGCGGTGATAGTGCTGCTGCGATAGCCTGCTAAGGCATTGCCTGCATTAAAGTTGGTCGGATTAATCCGCACAACATAACTATTGGCGGCTAAGCCATCGAAGCGATAGCAGCCATTGGCCGTGGTATTTTGGGTTGCCAAGGCGGTGCCACTATCGGGAACACCGTTTGCATCAGCATCGGCAAACAAGCTGACGCTGACTCCGCTAATGCCTTGCTCGCTTGCATCGAGGGTTCCGTTGTTGTTGGTATCGAACCAAACACGGTTGCCCACGCTATAGCCATAAAAACCAATGTCGTAGCTATGGTTGTTATCGCCGGCAACTCCGGTATTGAAAGTGATAACTGCATCGGCACCGCTGATCGTTGCGTCTGAGTCGCGCAGATCGCTGTTAGCACCGCTGTTGAAGTCGGTGATCGTCAGATTTTTGTTGGCCAAGGCTGCTTGGGCCGAAGCCACACGAATTGAGTAGCCAGTTCGGTTTGGTTGCAAACCAGTAATATTGAAAATCGTGCTACCAGTGTTGGTGCCTGCTAATGATGAGAAACGATAGTTGCCATTGGCATCGGTGGTGGCGGTGGCCAGCACGGTTGTGCCATTGGTATCGAACAAACGCACGGCCACGCCGCTTAATGCTTGCTCACCAGCATCCTGAATCCCATTATTATTAGCATCGTTCCAAATTCGGTTGCCAATTTCAATTGGCGCTGCATCGCACAATGCTTCAAGATCGCCTAAACCACCAGCTTTGGCCAGCGTGTTTTGCTGGGCATTGCTATCGTAAATGCGATAGGCGCGGCTGCGATTGCCAGTGCTGTTGTTGAGCCACAAGATCCCGCCATCGAAGTATTGCGTGGCATCGAAAATTGGATCATAGATGGTTTGGACGACATCAGGTTTGCCTGGAATTTGCAACAAGCCGCCGAGCGGAATTTCGTCGTGCTCAGGGTAGTTGTCACGATAGTAATATTCGCCGCCGCCTGGGCCTTGGTTCGTGCCAGCGCCAGCAGTGGTTGTGCCACCACACGAACCGTTTGCTTCCAGTGTCCAGCTACTACCATTGCCACAAGCACGCAAAATATCGCCTGCTGAGTCGCCGATGTAGAGTGTGGTGCTGCCAGCGGTGGTGTTATTTTGATTAAAGCCCATTTGATCGCTGAAGCGGTCGCGGATACCTAAGATCATGTTGCCGTTATCGAATTCGATGTCGGTCAACATTGGTTGCGGTTGAACATATTCGCCGCCAAAGCCGGTTGCCGTGACAGTGAAGTTGGTGCGCCATGGATTCCAGACGGCGCTGGTACAGCCGCCAGCAACCACTGCACAACCACGGGTGTGGTTCAATGGGAAGTTCAGCACTTGGGTGAAGGTTGTGCTGGTTGGATTGAATTGGTAGACATAACCGCGTAAATTGGCGGCATTGGCCGTTGATTGGGCCGAACAAACCATGCCCAAATAAACGAAGCCTTCGTTGACAGCCAAGGCGTAGGGTCGGTTATCGCCAACAGCACAATCGGCTGGGGCGGGTACGGTATAACGGCTAATTGCTGCTGCCGTTGGCGCGGTTGGCGTTAAGCCAATCGGAATTTTATACAATTGTTTTGAGGCAAGGTTAACCGTCCAGAGCGTGGTTTCATCTTCGGAAATATCCATATCGCCGAGCGAAATTTTGCCAACGGGGTCCCAACTCGCTGAATCGTGTACGAGGTCGGTGCCAGTTGGGTGGGGGTTTGCCCCAGCTGTGTTTGCCCCAAATAAAGCATTTAAATCAAGGAACAAGCTGACCGTGCGTGGGCTAGGTGTAATACGATAAATTGCGCCAGTGCCGTTTGGCCCGAAGCCAACGTGGCGTTTCATTACTGACGAGGCAAACAAGCTTTTCGATGAGCGCTGCCAAGCCAAACCGAAGGTTGGGCCAGTTTCAGCACCAAAGGCCAAATCGCTTGGAGCTGGGCTGTCGATGCCCAAGGTTTGGGTGCTGCCTGCGGTGTATGGGAAGCCCACAATCGAGTGGAAGGCCGCTGATGGAGCTTGATCTTGATGGCCCATACTGTAACAGTTGGTCACCAAGGTTGGGTTATCTTGGCAGTAGTTGGCTGGGTTGTTAAAGCCCATATTGGCGGCTGTGCTGCCACCACTCAAAAACAAGACAGTTGAGCCTGAATTGCTGCCCATCGGCCCTGATTTGACCGTGCTTGGCGCATTGGTAAATTCAACCCGATATGGCCCGCTATAGGCCGTTGCATCGTTAATTGTATAGTTGCCAGTGGCATTGGTGGTGGCTGTACCAACCACTGCATTGCTGGCGTTGTAGACGGTGACGGTTACGCCACTCAGGCCCGGCTCCAAACTATCGATTACGCCGTTGGCGTTGTAATCGCGATAAGCCCGCCCGCTAATGGTCGCTGCGGCATAGGCCACTGATCCAGCGTTTGGCAGCATGGTGATTGCGAGTGCTACCAATAAACTACAACACACCACCAGGGTGCTGAATGAGTATCGAGGAGATGCTTGCTTCATACAATAAACCTCTGTGATAAGCACTACGCAGCGCGGCGTTGAATGCCAAAACCAATCAGACAGACCAAGAGACCTAATAAGCCAATAAACCATAAGGCAGCATTATCGGCGCTACTCGTTTGGGGCAATGGCCGCTGGCCGCCTGCTGGCGAGCCGACTGGATTCGCACTTGGTTGCGGCGTGTTTGGCCCAACGGTCGCTCCTGGCATGGGCGTTGTGTTTGGCAGCGGGGTTGTCGTTGGTTGCCCAGGCGTTACCCGTGGATCGGGAGTTGCGCTTGGAATACTTTCATTTGGCGTAGCCGTTGTTGTTGCTCCTGGCACTGAGCCAGTTGGCGTAACGTTTGGCCCAGTTGTTGGTACGCTATTGGTTGGCAAGGCCGTACCCGTTGGAAGCGACGGATCGGGCGTGTTGGTTGGCGTTGCCGGATTTGGTGTATTGGTCGGAAGTGAAGGATCGGGCGTATTCGTTGGAACTGCTGGATCAGGCGTATTCGTTGGCGTATTGCTTGGAACTGCCGGATCAGGCGTATTCGTTGGCGTATTGCTTGGGAGCGAAGGATCTGGTGTATTCGTTGGCAAGACTGTTCGCGTTGGCAACGAAGGATCTGGCGTGCTAGTTGGCAACGGCGTAATCGTTGGCGGGCCGAGATCAGGCGTGTTTGTTGGTAACGCCGTGCTGGTTGCCGTCGCCGTATTGGTTGGGGTATCGGTTGGCAACGCCGTATTGGTGGGCGTATTGGTTGGGGTTGGGGTATTTGTCGGCGTATTGGTTGGCGTATTGGTTGGCGTATTTGTCGGCGTGTTGGTTGGGGTTGGCGGCTCGGTTGGGGTTAACGCCAAAGGCGCAACATTCGCAGGTTGCGAATATTGGCTTGGCATAACCACCAGCGCGATGAGCACAATTACAAGAGAGCGAATGAACCAGATCATACAGGCTACTCCCACATCTGAGGGCTGAGCGCTTTCGCTGATCGCGAATCGTGAAAGCAACCTAACCCAACAACAAAACGGTGAATAATGACACTTCAATGAGAATTCGTTCTTTAGACCGTCGCAGGAGCTTTTTTTGGTAAGCCGATAACCCCAACCTGACCATGACGGTGGATTAAGCAGTGCCTAGGATTAATGGGCTAGTAACTTGGGGGGAGGTAGTCATGCTGGAAATACTGGGATTAAATCAAAAAAAGCCCTAGATTAATGCTTGTTGGGCTGATTTGTATAGTTTCAACAAACCGCTAAGTTGCTAGCAGGCTTTGTTGAAACGTTTGGAGATTACAGTGCATTCTGATTAAGGTTGCTTACTAAACCTGTCAAGATCTTCTATGCTTGAATGGGAACAACCATTGTGGGAAATGAGGAGTAGAATGGGAACAACCATTTTGAGAAATGAGGAGTAGAAGCGGATTAATTTACTTATTCAAGTCAGTGCCAACCCATCCTTCTTATACGCTATGAATGGTTGGAGCGAGACAACCAAATTGATGCAAGTTAGTGGATAAATCATTAACACTAGCCTAGAGGACTAGCATCGCCACTGCCCCGCATCCAAGGAGGATTGCCCAATATTCCATGCGTAGCAACATAAACGAGTGGGCAGTTTGGAAATTTGATCGCGCCATTGGACTATCACGCTGATTAAGATATCGGCCAAGAAACCACACGATAATCGCGACAATAATTAACGCTCCGGCAAAGAGCGGACGAGAATATAGTTTGTAGATTCCAGAACCTATAAACTTATCAACGGCCAACTGTACAAGTGCTGGCATTGCCAGTATCAAGATGCCAACTAACCAGCCCCAGCCTCGCCAAATAATCATAATACCTTCCTGTTATCTCCACGGTAAACAGCTTAAGATCAACATCATAATCAGCATAATTATACTTTATATCGAACCCATGTGGAGTTTATAAAGCATCAGAGATTCATGGCTAAAACGGTAGGGAATTCTTCGTATAGATGGATGTGTCATCACCCACCTATACGAAGAATTCCCTACCGTTCCTTCCAACCTATCTAACTTTGGGAAACCATTGTTCAGATATATGTCTTTAGCTTTGCTTAAAAATTAGCTTATGGGGCGGTATTGATCCAGGTGTTGAAGTTGCTCAAGACGGTTGAGGTGATGCGCGTACCTGAGTTGGTGGTGCTGCCACCATTGGTGTGAACCCCAATTGAGCAGTTGCTGCAGCTGCCGCTGCTGTTCCAAATTGGTGAGCCACTTTGGCCGCCGTAGGTATCGTTAGCATACGAGAGGCGGTAGGTGCTTGCGCTGCGCACGGTATCAGCGTGGAACCACATCGTGCCTGAGGCTTTATCGCCTGGGTAGCCAGCAATGTTGGTTGCTTGGCCAACTAAGCCTGTGCTGCTTGGGGCGCGCAAGCCGAACCACCCAGTTTGGCTGCCAACGCTACAGTTGATTTTGAATGCACCATAATCGTAGTTGGCGCTGCCACTGGTTTGCCATTGCGAAACTGTGAACAATTTGGTTGCGTTACAGCCACCATACGGGTTTGAGCTGCCATTGCGGCCTGGATAGAATTTAACGTTGGTCACCCAAGCGTTGTTGCTCCAGAGACAGTGGCCAGCAGTTGCCACTGTATTGGCGCTGATCAACCAACCAGTACAAATATAGTTGCCACCACCACTACTAAAGGTAATTTGGCCAATCCGGCGATAAGGATCAGAGGTGGTTGCCGTAATGCGCACTCGATTGTCGGCCCCAATGACTGAGCTGAGGCCTTCTTGGCTGCCACTTTGGGTTGCAGGCAAAGCGTTGGGATCAACTTCCTCGGCCCGATCATCTTCGGCTAAAACACCAGTTCCATCGCTGCCTGCGATGTATGCACCAAATTGATCATAGACAATGCCTTTGGTGTTGACTTCTACCGGCTTTCCATCACTGGCCACAATCGTATGCGGATCGACCGCACCTTCGACTTCTTTCTTGGCCAAGCTAACATCACCTTGGGCCAAGCTCAAGCCTAAAACGCTCAAGACTACCGCGACCCGTGTGTACCGCCGAACAGATAGACGCATTGCTGATCCTCCTATTAGGTTGGGCTAATGAGAACCGAGATTGGAAGTGGTGTGCCATTTGATGTGTGGATGTGCATAAGTATATATTAAAATATTTTAATTGCAAGTTAAAGATTTTAACTTTAATTGGTGCATAGAACACAGCGAAATTATGCAGGATGAAGAAAAATCAAAAGTCAGAAGTCAAAAATCAAAAGCGGGGTCAGGGGCCAGCGATCAGGGGTCAGGCTATCGGCTGTAGGCTTTTGGCTAGCGGAACATCATTGGTGCAATTCGTGGAATTCGTGGCTAAAAAAACCTTCGCGATCTTTGCGATCTTCGCGGTTCGATCCTTCGTGTCCTTCGTGGATCAATCGTTTAACGCAGCGGCGCAGAGCAACCGAAGGATGAAGTATGAGGGATGAGGGATGAAGGAAAATCAGAAGGCAAAGAGCGAGGGATTAGGGATCAGGGGCTAGCGATCAGGGGTCAGGCTATCTATCGGCTGTGGGCTTTGGTCTGGCACGAACCTAATCCTCATAATCTGTGCCAATCTGTGGCAAAAAATGGGGATCGGGTGTCGGGGGCTGGGGATCGGTTGGTCGTTCTGTGCCAACAGCCCATAGCCTCAGCTTCGTGCTTTCGTACGCTTCGTGGATCAATCTAAAAAACAGAGGCCGAGGATCACCTGACCCCTGACCCCTGAAACCTAGAACCTTGTCCAATCCCCGATCCCCAACAACCACGGCATAAATTGACAGCCCTGCTGAGGCGTTGCACAATGGCACAAACCAAAAGCTTTTGTGAAGGAGGTCGCTGTGTTACAGCCATTTGGCGCACGCAAAGGGCCATTTGTAATTGGGCATCGTGGAGCTGCGGGCTATGCGCCTGAAAATACCATGGCTGCATTTCAGCGCGGCTTGGCCTTGCGTGCCGATGCAATCGAATTAGATGTGAATCTGAGCAAAGATGGCGAGTTGATGGTGATTCATGATCCAACCCTCAACCGCACGACCAACGGCT
This sequence comes from Herpetosiphon llansteffanensis, assembly GCF_003205875.1. GTDB lineage: Bacteria > Chloroflexota > Chloroflexia > Chloroflexales > Herpetosiphonaceae > Herpetosiphon > Herpetosiphon llansteffanensis. The sequence goes on from NZ_PUBZ01000158.1 coordinate 139,634, forward strand.
CAGGCTTGGTGTGTCAGCATACTGCTGCTGAAATTCAGGCGCTTGATGCTGGTTCGTGGTTTGACCCTTCGTTTAGCGATTGTCGCGTGCCAACCTTGCGCGAGGTATTGAGTTGGGCCAAGGATCGCACCAAAGTCGTGATCGAATTAAAAAATGGCCCGATTTTCTACCCCGATATTGAAGTAGCTTTGGTGCGCTTGCTCGACGAGTTGAATGTGCGCGATCAAGTGATGGCAATTTCGTTTGATCATATTGTGTTGGGCCAGCTCAAAGCCATTGCTCCCGATGTGGCCACCGGCGTGATTTATGCCTCGCGCGTGCCCGATGCGCCAGCAATGGCAAAGTTGGTCAATGCAGACTTGGTGATGCCATATTGGGCAATGTTGACCCGTGAGGAAGTTGATGCTTGCCATGCTGCCGATTTGTTCGTTAGCCCGTGGGGTGGCCCCGAACAAGATTATAAGCATATTTTGAGCTTGGGGGTTGATGCGGTTGGCGCTGATTATCCCGACCGTCCACGCCAATTTATCGCCGAGTAATCACGTTAATTAATCGACGGGCTACCAAGTTTTTGGTAGCCCGTTTGGTTTTTTAGGCGGCGTGTAGTTGGGTTTCGCTTGGTTGGGGTTGTAAGGCGGCGCTCAGATCGCGGCGCAGGGCTTCAATATCGCCTAAATCATCATCGCACAGCATGGTAACTAAATAATCGCCGAGGGTTTCGACAATCAACGTCCCTTCGTCGGCATGCAGAATTAAGGCACTGGCCCAGCCCAATTCGCAGGCGTAGCCCATTTGACGATAGACATCTAACAACGCTTTCGATAAACCACTAATTCGTTGATGGCTGCTCGATTTGGTGAAGCTCAGCGCACTGGTTAGGCCTTCGTGGGTTGCTAAGGCAATGCCGCGCAAGCGATAGTGCGAAACATTCACTAAGCTATTGAGAATTTGTTGCAAGTGGGCATGGCGCTGAGCGGTTGCTGGCGCGAGCTTAATTGCGTTGGCAATCAAGCGATACAAGGTGCTAATTTGTTGCATTTCGCAGCTAGCAACGGTCGCGTAGCTCGACGTGCCCAAGGCTTCGCGCATGGCTTCGCTGCTCAGGGCATTTGGGGCTTGGCCACGAGTTGCGGCAATGATTAATGGCTTGCCTAAACGAAAAGCCTGCTCTTCAAGTTCGTTGACAAAATAGCCGCTATCAACCGAGGGCTGGCAGCCATCGACAAAGGTGATCGTGGCCAGCGCTCGTTCCATCAAGCCGCTGCCCAATTCCTCGTAGGTACTTTTAGGAATCGCCAGCAAACGAATGCTGGTTGTGGTGGTTAATCGATATTCGCCAATATGCACAGCGCCAGTGGTTGGGCTGAGTGGTTTTAATGTATAGCTGCTGCTAATGGTTTTCAAGCATTGAATGCTCGCTTCTCCATCACCAGTCAAAATGATAGTATGCATGTGCTGCCTCCGCCGCAGAATAGGTGCTCGCTGCACGCGAATAGTGCTCCACACACTACACTCTATTTTGAACTTTTCTGCATCACTTTAACCGGTACTTTGGGTTGATTTGGCTATGGGATTTTGGTTTTGATAATTGCTACCTGCGAACTAGTACCGTAGCGATTGTTTGGCTATTGTTCAGCCTGCCAACTATCGGTTTCAGGGTTGTAACGATAGCTCAAGCTGCTTTCATTGGGATTAGTAACCGCCGTCAGGGTGTAATCGAATTGCACAATTCGCACTTGCATCGTTGCATCGCCAAAGGTAATTCGCCGCCCACGCTCATCGCCATGATAGCCTTGGCCACTAAAATCAATTTCTTGGCGCGGCTGGCCCGTTGGGTTGCCCTGCGCATCAAGGGCAATTGAATAGATTTGGGGCTGGCGCGCCAACGCATAATACAAGCGCTTGCCACTACTGCCGTTATAAACGCCAAGCCCAAAGCTATCAACGCCATCAAGCACAATACTGGCTTGTTTGCTGGCTAAATCAACTTTGAAAATCCGCCCAAATTGCTGTTGTTTGGTCGAGCCAAGCACCGATGAAACATACAAACTGTGGGTGTTGCAATCGTAATTAAGTGCCAAAATGCCATAAGGATTGGTATTGTCGGCTGGTGCAGCGGTCGGTAATTCGAGCAATTCGCTTAACTCAGCACTGCGCGGATCGATGCGATACACTTTGTTGGCCGCTGCTGGTGGATTATACAAAATGCTGACCCACGGCACTGCGCCAACGTAAATCGCGCCATCGCGATCCAAAATTGGCGAGCTAAGATAGCCAGCCTTCGACCAAGAAGGGTGTTGATAGGGCGCTGGTTGGCTGGCTTCTTGGCCTTCGCTGGTCAAATCGTACATCACCATGCCACGCACGCGGCGGGCTTGAGTATCGAGCACTGCATTGACTCCAAAGCCTTGGGCTTGGGCAAACGGCGGAATTTGCTTGCACGAGGTTACTTCGCCTTGAGCAAAATTGCTGGCAGTTGCTGAACTACGATTAAGCCACCACACTCCCAAACCAAGCACAGTGAGCACTGCCAAAACACTGCCCATAGCCAACAACGAACGCCGATTATTGGCTTGATTGGGTTTGGCTGTTGGCCGCGTTGCTTTCGTGGCAGGCTGGGCTGATGGCGGGCGTTTTTTACGACGACTCATTTATTTGCCTCGCTCTGGCCGAAAAAGCGGCCCCGACCAACAAGGATATTCTTCGGGCACATAGACTCCACGCCGCAACACCGATTCGGCCCAGCAATATTGGCTGCCAGGCGTATCGTCGTTTTTAAGTTGGGCCACATACCACAACACGATGTTTTGGTTGCTAATGCTCTCCGCTGGATTGTCGATAAATTGCTCGGGGCCTTGGTTTGCATCAGTATTGCAGCATGGCCCAATCGTTACCATATCGCTTTCGCCCTCATCGCGTTCAGGATGATCGAGCGTTGCATAGAGAAACGCTTGATCGCCGCGCCCGCCATCGGCAAATTGGCCGCGTCCAGTGGCAATAGTGTAACTGCCGCCATTGGCAAAATCGAGCCGATATTCTGCGCCGTCTGGGTGGATTTGGCGGGTATTTGCGCCCTGCCATTGTTCTGTTTCCCACATTTGCCATTGCGTGCCATCCCAGGCGCTAATTGTGCCTGTGTCGGCCAAACTAATGCGCGTGACTGGTCGATACGTGCCATCATCGCCGCAACCACGGCCAACGCTGGCGATTGCTGGCCGAAAGCGCCCATCAAAATAGAATTGAAAGGCCTGCTCATAATAATAATTGCATGGCTCTGGCCAAAGCTCCGACCAAAATTCCTGCACCAATTGAAATCCAACTACTTGATCATTTTCGATCAACTCGCCGATCATTGGTGGCTCAACGGCGATGACTGCTGCTTGCGAAAAATACGGGCAGCCAACTGCATCGCTATAGCCAAAACCATCACGTTCGCTATAGCTCACATGCCAATCAACCAATTTGGCGCTTTTGAACAAGGGCTTGCCTTGGTAGCTGATCTCGGAGATTCGCAGGCCATCGGATGAGGTGAGCATATAATCGAAGGCCCAGCCATCACGCTCCAAACGCGTTGTATGATCGCAATATTTCAGCACGGCCTCGTTTTGCATGCCTTTTTCGGTCACTGCTGGGCCGGTTGCGCCAACATTGGTCCAGCGCACGCCCACCAAGCGAGTATCGGTCAAATCGACAATTGCCCACAATGCGCGTTCACCTTCGACAAAAGTTGGCGCAACACACAAATGCACTGAGCGTTCGCAGCGGGTGGCGTTCAACGAAGTTTTGGTATTGGCCATTACTGCTTGATCGGAGCTTGGTTTGTAGCCAAGTGCCTGCTCGACCTCGCTGGCATTGCTGGCAATTTCACGCGCTACCGCCGTCAAATGCTCAGGAATATCTGGTTGGCTGTTGGCGAGGCGCTCGACGACAATCACCTTTTGGTTGGAAATATCAACGGTAATCGCCAAGGTCAGGTTGAGCGCAAAATTGTAGACCTCGACGCGGTAGCAGCTGACTTGCAAGCATTGGGCGGTGGCTTCGATGATGTCGCTTTCGCGCACGGGCACAATTCCAAAAACCTCATTGCGAAATGGAATACCATTCTGCTCAACAAATTGGCTTTGAAGCTTTGGCTCGTTGAGTGCGACGATTTGGGCCATTGCTTGCTGCGAATCAAGGCTGGCAAGGGTTAAAACTGGTGGCTTGGCAGTTAATGCAGCATCAACAGCTTGCTGATAGGCACTCAATAAAGGATAATCGCGGGCTTCTGGGGTAACTGCGGCGGCGAGAACTGCTGGAGTTTCAGCGGGAACACTGGTGGTTGTGGGGTGTTGGGCAGGCGTTGTGCCACATGCACTTAATCCTAGCAACAACATCATTAATCGATAGCAAACGCTCCGTCGCATAGAAACTCCTTCACACCTACAAGGACGATGATTAAATGCTGAATCTACGTGGTAGTGTGGCGAGGATGAAGCAAGCGCGTGATTTTATTATAGAAGATTCTGCTCAATTGCGCTGGATCAAATTCGCACTTGCTGCCAATGTGCATTTGTTTGTATGATACGTATTACAAAAGCTATTGTGCATGGTTTATCATAAACTATTGGCTTGCTGAATGAGGAGTGATGGATTTCAATGCCTGTTTTAACATGTGCAACCATCGATGGGGGAACGCTGGTTTTTGATCGGCAGGGTACTGGCTCGCCGTTACTTTTGCTCCATGGCTTTGGCCAAGATCGTATGCTCTGGCACAACGCGGGCTGGGTTGATCGCCTTGCCGCTCATTTTACCGTCATAACCGTTGATCTGCGTGGGGCTGGCACGAGCTTTATGCCGATCGAATCGCAGGCCTATGGATTGGATCTGTATCAATCAGATATTCAGCGCGTGCTCAAAACATGCGGCTATAGCGCTATTCAGCTTTTTGGCTGGTCGTTTGGGGGCACGCTTGGGCTGCAATTGCTGGCGAATATGCCAGAAGTACGGCGGGCGGTGATTGCAGGAACATTCGTTGGCCAGATTTTTACGCCCGAACGAATTGAGCCTCAAATTGCCCAATTTAGCGAATTGGCTACCGCCAAGCAACAAGGGCGATTGGCTGCATTAAACGTTACGCCAAGTATGCAAGCCTTTGTGGAGCGCACGAATATGCCAGCCTATCTTGCGCGGCTGCGCGGTTGCATGACCTGGCCAATCCTCAGCCCAAGCGCGTTGACGAAACCATTTTTGCTCTACACCAGCACTGGCGATGGCTATGTCGTGGATCGGGTGCGCGAACAGCAGGATGCATTAACCATGGCGGGTGGCACTGTCCAGATCTTTGCCGATTTGAATCACCGCGAGTTGGTAACTGCCCGCGATCAGGTTGAAGCAAGCGTGCTAGCATTTTTACAACAACCGACGAGCGAAACATAGATCATTGATTATTGTTGAATGCTGCTTGGATTCATGGATGTTCAATCCAAGCAGCAGGTTTCCTAATAAACGTATTAGGAGTAGTCATGCAAGTTGGCGATTAATGGGCTAATTCGCGATAAAACATGATCGTTGCATGGGTTTCCCCATCGGCACTACGGGCAAAATTAGGAATAACCCCCGCCTCGTGATAGCCCAACTTGCGATACAGCGACTCGGCCTTATCGCCTTGGCGCGTATCGAGCACCAACAACCAACGGCCATGGGTTTGAGCAACCGCCTCAAGTTCGTGCATTAATTGTTGGGCAATGCCACGGCGTTGAAATTGCGAATGCACTAATAATTTTTGCACTTCGGCGCGATGGCTGGCGTTGGCTTTGCTGGGCAGATCAAGCTGGACGCTGCCAACGATCTGATCAGCATCCAACGCTACCAACAATACCCGCTGTTCTGCTTGCAGATCGCTGATGATCGCCTGCCAATAGCTGGTTGCATCGGCAAGGCTGAGCGGCGGCAAAAAGCCAATTGAAGCTCCTTGGGCGATGCTATCAATGATTAATTGACATAATTGTTCGACTTTAGCGTATGCTTGATTGAAATTGTAGGTTTGAATCGTGATCATGCTGCTTCCCTGTGACGATTGATTGCAACCAATTATTGATTAACTCGGCGGTTTCGCGATACGACTCCTCGAACATTAAATCGTGGTTGGCCTTAGGAATAACCCAATATTCGGCGTTGTAATGAGCTGCGGAAGGCCGTGAATAGACTTCTGGAATGCAACGATCGTGTTCGGCTGCCAGCCATAAAAGCGGCGTTTTGACCTTTTTGGCTGGTCGCCACAATGGCCAGCGATATTGCAACAAAACCAAGGCCGATTCTGGCGCAAGTTGGCGATGCAGTTGCTTGGGCTTGATAATTGCGTTGTCGCTGAGAAACCAAAAAGCTGCGCGTTTGGGCGTGCGAATGGTTGGCGTTGCCGAGAGCGAAAGCCACGACAGCAATACGCCCCAAGGATCAAGTTTTTGCGCATTCCGAAAAACTGGGCGCATGCTATGGCTCAGCCATGGCGCAACCAACACCATCGCTGGCAAATCGTCGCCGCCTTTGGCGAGATGCCACTGGCCCAAGGCCCCGCCCATACTGTGGCCGATATAGATTGGCTTGATTGGCAAGCGCTCAATTTCGGCTTTGAGCGTGCGGTAATAATAGCCAAGCGTATTCAAGCGATACGGGCGTTGGGCTGGTGATTTGCCATGGCCTGGCAGGCTGAATGCGATGCTCTGCCAGCCCCATTCGGCCAATAATTCTTGCCACGGTTGCCAGCACCAAGCTCCATGCCACATGCCATGGCCTAGCAAAATTGGCGTTTGTTGGCGTTGTTGATGTGGGGTGTAGATGATGCGTTCGATGCCAGCCTCAAGCTGATGCTCAATCGTATATTCGGCCACAGCGACCTCTTTCGCTCTAAACAAGCTACATGCTGGTTATGCCGCCATCGATGATATATTCGGCTCCGGTGATAAAACTTGCTGCTGGTGAAGCCAAAAAGACGATCAATTCGGCGATTTCTTGGGGCGTGCCCATGCGTTTGAGCGGAATCGAGCGGATCATTCGTTCATGGGCGCTTGGCTCGAAACCCTCTAAAATGGCGGTTTCGGTCCAGCCTGGGCAAACTGCATTAATCCGAATGCCAGCGGGAGCTAGCTCAATTGCGCCGGTTTTGCTCATCTGAATCACGCCAGCTTTAGCGACACCATATGGCCCTAAATTGGGCGAGCCGCCAACGCCTGCAATCGAGGCCACATTGACGATCGAGCCACCTTTGCCACCTGCCAGCATGGCTTGACTGGCATATTTTTGGCCCCAAAATACTCCAGTTAAATCGATGTCAAGCACGCGCTGCCAATTATGATTTTCGGTCAGGTGCAACGGCGCTGGTTGGCCACCAATGCCTGCATTGTTGATCATAATATCCAAGCCACCTTGCTCGAGGGCAAATTGCACCAACGCCTGAATATCGGCCTCGTTGCGCACATCGCAAGCGTAAAAATGAGCGTGACCATCTGCGCTACGAATTTGTTCGACGGTTTGTAGGGCTGCTTGCTGATTAATATCGCCAATCACGACGGTTGCGCCTTGAGCTGCTAAGATTTTGGCTGTGGCCGCACCGATCCCAATCGCTCCGCCCGTGACAACCGCAACTTTCCCGTGAAGCATCCTGTCCTCCTTGACATGCTAGCTGTGGCGTTATTATCAGAAATCGACACATAAAAGTCAAAAGCAGGGATGAAGTCAAAAGTCAAAACCCCACAAAGCCAATAGCCAATAGCCCAAAGCCAATAGCCCAAAGCCTATAGCCTAAACACACTATTTGACGCAGAGAACAAGATTTAGTATAGTCTCCGCGTAATAAAATCTATTTTATCCGATTAAATTGTCTTTATACACAAATGTGCTCTGTTGCTGTGCGCAGGGCTCTTTGGCTTGCACGAAAGGAATGGGTCTGAATGGCGCTCGATACTGCTTCAACTCCTACGCGCGTCCCTGATGCGGCGACGAATGGCCCAGCAGCGGCAACCGCTAAGAAACGTTTAGCGCGACTCTACGCGGCAATTTGGCGCTGGCACTTTATTGCAGGCCTGTTGGTTACGCCGATTTTGTTTGTGGTTTCCTTGGCGGGCGCGATCTATGTGTTTCGCGATGAGCTTGAGCCAGTGCTGTATCCTGAATTATTTGTTGTGGCTCCGCAAGCTCAGATGTTGGGCTATGGCGAATTGGTTGCGGCAGCAGAAGCGGCCTATCCGAATGCGCATGCTGAGTATATTTTTCAACATCGCGATCCTGCCCATTCGTTGGGCATTCACATGCATCTCAGCGAAACCGAAGATCTGACGGCCTATGTCAATCAATACACGGGCCAAGTGTTGGGCATGCAAGATCACTCGAGCTTTTTTGATTGGATTTTGACCTTGCACCGCAGCTTATTTGCTGGATTATTTGGGCGCTTGGTCGTTGAGTTGATGGTTGGCTGGAGCATTTCATCGGTTTTGACGGGGTTGTATTTGTGGTGGCGGCGCAGCAGCGGCAAGCCTGGGCGTTGGTGGGTGCGTTGGGCAGGCAAGCCACGGGCAATTCTGCGCGAACTGCATAGCGTTTTAGGAGCCTATTTTGCAATTGTGGCGGTCGTTATTATGGCGACGGGCTTAATTTTTACCTATGCAGCTGGCACCTTGATGCTCGGCAGTTTAGCTGTAAGTGGCCAATTGCCAGCCTCGTATATTAGTGCGCCGCGATCTGCTGCTGCTGCTGCAGATGCTACGCCGTTAACCATTGATCAAGCAGTAGCACGTTATCAGGCAACTGGTAATGCAGCAGAATGGAGCTTGTTCATTCCCGAAAAACCAGAACAGGCATTTAGCTTTACGACGAGCAGCAGCCACGATTTGCCCAACATGCGTATGGCTTGGGTTGATCAATATAACGGAACGATTTTAGATGATCTGCGTTGGAATATGTTGGGTTTGCCTGCCAAAGCGGCCTTATATTTCTATCCCATTCATACTGGCGCGATTTATGGTTGGCCAACCAAAATTATTGCCGTATTAACCTGTTTGATTCTGATTGGCCTGAGTGTTTCGGGCGTTCTTTTGTGGTGGTGGCGCAGACCCAAGGGCAAATTGGGCGTACCTAGCCGCGTTAACGAGCAGGTCGTGCCAAAATGGATGGTCGCTTTGATTGTTGTCTTGAGCATTTTCATGCCATTGATGGGCGTTTCGTTGCTTTTGGTCTTGTTTGGCGATTGGGCTTGGCGGCGTTGGCAGCGCTCGCGTCATAATCAACCAGCTTAATCTTGATCTTAGCTGAAATGTTGATCAATTGGCATAGAATTTGACACAATTGCACAAATCCAAGCCGCGTAATCTGCTTAGTCCATGGGTAGATGTATGGTATTCTGCTCAGTCTGAGAGAACCTCGAAGCGGCGAAGCTCAGGAATGGTAGGACGCAGCTGTGTCTCAAGGAGGTCTGGTACATGGATTGGTCAATTTCCGCTGCTCAAGCCGATATGCGTGCAGGCTACTACAGCGGTGCTGCTGGAATCTTGGCATCAGCGCTGGCATGGTCGATCGCGGCGGGTGTTGCGCTTACTGGCTCAGCCGAACGTGCAATCATCGTACTTTTAGTAGGTGGGATGCTCATCTACCCCGTTTCGATCGTGATTTGTAAACTGCTTGGCGCACGCGGAACGCATACCAAAGGCAATCCGCTTGGCCAATTAGCAGGAGCTAGCACATTTTGGCTGGTTTTCTGTATGCCGCTTGCCTATGGCCTCGGTCGGGAACAACCAGCTTGGTTTTTTAGCGCCATGTTGATTGTGATTGGTGGTCGTTATCTGGTTTTTGCTACGCTGTATGGCATGCAACTTTACTGGATTTTAGGGCTGACACTTGCCGCCGCCGCTATTGGATTGGTGTTTCTCTCCGCCGCCGCGTCAATTGCTGTGAGCGCTGGAGCGCTGATCGAATTGGGCTTCGCAATCAGCTGTTTCGTTTACCACCGTCAGTCGTTGCGCTCGCTCGCTGGGGAAAACCAGCGCAGCTGATTTTGTGCATGAATTCCAGCGTCAGATCCAAATTAACGAAATCCACAGCTTTGGGCCATCGAACGCTCCGTGTAGCATTGCATTGAGGAGCATTCGATGGTCTTTATTTAACAATTACGCCGATTGCTGGCCCATATTTGTGTAGAAATGAATTGCCGTTGCAACCCCACGGAAAAATTCATCAACCAGCAGATATTCGTTGGGTGCATGGCCATTTTCGCCTGTGCCAAAGCCTAACGTGGCCAAATTGATCCCAAGTTCGCGCTGGAACATGCCCATAATTGGCACCGAGCCGCCTTGGCGATAGAGCGTGGCAGGCTTGCCCCACGTTGCTTCAAACGCCGCTTGTAGGGCTTCGATCACCGGCCCATCGTAGAGCAAATTAACGGGATAGCTTGCTGGGCCTTTCGTCACAACCACGGCGGCAGTTTCGCTGGCAAAGCTCTGGGCAAACTGGCTAAATGCCTCGAGAATCGCATGTGGATCTTGGTCGGCAACGAGGCGCATGGTTACTTTGAAGCCTGCCTCAGCTGGGATGATCGTTTTGCTACCTACTCCTTGATAGCCACCCCAAACCCCATTGACATCGCAGGTTGGCAAGGCCGTGGTGCGTGCAACTAATGAACCAAGTTCGTTGGCCCAAAACTTGTCGCGGCCTGTTTCACTCTTGAGCATTTCAAAAAATTCTTGCTCTTGAACAGCCATCAAGCCTTGTTCGGTCTCCGATGGTGTTTGCACATCAGCGTAGAAGCCAGGAATTTGAATGCGCCCAGTTTGGTCGTGGAGTGCAGCGATAATTGTTCCTACCACATGAATTGGGTTTTGCACCGCCCCGCCAACTAAACCAGAATGCAAATCATGGCTTGGCCCCGTTACCTTCACTTCGGCCCCGATAATGCCGCGGGCTGTGTAGAACATTAAAGGTTGGTCGGGCATCGAGCCGCCATCGCAAATCAACATCAAATCTGCTGCCAGCAACTCTTTATGCTCGCGCACAAACGGCTCCATTGCTGGCGATCCAGTTTCTTCTTCGCCCTCGAAAACTACTTTGATATTGACCGGCAGTGTGCCTGTGGTTTCAAGCAGCGATTCAAAGGCGATTAAGTTGGCAAATGCGCCACATTTATCGTCGATTGAGCCACGCGCATACAACCTGCCATCATGAAGCCGTGGCTCGAATGGCGGGGTTTCCCACAATTCAAGTGGCTCGACTGGCTGAACATCGTAATGGGCATAGACCAAAATAGTTGGCGCATTTGGCCCAGCCTTGAGCCATTCACCATAAACAACTGGATGGCCAGCGGTCGCAATCGCACGACAATTGGCAAAGCCAATCCGTTGTAAATCGCCGACGAGCCAATCTGCACAGCGCTGCACATCGGCAGCAAACGCAGGGTCGGTACTCACTGAGGGAATCCGCAGCAATTCGCTAAATCGAGCCAACAGCTGATCGTGGCGCTCGTCAACCCATGCCAAGGCGGCATCAACACTCATCTGGTAGACCTCACACTAATTCGATCCCTTGATTCAGTATAGGTTAAGCCTCGAATTTCAACAACCATCGTTTGATCCACGAAGGGGATGAGGTTATGGGCTTTTGGCTCTTGGCTAGCGGAAGGATTATTGGGTTTAGCAACGACGCTGAAGATTGAACCCGTACCCGAGGAAGGTTTTAAGATCCCCTCACCCCAACCCCTCTCCCGTGCGCGGGCGAGGGGCTTTAATTGTGCAGTTCTATCGCAATGCATGATACAAAACGGTCGGCTCCCCCTCGCCCGTGTCCAGTGGGCGAGGGGGCTGGCTTACAAGGGTAGGTTTTGTGATCCCCTCACCCCAACCCCTCTCCCGTGCGCGGGCGAGGGGCTTTAATTGTGCAGTTCTGTCGCAATGCATGATACAAAACGGTCGGCTCCCCCTCGCCCGTGTCCAGTGGGCGAGGGGGCTGGCTTACAAGGGTAGGTTTTGTGATCCCCTCACCCCAACCCCTCTCC
>NZ_PUBZ01000159.1 GCF_003205875.1 Herpetosiphon llansteffanensis
GGCTGGGGGTCAGGGGTCAGTTAAACCTTGATCCCGCCCTCGCCTCAATCTCTTTCTTTACGAGGATTTTATGGCTTCAGCACGAGAAATTCGGCGGCGGATCAAGAGTGTCAAGAACACTGGCAAAATCACCAAAGCGATGGAGCTAGTGTCGGCCTCGAAGATGCGTCGCGCTCAACGAAACGTGCTTGCAACCCGTCCGTATGCCGACCGCCTGTACGATGTTATGGGCGAGTTGACAATGCGTTCGATGGGTGGCAGCTCGAAACACCCGTTGTTGCAGCCGCATCCCACAGTAACTCGTGTTGCGTTGATTTTGATCACGCCCGACCGTGGGCTGTGCGGTGCGCTTAATTCAAACTTGACGCGTGCAGCGGCTCGCTTTATCACAGAGCAAAAAAGCCAAGGTCGTAGTGTTTCAGTCATCGCTGTCGGCAAAAAAGGTCGCGATTTCATCTTGCGGGCTGGTCAAAAGCTCGACGCTGAAATTATTGGTTTAGGCGATTCGCCACCCTTGGTGGATGTGTTGCCTGCTGCCACAACCGCGATCACTGGCTATAGCCCCGATGCGAATGGCAACTATGCCTACGATGAAGTCTACTTGCTTTGCGCTGAGTTCGTCAACACCTTGGTGCAGCGGCCAAAATTGCGCCGTTTCTTGCCAGTCGAAGCCCCAGGCAACGCTGGTGCAACCAAGGTCGATTACTCGTACGAACCAAGCCAAGAAGATGTGCTTGACCAATTATTGCCACGCTTCATTGAAGTGCAGCTCTACCAAGCCATCCTTGAATCAATTGCAAGTGAACATTCGGCCCGGATGATGGCCATGCGCAATGCCAACGACAATGCCAAAGAGTTGGTGCGCGACTTGACCCTGACCTATAACAAGGCTCGGCAAGCAGCCATTACCACTGAGATTAGCGAAATCGCCGCTGGTGCAACAGCGCTCAACCAATAATCAGCTAGTTTTGGCTAGCGATTGTTGACCATTTGGAGAATTCCATGGCAACTGGAAAGATTTTACAAATTACTGGCGTGGTTATCGATGCAGAATTTCCTGCCGATGGCCTGCCACAAATTTATAACGCGTTGGAAATTCCCTTGGGCCAAGGCCGACCATCGCTGATCTGCGAAGTCCAACAACAGTTGGGCGATAGCGTGGTACGCGCGGTCGCTATGTCCACCACCGACGGGCTTGTCCGCGGGATGGACGTTATCGACACTGGCGCACCAATCAGCGTGCCAGTCGGGCCAGAAACCTTGGGTCGGGTGTTCGACGTTCAAGGTCGACCAATCGACGGTGAAGGCGCTGTTGGTACCACCAAAACAATGCCAATTCACCGCCCAGCCCCAACCTTCGAAGAACAATCAAACCGCGCTGAGTTGTTCGAAACCGGCATCAAAGTCATCGACTTGATCGCGCCCTTTACCAAGGGTGGCAAAACCGGTGTGTTCGGCGGCGCAGGCGTGGGCAAGACCGTTATTATCCAAGAGTTGATCTCGAATATCGCTAAAGAACAATCCGGTTATTCGGTGTTCGCAGGCGTAGGCGAGCGCTCACGCGAAGGTAACGACTTGATCCACGAAATGAAAGATTCGAAGATTCCTGGCACCGACCAAACCGTGTTCGATAAAACGGTGATGGTGTTCGGCCAAATGAACGAACCACCAGGAGCACGCTTGCGGGTTGCGCTTTCAGCCTTAACCATGGCTGAATACTTCCGCGAAGAAGGCCGCGACGTGCTGTTGTTCGTCGATAACATCTTCCGCTTTACCCAAGCAGGCTCGGAAGTGTCGGCGCTCTTGGGCCGGATGCCTTCACAGGTGGGTTATCAACCAACCCTTGGTACCGAGATGGGTGAGTTGCAAGAACGCATCACCTCGACCAAGACTGGCTCGATTACCTCGTTGCAAGCAGTATACGTGCCTGCTGACGACTACACCGACCCAGCTCCAGCAACAACCTTTGCCCACTTGGATGCAACGATTTCGCTGGAACGCTCGATCTCGGAAAAAGGTATCTACCCTGCGGTGGACCCACTGGCTTCGACCAGCCGGATTCTCGACCCCAACATTGTGGGCGAAGAACACTACCGCGTCGCGACCGAAGTCCAACGGATGTTGCAACGCTACAAAGACTTGCAAGATATTATTGCAATCTTGGGTGTCGAAGAATTGTCAGACGACGACAAATTGACAGTTTCACGCGCCCGCAAGCTCGAACGCTTCTTCTCACAACCATTTGGCGTGGCTGAAGTGTTTACCAACATTCCAGGCAAGTACGTCGCCGTTGGCGATACTGTCAAGAGCTTTGCCCGCGTTCTCGCCGGCGAGTTCGACCACATTCCCGAAAGCTTCTTCTTTATGAAGGGTGGCATCGACGATGTGGTAGCCGCCTTCGACGCATCAAAGCAATAAGCGATCAATGATTATACGACCCTGCGCCGGCTGGAACGGGCATTATACCCGCCCCATTCCGGCGCATTGTCTATAATCGCTGTGAGGATGTATGCCACTCCAATTGGAAATCGTCACCGCTGAGCGCGTGGTTCTTTCCGAAGAAGTCGATATGGTTAGCGCACCTTCGTATGAAGGTCGGGTAGGGATTTTGCCCCGCCACGAGCCACTATTGACTGTCTTGCAACCAGGCGAATTGCACTATGTGAAAAATGGTGTTAGCATGCCCTACGCCATCAGCGGCGGCTTCATGGAAGTCTTGCCAAATCGGGTAACGATTTTGGCCGATACCGCTGAACGCGCTGATGAAATCGATGAAGCACGGGCAGAACAAGCACGCGCCAAAGCTGAACAAGCTGTGCGCGATCGCCAAGGCGCTGTAGATGTTGCTCAGGCCGAAATTGCCCTGCGCCGCGCTACGGTGCGTTTGCAAGTTGCAAAGCTGCGCCGCAACCGTCAACAGTAGTAAGCATGAGTAGAAAGAACATCAGCTAGCACCCATGGCATGCAAACCAGTGGTAATCGCTTGGTGTTCTTTCTTCGTTTGGAATAACTAAGGTATGGCACGAAAACTTGGGATTGACCTAGGCACGGCCAATGTGCTTGTCTACATCAAGGGCAAAGGAATTGCCTTGTCCGAGCCGTCGGTGGTGGCGCTCTCGCGCAAAACCAATAAGATTCGCGCAGTTGGCGCTGATGCCCTCGCGATGCTTGGCCGTGAACCAGAAAGCGTTGAGGTGATTCGCCCAATGCTGAATGGGGTTATCGCCGATTATGAAACCACCAAGGCGATGTTGGAGCACTTTATTGATAAAACCCGTGGCTTTGGCAAGCCCGATGTGATGATCTGTATTCCGGCTGGGGTAACCACCGTCGAGATGCGGGCCGTCCGCGATGCCGCTCGTAAAGCTGGCGCACGCCGCGCTTATTTGATTCGTGAGCCACTTGCTGCTGCGATTGGCGCGAATATTCCGGTGGCCCAACCATCGGGCAACTTGATTATTGATATTGGTGGTGGTACAACTGAAGTTGCCGTGATTTCGCTCAACGATATTGTGGTGAGCAATTCGGTACGGGTTGGTGGCAATAAGTTCGATGAAGCCATCGCCGCCTATATCAAACGTAAATATAATATGATGATCGGCGAACGCACTGCTGAAAGTATTAAAATTGAAATTGGTTCAGCCTTGCCGCTCGACCGCCCATTGACCATGCAAGTACGCGGTCGCGACCAAGTTGCCGGCTTGCCGCGCACGATCGAGGTCGATTCCAACGAAATTACCGATGCAATTCAAGAGCCACTTGAAGCAATTATTAGCGCAGTGCGCTCGGTCTTGGTCGAAACGCCACCAGAATTATCATCGGATATTATTGATAAAGGTATGGTGATGACCGGCGGTGGCTCAATGCTGCGTCGGATCAACGAATTGCTGACCGAAGTAACTGGCGTGCCCTGTTATGTCGCCGACCAGCCCGCCAACTGCGTGGCCATCGGCACAGGTCTTGCCCTAGAAAATCTTGAAATTCTCCGCGAAAGTTTGTCGGGGAGTGATATAAATTAGGGGTCGGTTGTTGGGGGTCGGGGATCGGTCGGGCTTGAGATTCAAGCATAGCTCTTTGCTGCATTGATTTCTAGCTCCTGATGCTCAATAACCAGCCAGCAATATTTGCTTTATGATTGGAGATTGGTAGATTTTGGGTTTGCTCAAATCTCCCAGCCCCCAATCCCCAACAACCAACATCCAATTCGTGATTATTCAACGTTGAATGATCGCATTGACAATTGACGTTTATGCAAGCTGGCAGCAATGTTGGCCCATTCATTGAAGTAATGAACTGCGTAGTTTTGAACTCCAGTTGTTGCTTCAGCGAGGTTTTCTATGGATATGCGCGATGATGCGCGGCTCGCCAATGAAGTCGAGAAGCTAACCCACACTGCGGATACGCTTTCGCTTGACGCGAAGGATCGGATGCGCAAGGTTGTAGAACCTAAAATTGAGGCTGCGGTTGCCCAACGCGAGGCAATGGTTGCCGAATTAACCAGCGAACCTGTCCAGGCTCCAGCCAGCGAATTAGCCAAGGCTGATCCCCGCCGTGTGACAATTACCCATGTGCGCAATCATCCCCATACCTTTGCCTACCTTGATGCTGCCAACCAGCAGCTCAAGCTGATTGGCTATACTGAGCATGGCCGTCGCCATGCCGCCTTGGTTGGCCATATTGGGGCTAACGTCTTGCGCCGCCTCAAATTTTCGGCTCGTGAAATTGAGCTAGCCGAAATTGCAGGCTTGTTGCACGATATTGGCAATAGCATCAATCGCAACGATCACGGCCAAACTGGAGCAATTCTGGCTAAAGATATTTTGAGCAGCCTCGAGATGCCAATCGACGAGATCATCACGATTATGGGCGCGATTGGCAACCACGAGGAAGAACGTGGCCATGCGGTTTCAAGCGTGGCAGCGGCGCTGATTTTGGCCGACAAATCCGATGTGCATCGCTCTCGGGTTCAAAACAGCGATCCCACCACCTTTGATATTCATGATCGGGTCAATTATGCAGCGACCAAATCGTTCCTGCGGGTTGATAGCGAGCAGCGGCGTGTTACACTGCAATTAACGATCGACACCGAGATGGCCTCGGTGATGGATTATTTTGAGATATTTCTCTCGCGAATGGTAATGTGCCGACGAGCTGCCGAGTTTCTTGGCAGTCGCTTTGGGCTTTCGATAAACGATGTATCGGTGTTGTAGCTGCTACGCTAGCTGGCTCACCAAGCGCAGGTTAAACGCGCTTGTGCTGGTGGTAGCCGCTACGGCAGTTTAATGTATTTCTCTTTACTAAAGGAGCCATCTCATGACCGAACGAGCCGTATTAAGTGAAGGCGACACTGTAGGCGATAATTTACATGTCAAGCAAGCCTATCGCAACTTAACGGTGCCGCAATTGGTGGAAGCTGCTCTCAAACGGGGCGAAGCCGTTTTATCGGCTACTGGGGCCGTTGTTGCCACCACGGGCGCACGCACGGGTCGTTCTGCAGATGATAAGTTTGTGGTGGAAACACCAGCAGCTGCGTCAATGCACTGGACGAAATTCCATAAAGCTATGCAGCCCGAAACCTATGCCGCAATCAAGGCGAAGGCGTTGGCCCACATGGCCGAACGTGAGATGTTTGTTTTAGATGCCAGCGCTGGCGCTGATCCAGCCTATGCGCTACCAATTCGTGTGGTGACTGAGTATGCTTGGCATAACTTGTTCGCCAAACAATTGTTCCGCGATGCAATTAGCAACGATCAACAACCGCAATGGACGGTGCTCAACCTGCCAAGCCTGAAGCTTGATCCAGCGGTCGATGGCTCGCGCTCAGAAGTCGCCGCCATGATCAATCTCGATGAAAAATTGATTTTGATCGTTGGCACCGAATACGCTGGCGAGATCAAGAAATCGATCTTTACGGTCTTGAACATGGTTTTGCCAAGCCAAGACGTAATGCCCATGCACTGCTCAGCCAATATTGGCAGCAAAGGCGATGTGGCGTTGTTCTTTGGCCTCTCAGGCACCGGCAAAACTACGCTCTCAGCCGACCCCGAACGGGTGCTGATTGGCGATGACGAGCATGGTTGGAGCGCCAACGGCGTGTTCAACTTCGAAGGCGGCTGCTATGCCAAGTGTATTCGCTTGCGCCGCGAATCGGAGCCAGAAATTTTCGATGCCATTCGTTATGGCGCTGTGCTCGAAAACGTGGTGCTCAGCGATAGCCGCGATCCCAATTATGATGATGCTTCGTTGACCGAAAACACCCGCGCTGCCTACCCGTTGGAATTCATTCCCAACGTCAGCGAAACGGGCATGGGCGGCCAACCAGAAACAATCATCTTCTTGACTGCTGATGCCTTTGGCGTTTTGCCGCCAATCGCCAAGCTCAGCCCTGAACAAGCTATGTATCACTTCTTGTCAGGTTATACCGCCAAGTTGGCTGGCACCGAAACCGGCATTGGCTCAGAGCCACAAGCGACGTTTAGCACCTGCTTTGGCGCACCGTTTATGCCATTACACCCAACTGTTTATGCCGATTTGCTCGGCCAAAAGATGCGCGAACACAAAGTGCGGGTATTTTTGGTCAATACTGGCTGGACTGGTGGGGCGTTCGGGGTTGGCAAGCGCATGAGCTTGCGCGATACTCGCACGATGGTGCATGCCGCCTTGGAAGGCAAGCTCGATAACGTGGAAATGTGGCACGACGATCGTTTCAACCTCGATGTGCCAGTGGCAATCGATGGCGTTGATAACAGCGTGCTGCAACCTCGCCAAACTTGGGCTGATGCCAGCGAATACGATCGGGTTGCCGATGACTTGGCCGCACGCTTCCGCAAGAACTTCGAGCAATACGCCGAACGCGCTGGCGAAACCGTGGTAAACGCCGGGCCACAAGCGTAGGCTCTAGTTTTTAACCGCGAAGAACGCTAAGGACGCTAAGGCTGGTTTTGTGGTTCGCTGAGATTTCTACAATTATCAGCGAACCACAAAACCTAACATTCGTGCTCTTAGCGTTCTTCGCGGTTACACAGAAAATTCCTGACCCCTTGCCACTCTGCTCCTTGCACAAGCCTCGATCTTCTCGGATAATGCTGGTATGCAAACAGTTATTCTCGATCAGCAACAATTGAATTCACAGTATGGCTTGTTAACTGTGGCCTCGCAGCAACTTGCCAGCGCGCAGCCAGGCCAATGGGCAATGCTGCATCACGGGCTGGGCAACGACCCATTCTTGCGCAGCCGCGCTTGGATTATTGCGACCAATCGCAGTAGTACCGCCACCTTGGCCTTGGATTTGCACGACCCGTTGTTGGCAACGATTGCGCGTTTGCCCAAAGCCAGCGAGCTTGATGTGCTTGGGCCGTTGGGTCGACCGCTGAGCAGCGATGGCCAAAAAGCAACCTTGTTGATTGCTGAGGGCAATGCAATCTACAGCTTGTTGTTCTATGCCCAACGCATTACTGAAACGGGCGCGCCTGTGTTGTTGCTGGCCAGCGCCAACGACGAGTTGCGCGTGCCGCCATTTGTCCTGCCAGCAGAGATTGAATATTTGGCAACCAGCGACGATGTGCTTGATTTGCTGGAAAGTAGTGGCAAACTTGATTCGCCGTTGGTTTGGGCCAATCGCTTGTTGGCCGCAGGTAGTGTTGATTTGGCTAATCGTTTGAGCCAACGCATTCGCCGCGAGCGCTATGCTTGGCAACAAGGCTTTGCCGCATTTATCGTCGATCAAGCCTACCCATGTGGCATCGGCATGTGTGGCGCATGTTGGCAAAATACCCGCCAACAGCCAAAATTGTTGTGCAGCCATGGCCCAGCGCTTGATCTGCGCGAATTGATCTAACTTAATCGGCATAATTTCGGATAAAATATTGATAACCTGATCCAAATAAGCAATGGCGCTTATCGCTAGGAGATGTACATGTTACCCGATTACCGCCCCGAACCGTTTGTCGATTTCAGTGTCAAGGCCAATGCCGATGCCATGCGCACGGCGCTTAGTAAAGTTGGCGATGAATTAGGCCGGACGTATCCGCTGCTTATTGGTGGCGAACATATCGAATTGGCCGACACCTTCGATTCACTGAATCCGGCCAAGCCAAGCCAAGTTGTTGGCAGTTTTGCCAAGGCAACGGTTGAGCATGCCAATCAAGCGGTCGAAGTTGCCGCCACAGCGTTTGAAACATGGCGCAACGTTGCGGCAGAAGAACGCGCTCGCTATTTGTTCCGCGCTGCGGCAGTGATGCGCCGCCGTAAGTTTGAATTTATGGCATGGTTGGTCTACGAAGTGAGCAAAAGTTGGGCTGAGGCCGATGCAGATGTGGCCGAAGCGATCGACTTTATGGAATATTATGGTCGCCAAGCGATTAAGTTTGGTGGCCCACAACCTGTCGTTGCCTACAACGGCGAAGAAAATGAACTGCGCTATATCCCGCTCGGCGTGACTGTGGTTATTCCACCATGGAACTTTGCCTTGGCGATTATGGTTGGCATGACCACCGCCGCGATTGCTGCTGGCAATACGGTTGTGCTGAAGCCTGCCTCGGCCTCGCCAGCAATTGCCGCGCAATTTGTGCGCTTGTTGGTTGAAGAAGCTGGCTTGCCCGATGGCGTAGTCAATTTCGTGCCTGGCTCTGGTGGCGCAATGGGCGATGCCTTGGTTGATCACGCCAAAACCCGCGTGATTGCCTTCACTGGCTCGAAAGAAATTGGCCTGCGCATTTTCGAACGCTCGTCTAAGTTGCAACCAGGCCAGATCTGGCTCAAACGCACAATCTTAGAAATGGGCGGTAAAGATGGAATTGTGGTCGATGAAACCGCCGATCTCGATGCTGCCGCCGATGCGATTGTGGCCTCGGCCTTTGGTTTCCAAGGCCAAAAATGTTCGGCCTGTTCGCGGGCAATTATCGTCGAGAGCGTTTATGATTCAGTTTTGAAGAAAGTTGTTGATCGTGCCAAGAAACTGACTATGGGCGACCCAACCGATCCCAAGCAGCATATGGGCGCTGTGGTCGACCAAAAAGCCTTCGACAAGATTCGCGAATACATTGAAATTGGCAAGGGCGAAGGGCGCTTGATGCTCGGCGGCGAAACTGGCGATGCAGCAGATGGCTATTTCATTCCGCCAACAATTATTGCCGATATTGCCCCCGACGCTCGGCTTTCGTTGGAAGAAATTTTCGGGCCAGTGTTGGCATTTATCAAAGCTAACGACTGGCCGCATGCGCTGCAAATTGCCAACAACACCGAATATGGCTTGACTGGCGCTGTATTTAGCCGCTCACGCGAACGGCTGGAAGAAGCTCGCCGCGATTTCCACGTTGGCAACTTGTATTTCAACCGCAAGTGTACTGGCGCTTTGGTTGGGGTGCAACCGTTTGGTGGCTTCAACATGAGCGGCACCGACTCCAAAGCTGGCGGCCCCGATTACCTCTTGTTGTTCACCCAAGCCAAAACGATTACCGATCGCTTCTAAAAAAAGCGCAATGCAGCATGGAATTGACTCCATGCTGCATTGCGTAAACAATAAAAAAGCCCGATGGGTAATCGGGTTGGCAGCCTCACCACAACAAACTTCGCTCGTTCTAGGCCACTTGCAGCACCAATTGGGCAATCACGCTGCGCAGCTTGACGAAATCCAGCGGTTTCAAAAGATATTCGCTACAGCCAGCAGCAATTGCATGGCTGCGATACTCATTGCTACCAAAGGCGGTCATGGCAATAATTGGCAGATGCTTGGTGCTGCTATTGGTGCGTAACTGCTTGGCCACCGTTAAACCATCAATGCCCGGCAACGCCAGATCCAATAACACCAAGGCTGGGCGCACAAGCGGGATCTGCTTCAATGCTTCACTGCCATTGTGAGCGCCAACCACCGTATAGCCATCTAACTCAAGAAGACGCGCGAGAATAATGTGAGTGTCTGGTTGATCATCAACAATATATAAACAAGCCATACCTGCTCCAGTGTCCGTAGAGCTCGAAAAATCACGCTCGCTGTGTCGGCAAACACTCATTGGACAATAGGAATTGAGTCCTCGATTGGATAGTTCCTTTAATTAGCATGCAGGGTAACATAGATAGATAGCACTGACAAGCCTTAAAGGTATAAAAAAACTTAATTTTTTCTGAAAAATAAGTTTTGTGTTGTTGTGAGCACAATTATCCGCCAGCGCACTTAACCAAACACGCTTCTAGACGATTCTAATCGGCTAAAAGCGTGTTGGCTAAGCTACGAGCTAGGCTCGTATTTAAGCGTAGTTCAAGGCTTGGCGGAGTTGCTGCAGAACGTTAAAAGTATATAAATCGTTAACAATTAGGCTGGGCCACGTTTCGGGATCGGCTAGATTGACCCAGCCAACTTCAGCAATGCCTGCACTTGGGTCATGCTGGTTGGGCGTTTCGAAGCCAGGTTTTGGCCTGCCCTCAATAATGCGGCAACGATAGGTTTTGAAGGCTTGATAGGTTGCGTCAGGCTGATCCTGTTGGTGCCGAATCAGCCCTTCAACCGCAACCAGCACGCCAAGCTCTTCCCATGCTTCGCGTTCGATACAGGCAATTTCGCTTTCCTCAGGCTCGCGTCCGCCGCCGGGCAACAGCCAAAAATTGCTCGTTGCATCAGCAAAGCGAATCATTAAGAGCTGGTCGTGCTCAATAATTGCAATTTGATAGCGGGTATGGCGCAAGGTTGCCATTAAATATCACAGCCTTGGGTTAATGTTTGAATCAGTACCATCGTAGGCCCACTGTCTTGCAGAAAGCCACTGTTTAAGCGCCAAACCTCTGCTTGTTTGCTCGCGCCATAACAGCCAACCCACAGTGCGTTGGTATCGGCCAAAACAATGGTCTGCAAAAAGGCCGCAGCCGCAGTTTCAACCGGCGTTACATTGACGTAAACACTGAGTTGCTTACTCTGACGTAGGCTATCAGGCACGTTTGGCAAGGTTCCCTCGATCCAGGTTTCAGCAGTTTTGGCCGCATCTGCCTGAGCAAGCGCAGCATAATAGCTAAACAGCACCTCGGGAATACTGGTTTGGGTGCTGAGCGGCAATTGTTCAAGCGGCGTGCCACATTCACGTGCCTGTTGATCGAGCACACCCAACACGTTATTGCTGCTGGTTGGCATCGATTTACTTGAACTCAAGCGCCATGGGCTATTCGCGTCAGCGCGGGTTGCTACATAACAAGCAGTATCGGCGCGCGCTCCACCATCTTTCATTCCCAGCAAGACGATCCCTGCCATACGCGCTTCGGTTTGGCTTTCGTTCAATGTTGGGGCTGTCACCAAGCCAACAATTGCATCAATGCCAAAGAAACTCGCGCTGAACCCAGCTTGATCAATTGCGCCTGGTGGGCTAGCCCAGTAGCCATAGGCCCGCTCATACTCTTGGCGATTGAGCGCGTTGACCAGCGAACCAAACAGCTTAATCGGGCTGGTCTGATCATCAAACGCTGCGACCATTGGCACTTGGGGAGCGCCAACCACGGCGGTTGCCTCGGCTGACGTTGGCGTTGCTGCTGCCTCGGCTTGGGTTGGGCTAGCCTCAGCTTGCAAGGTTGCGCCAACGGTTGGCGCTTGAGTCTGGTTGGTACAGCCAGCCAAGAGCACAATGCCTAGCAAGCAAGCGCGCTGCAAAAAGAGCTTCATCGATCAAACTCCTTTATTCTTTCCAGGTGGTTTTGCTTTGCCAATCGGCGCGCGCCAGCGGCTTGGGCGTTACCGCAGGCTTGCCAACATATAAAAAGCCCAACAATTTGGTTGGCGCTTCAAAACCGACGGTTTTGGCCACAAGCTCATGGGTTCCAATTGCGCCGCTTGACCATTTGGCAGCCAAACCAAGCTGAGCCGCCATAATGTGGGCGTTTTGGACTGCCATGGCAACTGCTGCTACTTCTTCCCATTCAGGGTTTTTGGGCTGTGGCTGCATACCAAGCGCGATCCAAACCGGAGCCATCCAGACTTTATCGCGTTGCTTGGCCTCTTGAAATGGGTCGCCTTGAGCGGCGGCAACCAAGGCTGCGCCTAATTCGGCCCGCGCATCGCCAGTATAGACCACAAAGCGCCATGGCTCAGTCACGCCGTGGCTCGGAGCCAAAGTAGCTGCTTGTAAAATTAATTCAATCGCCGAGCGCTCAATTGGCTCAGGAGAAACTTCTTTTAATCCATATGATCGGCGTTGGGCCAAAATAGCCAAAACTTCGCTGCTCGTTGCCATTGCCAAACCTCATCAACTAAATCAATTGAGTTTAAAGAGTAGCATGAATCAATCAAGCCTGCGATTTCCAGCCAAAGGCTTGGGCTTCCCAACTGAGCAAATCGCCTTCGATATGTTGTGTGCAGCCAAGTTGCTCCAACATCAGCATAATTTGGGCGCGATGATGCATACTATGGGTAATTAAATGGCCAATCGTGCCGCCATAGGTTTTTTGCATTGGCGGATCATCCAAGACATCGCTATAAACCGCATCCCAGCGTTGTTCGCGGCTAATTGTGCGCGCAATCGCGGCAAAATCGCGGCCAGCAGCACCCAAGCGTTGCAATAAACCATCAATTGAGCTATCGCTCAAATCGCGTACTGGACGCTCAGCCATTAGATCGCACCAAGCTTCCATATTTTCGATAATATGCTCAAAACATTGGCGTAAGCTCCGTTGATCGATTGGAAACTGGCGATCAAGTTGCTCAGGGGTGAGGCTTTGCGCTTGCAGCAACAATTGGCGGGTGGTCCAGACATCATGGCCAAGTAAGCGATCTAACAAATCCATCGATTAATTCCCATCTAGCTTAAGATCTAAGTGTGTAGTATACAGCACAAATGTATCATTATTTTGGCTCACAAGGAGCTTGTTTCGCTGAACTACAGCCATCTGCTATACTGTAGGGATAAAGCCACCTGCATTTAGGGAAGACCATGATGGATAAGCTCCCACATACGTTTTACCGCCGCCGTTTTGTTGATGGTCGCCATCATGTGTTCCATTCGTATGGATTTGGTCGAGTTGTACGCAACGATGCTGAGGTTTTGATTTATGACTGGTCGCTTGGCACGCCGCAGCGCATTAGCGATACGCTTGGCTGGGGCAGCGACGCACCCCGTACTCGGCTGTTTGATCAACGGGCCTCACGGGCGTTTGGGCGTTCGTGGTGGTGGCGTTCGCGGCCACTCAATATCACCAGCATGTATGATGAATGGGGCAATTTGATTGTTCAGCGCATCGATTTTGCCAGCAAAGCTATGGATATTAGCGGCAGTTTTTATCAAACCGATCTCTATCTTGATTGTTTTGTGGCTGCCAATGGCGTGACCCATGTGGTCGAAGATGAAGATGAAGTGATCGAGGCCAATCACGTTGGCTTGTTAAGCAATCCGCAACGCGAAATGATTGAGACTGAGCTTGATAGTGTGCGCAATCTGATGCGTGCTGGTACATGGCTTGGTTGGCTCGAAACCATCGCTGGTACGCCATTCGACCGCAAATTTTTGCCGAAAGCGCGCAACTATGATGGCTTTTGGCAATCGCGGGCGAGCTATTGGCCGGAGGATTAACATGGCGCTCGATTGTAGTGTCGTGATTATTTCATGGAATGTGGCAGATTTGCTGCGCCAATGTTTAACCTCAATCGACCAATCGTTGGCTGCTAGCACCTACACCTATGAAGTGATTGTGGTCGATAATGCCTCGCACGATGATTCGGTTGTGATGGTTCGCCACGAATTTCCCAGCGTCCAGATCATCGAAACAGGGGCGAATTTAGGCTATGCTGGCGGGGTCAATGTTGGCGTTGCGGCAGCCCAAGCCCCATGGATTTTGGTGCTCAATCCTGATACCGTTATGCAAGCCGATGCAATTCCTCAGTTGCTGGATTGGGCGCAACAGCACCCGACTGCCAGCGTGATTGGCCCGCAATTGCGTTACCCCGATGGCTCGATTCAATCATCACGTCGCCGCTTACCCACCAAAGCCAGCTATTTTTTCGAAAGCACATTACTGGAGCGCTGGTGGCCGGCCAATCCTTGGGCTGCTGCCTATCGTTGCGCCGATCTGCCCGACGATCAGCCGCAGCAGGTCGAATGGCTGATGGGTGCAGCCTTGTTGGTGCGCAAATCGGCAATTGAGCAAGCAGGCGCAATGGATCGGCGCTTCTGGATGTATTCTGAGGAAGTCGATTGGCAAGCCCGTTTGGGGCGTTTTGGGCCAATTTGGTATTTGCCGCAGGCAGTGATTATTCACCACGAAGGCAAATCGAGCGAACAAGCGCCAGCCCGCAAACATTGGGCCTTCCAGCAATCGAAGTTGCGCTATGCAGCTTTGTACGAAGGGCCTGCTTTTGCCACCGCGTTACACTTCTTTTTGGCGAGCAGTTATGGGTATGAACTGCTGGTTGAGAGCATTAAGTGGTTGCTTGGGCATAAACGCCAGTTGCGTTGGCAGCGTATGCGCATCTATTGGCAGGTGCTGCGCCAGTTTGGCTAGGCTGAGTTCCCTCACCCCCCAGCCCCCTCTCCCACTGAACGCGGGCGAGGGGGAGCACGCTGGTTTTCATCACTAATGCTGGGAGAACCACCGAATGAACGCCCCTCGCCCGCGTTCAGTGGGAGAGG
>NZ_PUBZ01000160.1 GCF_003205875.1 Herpetosiphon llansteffanensis
CCCCAGCCTTGCATTGGGCAACGAAGCGAGCGCTGTGCGCGATTGCTACCGTGTTTTGGCCGATGAGATTGCCCAGCATGGCACTGCTGGCCTTGGCTCGCTGATTATCAGCATGACCCGTAGCCTCTCGGATTTGTTGGCGGTTTATTTGCTGGCCCGCGAAGCTGGCTTATTGCAAGTAACCGAGGCTGGTTTGGCCTGTGTATTGCCAGTCGTGCCATTGTTCGAAACCATCGAAGATTTGGAAATTAGCCCCGATATTCTCGATGCCTTTTTGGCCCATGCGGTGAGCCAAGCCAGCCGCAGTTTGCGCCAAACCAGCGTGCAGCAAGTGATGGTTGGCTATAGCGATAGCAACAAAGATGGCGGAATTTTGGCCAGCCTTTGGAGCTTGTATCGGGCGCAAGGCACGCTGGCCGCCGTCGGAGCCAAGCACAATGTGCGCGTGCGCTTTTTCCATGGCCGTGGCGGCACAATTAGCCGTGGCGCTGGGCCGACCCACCGCTTTTTGAATGCCTTGCCAGCAGCAGCCTTGGCCGGCGATTTGCGCATGACCGAGCAAGGCGAAACCATCGCCCAAAAATATGCCAACCAAATCACGGCGGTCTACAATTTAGAATTAATGGTCGCTGGCGTAACCGAAGCCACCTTGCTTGGCTCGCAGCGCGATCAAACTCCGCACAGCCTTGCCCCAACCATGGATGCATTGACCGCCTACAGCCGCCAACGCTATGAAAGCCTAATCCAAACCCCGGGCTTTATTCAGTTTTTTGGCCAAGCCACGCCAATCGATGTGATTGAGCAAGGCAAAATTGGCTCGCGGCCAGCCCGCCGCACTGGCCAACGCACACTTGGCGATTTGCGGGCGATTCCATGGGTGTTTAGTTGGAGCCAAGCCCGCTTTTTTCTTTCTGGTTGGTATGGCGTTGGCAGTGGCTTGGCATGGCTCGCCGAGCAGCAACCCGATCAATTTGCGCAGCTGCAACAAGCTGCTTTCGAGTGGTATCCGCTTAAATATTTGCTCACCAATGTCAGCACTAGCTTGCTCTCTGCCGATTTGGCCACGATGCAAGCCTACAGCCAGTTGGTCGAAGATTCGGCGGTGCGCGAGCCGATTATGGCCGCGATCGAGGCCGAATTTAAGCAAACTCAACAGCAACTAGAGCTGATTTTTGGCGGCAGCTTGGCCGAACGCCGCCCACGCATCTATCGCATGTTGCAAGGTCGCCAAGGCCGCTTGCAGCAATTACACCAGCAACAAATCAATTTGCTGCACACTTGGCGCAGCTTGCCAAGCGAGCAAATCGCTGAGCGTGAGCAATTATTAACCCAATTGCTGCTCACAGTAAATGCCATCGCCAGCGGCTTGCGCACCACTGGATAAATCAAAAAAGGCCCCGCATTGTGGTTTTGCAATGCGGGGCCTTTTAGATTTGATTAATGTTTTAGTGCTGCTTCGCCGTGAAAGCGTTCGTAGGCGGCGCGTTCGAGGGCTTCGCGTTGGTCAGGGTGTGCAATATCAATCAAGGCTTTGGCCCGTTCGCGCAAGGTCTTACCATACAAATAGGCCACGCCATATTCGGTCACGATATATTGAACGTGGGCACGGGTTGTCACCACGCTAGCGCCTTCGTGCAGTACTGGCACAATGCGCGATTGGCCGCGCCGAGTGGCAGAAGGCAGGGCAATAATTGGCTTGCCACCCTCTGAGAGCGCTGCGCCGCGCATAAAGTCCATTTGGCCGCCAACGCCAGAATATTGATAGGTGCCAATCGAATCGGCACAGACTTGGCCCGTCAAATCAACTTCAATCGCACTGTTGATGGCGGTAACATTCGGGTTGCGCCGAATCACGCTGGTATCGTTGATGTAGGTGATGTCGAGCATGGCAATCTGCGGGTTATCATCAACAAAATCATACAAGCGCCGCGTGCCCATCATAAACCCGCCAACAATTTTGCCTGGGTGAGTTTTCTTCATTTTGCCGTTGATGATGCCACGTTCCACCAAATCGATGATCCCATCGGAAAACATTTCGGTATGAATGCCCAAGTTTTTGTGATTGGTCAGCGAGGCCAGCACTGCATCGGGAATCGCGCCAATGCCCATTTGCAAGGTTGCGCCATCGCTCACCAAACTAGCAACATGGCGGCCAATTGCTCGTTCTACGTCGCTCAATTTGGCTGGTGCATGCTCATAAATTGGCTCATCAACCTCGACCGCAAAATTAATTTGATTGATGTGAATTTGGCCATCGCCATGGGTGCGAGGCATATGTGGGTTGATTTGGGCAACGACACATTTGGCCACTTCGACCGCAGCCCGCGTAACATCAACCGAAACGCCTAGCGAGCAAAACCCATGCTGATCGGGTGGCGAAACTTGAATTAATGCTACATCGAGCGGCAAAATGCCGCGCCGGAACAAGCCAGGCACTTCGCTCAAAAAGACCGGCACATAATCGGCTTCGCCCGTCACCACGGCGCTGCGAATATTCGAGCCAATAAACAAGGCCCGCGTATGAAAACTTTCGCGATATTTGGGATCGGTATATGGCGCTGGGCCTTCGGTGTGAATATGCACTAATTCCACGTCGCGCAATTCATCGGCACGGGCAACTAAGGCCGCAATTAATTGTTGAGGTGCTGCGGCAACACTATGAATAAACACACGATCGTGTGATTTAATCGCTTGAACAGCTTCATTGGCTGAAACGTAACGCATACTAAGCCCCCTAAATCGTTTTGTTGTAGCTTGGCTACTGCTCTATTGTGCCCGATTTTGGGCTACTGCGAAGTGAAAAGAGCCATGAAATGGGTTAAGGTTTGGCAACCTCGAAATTGGCTAAATTGTCGCGCCATTTGTCACAGACAGCCGTTATAATACATCTGTTCGATTAAATTGGAGGATGCATGCATGGCCGTGTCAGAGCAGACGGTTGCCCGCGCTGCAAGCTTGCGCGATGAATTGAATCGGTATAATCACCATTACTATACGCTTGACGCGCCGTTGGTGAGCGATGCCCAATACGATAGTTTATTGAATGAATTGCGGGCAATTGAAGCAGAATATCCCGAATTGCGCACCCCTGATTCGCCAACCCAACGCGTTGGTAGCGCTCCGCTGGGCAAATTTCCCAAAGTGCAACACCCTGTGCCAATGTTGAGCCTTGGCAATGCGTTTAATGCAGATGACTTAGCTGCCTGGCGACGACGTGCAGAGCAAATTATTGGCACGCAGCCCATGCGCTACACCGTCGAGCCAAAAATTGATGGCTTGGCCGTGGCTTTAACCTATATCAATGGCGTGTTTAGCGTTGGCGCAACCAGAGGCAATGGCGAAATTGGCGAGGATATTACCGCCAACTTGCGCACGATTCGCGATGTGCCTTTGCGGTTGCAACCAATCGACGGCCAACCGTTGCCCGAGCGCATTGAAGTGCGCGGCGAGGTCTACTTGCCAATCGAAGCCTTTAATCAATTGAATGAACGCCAAGCCCATGCAGGCGAAAAAGTTTTTGCCAACCCACGTAACGCTGCCGCCGGATCGTTGCGCCAGCTCGATTCGACGATTACTGCGAGCCGCCCGTTGCGCTTTTTTGCCTATGCCGTCGGCCCCTTCAGCGGGGTAGATCTCAACAGCCAAGCTGAAACCCTCAATAGCTTGCGCAGTTATGGATTTAGCATCAATCCCGATACGCGGCTTTTTGATGATTTCGCTGCCGTGGTCGATTATTGCCACGAGTGGATGGGCCGCCGCGAATTGCTCAGCTACGAAGTTGATGGCGTGGTGGTCAAAATTGATGATTTTGCTATGCAACGCGAATTAGGCGTGGTTGGCCGCGACCCACGCTGGGCAATTGCCTATAAATTCCCAGCTCGCGAAGAAACCACAACCTTGCTCAATATTGTGATCAACGTTGGCCGCACTGGTAAGTTGATTCCCAACGCTGTGCTTGAGCCAATTAGCCTGGGCGGTACGACGGTGCAACATGCTTCGCTGCACAACGCCGATTACATCATCAGCCGCGATATTCGCATTGGCGATCGGGTCGTGGTCAAACGGGCTGGCGACGTGATTCCATACGTAATTGGGCCAATTGTCGAGGCTCGCACCGGCAACGAGCAACCATGGCCAGCGCCAACGTTTTGCCCAACTTGTGGCCAGCCAGTCGAGCAGCTTGCCGACGAAGTTGATATTTATTGCATCAACAATGCCTGTCCTGCACGTTTAATTCGCTCAATCGAACACTGGGTGAGCCGTGGCGCGATGGATATTGTGGGCATGGGTGAGCGTCAAGCAAGCCAATTTGTCGAAATGGGCTTGATCAAATCGATTCCTGATATTTACCGTTTGAACATTGCGAGCTTTGCTGGCCGCGAAGGCTATGGCGATCGGCGGGTGGCCAATTTGCTCAACGCCATCGAAGAATCTAAGCAGCGCCCGCTTGATCGGGTGATTACAGCCTTGGGGATTAACGGCGTTGGTACCGTTGCCGCAGTTGATTTGGCGCGCTATTTCCGCTCGCTGCCAGCCTTGGCCCAAGCCACAATTGAGCAATTGACCGCGATTGATGGCATTGGTGGCAGCACCGCTCAAAGCGTGGTTGATTTCTTCAGCACGCCAGCCAACCAACAATTGATTGCCGAATTGCTGGCGTTGGGCGTGCAAGCTGAGCCTGGCGATGTTGCCGAGCCGCAAAGCGATCGCTTGGCAGGCAAGAGTTTTGTGATCACTGGCACGTTGCCAGGCATTAGCCGCGAAGCTGCCCAAGCCTTGATCGAAGCCCATGGCGGCAAGGTTGGCGGCAGCGTCAGCAAGAAAACCAATTATTTATTGGCAGGCGATGCCGCTGGCTCGAAATTGGCCAAAGCCCAAAGCTTAGGCGTAATCGTGCTGAGCATGGACGAGTTGTATGCATTGCTCGCCGATAGTTAATTATTGATCCACGAAGCGCACGAAGGTACACGAAGGCTGAAATTGCGAGGGGCGTAAATCCTGAAACCGCGAAGAACGCGAAGAACGCGAAGGTTTCTATTGTTATTGTCTTTGCTAACAGCCTTCCTTCGTGTTCTTCGTAGTTAAAATTATCTCTGCGGCTCTGCGTTAAATTCTGAATCCTGATCGATCGAAACATTCCGATAGCCCATAGCCAACAGCCAATAGCCACTTCAGGCTCTGCGTTATTGCAGCCGCTTATTCAAATTTGATGGATGATGTTTTTCGTGAAATCAATTCTGTAAGCATTGTGATAATCGTTATCAATATTTTTAGTTAGTGTTTCCACAACAGAATTAATAAATTGCCGATTGTTATGAATGATTGTAATTGAAGCGTTTAAGCCAACATTAGAAAGAATTAGCAAGCCATAGCGATCTGCGCTGAATATCCAAACCCAAATAACGATAATAAAAATCAAGATTATGCCAACATCGAATATAGTACGAATGGTATTGAATCGTTGCACAGTTAATAGATTATCAGGGAAGAGCTTTATTATCAATGGATCTTTATCGATAAAAAAGAAAAATAGTGCAATCAATAAACACCAAATCCAAGGAAATTTATTTTTGATCGTTGCCGCAGAAAAACCTACAATGCTCGATGTTTGATACACCGTATTACCAAAGCAAATTTTCTTGCGATTGATTTCAAGCTGATCAGTTGTAATTTCTTGGGTCGCATTACGATATAATACGAGTGCTTCCTCACTTTTGAGTGCATTAGCTGCATTCTTCACCTTAAAACTCCTCATTAGACTTCAAATTTAACCTAACGTATGCTAACAAACCATATTCGCTGCGTCAATGTTGCGCCATAAAAAATGGCTATCAACTATTGAACGATTCCAATAGCCAATAGCCCTACTTCGTGCTCTTCGCGTTCTTCGTGGTTACAAAAACGCTCTGCGCCTCTGCGTTAAAACGTTATGCTCTATGCTCTATGTTCTATGTTCTAATCCTTATACGGATCGAACTCATTTTCGCCAGCCATTGCCACGCCCAGCGGCTGCAAGGTGTGGAGGATTTTGACCGTATTGGAGTGGTGTTTGAGCACATCAGGCAAGCGTTTGTAGCAATGTGGCGATTCGTCGGTGCCTGCGCCGCGCAATTCAACGCCTTTTTGCTGCACCCAGGTATTCATCATTTCGCGCGAGATTTTGCCAGGCGAGAACACTTTGCCAGTGCGCCAATTAACTTTGCCACGGGCAGCGGTGCGACTCATCACCCGCCCAGCGCCATGCACAGTTGAATGCAAGGCAGTTTGAGCTTCTGGCGAATCGATGCCTTCTAAGATGACCGAAATATCGCCCATCGAGCCGCCAACAAAGCCGCGTTGGCCCGGGAAAGCTGGCGTTGCGCCTTTGCGCACCACCCACATATCAACCCCGTTATGGGTTTCGCGCCAAGCAAAATTATGGTGATTATGGATCTCGTCAAGAATATTCGCGCCCAAAATGCGCGCAACCTCGGCGCAAACCCAATCGCGGCCAGCATAGGCATAGCGTCCGGCCAAATTCATACAGGTTAAATATTGCTCGCCCAAATCTGAGGATGCTGGCAAAACCAAGGGCGCAACGTCCATGCCATCTTTGGCTCCGCCAGCATCTAAAAAGTAGGTGGCGGTTTTATGCCCCAAGCCCCGCGAGCCAAAGTGCACGCCGATCCAGGCCCGATCAAGTTCGTCGGCGAATAAATCGACATAATGGTTGCCAGAGCCAATTGTGCCAAGCTGATTGCGGGCAGTTTGTTTCAATTTTTTGACCGCTGGAATGTTCCACGCTGGGTCATCAAACAAGTCATGATCAACGCTTTGGCGATTGTTCAGGCCAACCCCAAACGACAATGAACGCCAGATGTCGTCCATAATCTGCTTGATATTGGCGCGAACTTCGCTGGCTGGCATGTCGAGCAAGACGGCTTTGTTGCCGCAGGCAATATCGTAGCCAACGCCCGAAGGGCTAATTGCATCACGGTAGGCCACTACGCCGCCAATTGGCACCGCATAGCCTTTATGATGATCAGCCATCAATGCCACCGCGTCGGCATCAAGCGCACAGGTTTTAATCTGGCTCAACGCCCCTTCATCAATTGGATCACCCCAGATTGGAATATTCTCAACGTACTGCACGATCGCTCTCCTATCGCTTTAAAACAAAAATGGGCTATAGCTTAGCATAGCCCATACCAGCGACCATCGTCCCCCAGCCCGATTTTAGGCAGCGACGATAAAGCGCAATTCAGTTTGCCATGGATCAAGCACGACCAAGCCGTTGGTTTGTTCTTGAACCGCAACGTCGGCGGCTGCTAAGCGTTGGCGCACGCTATCGAGCGCTGCTTGGTTGGCCATAACAATCTCAAAATGAGCCAAGCCAGCTGCATCGTTTGGTTGTTGCGGGCCATTTTGGCTTTGCCACACATTCAAGCCCAAATGATGATGATAGCCGCCTGCGCTGACAAACAGTGCGCCTGGGTAGTGGGCCACAATATCAAAACCCAATACGCCATGATAAAATTCTTCTGCTTGGCGCAAATTGCCAACTTGTAAGTGCATATGACCCATCGTTGTGCCGGTAGGAATACCTGCCCAAGCAGCTGCGTTGGGCGTAATTTCGGCCAAAACTCCATACAGATCGAGTGATTCAGTTACCATATGGACTTCGCCATTGGCTCCCCAGCGCCATTCGTTGCGAGGCCGATCGCGATAGATTTCCAAGCCATTGCCATCGGGATCATCGAGATACAAGGCTTCGCTCACCGCATGATCCGACGCGCCAAAGCGATAGCGCACTGCGATCAAGCGTTGCACCATATAGGCCAAATCAAGCCGAGTTGGCAAGAGAATCGCCGCGTGGTATAAGCCAGTGACATTGCTTGGGTGGTGTTTCAGGCCAGCTTCAACATCTAAGCGCAACACAACGTGATTGGGCGAACCCAAAACAATCGTTGAGTCCGTTTGTTCTAAAACGTGAAAGCCAAGTAAATCGCGATAAAATGCTAATGAGCGGCCAGCATCAGCGACACGCAGAGTAGTTACGCCGAGTGTCGTAGCGGCATCGATCGATTGAGGCGTAATCGTGCGAAATGTAGCCATAATATTTTTCCTTTCGAGCAATCAGTACAGCGTTGTTACTGTCAAGCTGTAACCATTCTACGCTCGCTTTGTCCTTAATGTTGTCCCCCCTGTTATCCTTGCATGCGTCACAAATCGGCTTTTTGCTGGGGATTTGGCTCTGGCAACGGCGCTGCTGGCGCAATTGGCTGAATGAGCACCAAGCCCTGTTCATCAATGTTAACTGCAATTGGCCGTTGTGGCATTGGCAAGCCGAGCCAAACTAGATAGCGCCCGATTAACCAGAAGGTTGCTGCTCCAACAATTAAGGCCAACACGACCATCGCGCCAGCTAAGAAATAATTGAAACTCAGCCAGAGCATGGCCATACGCGCAAAGCCAGTTGCAAAACAGAGCCACGCCGTGCGGGCAACAAGCTTTTGGCGCGAAAATATCTGGCTCAATGGCACAAATACCAGCAAGATTTGCATTGGCCAATGGTAGGCAAACACAATTGAGCTGGCAGCAAAATTACGCCCAACCAAACCCAAAAGATAGGCATAATCCCACCAAAGCAGGCAAGGAACAAGGTAGAGCAAGCTAATACATGGTTCGGCCAAATTCACGATCAATGGCCACAAAGCGCGGCGCAAATCGGCGCGTTGGCGATATAGCCCAAGCGCACGCTGCAAAAGCATGCCAGCATACGCCGTCAGCCCAAATATCCCCAACCATAAGCCAACTAATGATAGAGAATCCATGCAGAGCACTCGTTCGATTATGCACAATAGCAGTGCCAATGATCATAGCATTATTGATCAAGCTTTGGATTATTGATGTTGAGCAATGAAAGGATTGGGAAATTGTTTTAACCCAACAAAAAACCACCCCTGCGAACAGGAGTGGTTGGGTTTGGTGGGCGGTACTGGACTCGAACCAGTGACCTCGTCGGTGTGAACGACGCGCTCTAACCAACTGAGCTAACAGCCCATAGCCTTCAAGCCACTGCCGAGTATAGCATAGGCCATGGCTTTGCGCAAATTGATTCACGAGGGGCACGATTTGATCCACGAAGAGCACGAAGAGCACGAAGGGCCGTAACCGCGAAGAGCGCGAAGAGCGCGAAGAACGTCAAGCGCAAGGTGGAGAGCATATCCCTTTATCCTTCATCCCGCATCATTCATCCTTTCCGTTGGCCACAGATTGGCACAGATGTTGAGGATTAGGTTCGTGCCAGCCCATCGTTATGAGCCATACTTGCTCTGCGCCTCTGCGTTAAAAACTGATTTACTTAGCACTGAAACCACGAAGGGCACGAAGGTCGCGAAGCTAATTTTTAAGCCACGAATTTCATGAATTGCCCGAAAATTGGCTGATAGCCCCAATCCCATAGCCCGATCCCTGATCCCCGATCCCCGATCCCCAACTAATCGAGGTACACAATTTGCTCACACAACCCTAGCGATTTCTGTTGATTTAGAAGGAATTTGTGTATGTTGAAACCTATTTTTGGGATAGCGCGAGTCTTATTGGCTGCCCAAGTTGGTTCGTATCTCGGCGATACACCAAAGCATGGTGCTGGCACGCCCAAAGGCATGGCCCTTGGCCCAGTTAATGTCACACTCTCGAATGTTGCACCAGCAGCAATTGTCGGTGTGCTCTGTGGCAATTCGATGATTTATTCGTTGCTGACCAGCTATGCTCTGAGCAGCATTATTGGCGACAAGTTCGAGGAAACAGTGCTCCAGCAAATTGGCCAATAAAAAACAGCGCCCAAGTTTACTAGCTTGGGCGCTTTGCATTTAGGTTATTTGCTTTGGGGTGGCTCGACTGCCAACACATAGCCGGTTCCGCGTACGGTCAAAATATAGCGTGGGTTCGATGGATCTGGCTCGATCTTTTGGCGTAAGTGGTAGATATGCGGCTTGAGCAATTCGGCGGCTTCGCTGCTTTCCGCCTCGTAGCCTTGCGCGCAACGCAACAAATTGGCGTAGCTCATCACCAAGCCTGCTTGCTGCGCCAAACAGCTCAACAAACGAAACTCAGTTGGGGTAAGATTTAATGTTTGCTCGCCGAGACGAGCCATTTGTCGCCATAGGCCAATTTCCAGCTCACCAACCCGAATCCATTGATCGCCTGCTGGCTGTTGGCTGGTTGGCTCGCTTGGCTCTTGTTGCTTGCCGCCAAGTTCGCCGACAACAGTTTGGAGGGTCGTCATTAAGCTCTTTTTATGGCGCTGCTCTGCTTGGGCTTCGAGCGCACTCTTGACTCGCGCCAGCACATCTTGCGGGCTTGAGGTTTTGAGCATATAGTCGAACACGCCCAAGTGAATGCCTTCGATGGCACTATCAAGCGAACCATGGCCAGTCAAAATCAAAATTGCTGCATCAGGATAACGTTCGCGCACCCGTTGGGCAACCGTAATGCCATCGACTCCAGGCAAGCGCAAATCTAAAAGAAACAGATCAAACGGGCGTTGAGCAATCCGATCAAGGGCTTCTTCGCCACTATCGGCAGTTTGCACGTCGTAGCCGCGGCGGCGCAGCAAATCGCCAAGCGTGGCGCGAATTGGAAATTCATCATCAACCAATAATATCGAAGCTTGACTCATTGGGTACTCCTAGTTAGGTTGGTAGGGCAGCACAACACGGAAGGTCGAGCCAACCCCAACGGTGCTGTCAACCTCGATTTGGCCGCCATGCTGGGTTACAATATGGGCACTAATCGGTAAACCAAGACCAGTTCCATTGGGTTTGTTGGTAAAAAATGGCTCAAACAGATGCGCCCGAATATCATCAGGAATGCCTGTTCCCGTATCGCAAATTTCGATGGTCGCAAAGCTTGTGGCGGCCTCGGTTGTGACGGTTAATGTGCCACCAGCCGTCATTGCCTCAAGCGCATTCAGCACCAAATTCAAAAACACTTGACGTAATTGATCAGCATTGCATACCACTGCTGGCAATTGTGGGTCGGGCGTAAAGGTGATCACGGTATTATTATGCCGTGCGTGTAGGCCTGCTAACGCCAAGGTTTCTTCAATAATTTCATTGAGATCGGTCGGAGCCATCTCGCCGCGCATTGGCCGATAGAAATCGCGCATGCGCTCAATAATGCCAGCAATTCGCGTCAATTGATCGCGGGCCAATTGCATAATCGGCGATTCGCGCAAATCGTCGGGCAAATCTTCTTCGAGCAAAAGCAAGGCATTGCGTGCAGCATATAGTGGATTATTAATTTCGTGGGCGATGGATGCTGAAAGCTGGCCAACCGCTGCCAAGCGTGCACCTTGCAACAAGGCTGCTTCGGCGGCACTGACGCGCTGGGTCAAGCGATATTCGTGCTCTTTAGCCAGTTTTTTTTGCTCGGTCACATCGCGCACCACGGCAATAATTAATAATTGCTCAGTCGTTTTCAATGGGCTAAGGCTAATTTCGGTGTAAAACTCGCTGCCATCGCTACGTTTCGCCAAGAGGTCGCTGCCAATGCCCATTGGGCGAGTTCGTGGCTCTTGGGTGTAATTGCTGCGGTAGGCGACGTGTACGCCGCGCACCCGCTCAGGAATCAATAATTCAATTGGCTGGCCGATCATTGATTCGCGCTCATAGCCAAAAATTGCCTCGGCTTGGGCATTGACGACCACAATCACGCCGCGAGCATTCACAATGACTACGCCATCGGGTGCGGCTTCAAGCAAGCTTTGAAAAAGCGGCTCTGCTGGTTGAGTGGCCAGTTGATGGCGCAATAACTCAACTTCGCGTTTAAGGCTGGCATTTTCCGTTTCAAGCTGTTCATGACTCAGCATACCAAAAACTCCCTTGAATGATTGGCAATCATTCAAGGGAGTTTTTGGTGTGCTGAGTCATGAACCTGTCTCTTATATACATCTCCTAGCCCCCGAGACTAGCGCTCAACTCGT
>NZ_PUBZ01000161.1 GCF_003205875.1 Herpetosiphon llansteffanensis
CCTGACCCCTGACCCCTAGCCCCTATGCTCTATGTTCTTTCTGACTTTTGCCTCAAGCTAAAAAACAAAAACACCAGCCTGCAAAGCAGAGCCAGTGTTTAATTGTTGCCAACAGCGCGAATTATTTGCGTTTCTTGGAGCGGCGTGCGTCACGACGACCAGTGGTTGCAATTGGCTTGGGGAGGCGTGGTGCAGCGGGTTCGCTTGCAACACCATCAGCGCCAGCCTTGAGATTGCTACTGGCAGCAGCAGCGCGGCTCTTAGCATAATTGGATTTAACTTTGCCGGTTTGGGCAACCAAAGCTGGCAAGGTTGAACGGGCATACTGCCAAGAATACAGCCCGAAACCAATCAATGCGACAAATAAAACATAGCCCCACAAGCGCCACTCAACTACGTCGATCTTCAGCCAACGCGCCAGAAACTGCACGATCCCAATCCCGGCGATGATCAGCAGGCCGTTGCTGGTGCGCTTGCGAAACGCCAAACGCGACGGGTTTTTTGGTGGCAGCGAGCGTAGCCAGAAAATGGCACCCACTAAAACCGCAATCCAAACAACCAACAAACCTGCTACCCACGAAGGGAAAAGAATCGGGGGATCGTTTTGTGTAAAGTACACCGAGCAGCCTCCTGCGAAGAAGTGAAGTTGCATTAAGCGCTACGCATTATAAAGCCCGCTCAAAAAAGCGTCAATGTGCCTTTAACAAGCCCAAAAACGCAATTTGGCCAAAATTCTCTGTGATAGACCAACGCTTCAGTGTATAATGACGCTTGTTTCCTGCTGTCTTTTGAACGACAACTATAGGGAGATTTCGTATGGCTGAACTCATCCAAGAAACCAATGGTCAGGTCTTGATCGTGCGCTTGCCTGCTCGCATGGATGCTGCGGCAGTTCGTGAGCTCGAAGAACCATTTGCCAAAGCAATTGCCGATCACAATGGGCCGGTCTTGGTCGATGTGAGCAAAGTTGATTTTGCTGCAAGCTTGGCCTTGCGCATGCTCATGATGAATTTGAAAGATCAGCAAAGTCGCGGCCAAAATTTGATGCTGTTTGGCTTGCAAGTCCAAATTGCTGAGGTTTTCCGCAAAACTCGCTTCGATACGTTGTTTACGATCGCTGATGACGAAGCAAGCGGCATCGAGCAATTGAGCGCTTAACGGCGTGCTTCGCAGCAATCAATCAAGCACTAAGCTAGCTGGCTTGGTGCTTTTTGCTATTCAGGCCCAAAGCTCCGCCGCTATTCATATTTGTTAAAGATTATAGAGCACGCTATGCACAAGCAATCAGCCCGATTAATCAGTTTTGGCCTTTTGATCGCCGCCCTTGGTTTACGCTTCTTTCGCCTGAGCAGCCAAAGTTTGTGGCTCGACGAGGGCGGCACGTGGAGCGAGGCCACTGGTCGTTCGTGGCCCAGCTTGTTCGGCGATCTGTTGAGCCCACGCCAAAGTTACCCGCTCTATCACTTGCTGATCAAGGCTTGGGTGAGCATTTTTGGCGATAGTGAATTGGCGCTGCGTGCACCATCGGCAATTGCTGGAGCCTTAGCGGTTGTGTTGCTCTATCACTTTGCTGCCCGCTTGAGCACGCCCACAGTAGCGTGGGTTGCTGCTGGGCTGCTGGCAATTAATCCATTTGGCCTGTGGCAAAGCCAAGATGCCAAAGTGTATAGCATGCTGATGGCAGCGGTGCTCTGGTCGAATTTGCGCTTGCTCGATCTGCTTGATCACCTGCAGAAGCGCAATGTTTGGTTGTGGTTGGCCAGCGTGGTGCTGTGTCTCAGTTTACATCGCTTGGCATTATTGCAGGTTTTGGGGCAGGTCTTGGTGTTGGCGCTGCATTTCAGGCAAACAAGGTGGCAAAAGTGGTTCTGGATTGGCTTTGGCTTGCTGAGCCTTGGCTTTATGGTTGGCATTCGCTTTGGTCTGCGCCAAGACCCAAATGCACCGCCGATTGGCCGCACAATTGGCGTGTTGCAAGCAACTTGGCTGTTGCTAGGCCGCCTCAGTTTTGATCGCTCAAGCAGCGATTTGGCTTGGCGTTTGTTGCCGGTAGGATTAGCACTCGCCAGCGGCTTATGGCTAACATGGCGGCATCCACGGCGAAACATCATCTTAAGCTTGTGGCTCTTGCCAGTGCTGCTGTTTTTGGCGGTGCTTGGCGCAGGCTCGCCGCTCTACGAGCCGCGTTATCTCAGTTTTAGTTTGCCGCTATTTTGCATGATGCTGGCGCTTGGTTTAGCAGGAATCGCTCAACAACGCTGGCTTAATGCCGCAAGCATCATGACAATCGTTGGCTTAAGCGCGTGGTTGGTGTTTCAGCAACCCTATGGTATTTGGAGCGGCAACGCCGTCAAGGAAGATTATCGCGGGGCGCTACAAAGTTTGGCTGAGCATGTGGCCCCTGATGATGTGATAATCGTGCAGCCACCCTATATTGCAACCTTGTATAACTACTATGCCAGCCGCGTCACGCCCGATGCCTTGCCTGTGGCCCGTGGCTTTGGCCGCATCGGGGCAATTGGCTACGATCAAGGCGAATTTGATAATGATTATGCAGCGCTGTTGGCTGGCAAACGCCGTGGCTGGCTACTGATTGCGCCCGAAAATGCCAAAGCGATTGATCCGCCCAACCCTCAATATCCCCAAGATGATATGGGCAAAGTTGGGATTAATTTTCTGACTGCTGATTTAAACGACAAATGGCGTTGCACCGATCTGCCGTATTGGGAATTTAATGCGCTGCGGATTTTGTGCCAAAGCTTCCCGCGCCCAATGCAGGTAGAGAATTTGGCCTTGGTTGGCACGTGGTCAATTCCCGCTTCGGCCACAGCTACTTGGAATAACAACCTCCAACTTGAAGGCTATCAATTTGAGGCTTGGCCAGCTGGCTATCAGGCAGGCGGCACGTTGCCAGTGCAATTGGCGTGGCGAACCAATAGCGCATTAGCCAACGATTATCGCTTGTTCATTCATTTGGTGCCAGCCTTGGGCGCACCAGTTGCGGCCCAAGTTGATACCATGCCCTTGAATGGCGGGCTGCCCACAAGTCGCTGGCAGGCCAACCAAGCAATTCATGATCAAGTGGCGGTGCCATTACCCAAAACCATTGCCAAAGGCCGCTATTTGGTGGTGCTTGGCTGGTATGATCCGACGATTACTGAGACTGAAGCTCAGCGCTTGCCCGTAACTGTCAGCACTGCCGAGCATGGAGCCAATTACATCGAATTAGGCACAGTTGAGATTGAGTAGCGTTCCCTCACCCCCAGCCCCCTCTCCCACGAAAACGAGGGCGAGGGGGAGCAGTTTTTTTCCACCACGGATTGCGAAAGAACCTTGATGGTAAAGCCCTTCGCCCAGCGGATGGACGAGGGAAATCATCGCATTTGCAATTTCCTAACAGCTATGCTATACTCTCCCTCGCTACGGGGACGTGGCGGAATTGGCAGACGCGCTTGCCTTAGGAGCAAGTGTCCTAGACGTGAGAGTTCGAGTCTCTCCGTCCCCACCAACCACATCCTCACAACTAAATCGCGGGAATAGCTCAGTTGGTAGAGCATCTCCTTGCCAAGGAGAAGGTCGCGAGTTCGAGTCTCGTTTCCCGCTCCACACAGTCAGCGCCTTCGGGCGCTGCATTGTTTTAAGCCTCATTCCACCGTATAATAACCCCAGAATTTGCTCTGCCTAGTGTGAGGAAACCGCTCATGAAATTCGTTTTCGGCCTAATTGTCGGCGTTGGTGCTGGCTTGGCAGCCTCATTTGTGCTGGCCAACCGCGATGAAGAAGAAGGCGCGTTGGGTTCACTGCAAGTTAATGTCAAAAGCGCCCTCGCCTCGGCCAAAGCCGCAGTTGCGCAACGGGAAAAAGAGCTGTGGACTGAATTCCACGAACGTGTGCCAGCCCCCGATCAAACGACGATTGCCTAGCGAGTAGCATCATGCAAGCTGAATTAATTGCGATCGGCACCGAATTGACCCTTGGGACGACCGTCGATACCAATAGCGCTTGGTTGGCACGCACGCTTGCCACCGTTGGGGTTGAAGTGCAACGCGTGACCTTAGTTGCCGATGATATTGGCGCAATCACCGAGGTCATTGCGGCGGCATGGCAACGTAGCCCGTTGGTGCTTTGCACTGGTGGGCTTGGCCCAACCGTCGACGATCTAACCCGCGAGGCCGTTGCCCAAGCTACCAAACGCCCCTTAGAGTTTCACCAAGAGCTGTTTGATGGCATCGCCGCACGGTTTCGTTCGTTTGGCCGCACAATGAGCGAGAGCAACCGCCAACAAGCCTTTGTGCCAATGGGCGCACGGCCTGTACCCAACGCCCGTGGCACTGCGCCATCATTCATCATCGACGAAGGCGCACGGGCGTTGATGGTTTTTCCAGGCGTGCCCAGCGAGATGAAATTTCTGGTTGAAACTGAATTATTGCCGTTCTTGCGCAACGAGCGTGGCCTAAAATCGGTTTTGTTGGTGCGTTCGATCTGGCTGAGTGGCACAAGCGAGGCTGAAGCTGGCGAGATTATCGCCGATCTCATGCAAGCAGCCTATCCAACGGTTGGCATTTCGGCCAAAGCCGCCCAATACGAGGTGCGAATTTCGGCCCACGGCGAAGATCCAGCGCAAGTTGAAGCCGATATTGAAGCCTGTGCCGCCGAAGTTTCACGCCGCCTTGAGCGCTTTTTGATGGATCGCGATGGCTTGGCAGCACACGTGTTGCGCCGTTTGCAGCAACATTCAGCCAGTTTGGCAATTTACGAAGGCTTGCGCGGCGCACCAATCTACAATGTGCTCCGTTCAGCCAAACCAGATTTGGCCCAAGCCTTGCGCGGTGTAACCATCCACCCGCTTGATCAAGCAGTTGATCGCGAAGCAGCAGAATCGTTGGCAATTGCTGGGGCCAACACAGTGCGTAACAATTGGCAGGCCAGCTATGGCATTGCAGCAGTGCCAGCGCAAATTGGAGCCGATGGCTTTACCGATGTGTGTATTGTGTTGGTAGGCAAAGATTTGCAACGCAGCTTTACC
Source organism: Herpetosiphon llansteffanensis (assembly GCF_003205875.1). Lineage (GTDB taxonomy): Bacteria > Chloroflexota > Chloroflexia > Chloroflexales > Herpetosiphonaceae > Herpetosiphon > Herpetosiphon llansteffanensis. Next base: position 5,027 of record NZ_PUBZ01000161.1, read on the forward strand.
CGACGGGTTGAGTTGAAAAGCGACGATGCCTTAGGCTTTATCGCCACTGCGGCGCTTGATCTGATTCGCCGTAGCGTAGAAGCCTAGCGAAGGAGGGCCAGTGGCAGCCGAACAACAATTTCAGCCCTTGAGAGCTTTACAAACCGCTCTACGCACCGTTTGGAGCGACCGCTTATGGTTGCCCAAAATTGCGATTGGTGGTTTGCTTGGTTCAACCATCATTGGGGTTATTTGGCCGCAAGGGTTCGTTATTGAGCACCTCGATAATAGTTCGCGCGGCTATCGGCTGCCGCTGCCTGGATGGCGACAATTCGGCGATAAAGCAGTGATGGGTTTGTTGGCAACCGTGATGGATTTTGTCTATTTTGTGTTTCCGCAACTGGTTGCCGCGATGTTTTTGTTTTGTGCGATTGTGCCTTTTATCGTTGGCGATAATAATACAATTGCCACCAGCCTCACATTCATCATTCTTGGCACGCTGTTTGGTGTAAGCTTCTTAGGCAGTTTTTCGCCAGTCAGCAAGCTCTTTTTTGCCCGTGACGGTGCGGTAGAAAAAGCCCTTGGTCGGGCAAGCCTGCGGCGCGCACTTGGCAGCAACGGACGTTGGCTTTACCTGCAAGCGCGCTTGGTCACCTTGCCAGTCTATCTGCCAGCGCTGGGAGCTGGCTGGTGGTTCTGGCAACTTACCCATATTCCGGCAGTGGCGGTTTGGTGGCTATTGGCAGCCTTGTGGCTGTTGATGAGTTGTTTATTTTGGGCCTGGCTGGTTGTCGCCCAAGTCTATTTTGAGGCCGACCAAATTGTGGCAGATCGAGAGATCGAGCAGCGTTTAGCTGAACGTAAACGAGCTATCAGCTAGCAAACTTCCATCACCTAGGTGGTTGTTATGGAACGAGCACGGATTTTACGCTGGCGCTTAGAGCAGCAGATCGAACGGATTCGCCAAACCGAAAGCGATTTGCAAAGCCGCGCCACCGCTCGCATTGTGCGCCCACTGATTGAGCTGCATTTACCCCAATTTATGCACGCGCTGGGAGCCAGCCAGCTTGAGCATTGCACGGAAATTCCCCATGCGAAAATTCAGGCCGATCGCTATTCGGTGATTGTGCCCATTATCGTGCGCGACCACCTGACCAGCAAAGTATTTCAGCTTCGACCATTAATTGGGACGTTTGTGCTGGCGATTCATGGCACTACGCTGGATTTTCACCTCGTTTGCAAGGCGGTGCGTTATCGCAATCGTTTTGTTGGCGATGCCAAAACTGGCGAGTGGTTGGCTCCAGGCGAATATGTCGAAGAGCATCGCTTGGCGCTGGTTGAGGTTGATTTGGCAGTTCCAGAGCTGGCAGTCAAGCAGCTTTTTGATCAAGCGATGCGCTTAATTCCCCAAATTCTGCACTGGACAAACCGCGCTGCCAAGGCCCAACAACGCTATCGCTGGTATCAAGTTGGCCGCGGCGTGGCCTTTAATCTAGCCTTGCTTGGCTATATTCTGGCCTTGCTGTTCATTTTGATCGGCAGTTTGCTGAGTATGGGCAGTGGGTTTCCGTAGTAAGAACATAGAGCATAGAACATAGAACATAGATGGGGATCGGGGATCAGAGGTCAGGGGTCGGGCTATGGGCTTTGGGTCAGCAAGAATGCAATCCTAAAAATCTGTGCCAATCTGTGGCAAAAAAATCTATTCGTGGAATTCGTGCAATTCGTGGCTAAAAAAAGAAATCTTCGCGCAACATTTTAACGCAGAGGCGCAGAGAGCGCAAGGATGAATTATGAGGGATGAGGGATGAACGCAAAAGCCAAAAGCCTATAGTCTAAAAATCTGTGGCGAAAAAAAGAAACCTTCGCGATCTTCGTGCTCTTCGTGGTTTCCCTCCTTCGTAATAAGCTGCTTGACATTTAACCCTAATCAACTTTATACTTAGGTAGTACCTAAATGAAAGGATTAGTGAGTTTATGCGAATTACGGCAGGCGTGCAAGATTATGTCAAAGCAATTTATACCCTTCAACAAGAGGAAGCGCCTGTCTCCAACGGTCGGCTGGCTAGTTATTTTGGCTTTAGTGCGCCCACCATCACCGAGATGGTTAAAAAGCTCGAAAGTTTGGAATTGGTCGATTATCAGGCTCGCTATGGCGTGCGCCTAACCGAGATTGGCGAGAAAATTGCACTTGAGATGATTCGACATCATCGCTTGCTCGAACTCTATTTGGTGCAAGCGCTGGGCATGTCGTGGGATGAAGTTCACGACGAGGCCGAAGTGTTGGAGCATGTGCTTTCGGAAGCGCTCGAAGAACGCATTGCCGAATATTTGGGTCATCCCCAATTTGATCCGCACGGTTCGCCAATTCCGGCCCGCGATGGCAGCATTCCGCAGCGCGATTCGTGCTCGCTGACGTTATTAGAACTTAACCAAATCGCTCGCATCGTCGAAGTTGAAGATCGCGATGCAGCACGCTTGCGCTATCTGGCTGATCTTGGCTTAACGCCCAACAGCATCGTCATGATTGTTGCTCGCGCCCCATTTGACGGCCCCTTAACCTTGAACGTTGGCGAGCAGCAAACCCAACAGGTGCTCGACTCGCGCTTAGCAACCAGAATTCAAGTTCAAATAGAGCGTTCAATTTAGCGCTCTTTTTTTAGCTAGGCCTTTTAGGTATGCCTAAATAGTTTGTTGTCTCGTTAAAATGAGGTAGTTGTATGCGACGAAAACAGCTTTTGATACTGTTGCTCTTGCTGCTGGTAAGTTGTGGCCCGAGCAGTTTTGCCCAACAAACTACGCCGAATCCGCCCATCCGAGTTGCGGCGACGGTTGGCATGATTGCCGATGTGGTGAAGCATGTTGGCGGCGAACATGTTGAGGTTCTTGGCCTGATGGGGCCTGGCGTTGACCCGCATCTTTACAAACCAAGTGTTGGCGATGTACGGATTCTCGATGATGCTGAGATGGTGTTTTATGGCGGCTTGGAGCTTGAAGGCCGCATGACCGATATGCTCGAAAAGCTCAATCGCCAAAAACCCACCATTGCCGTTACCAGCAAGCTCGATTCCAGTCGCTTGCATGCAACGGGCAACGATTCCTACGACCCACATATTTGGTTTGATGTGCTGTTGTGGCGCGATACGATTGATGTGATTGCCGAAACCTTGGCGAGCTACGATCCGGCGCATGCCGCTGATTACAAGCGCAACGCCGCTGCCTATGCCGAAGAACTAACCGCGCTTGATCAAGAGATTCGCGAGTTGATCGCCAGCGTACCAGCTTCAAGCCGCGTGCTAATTACTGCCCACGATGCTTTTGGCTACTTTGGCTCGGCCTATGGCTTTGAAGTGCGTGGCTTGCAAGGCTTGAGCACTGCCAGCGAAGCAGGCGCAGGCGATGTCCAAGGGCTAGCCGAATTTATTAAAACCCGCCAAATCAAAGCGATCTTTGTTGAATCCAGCGTGCCGCAAACCACGATTAATGCAGTGCAGAAGGCTGTGCAATCGCGTGGCTGGAATGTGGCAATCGGCGGCGAATTATTCTCCGATGCCATGGGCAACGCTGGCACTGAAGAAGGCACCTACATCGGCATGGTGCGCCATAACATCACAACAATTGTGAATGCGTTGAAGTAGTTATTGGGGATCAGTTGTTGGGGGTTGGGGATCGGAAAAATAGCTGATTGAACAGAGTGTTATATCCTAAAAAACCGATCCCCAGTCCCCAAACCCCGATCCCCAGCGTTTCAAGGAGCCAAACCAGATGAACACAGATGCAAAACCGCTGGCAATTCACGACCTGACTGTGGCGTATCAAGATAAACCGGTGTTGTGGGATATTGATTTGAGCGTGCCAACGGGCGTGTTGGCGGCAATTGTCGGGCCAAACGGCGCTGGCAAATCGACCTTAATCAAGGCCACGCTTGGCTTGATGCCAGTGGCTGCTGGCACCGTTCAAATGTTTGGCCAGCCCTATGCCAAAGCTCGCCAAATGGTTGGCTATGTGCCGCAACGCTCCAGCGTCGATTGGGATTTTCCAACCAATGCCTTAGATGTGGTGTTGATGGGAACCTACGGCCAACTTGGCTGGATCAAGCGTCCAAGCAAGGCCGACCGCGAATGGGCCTTGCACTGTTTGGAGCAAGTTGCCATGGCCGATTTTGCCCAACGCCAAATCAGCCAACTCAGCGGCGGCCAGCAACAACGGGTCTTTTTGGCGCGGGCATTGGCCCAACGTGCCCAGCTCTATCTGATGGATGAGCCATTTGTGGGCGTTGATGCAGTGACCGAACGCGCAATCATCAGCTTGTTGCAACAACTACGCTCCGATGGCAAAACCGTGATCTGCGTGCACCACGACCTTGATTCAGCGCCAGAATATTTCGATTGGGTGGCCTTGCTGAATGTGCGCATGATCGCCGCTGGTCCAATGAAAACCATTTGGACACCAGAGAACATCAGCCAAACCTATGGCGGGCGAACCCAAAACTTGATTCGAGGTGCTGCATGAGCCTATTCGATCTATTCAGCGATTATACCTTGCGCAACGTCGCCCTTGGCGCAATGGTTTTGGGGATTGTCAGTGGCATTTTGGGCTGTTTTGCGGTGCTCCGTCGCCAAGGCTTGCTCGGCGATGCACTTTCGCATGCAGCCCTGCCAGGCATCGCCATCGCTTATTTGTTGACTGGCTCCAAAGCGCCGATTGTGCTCTTGCTGGGGGCGGGCATTGCCGGTTGGGTCGGCACGTTGGTCATCAACCGCATTGTGCGCGACACCAGAATTAGCGAAGATAGCGCCTTGGGGATTGTGCTGAGCGTCTTTTTTGGCGTAGGGATTTTGCTGCTGACCTATATCGCCAAGCGCAACGATGCCAACCAAGCAGGGCTTGATCGCTTTTTGTTTGGCCAAGCGGCGACCTTGGTTGCCACCGATGTGCTGACGATGAGCATTTTGGGTGGTTTGGCCCTCGGCTGTTTGGTGTTGCTGTATAAAGAATTTAAGTTGTTGGCGTTTGATCCGGCGTTTGCTGCCAGCCTTGGCTTTGCGCCAAATCGCCTAGGCATTTTGCTCACCAGCTTAATTGTGGTGGCGATTGTGATTGGTTTGCAAACCGTTGGCGTGGTGTTGATGGCGGCAATGTTGGTTGGGCCAGCGGTTGCTGCTCGCCAATGGACCCATCGATTGAGCGTGATGTTGCTGCTTTCTGGTGTGTTTGGCGCAGCAGCAGGCATTGCTGGCACAATGCTCAGCCTTGGGCAACAGCATGTACCAACTGGGCCGATGATCATTCTCAGCTTAACCGCAATTGTGGCAATTTCATTGTTGTTTGCGCCAGCTCGGGGCTTAGTTTGGGCAAAGCTGCGCCAAAACCATGCGATCAACAACGAGCCACGAAACCGCGAAATTCAGCCGGCCAAAGGAGAATAAGCCATGAGTAGCACGTTTGCAATTATTCTGACCGGAATCTTGGTGGCGGCTGCCTGTGCCTCGCTTGGCTGTTTCCTGATTTTGCGGCGCATGGCGATGCTGGCCGATGCAATTAGCCATGCGATCTTGCCAGGTTTGGTGGCGGGCTATTTCATCGCCCAAGGGCCAAGCCTATTGGCCGGATTTTTTGGCGCAGCCTTGGCCGGATTGATCACCGTGGGCTTGGTTGAGTTGCTCAAAAATACCCAACGCGTCGGCGGCGAATCGGCAATTGGGATTGTGTTTCCAGCCATGTTTGCCTTGGGAACCTTTCTAGTCTCGAAATATTATGCCAATGTACACCTCGATGCAGATGCAGTGCTGTATGGCAACATCGAATTCGTGGGCTTCGATCATTGGTACATTGGCGAAACCGATTTGGGGCCACAATCGCTGTGGATTATGGGTGGCTTGTGTCTGATCAACTTCATCTTTATCACCGTGTTTTATAAAGAATTGAAGCTGGCGACGTTTGATGCTGGCTTGGCGGCGACCCTTGGCTTCTCGCCAATTCTGATTCACTATGGCTTGATGGCCGTGGTTTCGATTACCACGGTTGGCGCGTTTACCGCAGTGGGGGCAATTTTGGTGGTGGCCTTGATGATTGTGCCTGCGGCGACTGCCTATTTGCTGACCGATCGCTTGCCATGGATGATTGGCTTAGCAATTGGTGCTGGAGCAATCGCGGCGGTGCTTGGTTTTGGTTTGGCATTTATGCTGAATGGCTCGGTTGCAGGCGCAATTGCCACCATCACAGGCTTGGAGTTTGGCTTGGCCTTGTTGTTTAGCCCCAAACAAGGCTTGGTTGCTCGCGCTCGGCGTTTGGCCCGCCAACGGATTCAGTTTGCCGCCGATACGCTGTTGGTGCATTTGTTGCAGCATGAAGGCAGCCCTGAAGCGGCCAACGAAAGCACAATTAGCCATTTGCAAAGCGAATTGCAATGGAATAATAAATTTGCTCAGCGGGTGCTAGAGCTGGCCCAGCGGCGTAGTTTGGTGCGTTGCCAAGGCCAGCAGCTTGAATTGACAACCAGCGGGCGTGAACGCAGCCAGCAAGTTTTGCAATTAGGTCGGGCATAGTTTGAGATAAAATCCCCCTCACCCCAAACCCCTTTCAAGGGTAGGTTTTGAGCAATTAATGGTGGTATGGAGCATTCCCTCACCCCCCAGCCCCCTCTCCCACGAAAACGCGGGCGAGGGGGAACAGCGCGTTTTCACCGCGATTTCGGCGAAAACCACCAAACCAAAAAGCCCCTCGCCCGCGCACGGGAGAGGGGTTGGGGTGAGGGGATCTTCACAACCGACCCTTGAA
>NZ_PUBZ01000162.1 GCF_003205875.1 Herpetosiphon llansteffanensis
CCTGACCCCTAGCCCCCGACCCCCATTCGCTACTTTGCTTTAAAAATTCGCAGCCGCAAACTGGTGCCAGTACCAGAGCTTTGCACCTCGTATTGATCAACCAACTCGCTGATTAAATATGAGCCGAAGCCACGCAACATGCCCGATTCAAGGTTATCTTCCTCGACCACGCGGCGCTCGGTGTTGAAGTGCTCAATACCTTTGCCATGATCGATAATTTCAACTTCTAATTGATCGGCGTGGAGCGAAAAAATGACTTCGACCGAGCCAGCCACTCCGCCACCACCGCCATGCTCAATCGCGTTGGTTACGGCTTCGCTCACTGCCAGCTTGAGATCTTCGACGCGCTCGCGCGGAAAGCCCATGGTGCTGCCAAGCTCGGCGGCACTGGCCCGCACAACCCGCTCAAAAACCAGGTCAGATGGAATATTGAGGTGAATCCGATTCATCGTGAACCTCCACGGGCCATTGCGCGGCCCTTTTGGGGTAATTGTTCTTGTTGATTGATCAGATGTTCATAGCGGCGAAGGTAGGCTTTGCCCAAGGAACTGTTGCCAACTTGGAGATAACATGCCCCCAGATAATACAATGCTTGGGTATGACGTGGGTTACGCCGCAGCACTTTTTCAAATAACGGGATGGCTTGGGCTGGTTCGAGCATTTCTTTATAGCACGTACCCAGCATAAAGGTGGTTTCAATATCATCGGGCCAGTGCATCAGCACATGGCTAAATTCACGCGATGCCAAATCGTAGCGTCGCCGCCGCGTATACATATAGCCCAAATCGTAGCGCAGTGAATGGGCATGCGGCGCTAACTCCACCGCTTTGCGCCAAGCAGCCAAGGCCCAACTTTCGTGGCCCAACACGGTATACATAAAGCCTAGCAAGTAGTAGGCATTGGGATCTTTGGGCAAGAGCTGCACCGCGCGTTCAAAAGCCCGCATGGCGGCATGATGTTTTTCTAAATCATAGAGCAGCTTGCCCATTTGCAAGAAAATTTGGCCATCGTTGGGGCGCAATTTGGCGGTGCTATACAAATGGTTGTAGGCCTCGCGATGCTTACCTTGAAAACGCAAAATCGCGCTGATGCGTAGCCGCGCATCAACATAATAGCGATCTTGCGGTGGAATTTGGCCATACTCTTGAAACGCCAATTCCCAGCGGCGCGCCCGCGCCAACAAATTACCAAGCAAATAGCGCGCCCGATGTTCGGTTGGCCGCCATTTGAGCAGGGCTTCGTAAATGCGCTTGGCATCTTCGTCGTAGCCTTGAGCCTTGAGATCGTCGCTCAAACGGTAGTACCAGTTGGCAACCTCTTGCTCCGATTTGCTCACCAGCACTTCATCGGGGCCAACGCTGGGCGAGATAAAGGTTGGTTCAACGCGCAGCGCCTCGGCAAAACAGCGCTGGGCCAATTCGTGAGCGCCATGGGCTTGGTGCATCAAACCCATATAATACAAGGGTTCGCCAGCATAGGGCCGCAACTCGCGGGCAGAGGTAAAGTGAATATAGGCCCGACCAGCATCGTCGAGCATCTGATAGGCGCGACCAAGCGCAAAATGGGCCTCGTACAAGCCATTATTGTGTTCGAGTGCCTCTTTGAATGCACCAATTGCCCGATCAATTTGGCGCATCGCCCCAAAGGCTACGCCCAAGTTATAGTGCGCTTCGGCCAGTTGCGGATCGGTTTGTACCGATTCCAAATATTCGCGCTGGGCAGTCGGCCAATCATCTTGAAAAGCGCAGGCATTGCCAATATACAAATAAATAATCGCCCGCTCGCGATCGTAAATTTGCGATTTCTCATCGCCCTCGACATAAGCCGCGATCAACGCGGTTTTGAAATGCTCGATTGCATCAGGATAATTGGCGGCCAAATAGGCTTTGATCCCGCGTCCAAACGCAGCACCCAAGCGCGTCCCAGCCATAAAACGCTCGCTCCCAGCAAAGGTATCGAGGTCTAGCGGCATTACATTGAGCGTGTCAACATTGGTAGTCATAACAGTTCCCTTAGGACGATCCTTTGGTGGATTGGAGCAAGCGATATTCTTCGATCACTGGGCGTAATTGCGCTTGCAGTTCGCGGGCAATTCCACGGCCAAATTGGCTGGCAACCATTTCATTCAGCGGACGCAACAACGCTAGGCATTGGTCGGGTGTGCGGCTTGCACCAACCAATTCTAAGCTTTGCCACCATTCATCGGCAGTCATTGGCCCAACCACATCGGCCACAATGCTGTGCATTTCATCAAGCAAATTGGCCAAACGCCGCCGCACGAGCACCATCGTCACATCATCGTGTTTGAGTTGACCTTGGGTCCAAGCGCGAACTTCGCTGAGCACGCGGGCCATCAAGGCGCGTGGCTTAAGGTGGCCAACTGTTTGCAAAAGGCTCTGAAACCGTGGGTAGCCATATAAAACTTGATGCTCATTGGTCGCTTCAACAACCCCATCAGTGTACAACATGACCGAATCGCCATAATTCAGTTGCACGATGGATTCAGTATAGCAATCGATCTCCATCACGCCGAGCGGCACACCTGACGTTTCGATTTCAACGACTTGATTATTGATCACAATCAGGTAATTGTGACCAGCATTTGCCAATTGCATCATGCCGGTTTGCGGGTTGATTAATGCATACAGCATCGTAACCATGCCCTGCGGCATTTCTTCGATCAAAATATTATTGACTGCGGCCAAGGTATGTCCTGGCGACTGACCGCGCCGCACTTCGGCTCGAAAGACCGTGCGCGCCACTGCCATGCGCAAAGCAGCAGGCAAGCCCTTGCCGCTCACATCGCCAATCATAATGCCTTGGGTGCCATTGACCGCCAGAAAATCATAGAGGTCGCCGCCAAGCTCGCGGGCTGGCAACGAGACTGCGCTCAGCTCCCAGCCCGGCAATCGCGGCACGGTTTCAAGCATCAAGCCTTGCTGCAAATCACGCGCCAATTGCAAATCTTGTTCCAACTCAGCTTGACGTTGGTCAAGCACTGGTGCTTCGGGCACTGGCGCAGGCAAAGCTGGCTCAAGCGGAATCGCCACTCGACCATGAGCACGGTGACTGAGCAGTGAACTATAGATTGCTGGCTGTACTTTTTGCATAAAATTAAAATGTTCCTTGGCTGGCTTCTAAGCTGCCAATCCAGCGTTCGCAGGCTGAACGCAACCAGCCGACTGCGATGCCGTCAATGACTGTGCTACTTGAATGTTGGGCCAACTTGCGTAAAGCATGTTGATAATAGCGCAAGGCTGCGGTTTCGCGCCCTTGGTGGCGATAGCTTTCGGCCAAATGAAAGGCGATCGTCGGCGATTCGGGCACCAAATAGCTGGCACGCTCCAAATAATTAATCGCTTTATCCCACGCACCTTGGTTGAGCTCGATCATGCCCAGCACCACATAGGCGGCATCTTGCAAAACATCAAGTTCTAAGGCACGACGGGCTTCAGCAGCAGCTTGATCGTTTTGGCCAAGGTCGGCATGCAATTGCGCAGCCAAGGCCAAAATTGCTGGCTGGCGCTGATTGGGCGCAATACTAGCCAACAGGCTCAAGCCGCGGCGCTGCTGGCCTTGTGACCGCAATGTACGCGCTTCGGTCAACAAACTCGCCACATCTGATGCTTTTGGCACGTCGACGGTAACGATGGGCCGCGTAATAGGCCGAGGCCGCACCGGAGTTGGCTCCACTGGCTTATCGAGTGGCTTAGTAATTGGGCGTTCGATCGTCGGGCGTGGCTTTGGCTGGCCATCGCCTTTGCGATAAATAAATGCTCCAGCCACCTCGACCGTTTCGAAGCGATCAAAAATGCCCCACAGCGATTCGGAAAAACCCAAGAGCAAATAGCCACCAACCGCCATCGCCGCATAGATCCGTTCGATCAACTGGCGACATGTTTCGAGCTGAAAATAGATCGTGACGTTTTGGCAAAATACCACATCAAGCTGATAGGCCCAATGCGGCAGTGCGTCAAGCAAATTGTGCTGCTCGAATTGTACCAAGGATCGCACTGCTTCGCTGACGCGCAGCGATCCGTTGGGCTGTTGCTCAAACCATTGTTTGTAGTCGGCTTGAACATTAGCCAACGAACGCCCACGATATTCGCCAGCAATCGCACGTTCAAGCGGCACATGGCTTAAATCAGTGGCCCAAATTGAAATTGGACGGCTTGGCGGGTTGCCCCATTGCTGCAAGGCAACCATGGCCATGCTATAGGGTTCCTCGCCAGTCGAGCAGCCAGCGCTCCAGCAACGCAGCGGACGCAACGGCGAACGTACGCGCTGAAGTTCAGGGAAAATATGCTCGCGCAAAGCCCGAAAATGAGCTGGGTTACGAAAAAACTGCGTTTCGTGATTGGCCAAACGCTCAGCCAACCATTGCACCTCGCTTGCATTGGTCGGGTCTTGAATTCGCAGTGTGTATGCCGCCGGGCTAATTTGCAATTGGCGATAGCGTTCCTGAACAAACATGCGACCTTGGCGCATGCGACTATCATCGAGATACAACCCCGCTCGGCGAGCGAGATAATCGCGGATGATTGTCCATTGTTCAGTGCTTAACTCACTCATCGACGTTCAGCTTCACTGAGCAGCGCCACCAAACGCGGCGCAATCGAATCGGCAGCCAAAAATTCCATCGCCGCGCCAACTTCCTCTGCGGCCCGCGGCATGCCCCAAATCGCGCTGGTTGTGCGATCTTGGGCAATTGTGCGTGCGCCAGCCCGCCGCAAAGCCAATAACCCTTGTGCTCCATCACGGCCCATGCCAGTTAACAACACGCCAATTGTTTGCTTGGGCAATACCTTGGCAGCAGATTGCATGGTTACGTCAACTGATGGATATAGTAAGGTATCTGGTTGCGATTCAAGATGCACCGTCCAGTTGCCATCAATGCGCAAATGATGGGTATCGGGGGCAACATAAACATGGCCATTTTTCAAACTTCCACGATGCTGCGCCAATTCCACCTTCAAGGGCGAATGATTGTCCAACCAGTCTACCATTGTACCAACAAATCCCTCGGCGATGTGCTGCACAATGATAATGCTTGCGGGGATGCTCGCAGGCAGGCTATGCAGGAGTTTGTATAACACACGTGGGCCGCCAGTCGAAGCCCCAACCACAATCAACCAACGTTTGCTTGGCGGGCTTATTGAAGCCATCAATAAGGGAATATTGGTCTCGGTGGTTGGCGATTTGCGCCGTCGCCCGCGCAAGTGGGTCACAACTTTGACCCGCGAAAGCACCTTGACCCGTTCAAGCAAGCGCAGCCGATTGGCCTCACCTTGCGCCAACGTCAGGTCGTTGGGTTTTTCCCACACTTCCAAAGCTCCGGCGTTGAGCATCTGAAAGGTTAAATTGCGATCATGGCGGGTCAGCGATGAGGTAATCACCAAAATTGGCGTTGGATGATAAGCCATAATTTCTTCGGTGGCCTGCAACCCATCCATCACCGGCATGCGCACATCCATCGTGATAATATCTGGTTGCAGCGCTGCCGCCAATTGCACCGCCTCACGCCCATCGCGGGCCTCGCCAACCACTTGAATCGCCGAATCACTGGCTAAAATAGTGCTGATGACTCGGCGCGAAACCGCCGAATCATCGACAACTAACACGCGAATTGGTGCAAGCGGCCCTGTCATCATTACATACCTAACAACAGTTTGACCCGATTGGGCAAATCGAGCAAATCAAGATCTTTGTTGAGATAATCGTCGACTCCGGCCTCAAAGCCAGCCCGTTTATCATCCATCGAGGTCAACATGATAATTGGCAATTCTTCAAATAAGGGATTGGAACGCAACTGACGGCAAACCTCGTAGCCATCAATCCCAGGCATTTGCACATCCAACACGACTAAATCAGGCGTGAGATCGCCGATTTTTTGCAGCGCTTCCTCGCCGCTATAGGCCAAATCGACGGCATAGCCATACATTTCGAGCCGCATTTTGACAATATCGGTAACCAGTTTGCTATCGTCAACAACTAAAATTCGTTCACTCATTGAAAAACTCCTCGCAGGGGAAGATTGGCAGTAATCAAGGCCAAGCTACTTTAGCGGCCAAGTAATTGATGAATCGTTTCGAGCAAGTTGCTTTGATCAAACTGGCTTTTGACGATATAGGCTTGTGCGCCAGCCAATAAGCCTTCACGCCGATCACTATCACGGGCTAGGCTTGTGATAATGATAATTGGCAATTGGCGCAAACGTTCATGGGCGCGCACCCGACGGGTCAATTCAAATCCAGTCAGCAACGGCATTTCAACATCGCTTACCAGCAGATCGTAGGAATTGAGGTTGAGCTTGTCAAGCGCATCTTGGCCGTTAATTGCCGTCTCTACGATATAGCCCGCCGATTGTAGCATCGAGCGTAGTAGTTCGCGGGTGGTAAACGAATCTTCGGCAACCAGCAATTTGGCTGGCTGACGCTTGCTTGGCGCCGGCAAGGCCACAGGCTTGCCCCATTCGCGCGCTCGGGCCGCAATCGCCAACGGATTGAGCACCAACACCAAGCGCCCATCGGGCAGGGCAATTGCTCCAGTGCATAAGCGCTGTTCGTTCAACAACGCTCCCAGCGACTTAACCACGACTTCGCGTTCATCAACCAATTTATCGACGAGCAAGGCCAATGGCCGATTGGCTGGCCCCAAAACCACCAAATTGGAAATATCCGATGGCTGGGGCAACGGCCCACGTTGCTCAAGCAATGGTGCAAGCGCCACAATGCTCACGCTCCGTTCATCGACGCGCACGCTTGGGCGGCCTTCGACCATTTGAATTTGCGACCCTGAAACCCGCCGCCCACCCAAACAGGCGGTCGATGGCAAGGCATAGGTCGTTCCGGCCACATCAAACAACAGCACCCGCGTGGTCAGCAAGGTAATTGGCAAAATCAGCGTGAAGGTTGTGCCTTGACCACGCACGGAATGCACATCAACCCGCCCGCCAACTTCGCTCACAGCGGCGCGCACTACATCCATGCCCACGCCACGCCCAGAAACATCGGTGATGATGGCGCTGGTGGAAAAACCAGGCTGCCAGATCAACTCCAAGGCTTCTTCATCGCGCAAACGCGCAGCCGATTCAGCATCAATAATTCCGCGTTTAATTGCTGTCGATCGAATCACCGCTGGATCAATGCCACGGCCATCGTCGCTGATGATAATTTCAATCGTGCCGCCCAACGAGCGCGCTTGCAAGCGCAAGGTCGCTTCAGCAGGCTTGTTGGTTTTAATCCGATCATCGGGCGTTTCAATGCCATGATCAAGCGCGTTGCGCACCAAATGCAGCAACGGATCAGCCATCAACTCAATCACTTTGCGGTCGGCCTCAGTGGTTTCGCCTTCAGTGATTAAATTAACTTCTTTGCCCAATGAGCGAGCCAACTCACGCACTGCTCGCGGAATTGGCGCAAACAAACCAGCAACAGGCTGTAAACGCGTCGCCATCACCTCGGCCTCAAGTTCATCGACCAAGGCCTCGCTGGCGGCACTATGGCTGCTCCAACGCTCGCTGAGCAAACGCAATTGGTTGCGCGTCGCTTGCGCCAAATTTTGCAATTGGCTGGCAAGTTCGCTAGCCTCACGCCGTTGCTGAAAGGTCACGCGCTGGCCAGTCAAGCGCTCGCTCAATTGTTGGCTCAGCCGCTCGCTTTTGGTCAACAATTTATCCAAAGCTTCGAGATCGGCCACATGCTCAAGATGCAACTGACGGGTGACGACCAACTCGCCAGCAGTATTCAACAAGCGATCCAAGCGCGCAATTGGCACGCGTACCGTCGAGCGAGTTGTATTGATCGGCTTGACAACCTCGCTGGCAGGCTTGGCTTTTTTAGGTGCTGGCGGCGCTGCAACTGGGGCAGGCTCAGGCTTGGGTTGCTCAAGCACAACTGGCTCAGGCTCTGGCGCTGGTTCAGCCACAGGCTCGACAATCGGCGCTGGCTTTTTGGCTGGCGGCGCACTTGGTAGGCTTTCGCCAGCAGCCAACGCATTCAGTTGCTCGACCAAAATATCGACATTGGGATCGGTTGGCGGCGGCTCATTGACATTGGCATTCAAGGCCAACAGCACATCAGCGCTGGCCAGCAACACATCGTTAATGCTCGCATTCATGGCCAGCATGCCACTGCGCAAAGCCGAAAGCAAGCTTTCCATCGAATGTGCCAAACGGCCCATATCGATTTGGCCAAGCATGCGCGCTGAGCCTTTGATCGTATGCGCCGCCCGAAAAATCGTATCAATCGCTTCGCGATCGCCTGGGTTTGACTCCAAGGCCAACAAGCCTGTGGTCAAGGCCCGCACATTCTCTTCAGTTTCTTCGCGAAACTGGCCAAAAAATGCTGATAAATCAAAACCGCCCATGCGATAGCTCCTCGCTTAGCGTGTATTGGCCTCGATGTTGACCAACGAATGCAAACGGTTTGCAATCGCGGTGAGTTTGGATGCTGCATCGGCAGTTTGGCGCGAACCAGCAGCCGTTTGACGTGAGACTTCGGCAATTTCACGCATGGTTTCGACAACTTGCTCCGATGCAGTTTGTTGCTGAGCAGTCGCTAGGCTAATTTCTTGGGCCAATTGGGCGGTATGTTCACCCAACACCACAATCGAATCCATTTCTTGGCCTGCCCGATGCGCCAAATTGACCCCTTGGACAACTTCTTTGACGCTTTCTTCGGTTGCCAACACCGAGGCATTGGTCGCAGCCTGAATTTCGGCAATCACATCTTTGACTTCGCGTGAAGCGGCTAAGGTGCGGTTGGCCAAGCTCTTGACTTCGGCAGCAACTACCGCAAAGCGCCGACCATGTTCGCCTGCGCCAGCAGCTTCAATCGCCGCATTCAAGGCCAGCAGGTGGGTTTCATCGGAAACATCGTCAATCAAGGCAATAATTTCGCTAATGTGATGCGAACGTTCGCCCAAGCTCAACACCCGCGATGAAACTTCTTGCACCCGTTGCTTAATCCGTTCCATGCCTTGGATGGCTTCATCAACTGATTGCTGGCCCATTGCCAACGAGGTCAAAGTTTGTTGGGCAGCAATGCTCACTTGATCCGAGGCGCTAGCGATTTGGCGCGCGGTAAAGCCCAATTCTTCAATCGTTGATGAAACTTCTGCAACTGCCGAAGCTTGCTCGGTTGCGCCCGAAGCTTGTTGCTGCGAGGCTGCCGACAATTCGGTGGCGGCAAACGAAAGATCGGTGCCAAGCTCGATCTGCTGAATATTTTTCTCGATCAACTGCTCGTTGGCCCGCATCAAATCGGCAGTCCATTGCTCGCTTTTGAGCGAATATTCAGCCAAAGCTTTGCTAAAAATCGTGGTCAGCACAATCGTCGTCGCCAAGCCCACAAAAAACAGCACAGCGCCAACGCCATACACGCCTGCATCGCCTGCGGTTAGCGTTCCTTCGGCAACCCTGAATGAACCAAGATTATCTTTGAGCAGCAGCAACATGCCATAGGCAAAGGTGATCGAAATGCCATAGGCCACAATTTCGCGCCATGTTGCCACCAAACCAACAATAAACAGCATGACCAGCAACAACGAAATAATCAGGCTTTGATCGATGCCGCCATAACGCACAGCACATGCCAAAGCCGCCAATGAAATCGTGCCAATCAAAACATAGGTGGCAATTTGTTCTTGGCCTTGGCGAATCATGCGCAGGCTAAAAAAGGCGACCAGCAAAATCGCGCCCATCGAAACAAAGAGCACACCGAGGGCATTCCACAATTGAGGATTATTGCGCTCGTAGATCCACGCTACCAAGGTTACTAACAACGGCACGACCAAGGCAGCCAAGGCGACAATCCGCATAATCACGCGGCGGCGATCAGCTAAATTCGTAAAATCGAGTGAGAAAAGCGAACCTAAATTCGCCATGAGCAGACTCCTTGGCACTGGTCTAGCGCTTTGCGTGTACCAGCACAAACAGTTCGAGATCAAGCATGAGGCATGGGCGTTCGTCGAGCATAATAATGCCCAAAATGCTGGGGTCGAGCAAGCTATCGGAAACTAAACTTGGCAACGGTTGTACGGTCAGTGCGGCCCGAATCGGGTCGCCCAATTGATCAACAACTACTGCCAAGCTTGCTTGCCCAGCCACAAATAAGGCTAAGCGATTGGCTTGTTCGCCAATTGGCTGTTGCAGCCACTGATTTAAATCGATCACATCGATTGGGTTGCCGTGGTGAATCACGCGGCGAATTGGTTGCCCGCTATTGGCAACATAATCCACGCCCACCAAAGCGGTTTGGCGAATTAAGAGCGTTTGATCGCCAACACTCAGCGGATACAAATCGCTGACAACTGCTGGACTAACCATTGTTGATCGACCCAAGCAGCGCGGCGAGATCCAGCCATGTTGCAAAACCAAACGGCGTTGGCAGCAACCCTCGGCTGGCAACCGTGCCGCGATGTGGCGTTGGCTCAGCCAAACTTAAATCAAGTAGCAACATATCGAGCACCTGATCAACTGCAATTGCACAGTCAATCTGTTCGTGAACCAGCAAAAAGCGGCTGCGGCGGGTTGGCGTAATTGGCTTCATGCCCAAGATTACCCGCATATCAACCGCTGTCAGCAACACGCCACGCTGATTGATAATGCCCATAATCGCCGCCGCCGTGCCGGGAATTCTGGTTGGCGTGCGCCAACGCTCAATGCCACGGGCTTGCTCGACTGGCAAGGCAAAGCGTTCTTGATCGAGGATAAAAACCACAAATTGCGCCAATTGATCCGCAACTTGGCTCACAGCAGGCTCTCCCCATGATTCAATGCTGGTAGCCTTGACCACATGCCAAGCAACCAACAATCAAATCATCACAAATGGCGCGTTCTAAAGCAGCAAATCGTAGCTTAGCATAGTCGCAAGGTAGCCCAACTGTCAAGCGTACTAAATCAGGTAATTTGGAGAACATACAACATAGGATTTGGGGATCAGGGGTCGGG
>NZ_PUBZ01000163.1 GCF_003205875.1 Herpetosiphon llansteffanensis
TCGAATATATCGAAATTTTTTACAATCGCCAACGACTGCATTCGGGGTTAGGCTACCAAACACCCGCGATGATTGAAGCAGCGTGGAGCGGATAAGAACGATTGTCCATTAAATCGTGACCACATCACTCATCAGATTTTCCTTGAATATGCGCTTTGAGGGCACTCAAGGTCGTTTCAATCCTACTGATATGATCGATAGCTATTTGGTTGAGATAGACGTTGCTGAATTCCTCCGAAGTTTCGTTATTTGAACTACTATCGATATTATCTTCGTGAGGAATAATAAAATCAGCCCAAGACTCGATGGTACTTATGACATATTTTTCTATATCATTAAGCATCAAGATAGGAGTTTGTTCGTGCGGAACTTCTTGCTCTATGTGCGGTAATCGCATAAAGAGAAGTGTCATAATAAGTCGGGTTAAGCTATCAAAAAGATTGGCTGCAAGATGTTCTCTTTTTGCTTCTGGACTATTCTCAAAATAAGAAAAAGGATTATTGGTTGGCTGGAGTCGTTTTAAAACAGGGATAACCTCCTTAAGTGTATGGAGAGGATATATTCTACCTGGAAGCATTGCGCGATGCTCCCATATCTTGAGAATGATCTCTATCGACCTCTGTTGGGCTATTAGGCGCTCGTTTTCCGTTGTTGCATGGTTCACCATATCCATAAGCTGAGCAAGGTGATGTGCCATCCATTTACCCAGCGTATCAACACCAGTATCCAAGCCGAGTTCACGAACGAGATACTGTCCAAGTTCCAATACATCGTTCGGCAGCATCGATGGTTCCATCTCTTCGGAGGATAAAGATTCGATGCGGTTGATTCTTTTTTGTTCTTGATTCGTCATCTCGATCTCGTCCATAACCATTATTCTCCCGAGTAATCTTTACTTCAACAATTAAGTCTAGTTGCACCTCATCCAAAAAAGCTAGTAATGCCTTCTTATTGATATTCAGCCGCCATCCGTTTGACTGAACCTGAGCAGTCGATCGCATTGTATACTCTGTCCTATCATCGCGACTATCCCCCCAACATTCATAGATGAATGCTGTACTGCTATCTTCTACATTGACCCATTGTAGTTGGTCACCATAGTGAAATTTAAGATTAAGCACTGATTCTACCATTGGTCCAGGATACGTTTCAATAGAACGAATATCGTAACAAAGCGGATCATATTCATCAATGCCTTCAATCAGATGCTCATAATCAATAAGCCATCCAATCAGCTTATAGGGTGATGTGTCGATCGCAAGCCTATCTTCTACGTAAGGAATGCGATAGTCCCATGAGTCAGCAACAGTCTGAAGTGCCCGTGCAAGAGCAAGTGCGGTATCAGGTGAAACAAGCGCAGTTCTGATTCGAGTTTCCTGTTTAAATCGGTATGAATGCGTATTATGATCACCATCGACTACAAGCATCTCTGAATTATCACTAGCAAAGATTTGATTGAGGAATGTTTGGTCAGTGATACTATCAACCCATGCATCAATAGGGACTTCGGGAGAAATCCAAAATTGAGCCTCTAATGGCTTTGCTCTAAGAAAATCTGCAAGCCAAAATGGCGGCATTGCGAGACCATTTCGACGTATCCAGCCATCGGGCGTATAGTAATCATCATCCTCATCACTATTGTTTGCAAGCGATCGTGTTTGGATAAGCTGTCCCATCGTACACCACATGGCATGCCATTCCAAGTAGGTATGGTAGCGCTCAATTCTTGGGAGGTCTCCATGGCGATGCATTGTGCTCATACCCATACTATCGGTGATACGATAATTTCTTGGCTCTTTAGACCATTCTCTTGGATTATCGTGCACTTGCCACGTATCAACAATCCATTCCTCTGCTATAGTGCAAAATTCTGTCATACCAACATCAAAAAAAAGTTTAATCGCTGGAGAATACCAATAAGGGATAGTATCGATGCTATCAAAGCTGAATCGTTCTGATCGACTTGGCTGATTTTGATAAAGGTCGGTTTGATGTATGTGTCTTTGGCTTTCCCGTAGGGTTGTTGATACTCCTATCGTTATGTTATCTAATAGCGTACGTTGTTGTGCATCAAGGAGCAGTGTTCCTGTCTCATCCAAATGGAGAACCGCCGATTTTGCAAACGCGCGGATGAGGAGATGAGGAAAGGAAGTATCTGACGCAATTCCAAAGAGCTTTTCTCCATAGAGGGCAGCGATGTTTGGTGTCTCCGTTGCAATTCGATCCAGAGTAATTACAAGCCATAATCGAGCAGCGAGCCAGTAAAAGGGTGCATGGGGATTTCGATAGCTCAATTCTGTTTTTTTGTGATAGAGCGACACAATATGATCAACCGTTTCGCTCTCTTGAAGCCGTGCAAGTCGGCGAACAGTATGAGCTGCACGCCAGCGTTTGTACACATCTATATCAGACATTAGTGCATAGAGAAATCGTGCAAGAGCCTCGGAACCTGAGGATGGTATATCAACGAGATCCCACCGATCACAATCCTGTGCAGGTATCCGGTCAACAAGTCGGGATGCATAGCGCCCACTAACGTCTGCCGCGACCCATGGCGAACTATATTCCCCTAAAAGGCCAACCAGCGCGAAGATTGTTAAGGATTGCAATGTATCTACATGGCGTTCAATAGCAGCAAGTAACCCGTTAAAGATCTCGTGGGCTGGTAAGCCAGTTTTTGTAAGGAGCATAGGAAGAGGCGAGTGCCCATAAGTAAGATACGCAGCAAATTCAGGGAGCATTTTACCGATCACGTCCATGAGGCTTGTTTTACACCAATCGATAACAGCTGGGGTATTCCATTCTTTGATGCAGTAAACAATAGCATCTGCCAGCATAATATTGTGTATACCATATAATCCGCCTTCGCTTAAAACATCAAGATAGGCAGCTCGATCGCGGAATGAAACTACTGTGGCGATATGATTCAAGATTTTTTCAGGGTAAATAAAACTATCTATTCGCCGAGCAGTTTCAATTACCTGCTCAAGTACGGCATTAATTGTATCCTTTGATACAAAGCGTTGATCCCAATCAATGCCTTGGAATGGGTCAGGCGGAGTTATTTTTTTCTGATTATCAACCATATCAAAGATGTCAAGAGATTTATCATCTGGTTTTTGAGCGACTTCCTGCTGATGAAATAATTCTGCCTTCATTAATTGTTTAAGCCAGAATGTGCTAGGATTCTCTGCCTTCAGTACAGTCACTACCTCTGAGCGTTGGCCATGACCGAATCGCAATAACTCATCACAGGCCAATATTTCAATAATAAGGTTGCGATTCTTGGACGATGACCCTTCTATAATTGAACTCATAAGCTTTGATGGAAAGTTATCAAGAAGTGTCGCACAAGCCGTTGCACTCTCAGGAGCTATAGTGTTTTGAAGAAGGGCCGTTAACAAGATCGTTGGGAGAATATTCTCATATTTAATAATATTTATATCGTCCCATCGCCCAGCCATTGCGAATGCTACTGAGCAATCAAGGGTTGTGATTGCTTCGGTTACCTCATTCCAAGGGAACTCATCGCTATTACCAATCCGTGTATGAGTATCACTAACCACTATAGCAAGCTGGGATGCCATCTCGCATCTTTGCTCGGGGGATAGTACATGAAACCCATGTTTTACGAGCGGGTTAAATAGGGCTATCTCTCGTCCGGTTTCAAGATTAATATCATTGGCAATCTCCAAAGCATTGAAAAAGAACGGTTTAGCATCAGCATGACTAAAGGGCATAATAAGCCGTGCAAATCGTAGGAACGCATCAATTTTGTCTTGGGTTTCAATTCTCATGGATTTTATGCTTTTAGATTGATCAGTAACAGCAGAGAGAATCGTTTCATGAAAGGAATGATCCATTGCAAGATGGGTATACATCTTGACCATTGTCTCGCTTAAGTAATCGTTTTTCCATCCAACAACCGCCTTGATACTTTTTAGAAGAGCAATCCGATCAAATTCTGAAACCATAAGTAATTTCGTGATCGATGATGCTACTTGCGTCCGCATACCAAAAGCATGATAGCTGGCATCAAATTTATATGTATTCATGCCAGTTCGATTAACAGCCTTCTGTAAAAGAAGATTACCTGCCTCTCCAGAAATTTGTCCTATAATCAACTGTGCCCGAACGGTATACACTGGTATCAGTGGTAGTAGAAATTCAGAAAGCTGGTCTTTCTTTTCTCTTAGTTGAGCGTTTTGGCGACGTGTCGTCTCTGTTGATAACTTGATTGAAGGCTCAACTAAAAACTCTCTAATCTCTATTTCCTGCCCTCCTAAGCGTCTCAATAAGCTATACGCGCGAAGAATGATATCAATATAAAATGAGTCTGAGGTATTAAATTCGTCGTAGCAACGCCGCTCAGGTGTTACAAAGCTTTGAAGGATTGAAAGCGCATTCTTGTGCTGAGTTGTATGACCAACAACAATCTCACAGGCAGTGAGAATCAAATCAATGTACTCGACGTAGGAGAAATCTTCATTCCTCGCGCGTTCCTTCAATTTATCAGCCTTTATCAATCCCCGACGATACAGAATTCCTAAACACGTTTCAATACGAGCAATATCACTGCTCTGACCAACAAGCACAAGAGGAACCAGAAGAAAGATATCCCACGGCGTTTGACGTGGAATCTCTTGTAACACCTGTTGAAGGAGATCTATGTCCCCCGAAGTAATAAGCTTTTTGGACAGTCTTAATGCAACCTCGAAGACTGCGGATCTTGGTCTCCAGCGTAATAGTTGCGCTATAGCCGACTGAGGCCCTTCAATACGAAGAAGTGCCTCAGTTTCTGCGACAATATCATTAGTGCCAATCTCCCAACCCTCTGGCTCATCATTGGGGAACCGCTGCTTTTTCAGTACAAATTCTGAATTACGGCGTTGTAACCATGCACGTATTTGGCGATATCCATTACGGACAGCAAAGGCATTTTTCTCAAGGGCATCATTCGCCATCATATGGAATAGGAGTGGTCCATGGTGTTGAATTTCCTGGGAATTTCGTAGGACAGCTAGTGCATACGTGTGTGGGGCAAAAATTGCCACCAGATCGAGATTATTAATAATTGAATTATGAATTGTTACATTCGTTTTTAGTGCCTCGGCACCCTTAAGCAGTGTCAATAAACTATCAACAGGATTCTCTGCCTCTCGACATACCTTCATAGCAATGCGCAAGCGCTGGAGTTGGGTGTCACGTCGAAGCAGGGGATCTCGGATTGCTTCAGGAATAGGTTCTTTATCGACAAGCATTATGATGTCTTGTTTTCGTCCTGCGGCAAGTAACGCAGAGGCCAAGTGGGTTGCAGCATAACTGTCTTGTTGAGCCTGTTTGGTAAAGTGCTCTGCAATCTTTAGCTGGAGCATATGAAGCCGCGCCTCGGCCTTAAGTCGCACAAACTGCTCAAAGTCTTCATCAGCAAAGCTAATCAGGTTATTTACAACCTGAACCCCAGGTGCGAGATCACTTGCAAGATCACGAATATGGGTTTCGTTAAATTTTGTTACTGCTGCGAGATCGGAAAGAGGAATAGGTCGTGGTAGTGCAATCAGTGCGGAGCAAAACATGAGAAGTTCTTGTTGTTGTCCTATCTTAAGAATAGCTTGAGTAAATTGTTGTTCAAATACATGATCTAAGTCTTTGCCATGCGGTAGAAGATACCTCAATGCTTTATCAGGCTTATCTTGCGCAATATCAAAAGCGTATCGTTGTACGCGTGGGATCCCCCGTGATAGCTTATGAAAATCCTCAATCCATGCATCTGGTGCTTCAGGCCAAACAGAGTGTACATGATGTGCTGTCTCATCAAGGGTAAAGCCACTAAGTTCAAACTTGTCAAATGTGTAGGGAAGTTCGAGCATGGGGAGCCGTCCCGTTCGGGCGCTGACTAAAAGACGAACGTTTGATGGCAATGTGCCGATCGAAAGAAAATCACTAATGAAACATTTATCGCCTTGTGTTAGTGCGGCTGTCAGTGCATTATCAGCCGCATCAACCACAATAAGTACAAGAGCCGAGGGATTGTTTGCTGCAATAACATCAGCGGCTCGCTCCAGCCTTTTCTTGAATGCTCTGGGATAATCATGAGCAGTTGAGCGATTGAGTAGAAGAGGAATGCGAATTTCGCGGGCAAGATCGTTTGAGAGCTGTAGAAAGGCATCTTGTGCCCTGTGACGAAACGCATCAGCGTCGAGATAACGTCCTCCACCATAACAGTCAAAAACGATCATGACAGAATCATCTGGAAGGCGTGCCTTGATATCTTGAAGCAACGTAGTTTTTCCCATACCACCTTCGCCATGTACACAGAGGCGTTGTTTATTGCTAATAAGCATTTCTACTATTGTCTGAGCCGCCGCACGCAGAACAAGGTGATCGGGTTGCTTAATCTCAGAAGGACATGGAAATATAGTACGAGGATCAGAAAATCCCAGTCCCGCTAAGATGGATTGGCGGGTGATATAGTCTCTTCGGCCTTCTGGTAGCATGGCACTTTGGACAAAACGCAAAAGATTATTTACAGAGGTGCGTGCATCATCATCTATCCAAGTAGAGATTGTGGCATGAATATGCTTCTCAAGTGCAAAACGAGATTGGATTCCACAGAGTGAAAAATCAAGGCTTTTGATGAAATCTTCAAAAGTATTGGAGTCTAAGCCGCTGGCTTTCACGAACCTATCACGATCTGTGACTGGCGCTGTTTGCTTTTTCCCTCGTCGTGGCGGTGTAGGCTGTCCCAATAACATGGCCCAAACCGCTGGATCAAGGGGTTGGTTACTAACAAGCCGCAACGTAATATGCTTTCCTGCAATAAAATCTGATCGTTTCTTTTTTAAACCACTAAAGATTTTTGCAAGCCGACCAATGACTGAATTATCTTTTTTATCATTACTCGCATAGGTAAGGCGATTCACCGTCCATGGCTGTTGAGCATTTGACGTTGAGTATTTGAGTTGATCAACGACAATACGATCAGCTGATTCTATGCTATCACCCCCATAGTAAAAGGCGCAATCCACCCCATCCCATTGATCTTTAGATGTACCAATTTCATCATCTACCATCAAACCTTCTACTGTAATAGCAGCCAGATTTGTGTCTTCATTAAGTAACGATAACGCATGTCGAAGCACCCAAAGTTCATGAAATGTATCACCGGCATTCGACGCACGAGCACCCCGAAGATCTGGTTTTGACATAGTGCCTCTCAAGGTTATTCTAAAGAATCAAGCCTCGCAAAACTAAAGGCCTAAATTGAAATTGGACATAATTATTCCTACCATGATGCTATCAACTGGCATTCTATGAACAATGATAACCAGCATTGATGAATTTTGGTGTAGCGCATGGATAGAAACAGCTTTTCTGGTAAGTACGACACAGGATTTTCTTGGTTAACCATATGCATTAAGATCAATTTGTTCAACACGATTTGCAATATCTGCCTCGGTTGGTTGGACATAGATTTGCGTCGTTGTGATCGAGCTGTGTCCAAGGAGACGAGCAAGACCGACCGAATCATGGGGGTGTCGCACCAGATAGCGGGTCGCAAAGGTGTGACGTAGACTATGCGGCGTCGTGCTTGCTGGCACGAGGTCACGGATTGCGGCATCGCGCACAATGTGATGAATCATCGCACTCATCTCCCGGAGACTCAAGGGGGTCTGACGCTCACTCATCCAAAGCGGGCGAGGTTGCTCACGCTTGCAGTGCAATGGCCACATCTTCGCGACTGCCCGAATCGTTGCTTCAACCCCCAGTTTTGGACCAATATAGAGCGCTAATGCTACGCGGACCGATTCATTGAGCGGCACCGTTCGCGTTGTATGGCCTTTAGACGAACGAATCACAACCTGACCACTGCGCTCGCCGTACTGAATATCATGCCAGCACAAGGCGGCACATTCACCGATGCGCATTCCTGTTTGGACTAACATCTGAAGAATGGCGGTATTTCGTACAGGGTTACGTGTTGTTTGGGCTTGCCGTAAGAGGGCATTAACCTGTACCGGGCTGAGGGCCTTTGGCTTCAGCGGCGATGGACGCTTCACCAGTTTGAGACGGTGGGCGGGATTCGTATCAAGATAGCCCTGATCAACCAACCATGTACACCATATGCGGAGCGCACTCACATGAATATTGACCGTACTGACTGCGGTGGTTTGCCTGAGCATTTCACGATACCCCACCAAATTGATGGGATGCAGATCAGCAAGGGTGATCGAACGCTGTTCTGTGGACGCAAACCATGCACACAGACGGTGTAATACCCCCCGATAGCGTTTGCATGTGGCGTGGGTCATATCGATTTCAGCATGACGAAACCATGCATCAATCAGCATTGCAACAGGCACTGAATCGCTCATAGACACCACCTCTGAATCGTTCATCTACTCTCGGCAATGTTTTTTCTTTGTTCGGCGCACTCGTGGTACATCAATTGACGCTCATGGGTTGGTGGATTGAATGGACTACATAGCAGAGAATTGCAATTCTCTGCTATGTATCTTACTCTATTATGCAACCCCTTTCCATGGCAATCTTTGGTAGGCTCGGCTCGTCGAAGATGCTCCATAAACGACCGATTACTAGAGATAATTAATCCCAGCGATCTGCGCATATCCATGAGTGCACGGGTATTCCATACGAGAACCGTAATCCTTGTTCAGGAGTCTTCATGCCAACCGCCTTCTTAACCGAAGAACAGCAAGCCGCCTACGGAGACTATACCGGTGATCCCGATCCAACCCAATTAGCAAAATTCTTCCATCTTGACGAGGTTGATCTTCAGCGTGTTCGTCGTCATAATGGATCACACCACCGTCTTGGATTTGCTCTCCAACTGGGCACTGTCCGATTCCTGGGAACATTCCTCGCGAATCCCATCGCGGTTCCTCCCATCGTTATTGATTTTATGGCACGCCAACTCGCTATTACAACGGAACGTGTCAATATTTTTGAGACGGGTGACGATCAGGAATTCCGTTTCAGCCGCGCCGGGTCGTCGGCCTGCGCAGCCACACTGAGTGGCGGGTTGATCCACGCCGCCGTTGGCACGGGTGGTGGGGTCGGCGGCCCCTGCACAAAGCGCTCCGGGTGACGATCAGCGGCGGCGGTCAGCACGACCTGCCGTGCGGCCACCACCGCGTCCGCTGTCCCACCGTGGACCATCGCGGGGGTGAGCAGGCTCAGTGTGCTGATCAGGTACATCGTCACCCAGATCATCCTCATCATCGGCGGCGCTTGGTGCGCCGCTGCTTGAGCCGTTTGGTCTCGCGCTCGGCCAACCCACACAGCGCCTCCACCAGCTGCTCAAACGGCATCATCCCACCCAAGAGCCGCTTCAGCGTGACCCGCTTCACGACCCGTTCACGCTGGATGAAGACGAGTTCCCGTGCGGCGGCATCCACCTGCACCGCCAACTCCTGCCCTGCATAGGCGATGCCTGCCGTATAGGTTGCGCCATCCAATACCAGCTTGCCTTGGGCATTGACCCGCCGCACAAACGTCCAGCCGTCAATCTGCTGCAGCCAGCCATCCGCATCAACCTGCGCCGGAACGGCTGGTAACACGGGCAATTCTGGAAACGCTTCGGCAGGCGGGCGATTTCCACAGGCCCGGCCTTGGTGCGGGCGTTCCGTGCGATACCAATCGCAGTAGGCATCGACTTGGGCTTGCGCTTCGGCCTCGGTGGTCGGCCAGTTTGGGTAGACCGATTCCCCCTTGTAATTCTTGTGAAACCGCTCCACGAACGGCTTTAAGTCGGGGCGATGCGGTGGACAGACCTCGACCTGAATCCCGAGATTGAGCAACAAGCGTTGGAAGGGCGAGGGGAAATCCGCCAAGCGATTATTGCTGACCAATCGCACATCGCAATCCATCCGAATCCGCGCAGGCAGCCCGATCTGCTGGAGAATACTGGCGGTGGTGCGAATGACCGAGACCATATGAAAATCAGTGCTAATCCGTGCGGCAACCGGAATCGATGTGCCCGCATCGACCCACATAAACGCTTCCGCAGCGTGTTGGCGTTTGCCATCGGGGTCGGGCGGAATCGAGGTAACATCGGTAAAATCGATCTCAATCTCCTGCATGGGCGGACAGGGGGTGCGGGGCTGGCGCTGGCG
>NZ_PUBZ01000164.1 GCF_003205875.1 Herpetosiphon llansteffanensis
TAAGAGACATGTTCTATGCTCTATGTTCTATGTTCTTTCGTTCCCTTGTGCTATTATGCATATATCGACATATTGCATGAGGTAACGGACAAATCATGGCAATTCCAGTAGGCGCAACTCGTGGGCGCAGCAGCCAACGCAGCGCTGTATTAAAGTTGGGCTTGCCAGCAGTGGGCGAGCAATTATTGAGTTTGATGGTAGGCTTGGTTGATACCTATGTGGTTGGCCATTTGAGCCTTGAAGTCGCAACCGCCAATGGCTATGATCGCCAAGTTGCGTTGGCGGCAACTGGCATTTCGAGCCAAGTTACATGGACATTAATTACCTTTTTTATGGCGGTTGCGCTGGGCAGCACGGTGGTGATTGCGCGCTTTATTGGAGCTGGTGAGCGCGAACAAGCTAACCAAACCTTGCGCCAAGGCTTGATTATTGGGCTAGCAATGGGCTTGCTTGGGCTGTTTTTAGCCTACGCTTTTGCGCCGCAACTGATGGATTTGCTTGGCGCGAATGAACAAGTGCGGCGTTATGGCGCGGGCTATTTGCGCATTTCATCCTTATCGATGCCGTTGATGGCGATGCTCTATGTAGGCAACGCTGCTTTGCGTGGCTCGGGCGATACTCGCACGCCGCTCAAAGTGATGTTGGTGGTCAACGGCATCAATGCAGTGTTATCGTTGCTCTTGGTCAATGGCTACCTTGGTTTTCCGGCGCTCGGCATCAACGGTGCAGCTTTTGCAGCCATGAGCGGGCAAGGAGTCGGCGGTTTAATTGTGCTTGCAACCTTGATTCGCGGTCGCTCTGGCTTGCACCTTAATCAAATTCCACGGCCTAATCGCAATTTGATGTGGCGAATTTTACGCCAAGGCCTGCCCTATGGCGCTGAACAATTTATTTTTCAGGCAGCGTTGTTGATTTTCATCCATTTGATCAACGATATTGGCACAGCGGCCTATGCTGCCCACAACACAATTATCACGATTGAGAGCATCTCGTTTTTGCCTGGCATGGGCATGGCGGTGGCGGCAACGACCTTGGTTGGCCAGCATATGGGCGCAAATCAGCCCCAAGCTGCCAGCGAAAGTGGCTTCGAAGCCTTTCGTTTAGGCGCAATTTTTATGAGCGCGATTGGCTTGCTGTTTGTGATTGCGCCCGAAGTCTTTCTGCGCTTTTTTGTAGCCGACGAAGAAGTTGTGCGTTTGGCGGCCTTGCCCTTGCGCATGGTTGGTTTTGCCCAGCCAGCCTTGGCGGCCAATTTTATCTTCAGCGGCAGTTTGCGCGGCGGCGGCGAGCCAAAATGGCCTTTGATTAGCAAAATGCTGAGTGTTTGGTGCGTGCGCTTGCCCTTAGCTTGGCTGCTGGTCAAACACTTCGATCTTGGCTTAAATGGCATTTGGCTGGCGATGTGCACCGATTTTGCGGTGCAAGGAACCTTGGCTTGGTGGCGCTTCCGCCAAGGCAAATGGCAAAGTGCCAAAGTCTAAAAAAGTATGAAGGATGAGGGATGAAGGATGAACCGTAAGAACATAGAGCATAGAACATACGGATTAGGGGCTGGGGGGTATTTATCTTCGTGGATCAAACTTTTAACGCAGAGGCGCAGAGAATAGCGAGCTATGCGTTATGTGTACTAGTTCATTCCGTGGTTTTTTAGCAATTTCTTGGTAAAAAAGAGTCGGCTCCCCCTCGCCCGCGTTCAGTGGGAGAGGGGGTGAGGGCATGCTCCTCATTGCTCTTTCAATGTACTACAGATCAGGGTCGGGGTTCAAACTTTTAACGCAGAGGCGCAGAGAATAGCGAGCTATGCGTTATGTGTACTAGTTCATTCCGTGGTTTTTTAGCAATTTCTTGGTAAAAAAGAGTCGGCTCCCCCTCGCCCGCGTTCAGTGGGAGAGGGGGTGAGGGCATGCTCCTCATTGCTCTTTCAATGTACTACAGATCAGGGTCGGGGTTCAAACTTTTAACGCAGAGGCGCAGAGAATAGCGAGCTATGCGTTATGTGTACTAGTTCATTCCGTGGTTTTTTAGCAATTTCTTGGTAAAAAAGAGTCGGCTCCCCCTCGCCCGCGTTCAGTGGGAGAGGGGGTTGGGGGGTGAGGGAACACGATTGTCAATCCAATGTACCAGTACACATAGCCTATAGCCAAGTTCAGCTTCTGCCTTTTGCCCTTCATGCTGCCTTTTCATCCTGCTTTCATTGCGGCTGATCCATTTAGCTTTATAATGGAACTACGTTTTGGTTACAGGAGAGCGGTCGCATGCAGCGTTTCTTGAAATCAGTAGCTGGATTAATCGCGGTTGGCTTGATCATCTATGGCATGGTGCCGTGGTCAAAAGAAGAGCATTGGTTGCCATGTTTGTGGGCTGCCACGTTGCTTGGTGGTTTTGCGATTTGGCCGATTCGCACCCAACGTGCCACCGGAATTTATACTGCAACCCAAAACTTAGCCTTGTTTATGATCATTGGCTTTACGATGTTGACGCTGCAATTGCTGCGCACGCAGGTGATTCGCGCCGATGAAATTTATAATCGGGTGGTTGCCGAGGACGATGGCAATGTTACCAGCAATATTCGGCTTGTGCGTAGTACCAACCGAATTAAGCGCGGCGCGATTTTCGATTCGCAAGGCGTGACCATGGCCGAAAATGTGATCGTTTCGGATAATCGCTCGTATCGCACCTATCCAATCGCCAATCAATACGATATGCGCGCGTTTGGTCACACACTTGGCTATGTCAGCAGCATCTATGGCTTATATGGCTTGGAAAGTAGCTATAACGAATATTTGGCTGGTGGCAAGGGCAATAGCTGGCAAAATTTGCAAAATCAGCTGTTTAGTCGCCCACGCGAAGGCAATAACGTTCAGCTTACGATCAATGCTCAATTGCAAGATCGCGCCTTCAAGGCGCTTGATGGGCGGGTTGGCTCGGTCGTGGTAATGGATGTTAAAACCGGCGCAATTCGCGCTATGGTCAGCACGCCCAGTTTTGATCCTTCGCAATTGACCTTGCGGCTTGATGCAGAAGATTATGCCGCCGAAAGCGATCGGGTGGTTAATTATTGGAACTCATTGATTAGCGATGAATCGCGGCCCTTGATATTTCGCTCGACCCAAGGCCAATATCCACCAGGCTCGACCTTCAAAACGGTCACGGCGATTGGGGTTTTGAATAATCCCGATGTTGGCAAGCCTGAGGAAATTACCTGTCCCAACGAGTTGTTCCCGCAAGAGGGCGTAAGTGTACCAGTGGTCAATGCAGTTGATGACGAAGCTGGCTATATTGCCCAGAAATTTGGCCAAAAGTTTGGGCTTGATGGCGTGTATGCCTTCTCGTGCAACACCGCCTTTGCTCAATATGGCATTCGCTTACAAAGTGAGGGCCGCAATTTGCTTGAAGATCAAGCGCGGCGCTTCCACATTTACCCCGCCGATGAATTGCCCGACACCGGCGATCTGACCGACTTGCCATCTGCGCCAAGCCAACTTTATGGCGGCGAAGATGGCGACGATTGGTGGAGCCAGCCAGTGGCAATTGCTGATACTGCTTATGGTCAAGGTCGTTTGTTGGTTACGCCGCTCGAAATGGCGATGATCACCCAATCGATTGGCAATAACGGCGATATGATGAAGCCCTACTTGGTCGAACGCGTGACCACACCCCAAGGCGGTGAGTTGTATCAAGCCCGCCCGCGCAAAATTGGCGATCCAATGAGCGTCGAAGTTTCGCAGCGGATTCGGGTTTCGATGAAGGCTGTCGTTGAACAAGGTTGGTCGGGAGCGACGGTTGCTGGTGTGCCTGGCTATAGCGTTGGTGGTAAATCGGGTACTGCCGAAAATCCGCTTGGTGCGCCGCACGCTTGGTTTATCTCGTTGGCTCCGCTCGACGACCCCAAATACGCGGTGGCGGTGATGGTTGAGAATGGTGGCGAAGGCACGAGTGTTGGCGGCTCGTTGGCAGGCATTGTCATGACCGCAGCACTGGAAATCAATCCATAAGCGTTTTTTTGAAGGATTTTTCATGGCTATCAATCAAGAGCGGCTGCTCGATACGTTTTTTACTTTGGTTCGAATCGATAATCCATCTGGTGGCGAAGCCGCCATGGCCGCGCATTTGATCGAGCGCTGCCAAGCCCTGGGCTTAAGTTGCGAGCAAGATGCAATTGGCAATGTGATTGCCCGTTTGGCTGGCGCTGGTGCTCCATTGTTGCTGAACGCCCATATGGATAGCGTCGCGCCATGTCATGGCAAAGAGCCAGTTCTGCGTGATGGCAATATCTATAGTGCTGGCGATACGGTGCTTGGAGCCGATGATTTAGCTGGCGTGACCGCCTTTTTGGAAGGTGTTCAAGCAGTAATTGAATCGGGCAAGCAGCATCGCGCCATCGAATTAGTCTTTACGGTGCAAGAAGAAACTGGCTTGTATGGGGCGCGTGCCCTCGATTACAGCAAGCTGCAAGCAAAACAAGGCCTAGCCTTTGATTTAAATGGCGATGTTGGCGCGATCTGTGTTGGTTCGCCAGCTCACGATTCATTTACCGCCACGATTACTGGGGTTTCGGCCCACGCTGGGGTTGCCCCCGAAAAAGGCATCAGCGCGATTGAAGTGGCGGCGCATGCGATTGCCGCCATGCCCTTGGGCCGACTCGACGATGAAACAACCGCCAATATTGGCTCGATTCAGGGCGGCAAGGCCAACAACATTGTGCCCGATTTGGTGGTGGTCAAAGGCGAGGCTCGTTCGCGCAACCAAGCCAAGCTCGATGCTCAATGGCAAATCATGCGCAATGCCTTGGAGCAGGCAGCAGCCAAATTTGGCGCAACCGTTGAAATTGAACATAAACAACATTATGGCCCAAGCGTGTTGGCTCCCGATGCTGCCATTGTGCAATTGCTCAATCAAGCGATTCGGGCGATTGGCCTTGAGCCGTCGTTGGTCGTAACTGGCGGCGGTAGCGATGTCAGCATCATCAGCAATAACGGCATCGAAACTGCCAACTTGGCGATTGGCTACGAAAATATTCACTCAGTCGATGAGTTTATTCCGGTTGTGCAATTGCAACGGGCGGCTCAAATCGTCGAACAAATGCTTTTGATGATCTAAATCGATCGTTGCTCAGTAAGCCGCTGTGCTGCTTGCGGGCAGTTTACGGCGGCTTTCACAGAAATGCGCGGCGGGAAACCCCATCCCTTTGTGGGTGGGGAGGAAGCGCCGCCCTCCAAACTTGCACAACCGTTCGGGGTGTTGTATAATCATATTATGAAGTTGATTGCACAACTCAAATTGTTGCCTACGTCCGACCAACACGCAGCGTTGCTGCGAACGGTGGAACAGGCGAACGTCGTGTGCAATGCTATCAGCCAAACGGTGTGGCAGTCGCAAACGTTCAAACAATTTGATGTGCATACACTCGTGTACGACCACATCAGGGCAACATCGGGACTGTCGGCACAAATGGTTGTGCGGCAGATCGCTAAAGTTGCCGATGCGTACAAAATTGACCGTACGGTGCAGCGCACATTCGCCCCACACGGCGCAATCTCCTATGATGATCGTATCCTTAGTTGGAACATGCACGCGCCGTCCGTCAGTATATGGACGGTCAACGGGCGACAATCTATTCCGTTTGTGTGCGGCAAGCGACAATGGGAATTGTTGCAATCGCGGCGCGGTGAAACCGACCTTGCGTATGTCAATGGGCAGTTCTACCTCCTTGCAACGTGTGATGTTGAGGAACCAACGCCCGATGATGTTGACAGGACGATAGGCGTTGACCTCGGCATCGTGAACACTAGCACCGATAGCGATGGTGAAACCTACAGCGGCGCACAGATTGAACGGGTACGCCAGCGGTATCAACGCCGCCGTTCTGCGTTACAAGCGGTCGGAACCAAGAACGCTAAACGGCGCTTGAAATCCATCAGCGGCAAACAACGCCGCTTCCAGACCAACACAAACCATACGATAGCCAAGCGGCTTGTTGCGAAAGCCAAATGCACAAAGCGACAGATAGCGTTGGAAGATTTGACGCATATCCGTTCGCGGGTCAAGGCTTCTGGCAGACAGCAACGGGCGCGACACAGCAATTGGAGTTTCAACCAACTGCGACAGTTTGTGACCTACAAGGCAGCCATAGCGGGGGTGCGCGTCGTGCTGGTCAATCCAGCCTACACATCGCGGACCTGTAGCGCCTGTGGTCACTGCGACAAGCGCAATCGGAAGAACCAAGCCGTGTTTTGTTGTGTCGTGTGTCAATTCGCTACCTCAGCGGATTACAACGCGGCAATCAATATCGAACGGGCAGTTGTCACCCTGCCTATGGCATCAACGCTTCGGCGTTAGGTGCAAGCCCTGCCCCTTGTGGGCGGGGTGGTTGACTTAGGGGTGGTTATGCGTTATCGTTGGTTGCTTTTGCTAATCGTCTTGCTCGCTGGTTGTACGCCCCAATTGCCTTGGGCGGCCACCCCGACTGTGCCACCAACATTAACCGCAACCACGGCTCCTGTGGCCTTGGCTACGCCAACCCTTGCGCCTAGCCCAACTGCAATTCCAACAGTTGAGCCAAGCGCAACGCCTGAAATTACCCAAACAACGCCAACTCCTGCCCCAACGATGACAGCCGATCAGCGGCTGACCTTGTTCAACGATGTTTGGCAAACTGTCAACGAGCATTATCTGTATCCCGATTTTAATGGCATGGATTGGGCCGCAGTGCGCAGCGAAATTGAGCCGCAAGTGCAAGCAGCACCCGATGACGAAACGCTGTATACGATTCTCGAAGGCATGGTTGGCAAGCTCAACGATCAACATTCGCGCTTTGCCCGCCCAGTCGAGGCGGTGCAGGAAGATGCGGTTGCCAACGGCACCGATAGCTATGTTGGCATTGGCGTGCTGACCATTCACGAAGAAAGCGCCGCCTTTATCACCTTGGTTTTCCCCGATAGCCCAGCCCAAGCAGCTGGCCTGATGCGCGGCGATCGAATTACCGCAGTCGAAGGTCAACCCTTTACCAGTTCCGACCAAATTCGTGGCCCCGATGGCAGCCAAGTCCGCTTGACGGTACAAACGCCGCAATCCGACCCGCGCGAGTTGGTGGTTACCCGCAAGCCAGTGATTGGCAAAATTACGCCAGCAGGCCGCCGTTTGCCCAACGCTCCAACCATCGGCTATTTGCTGATTCCAAGCTTATGGGCCGACGATATGCACACCCAAGTTGTCAGCGAATTAAACGAATTACTGGCCGCAGATCAGCCGCTTGAAGGCCTGATTTTGGATCTGCGATCCAATGGTGGTGGCTGGCGGAGCGTGCTCGAAGGTATTTTGGGCCAATTTGTCAGCGGCGAGGTTGGCAATTTCTACAGTCAAGATAATTTATATCCATTAACGATTAAGCCTGGCACATTGTACGAACAGTTGCGCGATGTGCCGCTGGCCGTGTTGATCGATAAAGATAGCGCTTCGTATGCAGAAGTGCTGGCGGGAACGCTGCAATTTAATGGCGCATTGGTGCTTGGCCAAGCCAGCCAAGGCAACACCGAAACTATTTTTCAATATAATTTTGATGATGGTTCGCGCTTGTGGGTAGCGCAAGAGGGCTTTAAATTGCCCGATGGCCGCAATTTTGAAACCAGCGGCGTGCAGCCCAACATTGTGATTGAAGAAGATTGGACTAAATACACGATTCCCAATGATCCGGCTATTTTGCAAGCGATTGTTTCGTTTAGCGAGCGCTAGCTTTAAACAGCAGTGGCGCTAACAAGGCCAAAATAGCAATTGCCAGCATTGGCTCAAAGGGTGGCCAATCCAGTTTGGGGTAAATTTTATACAGCATTGCCATGCCCGAACGGCGTGCCAGCCAAAACCCAAGTGGCGCAACAGCCGCCAACAGCGTGATCAGCGTTGCTTGGCGTGTCCAGCGCTCGCGGCGATAACTGCTACGAATAATCAGCCGATTGGCTTGCCACCAATAACTCAGCATGGCAAGCAGACCAAGTGCCAAGCCAAGCCAACCAAGCATTGCTGCCACGCTGCCAGTGCGATAGAAAAATAAAGCCCAAACTCCAGCGCACACCAGCAGCACTCCCGCTAAGCCAAGCCATGTCCAGCGGGCTGCGATTTTGCCGCGCTGGGTGCGCCCAAAACCACGAGCTTCCATCGCCTCGGCTAAGGTCAGCGATTGCTCCAAGCCGCCGCTGAGCAAGGGCACGAACAAGGGCAATGCATCGCGCCACGAACGAAAGCGATGGCCGCGCAACCGCTGGGCATCGCGAATTGCCCGCAGCCGCAGCAAAGTTTGGGGAATAAAGGCCAAGCCAATCGTCAGCACCAAGCCAAGTTGAAAAAAGCCTTGCGGTGTGCGTCGCAACAGCCGATAGTGATTGACGCAGGCGTTGAAGGTACCAACGACGAGCAATAATGTCCACAAACGCAAGCCGCGCACTGCTCCGCTGGCCAATTGTTCGGCGGTAATCAGCCCGCCCAGTTGAATGCCGCCAAGCAACTGCGGCAAGCGCCAACTTGGCAATTCAAATAAAACAGTTTGGCCACGCAGCATGCTGGCGGTAATCACGCTAAACAGCAAATTGAAGCCAAATAGCACGCCGCCAAGTTGCAGCATCACCCGCACAACCGCTTGAAACGGGCTATCCAAGGCACAATGTTGCCAAATTAATAAACTTACAGCGCCAATCAAACACAAATACAATGGCTGATCGGTTTGGCTGATGCAGGCCAAGGCTGCGACCAACCAAGCCACCCACGCCAAACTATGGCCGCCTTCCCATGGGCGGTCGATGCGGCGCTGGCGTTGGCTGGCTTGGCTCGACCACTCCTTGCTGGCAGTTGCTGGCTTTCCTTGGATGAGCGCTTCCCGCGCACGGCCTGCCGCTGGTTGATAGACTTCGCTGCTCATCGTTTGCTTTGGCGTTTCCAGATGCCAGCGCCAGCTAAGGCCAGCAAAATCACCCCAAAAATAAGATAGTTGGTAGTGTTTGAGCCGCTGGTGGTGCTTGGCGTAGGGCTGGGCGTGCTAACTACGCTGTTGGTAGCCGTTGGCGCGTTGGTTGCGCTCGCGGTTGCTTGCTCAGTTGGTGCAACTGTTGGGCTAACAATGCTGGCTGGGCTGGCAACGTTGGTTGCGCTTGGCTCTGCTTGGGTTGCTAATGGTACAGTTGCGGCGCTGGTTGGGCTGACTGTGATCGTTGGACTGTCCGCAACCAGCGTTGGAGCCACGGTATTAGTATCTGGAATAGCGGTTGGCTCGTTGGTAGCGATGGCTGGAATTTCCGTTGCTGGAATTGTGGTTGCGACTGGTGCTGCTTGAGCGGCACAAACCTCGCCCCAACTGATAACTGGTGGCGTGGAGCCACGTTCGACGCTGCCGCCACCCCAGGCCCAGCCCTCGACCGCGCCATCGCGCACCTTGTAGGAGCCAGCGCCGAGCTTGGAATATTGCCACACGCCATCAAGCAAATGGCTATAGGCCCAGTAGGTGCAATCGCCGCCTTGGCATTTGCAGGCACACGATTCATTGGGATAATCGCAGCCAACGCCATCGACTGAGCAAACCATTGCCCCCATTGAGGAGCCTTCGGCCACCACATTAAAGCCTGCTGCCAGCAAGGCATCATAGCCGCTGATCGATTCTTGATCGAAACCAACGCAGCGCGCATCGACCGCGCCAGAGGCATATTGCACTACCACCGCAGCATGATATTGATGCCCATCACCTTGGGCGGCAATCGATTGAGCCAAATTGCCAAGCAACAGCATGGCGATGGCAATAACAACGACCAACAAACGACGCATGAGATTTGTTTCCTATTTTGATCAATAACTGTTTGAGATTACCTCACCCCAACCCCGCTCCCGTGGCGCGGGGCTTTCATCGGGTGGCGATTGCCGAAATCGTGGTAGAAAACGGCTGCTCCCCCTCGCCCGCGTTTTCGTGGGAGAGGGGCTGGGGGGTGAGGGTAGGTTTTAAGATCCCCTCACCCCAACCCCTCTCCCGTGCGCGGGCGAGGGGCGTTCATTCCGTGGTTCTTGTCGCAATTCTTGGTGAACAACGGTCGGCTCCCCCTCTCCCACGAAAACGTGGGAGAGGGGGCTGGGGGGTGAGGGAATGCTCCACAAC
>NZ_PUBZ01000165.1 GCF_003205875.1 Herpetosiphon llansteffanensis
GGTGGGGGCTGGGGGTCGGTAGAGCATAGAGCATAGAGCATAGAACATAGCTATTGGCGAATACAGGGTCAGCGACCGAAACCGCGAAGCGTGCGAAGGCTGGCCAAATGCTAAGCATTGATCAACGAAATCAAGCCCGCAACTGGGCCTAAATATAGATATCGACATTTGAACATTATCCGGCGCAAGCCGTTTTGGGAGTAACCAATCAATGGTTGCCATTCAACAAAGTACAGTTTTGGCTCCAATCGATCCTGCGGACATTGTAGTTCGGCCCGCCCATGAAGACGATGTGGCTGGCATGAGTGAATTGGTAGCCGAAAATGTGCGGGCTGGGCATTTATTACCCCGTTCCGCTGACGAAATTCGTGCTTCTTTAGCAAATTGGGTAGTTGCCTGCCATGGCCAACGGGTGATTGGCATTGGCTCGTTGTTGCTGATGAATCCTGATCTGGTTGAGGTTCGCTCATTAGCCGTGGCAACCGAGTATCGAGCTGCTGGCGTAGGTGCCAAAATTGTGCTCGAACTGGTTGCTCAAGCCAAATTGCGCCAAATTCATACAGTTTTTGCCTTGACCCGCGCTGTTTCGTTTTTTGTACGTTTGGGTTTTACGATCACCGACAAAGAACGCTTCCCCGAAAAGGTTTGGCGCGATTGTGTCAAGTGTCCACTCGTCACGTGCTGTGACGAAACCGCCGTCGTTTGGGAACATTAACGAGAAGGATGAAGGATGAGGGATGAAGGATAAAGCTTCAACCCTTAGGTTTATCCTCAATTATGTATGTTGCGAAATGAAGGATGGTTCAGGGATTTCCTCCCTCATAATTCATCCTTCATCCTTTCAAATGTGTCGTTTGTGAAATGAAGGATAGTTCAGGGATTTCCTCCCTCATAATTCATCCTTCATCCTTTCAAATGTGTCGTTTGTGAAATGAAGGATGGTTCAGGGATTGCATCCCTCATAATTTATCCTTCATCCTTTCAATAAGGAGTTCATTGGTCATGTCGAATGCAACTGCAAAGAAAGTTGTGCTGGCTTACTCTGGTGGCTTGGATACCAGCGTGATTGTGCCGTGGTTGAAGGAACATTATGGCTGTGAAGTCGTCTGCTATTGCGCCAACCTTGGCCAAGATGATGATTTGAGCGGCGTAGAAGCCAAAGCGATTGCTTCGGGCGCAAGTGCCTGCTATGTCGAAGATTTGCGCGAAGAATTTGTGCGCGATTTCTTGTTCCCGATGTTGCAATCGGGCGCAACTTACGAACGCACCTATTTGCTTGGCACCAGCATTGCTCGCCCATTGATCGCGCGCGGCCAAGTGCAAACCGCATTAAAAGTTGGCGCTGATGCACTTTCCCACGGCTGTACTGGCAAAGGTAACGATCAAGTGCGCTTTGAATTGACCTATATGGCCTTGGCTCCGCACATGAAAATTATCGCCCCATGGCGTGAATGGCACATTCGCTCACGTGAAGATGCGCTGGATTATGCCGCATTGCACAACGTGCCAGTTACCAGCACCCGCGCTTCAATCTACAGCCGCGACGGCAATATTTGGCACTTGAGCCACGAAGGCGGCTCGTTGGAAGATCCATGGCTGGAGCCAGAATTGAATATGTTCCAACGCACCGTCACCCCAGAACAAGCGCCCGATGCGCCAGAATATTTGGAAATTGGCTTCGAGCGCGGCATTCCAGTCAGCGTGAATGGCGAACAACTTGGCCCCGTGGCCTTGCTGCAAACCCTCAACGAGATTGGCGCTCGCCATGGCGTTGGCCGCGTCGATTTGGTCGAAAATCGCTTGGTTGGCATGAAGAGCCACGGCGTATACGAAACCCCAGGCGGCACATTGCTGTATCGTGCGCATCAAGGCCTCGAAGAATTGGCGCTCGATCGCGAAACCATGCACTACAAAGATACCTTGGCAATTCGCTTCTCAGAGTTGATTTACAACGGCCAATGGTGGTCGCCGTTGCGCTATGCCTTGTCGGCGTTCTTCACTGAAACCCAAAAGAACGTCACTGGCGTGACTCGCTTGAAAATCTTCAAAGGTGGGGTGCATTTGGTTGGGCGCAAGGCTGAACGCAGCTTGTATGTGCCCGATTTGGCAACCTTCAGCGAAGATGCAGTCTACAATCAAGCAGATGCTGAAGGCTTTATCAAGCTCTTTGGCTTGCCCCAAAAAGTCGAAGCCTTAACCTCAGGAGCCGAATAAGCATGAGTATCTTTCGTTTTGCTCCTGGTTTCCGCAGTGCTGCGGGGCGATGTGGCTTGAAGGCCAGTGGTAATCCTGATTTAAGTTTACTTGTTGCTGATGAGGGTTGTACGGCGGCTGGTGTGTTTACCACCAGCCTCGTCAAAGCCGCGCCAGTGCTCTACGATCAAGCAGTTTTGGCCGAGCATGCCAGCGAAATTCGTGCCGTGATTGCCAATGCTGGCTGTGCCAACGCCTGTACAGGTGCGCAAGGCGATGCTGCTGCGCGCGAAATGGCTCGCTTGGCTGCTGAGGCGGTTGGCTGCGAGCCACACCAAGTTTTGGTGCTTTCAACTGGCGTAATCGGCCATCAACTGAATGTTGAAAAAGTGGCCAAGGGCGTTGCTGCAATCGCCCCAGAACTAGGTGTTGAGCATGCTCCAGCGCTGGCCGAAGCGATTATGACCACCGACACCCGCCCCAAAACCGCTAGCGCCAATGTGGTGATCGATGGGGTTGTGTTGACGGTGGCGGGCGTTGCCAAAGGCGCAGGCATGATCCATCCGATGATGGCAACCATGCTTTCGATCGTGACCACCGACGCGGCGATTGATGCCGATTTGGCTCAAAGTTTGCTGCGCGAGGTTAGCGACGCATCATTTAACTGTGTCACAGTCGATGGCGACCCGAGCACCAACGACACGTTGTTGCTGCTGGCCTCGGGCGCAAGTGGTGTGACGATCAATGCCAGCAACATTGCCAGTTTCCGCCAAGCGCTCGAAGCGGTCTGTATCGATTTGGCCAAACAAATTGCCGCCGATGGCGAAGGCGCAACCAAATTGGTCACCGTCACGGTTGATCATGCGCCGAGTGTTGCCGCTGCACGTACTGTTGCCCGCAAAATTGCCTGCTCACCGTTGGTCAAAACCGCCATCCACGGCGGCGATCCCAATTGGGGCCGAATTTTGGCGGCTGCTGGTGTTGCTGGCGTACCATTCGATCCCAGCCAAGTTGAGCTATGGTTGGGCGAGGTGCAATTAGTTGCTGGTGGCACGCCCACCGACTACAGCGAACGTGAAGCAGCAAGCCAAATGAGCGGCCAGCATGTGGCAATTCGGCTTAATCTTGGGGCTGGCACGGCCACTGGCTACGCTTGGACCTGCGATTTTAGCGCCGAATATGTACGAATCAACGCCGATTATCGGACGTAGAGGTTGGGGATCGGGGATTGGCTGTTGGGGATCGGGAGTTTTGACGCAGAGGCGCAGAGCGACCGAAGGATGAAGGATGAGGGATGAAGGATGAAAGGCTCTGGGCTGGCGGAATCTGGTTGAAACATCAAATATCAAAAGCCTATAGCCTATAGCCTATAGCTGTACTGGTACATAAGGTTAACCATTGCCTGATTCTCTCACCTCCTCTCCCGCACGCGAGGCGAGAGGGAACCGCGCAGTCAGTGCTCCCCTCTCCCGCGTTCAGTGGGAGAGGGGCTGGGGGTGAGGGCATGCTTTTGGTTTTCAACCCAATGTACCAATACATATAGCCTATAACTCAAACCCGATCCCCGACCCCCGATCCCCAACAACCAACTAGTGAGGTAACCAAACCATGTGGGGTGGACGTTTTAGTGGCTCGTTGGCTGAGCATATGCGCTTATTCAACGATTCGTTTCCAATCGATCGGCGCTTATGGGCCGAGGATATTCGCGGCTCGATTGCTTGGGCCAATGGCTTAGAACGGGCTGGCATTTTGCAAGCAGATGAATGCCAAGAATTGATTGCTGGCTTGCGTCAAGTGGCGCAGGAGTTTGCCGAAGGTCTGTTTTTGCCGTTAACCAGCGACGAAGATATTCACACAGCGGTCGAACGCCGCTTGGGTGATTTTATCGGAGCCTTGGCTGGCAAGTTGCATACTGGCCGCTCGCGCAACGATCAAGTGGCAACCGATACCCGTTTGTGGACGCTGGGCGCACTTAAACTGGCCGATGATCTGATTCGCGATGTGCAAGCGGCTTTGCTTGAGCAAGCTAAATCTGTTGGCGATGCAATTTTGCCTGGCTATACCCACCTGCAACGGGCGCAGCCAGTCTTATTATCGCACGCCCTGTTGGCCCATTTTTGGCGTTTAGATCGCGATCGCCAGCGTTTGCACGATGCAACCAAGCGGGTCAGCGTTTTGCCACTTGGCTCTGGCGCACTCGCGGGCACAGCCTTTGCCGTCGATCGCGCGGCGCTGGCAGCCGAATTGGGCTTTGCTAGCATTAGCCAAAATAGCCTCGATGCCACCAGCGATCGCGATTATATTGTCGAGATTTTGGCGGCAACGGCGTTATTGGGTGTGCACATTAGCCAGCTTGCAGAAGATTGGATCATCTGGAGCAGTGCGGAATGGGGCTTTGTTGCACTTGATGATGCCTATTCGACTGGCTCAAGTTTAATGCCGCAAAAGAAAAATCCTGATTCATTGGAGTTAGCACGCGGCAAATCTGGCCGTTTAATCGGCAATCTGGTGACGGTTTTGACCTTGCTCAAGGGCTTGCCATCGGCCTACGACAAAGATTTACAAGAAGATAAAGCGCCCTTATTCGATTCGATCGATACATTAAGCCTGACCTTGCCGGTGGTTGCTGGGGCAATTCGCACTGCCCGTTTCAACACCGAACGCATGGTAGCAGCGCTCGATGATGCAATGTTGGCGACCGATGTGGCCGATGAATTGGTACGCCGGGGAGTGCCTTTTCGCGAGGCCCATCATATTGCCGGGCGCTTGGTGCGCGAAGCAGAACAACGCGGCGTTGGCATGCGCCAATTGCCCGCCGAAAGCTTCGTTGCAGCCCACCCAAGCCTGACCGATGTTGCTGGTTTATTCGATTTTGCTCGTTCTGTCGCCATGCGCGACGTACCTGGTGGAACAGCGCCCAACGCCGTGCGCGACCAACTGATTGCTGCTCAACACGTTTTAGCAGAAGGCTGAGGTTGCCCGTAGCGCCCTCGCCCTGCCGTTACCATTAACGGAGGCTTCCAAATGACACACTCACTTCTTGGTCGCGATTTACTGGCCTTGGCCGACTGGAACGACACTGAATTACTCGACGTGCTCGAAACTGCCGCCGAACTTAAACTACGCCAACAACGCCGCAAAGCGCATCCTCTTTTGGCAAACCGTACCTTGGCGATGATTTTTGAAAAGCCTTCAACCCGCACCCGCGTTGGCTTCGAATCGGCGATGGTGCAACTTGGCGGCCATGGCATTTACCTCAGCCCACGCGATACCCAAATTGGCCGTGGCGAAACCATCGGCGATACCGCACGCGTGCTCAGCCGCATGTGCGATGCGATTATGGCGCGGGTCAACGATCACGCTACCTTGGTCGAATTGGCTGAAGCTGCCGATGTGCCAGTGATCAATGGCCTTTCCGATTGGCTACATCCAGTGCAAGCCTTGGCCGATGCCTTGACGATTCGCGAGCATTTTGGCAGTTGCAAAGGTGTGAAATTGGTTTACCTTGGCGATCCCAATAATGTTTCTAATTCGTTGCTGGAGATTGCGCCACGCTTGGGTATGGATTTTGCCATCGGCACGCCGTTTGTGGAGAATGTTGATCAGCAGTTGTTAGCTCAAGCGCGCTTGCAAGCTGCCGCCAATGGCACCAAAATCATCGTTACCAACGATCCGTTGGAAGCCGTCAAGAATGCTGATGTGTTGTATACCGATGTGTGGGTAAGTATGGGCCAAGTCGTGGCCGAGGGTCATTTGGAAGCGCTACAACCATTTCAAATTAATGCTGAACTGTTGGCCGCAGCCAATGCAGGAGCCAAAGTGATGCACTGTTTGCCAATGCATCGCGGCGAGGAAATTAGCGCCGATGTTGCTGATGGCGAGCGTTCGATCGTCTTTGATCAAGCAGAAAATCGCTTGCATACCCACAAAGCTGTGTTGGTTGCAACCGTGGCAGGCTTGGCTTTACGCCGCACCAAACGCCTCGCCGCCTAAAATTATTTAACCAAGTAACTGGAGCAAATTCAGCCCCGTATATCCGACGCGGGGCTGAGTGCACACACTTTAGCCTTCGATAAACCGATAGCCAATCCCCCATTCAGTCTGAATCAAATTCGATTCAGGGTCGATTTCGCTTAGTTTTGAACGCAAGCGCCGAATATGCACATCAACTGTGCGCGCATCGACATATTCGTCGTAGCCCCACACTTGGCCCAGCAAAACTTCGCGGGT
The DNA here is from genome assembly GCF_003205875.1 of Herpetosiphon llansteffanensis. Classification (GTDB taxonomy): domain Bacteria; phylum Chloroflexota; class Chloroflexia; order Chloroflexales; family Herpetosiphonaceae; genus Herpetosiphon; species Herpetosiphon llansteffanensis. The sequence goes on from NZ_PUBZ01000165.1 coordinate 6,424, forward strand.
AAACACTTGCCCAGGATGCGAAGCCAAATAAGCCAAAAGATCAAATTCTTTGGGCCGCAAGGTTAATTGCACATCGCGAAACATGGCGCGGCGACGGGCATTATCGAGCTGCAGACCATTTGAGGTTGGCACTGCATCGCCAATTTGTTGGCGCAAACGGCTGGCTTCGGCAGTGCGGCGCAGCAAGGCTCGCACCCGTGCCACGAGCTCGCGCGGCGAAAATGGCTTGACCACATAATCATCAGCGCCAAGCTCCAAGCCAACCACCCGATCCACTTCGTCGGCTCGCGCCGTGAGCATAATTACTGGTTGCTCAAAGCCTTCGGCCCGCATTTGGCGCAACACCCCGAAACCATCAATCCCGGGCAAGCCAATATCCAAAATCAAAAGATCATAGGTTTCGTTGCGCAAGCGCAGCAAGGCATCTTCGCCAGAGCCTGTTTCGCCAACCGCAAAGCCCTCGCGCTCAAAGCGCGAACGCACCACATCGACCACGCTAGGTTCATCATCAACAATTAAAATACGTTGCATTAGGCATCCTCATTGGTCATTACTTCGCCCAAAATCCAATTGATAAAGCGTTGCGAGCCATCGACAATCGGCAAAGCAATAATTTCTGGTAGCGCATACGAGTGCAATTGTTCAACCCGCTCGATCAGGCTGCCCAGAGCGTCGGCACGCGTGCGCACAATCAACAAAATCTCAGACTCTTCTTTGAGTATGCCTTCCCAATGATAAATCGAGCTAATTTGCGGCAAAATATTGACACTGGCCGCCAGTCGTTCGGTCACTAAGGCTAGGGCCAGCGTGCGAGCTTCATCAGCATTACTTGTGCTAATCAAAACAACCTGCGCTGCATCAGACATAACGCCTCCAGATCAATTAACCGCTTGCTGTGTCTACTCTACCTTAAAGCCGTCGATCTGCAAGGGGTTTGGCTGTTACCACTTATGAATGGCATTGATTTAGCGGTTGGTTTGCAGCTCGGCTAGCACCTCGGCCAAGCTCGCATATTTGGCTACTGGCGGAAATTCGAGATATTTGGTGACGCTGTTGGGCACTGCATAGACTGTTGCTTCAGCCGCCAAACCTGCTTGCACTCCGTGCGGTGCATCTTCGAGCACAAGGCTGGCTTGAGCCGTCACGCCCAACAATTCGGCGGCGCGCAGAAAAATATCCGGCGCTGGCTTGCCATTGGCCACTTCTTCGCCAGTCACGGTTGCGCCAAAACAATCGTTCCAGCCAAATTTTTGCAACACCATGGTCAAATATGGGCGAGGTGACGAGGTGGCAACCGCAATCGGGATGTGCTGTTGATTGAGCCAACGAATTAGCTGATCGGCGTACGGCATGGCTTCGGCTTCGCGCTCGACCAGTTCAAAAATCAATTGGCGATGCTCAGCAATCGTTTGCTCGACGCTCAAGGGCAAATCGAAACTATCGACCATCATTTGGGCATTATCATAGGCGCGGCGGCCAACCATGCGATGGCCCCAATCGGGAGCGCATGCTTTGCCATAGCGAGCCAAAAATACATCTAAGGCCCGCATACTCACCGGCTCGCTATCAACCAAAACACCATCACAATCGAACAAAATTGCCTTAAATTGGTTCATTCGGTTCCTGCTTTTTGAAGAATGCTAAGGGTGGCAATTCGGCAATCACAATACCGATCATCATTAATAAGCCACCCCAAACGAAGGTTGACGAGATGCTTTCATTGCCAAAGGTTGCTGCAAAGAGCGCCGCAAAAACTGGCTCTAGCACGAAGATCAAGGCGGTGCGGGTTGGCGAGGCATAGCGCTGCACGATAATCTGAATCGCCAGCAAAACCGCTGTGCAGATAATGCCCAAATATGCGCCAGCCCAAAAAACATCTGCTGGCAAGGCTGGCACTGTTTCAAACAACAGGCTACCAATGCTGGCAACGACCGCCACAACCGCCACTTGAATTAAGTTCATGGCAATTGGCGAGGCTTTTTTGGTCCAATGGCCAATCGCCAAAATATGCCCAGCAAAGGTTACAGCACAGATAAACACCAAAAAATCGCCCCAAAGCGAAACTGGCTGCGAGCCAGCCTGTGGCGTAGTATCAATCGAGAGCACATACAAGCCAGCGACGGCCAAAATTACCCCAGCCCAGACTTTGGCGCTAATTTTGGTGCGCCACAACACCGCGCCCATCAATGGCACAAAAATGACATTTAAGCCAGTAACGAAGCCTGCTCGCGAGGCTGTGGTCATGCTGATGCCAATCGTTTGGGTAATATAACCAACGCACAACAAACTGCCAGTAATCAAACCAGCCTGCCAATCAGTGCGCGTCCATTGGCGAAATGATTTGAGCGCCCAAGGCAAGAGGGCCAGGGTTGCCAAAACAAAGCGCAAAGCCACAAAAGCCAACGGCGGCCAGTGATCGGTCGCATCACGTACGACAAAAAATGTGCTGCCCCAAAGCATCACAATCAACAACAGAACCCCATCGCTTTGCCAGCGCTTCATTGCCGCACCCTTTCTAGAAATCAGACCATAGACATATAGTATACGGAGATTTGCTCAACATATAATTGGTCGGTTGAATGCTTGATGCAGCAAGTGGTTGATCTATTTTTATCCCAATCAGCGTTTCCAATGCACTGTGATGCAGCTGGAAAACAGCAACCGCCTTCTATGGGCAGCACGATTAACGTCCTTTGCAGGGTCGTAATCTATGAATAACCCTTGGCTCTGCTCCTGAATTAACATTTGTGATTGCTGTGTAGTATGAGGTTGTTAAAATGCGTTTAATTGCCCTGCACGAACGGGAAACAATTGCAGCATGGCTAAGCCAAAATGCTGATCTGAACATCTATCAAATCGGCGATTTGGATGCGTTCTTTTGGCCTTCGACGCTCTGGTATGGGCTTGAGCAAGCAGGCGCGATTCTGCACATTGGCTTGGTTTATCTTGGCCATAGTATGCCAATTTGGCTCATGTTTGATGATCAGCATCAGCAATATTCTGCACAATTAGCTGCGGCGATGCGGCCATTGTTGCCTGCCAAAGTGTATTGCCACTTCTCGCCTGGCATCGCCGAAGGTTTGGCCGATCGCTACCAGCTGCACGATCATGGCCTGCACCATAAAATGATCTTACGCGATTTTGCCAGACTTGATCAGGTGCGGTTTGAGCGCGAGGTTGTGCAACTGAGTGGCTCCGATTTGCCAGCGATCAATCAGCTGTATGCTGCGGCCTACCCCGATAACGCCTTCGACCAGCGCATGCTCGAAACTGGCTGTTGTTATGGCATTTGGCAGGATGATCAATTAATCAGCATCGCTGGGATTCATGTCTATTCGCCGCGCTATCGTGTAGCAGCATTGGGCAATATCACGACTCATCCAGCCTATCGCGGCCAAGGCTTGGCTAAACAAGTAACTGCCACGCTTTGCCAACATTTGCGCCACGACATTAATCATATTGGCCTGAATGTGCACAGTGCTAATCACGTTGCAATCAAAACCTACGAAAACTTGGGTTTTAGCTGGGTTGCTGATTATAGCGAGGTGCTGTTGGAGCAAAAATCAGAACAAAGAGCATAGAGCATAGAACATAGGGGG
>NZ_PUBZ01000166.1 GCF_003205875.1 Herpetosiphon llansteffanensis
GCGAACGCGACGGGTGAGGACGAACCCCCGCCCAAGGGAACGTGGCCACCTGCGGTGGTGGCCGCCCGTCCCCGCATGCTCAGCTGTTTCCGGCGTGGCCTCTTGCTGATCATCACCCACCTCATGATCCACCAGCCACTTCCCGTTGGACGTTTTTATCCTGAACCATGGTCACCGGTGTTAACTACCTACCCTTGAAAGCCACCCCCCTCTCCCACTGGGCGCGGGCGAGGGGGAGCCGACCCTAGTTGCGCGCCACATGGCGGTAAAAGCACCCGATTAAAGCCTCTCGCCCGCACACGGGAGAGGGGTTGGGGGTGAGGGAATCTTAACACCGACCCTTGTACGTCACCCCCCTCTCCCACTGGGCGCGGGCGAGGGGGAGCCGACCCTAGTTGCGCGCCACATGGCGGTAAAAGCACCCGATTAAAGCCCCTCGCCCGTAGCGCGGGAGAGGGGTTGGGGGGTGAGGGAACCTAAACCAGCCAGCGGGCCGCAGTCGTTGCTAGCTCAGAAAGTGGCTTGCGCTGCACGGTACAATCGGGCAATGATTCGAGAAATTGGCGGCCATAATTTTTGCTGAGCAAGCGCCGGTCAAGCACCACCACAATCCCGCGATCATCCTTGGAGCGAATCAGGCGGCCAAAGCCTTGTTTGAAGCGTAAAATCGCTTGCGGCACTGAGTATTCTGCAAACGCATCGTCGAAGCCCTCGGAACGCGCCGAAAACACTGGATCGTTGGGCACGCTGAAGGGCAATTTGGTAATCACCAACACGCTCAAGGCATCACCAACCACATCTACGCCCTCCCAAAACGAGGCCGTGCCCAGCAAAACGGTGCGTGGATCAGATTTGAAGCGCTGGATCAACGAACGCCGCGAGCCATCCATGCCTTGGGCCAAGGTCGAAATATCTGCTTGCTCAAGGCTTTCGCTAATGCCATGATAGGTTTGGCGCAGCGAGGTGTTGGCGGTGAACAAGGCTAAGGTACGACCGCCAGTTGCTTTACATAAATTAATTAATGCATCTTCCATGGCGCGTTGATAATTGCGCTCATTCGGTTCGGGCATATCGGTTGGCAAATAGATCAAGGTCGATTTGCTGTAATCGAATGGTGAATCAAGCTGCATGGCCGTTGCTTGGTCTAAGCCCAAGCGTTGTTTGGGGTAATCGAAACTATTGCTGACCGAAAGTGTGGCTGAAACCAAGATATTGGCGCGTTTTTTCATCCAAAGATCTTCGCTGAGCAATGGCCCGACATGAATTGGCGCTGCTTGGACCAACAACTCGCGGCGGCGTTGATCGGCGGTCAGCCATGCCACAGTTTCTTCGTTGCCATAAATCACCAAATCAAATTGGCGTTGCAATTCGCTGCACGCATTGACAATGCCCTTGACCCGCATCACCAAATCGTCGTAGCCATTAATATCGCGGCCTTCGAGATTATCCAAAATTGCTTGGAGTTTGCCAAAACCATCGCCAATTTTGCGCAAATTAATGCTCAGATTTTCCCATGTTTGTTCAACTTGGCTCCATTCGGCGTGGCGGCGAATTTTGGTAGTGATGCGCAATTGAGGATCGTATTGGGTTACGCTGCGATCTTTGGCCATAATATCGTTGAAAATGCTGAACAATTGTTGGGCTGCATCGCGAGCTTTTTCAACATTCGGGCGCACATCAGTACTAATATCTTCGAGTTTGCGTTGCTCTTTATGGTCGACCGTGCTCAAGCGAAAGAGTTGCGGCCACTCGTTGAGTACGCCGCTGGCCAAGCGTGCGCCGCCTGTGCTGTGCATATCGTTGAGCAATCCATTCAAGCTGTGCTGCGAAATGCGAAAGCCTAATTGATCGGTGGCAACATCTTCGAGATTATGCGCTTCGTCGATAATCAAATGATCGTAGCGTGGCAAAATGCCAGGCGACTTAACATCGGCCATCAACAAGGCATGGTTGGCTACCACAATATGGGCATTTTCAGCCTCAGCGCGCGCCTTGAAGAAGAAACATTCGTTGTAGAGCGAGCAACGTTGGCGCAAACATTGGTCGGGATCAACATTCACATTGTTCCAAACCTGCTGTTCGCCTTGAATTAACATCAATTCCGAGCGGTCGCCGTTGTTGGTTGATGGCAGCCACAGTTGCAACTTCAACAAGCCACGAGTTTGATCTTCGTTGTGGTCTGGTTGGGCGCGAAAGGCTTCGTAACGCTTCAAACACAGGTAGTTGCTGCGGCCTTTGAGCTGCACGGCGCGCAACGCTGGCGCTTGGTCGGGATGCTCGGCCAAGAGTGCTTGCACGGTCGGAATATCTTTGGAGCACAGCTGATCTTGCAAATTGATCGTGTTGGTTGAGATGACCACCCGTTCGCCGCGTTGGCGCGCCCATTGGGCGGCTGGCACAAGGTAGGCCAAGCTTTTGCCAGTGCCGGTTGGGGCTTCAATCATCAAGGTATCGCCTTGATTGAGCGCTTCGGCGATGGCCACCGTCATGTCGATTTGCGGTTGGCGTGGCTCATAGCCAGGAAACATACGGCTAAAGCCACCTTCGGCTCCAAACATCGCGCCAATCGCTTGGCTATCGAGTTCTTGTTGGTTGCCAGTTGGTTCAAGCGCAACTGGGCGCACAATTGGTTTGGGCTGAAATTCAATTGGTGCTTGCCAGACCGTTTGCACGCGGCGTTTGGCAATTTCGCCAAATAATTTGGCCAACGGCCATTGCAATTTTTGGGTGGTTTGAGCGATGTTATGCAATTCGGCGGCTGATAATTCGGATAATTTATCCAGTAACGCAGTAAACACCAAGCGGCTAGCTTCGGCATCGGCTAAAGCGCGGTGAGCATCGGGATGAGCAATTTGCAAATGTTCGGCAATCGTTGAAAGCGAATAATTGGGCAATTGCGGAATCAACAAGGTTGCCAAATCGAAGGTATCGTAATAGGGCTGGGTCACTTTTAGCCCTTGTTGCTGCAAAAAGCGCAAATCACCATCAACTGAATGACCAATAATTGGGTAGCTTTTGAGAAATTTGGCCAATTGCCCGCCAATGCTATTGAAGCTTGGCGCAGTGGTCAATTCGTGAGCATCGATACCAGTTAACCGAGCAATTTTTATTGGTAGCACCTGTTTGGGTTTGACCAAAGTTTGGTAGGTTTCGAGAACCTCGCTGCCACGAAATTTAACGGCCCCAACTTCAATAATCTCATCGCGCCCTGGTTCTAAGCCAGTTGTTTCCAAGTCCAAGGCGATATATATCGGTTCCACAGATGCTCCTCGCTAGCAAGCTCGATGTCGCTCAAATGTTTTGCCATTATACCTGTTCTAGGCCTCAAAACAAGTCGATCCAAACGATGGTTTCGGTGTAATCCCTCACCCCCCAACCCCCTCGCCCACTGAACGCGGGCGAGGGGGAGCATTCGTGTTGCACCAAGGAATTGGGAGCGAACCACGGGATTAAAGCCCCTCGCCCGCGCACGGGCGAGGGGTTGGGGTGAGGGGATCTTAATAACAGCTATTTTTTAGCTAAAACTTTCTAATCTAAAATTAATATAAGATAGATTGACAATTATTATCAGAATAGGTTACACTTTTTCGCAGATGAACTGATACTTCGCGAGGTATTGATGAATCCTATCTTAACTCAATGTCCAGTTTGTATGGGCGAACTAACCAGCACTCGGTTGGAATGTGCAATTTGCAACACGGCGATTGAAGGCCAATTTACGCTCGGGCGCTTGGGACGTTTGACCCGCGAACAACTCAGCTTTGTGGAACTCTTGGCCCAACATCGGGGCAACGTCAACCAAGTCGCAGGATCGTTGAATGTTTCGTATACGACAGCGCGCATGCGCATGGACGAAATCGCCGCTGCCTTGGGTGCGCCGCCATCAATTTCGCGGCCTGATTCCCGCGAGGTGTTGCGGCAACTTGAAACAGGCGAACTGAGTGCCGAAGAAGCGCTCAAACTGCTGCAAGGCTAGGAAGGTATTCAATGGCAACCGAAGAACGCATGCGCATTTTGCGCCTGATTGAAAATGGCCAATTGACTGCCGAAGAAGGAGCACGCTTGCTTGGCGTGATGGAGCCAAACAATCGAATTTCTCGCCCAGTGCGTGCTCAATGGGTCCGCATTCGGGTAACCGATTTGAAGTCCAACCATCACAAAATCAATGTCAATATTCCTGTTGGCTTGATTAGCATTGGCTTGAAACTCGGTGCACGCTTTGCTTCCAACAAACATACGACGCTTAACTTTGACGAAATGTTGGAAGCAATTCGCGGCGGTATGACTGGCAAAATCGTTGATATGGAAGATCTCGAAGACGGCGAACGTATTGAAATTGTGGTTGAATAAGGAGTCTGAGCGATGCAACAACGAATTAATATTGGTACGAATCCAACCGTGGCGGTTCGCATTTGTGAAGGAAACTTACGGGTCATTGCCCACGATGTGGCCGAAGCGTGGTTTGAGGTTGCTGAAGATGATATTAGTTTTCGTGCCCAAGAAGGCCATCTTTCGATCGAGCGCTGCTCCGATGATTTGGAATTGCGCTTGCCCCATGGCACAACTTTGACGCTGGAAGTGGTGCAAGGCGACCTGGACATTAGTGGCATTGCGGCAGTGCACACCCGCCAAATCGAAGGCGATCTTAATATTCGCGATGTGCAAACCTTCGAAGGCGCTTCGGTGCAGGGTGATGCAGTATTAACCAAAAGCGCCAATATTACCATTGCCAACATTGATGGCGATCTCAAAATCTATGAGAACGCTGATACTGTGGTAGTCAAAAATGTCAATGGCGATGCGAAAATTGGTCAAGTGCATAACCTTAGTATTATCAATATTCATGGCGATTTGAGCACCAGCGATATTACTGGTGATGTGGCAATTACCCGCGTGAGCGGCGACGCAACCTTGCGTGGCATAATCAAGAGCCTTGCGCCAATTCATGTCGATGGCGATTTGAAACTGGGGATTGTTTGGACTCCTGAGCACGTCTATCACGCCAATGCGAGTGGCGATCTGATTTTGGAAGTTGCCGACGATGCTAATTTGACCGTCAACGGCTTTGTGCAAGGCGATGTTTCGGGAATGGCTGAGCATGAGCCTGGCTCAATTAGCCTGACGTGGGGGAATGGTTCAGCCCGCCTCGAAGTCAATGTTCAAGGCGATTTGAGCATTCGTGGCGCTGCTGCAGCTGGCCAATCAAAGAGCGTTGGCAGCAATAATTGGGGCGGCAACTGGAATTGGAAGAACGACGATTTCAACCGTGCAATTCGCGATTTTACCGACGACTTAGCCTCGATGGGCCGCGATATTGCCGCCCAATTTAGCGAAATGAGCCGCGATTGGCGAGCTGGTGGTGGCGAACGTACCGCTGAACGGGCACGGCAAGCGACCGAACGCGCTGCTGAACGGGCTGCTAAAGCTGCCGAACGAGTAAGCGTGCGCATCAACGAACGCGAATATCGTTTCGACCCTGAGCGGATCGAGCGCTTGAAGGAGCAAGCCAAGCGGGCTGCTGATGAAGGCATTAGCCGCGCCTACGAGGCGATTGGCCAAGCCTTGGGCAACATCGAGAAAAATGTTGCGCGGCCAAATGCGCCACGCCCGCCAGCGCCACCAGCAGCACCAAATGCCCCAGCTGCGCCAGCAGCGCCAAATGCGCCCCATCGCGTCTCGATTAGCGACGATGATGGTTCATCATCAAGCCAACACGTGGCCTACACCGGCGATACCGTGCGGATTACGCCAGAGCAAGCAGCAGCTGCAGCGCAGGCCGCACCTGTTGCCCAAGCAGCTGAAACTCCAGCAGCTGAAGCGCCAGCGGTTGATAAAACCCAAGAACGGTTGGCGATTTTGAAGATGGTGCAAAGTGGCAAGATTAGCGCAGATGAAGCAGCGCTCTTGCTTGAAGCATTAGGCTAAAATTCGCTCAACAGGCGGGCTAGCGTGCTAGCTCGCCTGTTTTTCATTGCTCGCTGACTTGGTTACGTACCTCGGCAACACTCATGGTTTTGAGCAATTGCAAAAATACCTCAACCACCATTGGATCAAAATGTTTACCCGATTCAGTCGCCAGATATTCCATAATTCGCTGATCCGACCAGCCTTTGCGATACGGACGATCCGAACGCAAGGCATCCCAAACATCAACCACGGCAAAAACCCTCGCTGCCAATGGAATGGCTTCTGCTTGCAAGCCCTTGGGGTAGCCCGTGCCATCCCAGCGTTCATGATGATAATGCGGAATATCGAGCGAGCCTTGCAAGTAGAGAATTGGCGCAAGCAACTGGTAAGCATAGACTGGATGCCGCCGCATAATCACCCATTCGTCATCATCGAGCGGGCCTGGTTTGTGCAAAATTGCATCGGGCACGCCCATTTTGCCAATATCGTGCAGCAATGCACCGCGCCGCACATGAATTAATTCCTCTGAGCTGAATTTACCCATTGCCGCTGCGAGCTGTTCGGTCATCCACGTGACGCGCTGGGTATGGCCTTCGGTCTCGTGATCGCGCAGATCCAAGGCCCGCGACCAACCTTCGATCGTCATATCGTAGGCGCTGGTAACTTCGTGATTGATTTGTTGCAAATGTTGGAAGAGCAGGGCATTATCCAAGGCAGCGGCAACTTGGCTGGCATAGGTTTGCAGCATATCGTTGCGCTCAGCTTGGAAGAAATCTGCTTGGTTGCTCTGCAAATTGAGCATGCCGAAGGTGTGATTATGGCTGACCAATGGAAAAGCCATAGTTTGGCTTGCGCTGTCATCAAGCGGGTCGGCTGCTTCTATCTCAATTTGGATGCTTGGTAGTTGAGTTTCGTTGTAATTGGTCTGGTCAAGCAGTTGATCGCTTTGATTGAGCGTAAGCCAAGCCCGTTGCGCGCCAAAAATATTAACGCAGCTATCAGCAACATCGCGGGCTAGTTCTTCGACTTTAAGTTTGGTGGTTAAGCGTTGCGAGCTATAGTAGAGCGCGGTGAGGGTTTGCATTTGCAGGTCGAGTTGCACGCGGGTTGCTTTATACGAGCTAAGATCTTCGATCATGGCGATGGTAAAGAGTGGTTTATCGTCGCTATCTTGCACCAACGAAGCACACAAACGGCCCCACACAATCCCGCCATCGGAGCGTAAAAAGCGTTTTTCAATTTGATACGAATCGCACTGCCCAGCAAGCAACTCTTGGTTTAAGCTCATTTCAAATTCACGGTCATCGGGATGGGTAAAGTTGATAAACGGCTCGTGTTGCAAATCGCGTTCGCTAAAATTGAACAACATACAGGCGGTCGGGTTGGCGCGGAAGGCCACACCATTGGTATCAATTAGGACAATGCCAATTGCTGCGTGCTCAAACATTGCGCGAAAACGAGCCTCGTTGGTCCGTAAGGCCTGTTCAGCAGCGCGTTGGCCGGTAATGTCGCGCAAGGTCGAAATTGTCACCAACTCATCGTTGATCGATTGCAGATCAACATTGACCAAGGCCCACACTAAATCACCATCACGATGGCGAAACGCCATTTCAAAATCGCGAATCTTGCCATGGTGTTGCGCCATTTGAATGATGTCGGCGCGCTGATTGGGATAGGCATACAATTGTTCGAGCTTCAATTGCATAAATTCTTGCTGGCTGTAGCCCAGCATTTGAGTGCCGGTTGGATTGACCGCGATAACAGTGCCATCGAGTTTGGCCATACCAATGCCAATGGGCGTAGTTTCGAAAAGTAGGCGATATTGGGCTTCAGAATGGCGTAATTCTGCTTCAACTCGTTGGCGTTCGCTCAACTCAGTTTGGGCTTTTTGCAAGGCGTTATAGACCAATCGCCCACTGACAATTTGAAATACCAGCATCAGGCCAAAGTAAAAACTATAGCTTAGCCAGCGCGAAAATGGCGTGTAGCTAATTAATGGCTTTGGCAACAGTTGGTTCAATTCAAGCACTACTGCGGCTAAGGTTACGCCTAAACTGAGCAGGGCAACCAGTAAACTAGCCCGTTCGCTGAGCAAAAAGCTCGCTGCAAAAATAACGAAAAAATAGGCGATGATCGCAGGCGAGGCAATGCCGCCAGTTGTGAGCATCAAGCCGCTGAACACCAGCCAAAATAAGCCAACAAACAGCGTTGCTGCCAGATCAAGCTGGTTGTGTTTGACCAAACGCCACAGCCCAGCGCAGATCAGATTGACCAGCGCAATGATTGCTAGCCTTGGCCAGCTAATGCTTGCTTGCAGCAAACTTAAGAGAATTTGGACAGGTGTAAAAACAAAAAAGACACCTCTCAGCATCACCAGCAATAACTGTTGGCGTGATTGAGCATCGCTTAATGTGCGTGGAATAAACGAGCGCCAATGCATAACTCTCACCATAGAATGAACGAAACTAGCGTGATTGAGCAATGTTGGGCCAGAATGAAGCTAGGTTATTCGGAGAACAGCGTAGCTTAAGTATACTATAGGCTTGGTATAAGTCGAAGGCGAATCTGGCTAGCTTCTTGACAAACAGCCCAAAGCGTCCGACCATACCTATTGTTTGTGTGAGGAACGCTCCCATGCATTTTCCACGCGATCTGCGCGCTTATGGGATTGAATCGCATTGGCTGAATACTGCGCCAATGACCCGCCGCTTGCTGTTTGTCTATGCCCACCCCGATGACGAAAGTTTTGGCAACGCTGGCACAATTGCCTATTATGCCCATCACGGGGTTAGCGTGCATTATATTTGTGCAACCCGTGGCGAGGCTGGCGATGTTGACCAAAGTTTGTTGCATGGCTATGGCGATATTGCCACGTTGCGCGCAACCGAGTTGGGCGATGCTGCCAACGCCATGGGTTTGGCAGCCTATCACTTTTTAAATTATCGTGATTCGGGTATGGCCAATACGCCCGCCAACGAGCACCCCGAAGCTTTGGTTCAAGCCCCTGTTGAAGCAGTTGCCGCCAAAGTAACCGCCGCAATTCGGGCAATTCAGCCGCAGGTGGTGATTACCTTTAATGAATATGGCGGCTATGGCCATCCCGATCATATTGCGATTCATCATGCAACGCATATGGCCTTTGAGCGAGCTGGCGATGGCTCGTGGTTGCCCGAACAACTTGATGCTGGCTTGCCAACGTGGACTCCACGCAAATTGTATTACTCGACCTTTAATCCATTGATGATTAAATTGATGGTACGGGCATGGCGACTTTCGGGCCGCGACCCGCGTAAGGGTGGCAATAATGGCGATGTTGATTTTGTAAAGATTTTGGATGCAGTCAATCCGCCAACGGCTAGTGTCGATTGCTCAAGCGTGATTGACCAAAAAGTTGCTGCCTGGCAAGCGCATCGCAGCCAACTTGGCCAAATGGCGCTGAGCTTTAAAGTGCCACGCTTGCTACGCCAACGTTTTCTTGGCCGCGAGCAATTTAGCCGCGTTGTGCCAGCGCCAACCAGCCACGAGCACGATTTGTTTGCAGGATTGTAAGGTATGGGGGTTGGGGATCAGGGG
>NZ_PUBZ01000167.1 GCF_003205875.1 Herpetosiphon llansteffanensis
GTCGGGGGCTGGGGATCGGGAAGTTTGACTATAGGCTATAGGCTTTTGCATTTTGATCTTTGGCCTTTTTTGGCCACAGATTGCACAGATTATTTTGATTAGGTTCCCATAGCCAAAAGCCTGTAGCCTATAGCCTCCCCATCTCTGCGGCTCTGCGTTAACATTTGATCCACGAAGAGCACGAAGATTTATTTTTTAGCCACAGATTGCACAGATTATTTTGATTAGGTTCCCATAGCCAAAAGCCTAGAGCCTGTAGCCTGATCCCTTTTTTGACTTCATCCCTCATCCTTCATCCTTTCCCTCTATGTTCTATGTTCTTTGCTCTATGCTCTTATCGTTGGCCAATACTCACACTTTAGTACCGCCGAATGTCATGGGGTCTGATTAGGAGTAAGGCACTATGGTTAATTATGCCTAGGATCAGCATAATAATTTTAATGTTTTTTTGATCAATCGCGGAGGTGAAGTGGTGTTTGTGAATATCCAACTTCCTTTTACATCGAAACTTAACCCTCACCTAGAAGCGGTGTATGCTGAACACAGCCAATGGATGAGCCAATTTGCGCATGGCTTCAAAGGCCAAGCGAGCTTATATCAGCGATTACGCTTGCCACAATTGTTGGCGCGAGTTTATCCGCATGCCTGTGCCGAGCGCTTTCGCTTAATTCTTGATTGGGGTAGTTGGCTATTTTTGCAAGATCAATGGTTTCGTTCGTTGACCAACCAGCCAGAATTTGTCGCGAACCTTACCAACGATCTATTGCATATTTTCAATGGCGCAACGCCGCGTTATGCTCACGAGCCATTAATTGCCATGTTTGCCGATTGGAGCCAACGCATCGCCAACGTAACCTCGCATCAATGGCGCGAACGCTTTGGCCAAACCTTGAGCACCTATCTGCACGATTGGGTGTACGATGTGTATTGCATTACCTACCAGCCTTCGATCAACAAACAACTTACGATTGAGCTGCATCAACGGATTGGCGCGGCCACCAGTACGCTTGATTTTGTGGATTTTGCCCAGGCTGAACTCTTGCCACCCTCGGTTAAGTACGATGCAATCTTCCAACATTTAGGCGAGATTACCAATAATGTGGTGTGTTGGATGCACGATATTGCTTCGGTTGAGCGCGATTTGACCGCCGTGGAGCCGCAAAATATTGCGGTGCTGGTCAAAGAGCGTGAGCATTGTACGTGGAGTCGGGCCATCGAGCGGGTTGAGCAGATGTGCTATACAGAGGTTGCGACATTTGAACGAATTGTGGCCGAACGCCCAAATTATGCTGAATTTGAATTGGATGTTAACGACTACATCGAAAATCTGCGTGCTTGGATGCAAGGCACAATTGATTGGTTGCGCATTGATTTAACGCCGGTCAATCAGCAAGTAAATGTGTTGCTGGCTGCCTAAATTGAGCCTTAAGCACGATAGTTTTTTGATTGGGCTTCGAGTATCCTCACTAAGCATAGGTAGCTTAGTGAGGGTGTTGTATGCGCGTCGAACGATATGCTTCAGTTGACAAGTTTTTAACCGATCACCGCGAATTTCTGTTGCAGCACGAGGCCGAAAATAATTTGCCACTAGGCCTGAGCATGCGGATTCAGAATGGCTGGATGCCTGCAAATGCGCCTTTTTTGGCGGCGATTCGCGATGAGCAAGGCACGGTTGGCGTGGCGGTGATGACCTCGCCACATGCATTGGCGATCTCGGCCTTGCGCGATGTCAGTTTAGCCAACCAAGCGGCTGAGGCCTTAGCCAACTACGTGCATAGCCACAAGATTGAGCTATCGGGGGTGCTAAGTGCGCCTGCAACAACCACGGCTTTTTGCGAGATTTGGCACGCCAAAACTGGCAAACAAGCGCTGTTGAGTATGCACGAACGCATTTATACCTTGACTGAAGTTATTCCTCCTGCACCAGTAGAGGGTTTGCTCAAAAAAGCGAGCAACACCGATGTTGAATGGCTGGCTGAACGGCTCACAGCGTTTCATGACGAAGCGCTCCCAACTGAGCCACATTGGGATTGGCACGCGGTTGCCGAACGCCAAATTGCGACTGGTAGCGCTTGGTATTGGGAGGTTGACGGCGAGCCTGTTTCCTCGCTTGCTTCAAGTCGCCCAACCATCAATGGCATTTGCATTGGTGCTGTTTCTACGCCACCCCAATTTCGCGGTCGAGGCTATGCCAGCAATGCTGTGGCGGCGTTAAGCCAACATTTGTTGGATCAAGGCTTTCGCTTTTGCATGCTGTTTACTGATTTAAGCAACCCAACCTCGAATAAAATCTATCAAGCAGTAGGCTTTCGGCCATTATGCGATATTGATCAGTATCGTTTTGAGGAGTAATGATGTATCAAGTACCGCCAGGTTCGTTGTATGTGCCCTGCCCACGTTGCCACTACACCATGCCGACCAAAGTAACCATGAGTTGGTGGGGCGGAGTTTTGGGCGCAAAGATGACCAATTTGGTTAAATGTCCGCAGTGTAAATTGCAATACAACGGCAAAACCGGAGCTAGTGTCAAGCAATTTATTGTGCTGTATATGGGATTTTGGGTGATTTTGACCTTGGTGGTTTTAGCAGTATTATTTTTTGCCCAAGCATAGAAATCTGCCGCCTTGTGCTGAAGAATCACAAGGCGGCTGTTGATTTTAGCGTTCAGCGACATCAACCCAGGTGCGGTTGCGTTCGCCAGTGTAGACCGATTGAGGCCGAATGATCCGGCCAACGGCGCGTTGCTCGAAGGCATGGGCAATCCAGCCAACAGCGCGGCTGATGGTGAAGGTTGGCGTAAACAAATCGGTTTCAAAATCGATGCCATGCAGCAGCAACGCTGTATAAAATTCGACGTTGGTTTGCAATTTGCGGCCTGGCTTGTGTTCTTCGAGCAAGCGAATTGCGGTTTGCTCAACGTGGCGCACCAATTCGTACAATTCGCGGTTGCCATCGTTGGCAAATAGTTGATCGGCAGCGCCTGCCAAAACCTCTGCCCGTGGATCGCGCACTTTGTAGACGCGATGGCCAAAGCCCATCAAGCGCTCGCCGCGAGCCAACTTGGCGCGTAGCACTTCCTCAGCCCGTTCAGCTGTGCCAATTTCAAATACCATATCCAAGGCTGGGCCTGGTGCGCCGCCATGCAACGGCCCTTTGAGTGCGCCAATTGCCCCAGTTACCGCCGAGACCAAATCCGATTCGGTCGAGATGATCACGCGGGTCGTGAAGGTCGAGGCATTCAAGCCGTGGTCAACGACGGTGTTGAGATAAGTTTCGAGGGCGCGCACTTGTTCGGCGCTTGGCTCGTTGCCTGTCAACATCCACAAATAATTGGCTGCATGGCTTAAATCACTGCGTGGCTCGATAAATTCTGCTTGATTGCGGGCGCGCCAATAGGCGGCGACAATCGTTGGCAAGGCGGCGACGATGCGTTGTGCCGTGGCTTTTTCGTCGGCCAATGGGGTTAATGTGGCGGTGGCAGCGCGCAACGCATCCATTGGGTCTGCTTGTTCGCGGCCAAGTTGCTGGGCCACTTGTAACGTTAAGGCTGGCAATTGGCGCTGGCTGGCAAGGCTTTGGCGCAATTCGGCCAGCTCGTTTTGGCTGGGTAAGTGGTCGTTCCACAACAGAAAAATGGTTTCCTCGAAGGTTGCAAATGGGGCCAACCGCTCCAATGGAAAACCAGCAATAATTAATTCGCCTGCTTGGCCATCGACACTGCTGAGCCGGGTTGCTGCTGCAACGATGCCTTCTAAACCTACATGAACTTGGGTTTCAGTCGCCATTGACAATCGATCCTTTCCAGCGTGTTAGGCCTTGAGCGGCAATTTTGCCGCTTGAAATTCCTGCTGCTATCGACTATAAATAGATTTATCAATGTTGTCAATGTTGATTGACAAATCAATATTGGAATGGAGCAACGCAATGACGCGCTATTTGAGTGCTCGCGAAGTGGCCGAGCATTTGGGAATCAGTGTGCCAACCGTTTATGCCTATGTGAGCCGCGGGTTGCTGCACTCGGAGCCAGCCGGAGCGCATGCTCATCGCTATTTATTCGATGAAGTTGAGCAATTGAAACTGCGTCGTGAAGGGCGACGCAACCCAGCCAGCGTGGCGGCAGGAGCGTTGCATTGGGGTACGCCAGTGCTCGATTCAGCAATTACGTTGATCGATAATCAACTGGTGTATTATCGTGGGATTGACGTGCGGGAGTTGGCATTGAGCGCCAGTATCGAAGAAGTTGCCAGCTTAATTTGGACTGGTGAGCGCCAACAGAGCAGACAATTATGGGCCGATTTGCCAGCGATTAGTATCCCACAATTGCCTGATTTGCCGTTGATTGAGCAATGCGTAGTGGCGTTGGCAATTGTTGGCAGCAACGATCATGCGGCCTTTGATCAACGGCTGCAAGGTTTGCAACGGACGGCGGTGCGGGTGCTGCAATTGCTGTTTAGTGTTGCCGCCAAGCGCCCATTACAAGGGCCAATTGTCGCCCATTTGGCTGAGGCATGGCAGATTCCGCAGCATTTGCAGCCGTTGCTCAATGCTGCGCTAATCGTCAGTGCTGATCATGAATTAAATGTTTCGTCTTTTACTGCGCGCTGTGTTGCTTCGGCGGGCACAACCTTGTATGCAGTGGTGAGTGCAGGCTTGGCGGCGCTGGGCGGCGTGCATCATGGCAAGCAAAGCGAATTAAGCGAGTTGCTGTTGGATGAACTGTTGCGTAGCCCCGATATGAGTGCTGCGCTAGCCCAAAAATTGCGCTTAGGTCAGCCGATTCCTGGCTTTGGCCATCCGATGTATCCGAATGGCGATCCCCGTGGCAAAGTGCTGCTCGCTTTGATTCGTCAAGTAGCGCCTGAATTTAGCAGCGATATTGATCGGATTATTCAAGCGGTCTATGAATTGTTGGGCGATTATCCGACGATTGATTTTGGCTTGGCGTGGGTTGGGCGGGTGCTGAATTTGCCGTTGGGCAGCGCGATGAGCCTATTTGCCTTAGGCCGCAGCATTGGCTGGATTGGCCATGCCTTGGAGCAATATAGCGATGCGCGTTTGATTCGGCCACGAGCGCGCTACACCGGCGAACGGCCAACTATTAGCAAGCTTTAACCTGTGCCGCAATGCGTTATTTAGCCCATTAGAATGAGCTAAATACGCATTGTAACCCCTACTTGACAAAATATCTAAATCGCACTATTATTCGCGACATTATGAAGAAACAAATGCTCACCAACCTTTTTTCGCCAGCATTGCGGCTGCGTCGTCCCCGTACCAACGAGGTTCGGTGGGCTTGCGCCGTTTGTGCTGCATAACAGGCAACGAGCAAGATCATAAACGCCCAAGCGTTTCCCCCCGAACCTCAATTGATGGTTCGGGGGGAAACTTTTTTAGCGCGAAATTATGAAGGATGAGGGATGAAGGATGAAACGGTTGAATGATGCAGCACTCAGGTGTTCATCCCTCATCCTTCATCTTTCATCCTTAACGATAGGGAGTTCGCAATGATTCGTGTTGGTATTTTTGGCGTAACGGGCTACGCCGGATACGAACTAGCTCGCTGGCTACAACGTCATCCAAAGGCTAGCCTGGTTTGGGCTGTCTCGGAATCGTCGGCGGGCAAGCGTTTGGCCGAGGTTGTGCCAGGCCCACTTGATCTGACCCTATTAGCTGCAAATCAGGTTGATTGGCAGACTGTTGATGTGATTTTCACGGGGTTGCCGCACGGTGTCGCTGCCAAAACGGTGGCAGAGGCCCGCCAGAATGGTGTCAAAGCCATTGACCTCTCCGCCGACCTTCGCTTGGACAGCCCCGCCGCTTACACCCGCTGGTACGACCACACGCACCCCCACCCCGAACTCTTGAACGCACCCTATGGCTTGCCTGAATTGAATCGTGCTGCATTGGTTGATGTGCCAGCAATTGCCAACCCTGGTTGTTACCCCACCAGTGTGCTGCTTGGTTTAGCGCCGTTGCTGGAGCAAGGTTGGTGGCAAACCGGCCAAACCATCATCATCAACGCTGCTTCTGGCGTTTCGGGTGCAGGCCGCGCACCCAAGCAACACTTGCATTTTGTCGAGGCTCACGAAAATTATAGCCCCTACAACATCGGCCACACCCACCGCCATGTTGGCGAAATTGAGCAAGAACTGAGCAAGTTGGCAAACGCAGCAGTTAACACGATTTTTGCTCCACACCTCTTGCCGACCCAACGCGGTATTTTAAGCACAATCTATGTGCCAATTCAGCCAGAGTTGGATTTGGCCCAGATTCATGCGCTCTATCGCCAACGCTACGCCACCGAGCCATTTGTCAACGTGCTTGATCAAGGCCAATTGGCCAGTTTGGCGCACGTGGTGCATACCAACGATTGTGCAATTGGCCTAACGCTGGCCCAGCCAGGCATGCTGATCGTCACGTCGGCGATTGATAATTTGCTCAAAGGCGCTTCTGGGCAGGCAATTCAAAATATGAATATTATGTTTGGCTTGCCTGAAACCACGGGCTTGCGTTAGGAGTGGGCAATGCGAATCTTGAAGCTTGGCGGCAACGAAATTGATGACCCGAAGTGGTTGGCTCGCTTGGTTGCGGTCATCCAGACCATGGTCAATGCCCACGATGTGCCAATTTTGGTTCATGGCGGCGGCAAAGAAATTGGCCAATTGCAAGTGGCGCTTGGTGGCGAGCCGCAATTTGTGGCTGGCCTGCGCGTAACCGACCAAACCGCACTCAAAGCTGCCACGATGGTGCTTTGCGGCAGTGTTAGCACGCGCTTGGTTGCAGCATTAAATGCAGTTGGTGTGGAAGCCCTCGGCTTGTCGGGCGTTGATCGCAACTTGGTCTATGCGACCCGCCTAGAGCACGAAGCTGGCGACTTGGGTGCGGTTGGCAAGCCAGCGCGGATTCGCGCCACAATTTTGTATGAAGCCTTGGCTGCTGATGTTGTGCCAGTATTGGCCCCAATTTGTGCCGATGGCGCTGGTGGCACGTTGAATGTGAACGCTGATGTGTTTGCAGGCGCGATTGCCGCCGCTGTTGGAGCCGACGAAGCGGTGTTTATCTCGAATGTGCCTGGAGTTTTAGTTGATGGCGAAGTTGCGCCACGGCTCAACACCAACGACATTCAGGCATTAATTGCCAATGGCACAATCAACGGCGGCATGATTCCCAAGGTTGAATCGGCGTTGAGCGGCTTGCAAGCTGGCGTGAAAGTCGTCCGCATCACCAACATCGATCAGCTTGATGCTGGCACGATTATCGAGACCGCCTAATGGCAAGCCATTCGGTTTACGACAACATTCGGACGCGGGTGATTGTGCTGCGTGAGCAAGAACTCTTAATTCTGGCGACTGAAGATCAGCCAGAACTGGTTTGGCGTTTGCCAGGTGGCGGCTTAGAACGTGGCGAATCGTTGGCCGAGTGTGCTGCCCGCGAAGTTTGGGAAGAATGTGGCATTCGGGTAGAAGTTGGCAAAGTTGCCTTTCTGCGCGAGTGGGTCATTCCAACCTACGCCATCATCGACCCTGAGGATCGCGAGCCAAACTATGGGCTAGAGGTGTTTCTGTATGCTACGCCGTTAGATCCACAGGCTACACTGCATGCCGAGGCCGCCGATAAACCAATGCCCGCATGGCGCAGTTTGGCCGAAATTGCCAGCATGCCATTCTGGCCCAAAGAGCTTAAATCGCTGGCAACGTTCTTAGCTCAAGGCCAACGCCCAAGCGCCATTCATTCGTTTGTGAGCAGCTTTGAATCTGGTTGGGCTGTACCGCCAGCAATTGATTGGGCCTAAGTGGAACTGCGCAGGGGCAACAGCTAGGTCTGAAACCGCGAAGGCCACGAAGAGCGCGAAGCTGGGGCTAGGCAATCCGATTAGCCTTAGATTTTCAAGCTCATCAAAGAACGATTGCTCCCTACACAATGTTATTTAGGGGGTGCAGGGGGATGAAAACCCCCTGCGTCTCCCGCCGGGGCGGGACGGAAGGGTGGCGAAACGAGAGTTGGGGATCGGTTGGTGGGGGCTGGAGGTCGGTAGAGCATAGAGCATAGAGCATAGAACATAGCTATTGGCGAATACAGGTTAGCGACCGAAACCGCGAAGGCCACGAAGAGCGCGAAGCTGGGGCTAGGCAATCCGATTAGCCTTAGATTTTTAAGCTCATCAAAGAACGATTGCTCCCTACACAATGTTATTTAGGGGGTGCAGGGGGATGAAA
>NZ_PUBZ01000168.1 GCF_003205875.1 Herpetosiphon llansteffanensis
CCCCTGATCCCCAACCCCTCATCCTTATGTTCTATGTTCTATGCTCTTTCTCCATTTTGACTTTTGCTTTATCTTTGACGGGCTAGAATGGCTCGGATAGAATGAGCATAATACCGATCACTGTGCCAAGGATGGGTATTTTGGCAATGTCGCCTATCAACCTGTTTAAGGAGTTCCCCGTGACTGATCTGCTGACGACGATTCCTGGCCCCCGCGCAACTGCCCTAGTTGATCGCGATACGGCGGTAATGGCCCCATGTAGTGGACGTGTCTATCCTTTTGTGATGGAACGTGGCCTTGGTTCTGAAGTGTGGGATGTTGATGGTAATCGCTACCTCGATTTAAACGCAGGGATTGCGGTGGTTTCAACTGGCCACAGTCACCCTCGCCTCGTAAGCGCCCTGCAAGATCAGGTGGCGAAGTTTATCCATATGGCTGGGACAGATTTTTATAACGAGCCAATGGTTAAAGCTGCCGAAAAATTAACCTCATTGATGCCTGGCTCAGGCGAGTGGCAAGTCTTTTTTGCCAATAGCGGCACCGAATCAGTCGAAGCAGCAATCAAATTGGCGCGTTATTACACCAAACGCCAAAATATTATTGGCTTCTATAGCTCATTCCATGGTCGCTCGTATGGCAGTTTGTCGGTAACGGCTTCCAAGCCGTACCAACGCAAAGGCTTCTTCCCCTTGATGCCCGGCGTATTCCACGCCTTCTATCCCAACCCCTATCGCACGCCATGGGGTGTTGAGCCAGAACGGGTTGCCGAAATCTGCTTGGATTTCATCGAAAAGACCTTGTTTACCACTACCACGCCAGCAGAAGATGTGGCAGCGATTATCGTCGAGCCAATTCAAGGCGAAGGCGGTTATGTCGTGCCAGCCCCAGGCTTCTGGCAAGGCTTGCGCGAACTCTGCGATCGCCATGGCATTTTGTTGATCGCCGATGAAGTGCAAAGCGGTGTTGGCCGTACCGGCAAAATGTGGGCGGTTGAATATGAAGGCGTTGTGCCCGACATCATCACCAGCGCCAAAGGCATTGGCTCAGGCGTGCCAGTTGGCGCAATGATCGCGCGCAAAGAAATTAGCAGCGTTTGGAAACCAGGCGCACACGGCAATACCTACGGTGGCAATGCCTTGGCAATGCGCGCCGTCTACGAAACCTTGTGCCTCGCCGAAGAAGAATTGATGGCCAATGCCAACGAGGTTGGTGGCTACTTCAAGCAACGCCTGCACGAACTCGAAGATCGCTACGAGTGTATCGGCGATGTGCGTGGCCGTGGCTTGATGATTGGCATGGAATTCATCAAAGATAACGTCAATAAAGATCCCCATGGCGAGCTTTCTAACGCCGTGATGGAAGAATCATTCCGCCGTGGGATGTTGCTGTTGACCTGTGGCAAATCGACCATCCGCTTCTGCCCGCCGCTGGTGCTGACCAAAGATCAAGTTGATGAAGGCATCAATTTGCTGAACGATACCTTGCAAGCCCTCGGCGCAAAATAGCGTTCAATCAATATCTGCGAAGCGTAGGATTATGCTATGCTTCGCAGAGTTTTGCTGAATTGCTTATCAAAATTAATACTATGGCTATATTCCAAAAGGATTGTAGTTTATGAGCCAACTTTCCCTTGATACCAGTGCTAAAGCTGAGGAAATCCAAATTAAGCTTCTGCGTTCAATGAGCATTGTTGAGAAATTACGTTTGGCTGAGCAACTCAATCAAACTCGTGATCGACTAGCTTTCTATGGGTTGCGTAAACGCTTTCCTCATGCAAACAATCACGAATTACAACGTCGTTTTTTTGATATTAAACTAGGGTATGAACTAGCACATAAAGTATATGGCTCAATCGAGCAATGGTGTAATAATGAAATCATTGAATAATCCATTAGATATTATGACTTATATTGCCGAAATATTTGATGAATTATTGATTGAATATTTCGTTGGAGATTTGCCTCAATTATCTATGGTGAATATCGTACAACACAGGATGTTGATATTATCGCCAAGATTGATAAAAAACATATTCCAAGCTTAATTCATCGCCTCCACAATGAATTTTATATTCAAGAATCTGAAATAGAAATGGCAATTAATGCAGTCAACTATTATCAAAATACACCTTCTTTCCGATCAACTTTTAACATTATTCATTTGGCCACAGGATTTAAGATAGATATTTTCCTCCCAACCAACCGACCTTTCGAGCAAAGCCAATTTAATCGACGTGTTTACGAGCAGATAACGAATGAAACAGCAATTGGTACATGCATTACTACCGCCGAAGATATTATTTTGGCAAAACTTGAATGGTATAGCATGGCGCAAGGCGTATCCGATCAACAATGGCGCGACGTAAAATCGATTGTCAAGGTTCAAGCAGGGCAGCTTGATCATTCGTATTTGGAATATTGGGCTGCTCAACTAGGAATTTTCGATCTGCTTAAAAAAGTTCTTCAAGATTCTTATTAATCCATACTATGAACAAAGAAATAGAGCCTACGGCTTTTGGCTAGCAGAATATGGTTCGTGCAATTCGTGGCTAAAAATAGTCCTTCGTGGATTACGGTTTAACGCAGCGGCGCAGAGCAACGATGGCTATAGACTGAAGGCACTCGGCTAGCGGAACATTTTTGGGAATTTCCAAGGATTTCCCAATCCAAACGCCGATAGCCAATAGCCGCATCTTCGTGCTCTTTGTGCTCTTCGTGGTTTCAAGCTTCGTTGCTTCTCAAACGATAAACACTCCACAACAACACTTTGGTGTCTCTGCCAACAGCTACCATTTTTGTATGCTCATGCCCAGAAATCAAACAGTTTTTGGAGGATAGCGTGCACAAGCTACAAACATGGGGCGGCATTGCGGCCTTGATCAATGGATTTGCCTACATTATTGGCATTGGCATGGTCTTAACCCTTTTAGCCCCGTTTCTTGCGGCCAGCCAAGCTGAAAAAATCAGCTTCTTGCTCGAACATCAGACCTTGATGGCATTGTGGTATCTCATTATCTACTTGGTCGCGGGCGTGTGGATGGTTCCGCTAGCGATTGCATTACATCAGCGCATGCAGCAAGCGGCCCCAATGTTGATGCAAGTAACCACAGCTATGGGCGTTATTTGGGCGACTACGATTCTTTCCAGTGGCATGTTGTTGATCAACAATCTCAAAATCATTGCCGATCTTCAGCAACAAAATCCTGAGCAAACGCTCGCTGTTTCGACCGCACTTTCGGCAGTTGCCAGCGGGCTGGGTGGGGCAATCGAGTTACCTGGCGGTGTGTGGGTCGGTTTAATTAGCCTTGCAGGGCTACAAACCAAGCGCTTACCCAAGTTGTTGAATTATTGTGGCTTGCTGGTCGGTGCAACGGGCATTGCAACCGTATTTCCAGCATTCTACGAGGCTGGTTCAATCTTCGGCATAGGCATGATTGGCTGGTTTTTGTGGGTTGGTTTTTTTTTAGTAAGAGCAAAGAACATAGAGCAAAGAACATAGGGAAAGTATGAAGGATGAGGGATGAAGGATGAAATCAAAAGGCAGAAGGCAAAATCAAAAATCAAAAAGCCGCAAGGCATAGCAGACGAATCAAACAAATCTGTGTCAATCTGTGGCTAAAAGTTCTTCGCGTTCTTCGCGGTTTCATGTCCTTCGTGGAATTTGTGGCTACAAAAGCCTATAGCCTCACTCCAAAGAACTTTGCACCTGTTCAAGCCATGCGTTGGTTGCTTGACTGGAGGGATGCTGTGGCCCCAAGGTTTGGGTATATGCAAGCAAAAGCTGTTGCAATAAAACCTCGGCTTCGCTCAAACGTGCTTGCTCAACCAGCGTATGGGCTAAATGATATTTTGTGGTAATGGTATCAGGGTGCAGCGCGCCAAGGCTTTGTTCACGTGCAATCAGCACGTCGCGATAGAGCTGTTCAGCTTCGTTGTTGCGCGCTTGGCTTGCCAAAACCCATGCTAAGCCAAATTTGCTAATCAGGGTATCCTGATGCTCGTTGCCAAGCAGATTTTCACGGGCTATCAAAACTTCACGATAGAGTTGTTCGGCCTCGGCATAGCGCGCTTGATAGCCCACTGCCCACGCTAAGGAGTGTTTTGTCGCTAACGTCTGAGGATCATTTGGGCCAAGCGTTTGCTCCTGAACTGCCAAGATCTCGCGGATAAGCCGCTCAGTTTGGGCATAATCACCTTGTTCACCAAGAATTCCCGCCAAATTATGCTTGATAACTAAAACATCAGCATGGGTGCTCCCATGTTTTTGTTCAGTCAGCAGCAATATTTCGCGATAGAGGGCTTCCGCCGCGCTATACTGGCCTTGATGCGCGAGGATGCTGGCTAAATTAAACGTATATTTGATCCTCAACCCCGCTGGCGACGTTTTTTCACCTGCTTGATCGTAAATGTTAATCGCTGCTTGATAGGCACGCTGCGCCTGCGCATAGTTTCTTTGCTTCTGGAAACACAACCCTTGTTGGTAAACCAAACGTCCATCGTACTCTGCACGCTGGCATGCACGTTGATGAGCATATTCAAGGTGTGGCAACAGTTGCTCAATGTCGTTCATAGCCCATGCTGCTACATATGTATCGCTGAGTTCGGTTAGAGCCTGCTCAACCTCAACGTAATAGTGAGGATAGTTGTGCGCATCAAGATCAAGCGCCACATCGGCAATCAACGGATGTAAGCGAGGCTGGGTTGGGTCGTTACAAAAGCCAGCCTGAGCTAGCTCCCACAGATATTCAGTCAAATGATCGCGAGCATAACCGCTTGCTTCTTGTAAGAGCGCCCATGGAATAACAACATTTGGCGCGCAATAGGCCATAAGCAGCAATAAACGCCGACATGGCTGGCGTAATTCGGCGGGCAACAAGCCATAACTTAGCGCAACCGTATCGCGTACGCTCCAAAAATGGTTAACCACGTTTTGCGATTGTTTGTCAGTTGGTTTGACCATCGTTTGCAAGCTGGCAAGTCGTTGGTTTTGCAGGGCTGCAATATATTCAGCGGCAGGCTTGCGAAAATAGAATTTTAAAGCCGAGCCAATCAGCTGCAACGCCAACGGCAAATGCCCAACTAAATCGGCCAATTGGTCAGCATCATCATCGCTGAGGTATTTATTGATATTCCGCTGGGCGGCCAGCTGTTGGAGCAATTGGCGGCTTTCAGCTGGAGGCAAGCTATCAAGGACAATTAAATTAATCGTGCCTGGCCATTGGCTGCGCCGACTCGTGACTAGCACGTGGCAGCCACTCGCAGCATTCGGTCGATAGCGATTGAATAATGTGGGATCTTCACAATTATCGAAAATCAACAAGCGCGGCATCGGCTGATTAAACAATTCACGGACTACCTGGAGTCGTGTTTCAGGTTTGACTTCATAACGCCATTCGTCTGGTTTTAGGCTATCCCAACAGCGATCAAAGCTGGCTTGCAAAGTTTCGTTGGTTGCAGCGTATAACCAAAATACGCCGCCAGCAAAATAGCTGCCATAGCGATGAGCAAATTCTAAGGCTAGGCTACTTTTGCCAATCCCACCCATGCCACTGGCAAAAGCTATTGGTGTAATCATGGTTGGGTCGGGGCGCAACATCGCTTGAGCCAATTGAGCTAGCTGCTGTTCACGACCAACAAAATCGCTCAGTGGTTGATAGGGCATAACCGAATATGCTGGTAATTGGCTCCGCTCGGATACGTAGGTTTGCGGCAGGGTTGCCAACTTGGCTAATGCAGCAGGTAAGGGGTCGGTTTGGGCTGGTAATTGCAAATATTGGTTAATTTGATTGTTATTGCCTGCAATCACCGCATCAATAGTCACATCACCAAAACTATTGTTTGACCCCATAAAATCACTAATGCTGTTGCTCATGGCAATTCCTCTGAAGGTCAAATGAACGTCAAAAGGCAAAAATCAAAGGGCGAGGGATCAGGGGTCAGGGGCTGGGGATCGGTTGGTCATCCTGAACCAAAAGCTCATAGCCCATAGCCTTAGCTTCGTGTCCTTCGCGGTTCCGTTCTTCGTGTGCTTCGTGCCCTTCGTGGATCAAGACAATAACGCAGAGGCGCAGAGAATGTAAGGCTATGGGCTATGAGTTATTAGGATGTACTGTGCTCTATCCATAATTCCTATAGCCAAAAGCCTATAGCCTCTTTCGTCGTGAAGCAAACCCGACCCCCAAATACAATAAAAGCACACTCCGTCGTTGCAGTGTGCTTTCGAATTGGTCAATTGCTGACAATCAGCAGCTTAGTTACCGAGTGATGGCCAAACTTCCATCTTGGTTTTGACGCGGCGAATCACTTCGTCGGTAAAATCGGTGGTAGTGGTATGACCGCCCAAATCGGCAGTGCGCACGCCATCGTATACCGCTTCCAAGGTGGCTTCGCTGATTGCGCGGGCAGCCATATTGGCTTGCGGGGTGTCAATATAATCAAGCAACGCAGCCGAGGCCAAAATCATTGCCATTGGATTGGCAACATTTTTGCCTTCTAAGCTGGGAGCTGTGCCGTGTGGCGCTTCGGCCATCACAACATTAACCTTGAAATCTTTGTCGAAAGCCAAGAGCAATGATTCAGCGCCAGCAATCGTGCCGAACATTTGCAATACCAAGTCGCTCAAGCAATCGCCGTCGCGGTTGAGCGCTGGGATGACCATTGGATCGCCAGAGTTGGTTAAGAGCAAGGCATAGGTTGCGTCGATCAATTGTGGCTCGTAGCGCACATCGGCATAACGCTTGGCTGCTGCATCCATTTCTTCTTTGAGCATGCCTTCGTAGATTGGGCTAACCGTATATTTGGGGCCACCAAAAACTTTGGCTTTCATGCGGCGAGCATGCATAAAGGCATATTCTGAAACAGCGCGACACGTGCCCCGGGTAATTTTTTCGGTGCGATAGGCAATTTCATTATCGCCTTCGCCTTCGCGCCATTCTTTAGCACCATAGGCATCGTCAACGGCCATGCGAATGACTGAGATTGGGGCATAAGCACCGCCAACTGGGCGCACGCCTGGAATCCGGCGGCCAGTCCGCACAATCACTGTGCCATTGATTTGTTCGCGCAGAATTGCGTTGGGGCTACCAACATCGCCAGCTTTTTCTGGGGTGATGGTGGCTGCTTTCAAGCCAAAGCCAGCTTCTTTCATGGCTTGAGCTGCTTCCAGCACAATTTGATTATTGGTCGCTCGGCGCGATTCGAGGCTCAGATCGTAGCGCTTCAATTCGACTTCAACCCCAGTCACCGCAGGGTCGAGCACGCGCAGACCTTCTTCAAGCAGTTCTTGCCCCGTTTGATCGCCCTCAAGGACAACAATCGTTGGCTTACTCATTTAACTTAACTCCTTATCGTATCGATCGTTTTGAAAATAAACAAAGTTCACCTAAGGATACAAGTCTGTGCCGCTACTGTCAAAGTGCTAAGAAGAACATAGAACACAGAGCATAGAACATAGCGAAAGGATGAAGGATGAGGGATGAAATGCCAAAGCAGAAGTCAGAAGGCAAAAATAAAAAATTGGGGATCAGGGGTTGGGG
>NZ_PUBZ01000169.1 GCF_003205875.1 Herpetosiphon llansteffanensis
GGGATCAGGGGTTGGGTTTTAACGCAGCGGCGCAGAGACACAAAAATATGAAGTATGAGGGATAAAGGATGAAGGGATATAGAGCTTGACGTTCTTCGCGCGCTTCGCGGTTTCAAGTTTCGTGTTCTTTGCGAATAAAATCCCGATCCCCAACCCCCAACAACCGATCCCCAATACCTATGTTCTATGCTCTCTGTTCTCTGTTCTAGCTACTTTTGACGAAAATGGCAAAGCCTGCTATAATCTCGCTTCGGTACAAGAAATACCACCGTAGACAGCAGGTGCGTTCGCGCTTAATGATGCCAAGCATCGCCCGCCGAGGTAGCTGATAGATTCTTTGCAATCTTCCACACAATTGTGTGCTACTGCCTCTGCGTGTCTTGACACTCAGGGCTTTTTTATTTGCCTGTGAAAGGAGGTGAACGGAATGCCAACACAAGCTAAGGTTGCAACCGTTGCCGAATTAACCGAACGCCTAAACCGCGCTCAAATGCTTTTAGTTGCCGACTATCGCGGCTTGACAGTTGCCGAATTGAACGAACTTCGCAAGAAAGTTCGTGAAAAAGGTGGCGAGGTGATTATTGCAAAAAACACCTTGACCCGCTTGGCAGCACGCGAAGCAGGTAAAACTGAAATTGAAGAATTCTTGGGTGGCCCAACCGCACTGGCATTTTCATACGATGATATTCCAGGCGTGGCGAAGGCAATTGACGATTTCTTCAAAGCTTCGAAGAAAGATATTAAGGTCAAAGGCGGGATCGTCGGTACCTCAAAAATCACTGGCGCAGATGTTGAACGGGTGGCCAAAATGCCAACCCGCGATCAAAGCCTGGCCAAGATCTTGGGCGGTATCAATGCTCCAGCAAGCCGAATTGTCGGTGGCTTGAAGGGTGTTATGCGCAATATTGCCTACATCCTCGGCGCACACGCACAAAAAGGTGCTGAAGGCTAATCGCATTCGTTCGGCGAATCGCCTAGCCTTTTCGCCAATTTCCTATTGAATTTCATACTTTATTGCTTTGGAGGCAATTACACTCATGGCTTCAGAAAAAGTAACTGCATTGTTGGAAGAACTCAAAGGCTTGACCTTGGTTGAAGCTGCTGAATTGGCTAAAGAAATGGAAGAAGTATTCGGCGTTTCAGCTGCTGCACCAGTTGCTGTTGCTGGCGTTGCTGCTGGTAGCGATGCTCCAGCCGCTGTTGCTGAAGAACAAACCGAATTCACCGTTATCTTGAAAGGCGCTCCAGCCGACAAGAAAATCGCGATCATCAAAGCTGTTCGCGAAGTTGTCTCAGGCTTGGGCTTGAAAGAAGCCAAAGATTTGGTCGAAGGCGCTCCAAAACCAGTCAAAGAAGGTGTCAGCAAAGAAGAAGCCGAAGCTGCCAAGGCTGCTTTGGCCGCTGCTGGTGCAGAAATCGAAATCAAGTAAGTTTTTTTTACTTGGCTTTCAGCCGACGTTTGGGGGTTTCTCCCCTCAAACGTCGGTTTTTTTGTTAATTGCCGCCAGCTCGCCTGCTATTCTGCCAAAATTGGATTAAACTGAGGAGAAGAGTTTTTTCAGCTGTGAGTTGACATGCTTGTTGTTGTCCAACTAATCAAAACGCGCTGGACTGTGCCCCACGGCCAACGTCCACCGCAGTTGTGTCAAGGTACACCTGAACGATTAAGTGTGATGCCCCTACCACCCCATGGTTTTGTGCAAGGCGCTGTGCTGCATCATACCGAGTTTGATGAGACCAATGCCTATACTCGCCCAACTCGGGCCAATCTGCGTACCTATAGCGATTTGCGCCACCTATATCATAATGGCTTAGGCTTGCGCCTCAATCCCGTGCCGCAACTTGAGGTGCTGTTGCGCTTGCCCGAACAAACAACCTCTACCACAATTATGCAATTGGCAATTGGCGAATGGGGCCAGCTGAGCTATAAAACCCGCTTTGGCTTGGAACGTGAGGCGACCTACACCAAATATACATTCAATATCACCTACCGCGCTTATCTCGACCCCTTTGTTTTTATGCGTGGCAATCCAACCTACACGATTCACATGCCTTTGGAGCATAGCCCATGAGCCTTGAGTATCTGTTAATTGGTGCATTAACTCGCGATCTGACCGCAACCGGCTGGAAACAAGGCGGCACTGGCACGTTTGCAGCGCGAGCCTTGGCTGCATGGGGCGTGGCAACCACGATTATCACGCCAGCTCAAAGGCAGATCATGTTTGATTTGCCAAACACATGCACTTTGTTGCGTTTGCCAAGCAGCGCCACCGCCACCTTTGAAAACCGTTATCAGGGCGATGGCCGCACTCAATGGCTCCATGCTGCCCCAACCACTTTGGATTGGGCTTGTCTTGGGCCATATTGGCGCACAGCCCGCTTGGTGCATCTTGCGCCCTTGGCCCAAGAATTAACCGCCATTCCGCCACGCACGCTTTTCCCCCATGCCTTGATTGGCTTAACGGCTCAGGGTTGGCTACGCACATGGGATAGCACTGGTCGAATTCAGCCTAAACTTTGGCAGCCAACCCCAACTGAGCTAGCCCAAATCGATGCTTTGGTGGTGAGCGATGAAGATGTTGCTAGCAATACTCAGCTGGTTGCCAGTTGGGCCAAAAATTGTGGCTTGGTGGCAATGACCCAAGGCTCTCGCGGCGCAACCATCTGGATCAATGGCGAGGCCCAGCATGTGGCGGCCTATCCGGCGCAGGTCAGCGACCCAACGGGAGCTGGTGATGTTTGGGCGGCAGCCTGGTTTTGGCGCATGCAGCAAGGTGCAGCAGCATTGCAAGCAGCCGATTGGGCCTGCCAACAAGCAGCCTTGCAGATCAGCGGCCAATTAGTCTGATGTAGCGTATTATTCCCTCACCCCCAACCCCTCGCCCACTGAACGCGGGCGAGGGGAGTTTGAATTTTTGGTTTGATCGCTAAATCGTAGCAAGACCACAGCATTAAAGCCCCTCGCCCGCGCACGGGAGAGGGGTTGGGGGTGAGGGGAATTCAGACTTAGCGCAATACAATCACTTCGACTTCAACTTGCACATCGCGGGGCAAGCGCGCAACTTGCACAGTTGAGCGCGCTGGTGGATTTTCGGGGAAGTATTCGCCATAAATTGCATTGACCGTGGCAAAGTCGTTCATATCGGCCAAGAAAATCGTGGTTTTGACCACTTTTTCAAGGCTGGTGCCAGCTGCGGTCAGCAAGGCGCGAATATTTTCCATCACTTGGCGAGTCTGAACCGAAACGTCGCCCTCAACAACTTGGCCAGTGGCGGGGTCAAGTGGAATTTGGCCTGAGCAGAACAACAATCCATCAATGGCAATTGCTTGTGAGTATGGGCCAATTGCGGCAGGTGCGTTGGGCGTGCTGATAACTTCACGGGTCATGCAAAACTCCTTGCTAGCTACTTATTCAATCGAAATTGCCTGAAAATGCTCAAGTTGGGGTTGGCCATGAGCGAGGGTGATGGCGATGGCATCGATGCGATACTCACCAAGCCACGGGGTTTGGGCTTGATCAAGCGCTTGCAGATAGGCCTGCATCAATTGAGCTAAACGCTGGCGTTTTTTGAGGGTCAATGATTCTGCTGCACTGCCATGGGCTGCGCCGCGGCGGGTGCGGACTTCAATAATCACCAAGGTCGTCTGATCGTAGGCGATCAAATCGATTTCGCCCCAACGACAGCGCCACCCACTCGTAATGAGTTGATAGCCTAATTGCTGGAGATAGGCGGCGGCGTAGTGCTCGCCCCACTGCCCAAGTGCTTTGCGATCATCGGCCATGCTTGCCCCCCTAAAATAGCAAGCGGACACGCGCCGTTGCGTGTCCTGAATGGTCAGTGTCGATTAGTCGCGTTTGACGGCGAAGGCGTTCCAGCCAGCATATTTTGCTTGGCTATCGAGTTCTTCTTCGATCCGCAGCAACTGGTTGTATTTAGCAACGCGGTCGGTGCGAGCAGGCGCGCCAGTTTTGATTTGGCCAGCGTTGGTTGCAACGACCAGATCGGCGACGGTTACGTCTTCGCTTTCGCCTGAGCGGTGGCTGACGATTGCCGTCCAGCCAGCTCGTTGCGCAGTTTGAATTGCGTCGAGCGTTTCGGTCAAGGTCCCAATTTGGTTGAGCTTGATCAAAATGCTATTGGCTGAATTTTCTTTGATTGCACGGTTGAGGCGTTCGACGTTCGTCACCAACAAATCGTCGCCGACCAACTGCACTCGATCGCCGATGCGTTGGCGCAACAACGACCAAGCACCCCAATCGTCTTCGTGCAAGCCATCTTCGATTGAAATAATTGGATATTTGTTGACCAGGTTTTCCCAGTAGCCAACCATTTCTTCTGAGCTGAGCTTGCGGCCTTCGCGGGCCAAGTTGTAGATGCCGTTTTCGTAGATTTCGCTACATGCTGGGTCGAGCGCCAACATAATATCTTTGCCTGGGGTGTAGCCAGCTTTTTGAATCGCATCGACGATAACTTCAAGCGCAGCTTCGTTTGATGGCAATGCTGGCGCAAAACCGCCTTCATCGCCAGTATTGGTGGCCAAACCACGGTCGTGGAGCACTTTTTTGAGGGTGTGATAAATTTCCGCACCCCAGCGCAAACCTTCGCGGAACGATGGCGCGCCAACCGGCATCACCATAAATTCTTGGAAGTCGGTGCTATCTTGGGCATGCTTGCCACCGTTCAAGATGTTCATCATTGGAACTGGCAAGGTATGGCCGAAAACGCCGCCAAGGTAGCGATAGAGTGGCAACCCAATTGACAATGCGCCAGCTTTGGCGGTAGCCAATGACACCCCTAAGATTGCATTAGCGCCAAGTTTGCCTTTATTGTTAGTGCCATCAAGCTCAATCAAGGTCTTGTCAAGCGTAATTTGATCAAGCGCCTCTAAGCCTTCGATGGCTTCAGCAATATCTTCGTTGACATGCTTTACAGCTTTGAGCACGCCTTTGCCGCCGTAGCGGTTTTTGTCGCCGTCGCGCAGTTCGACTGCTTCGTGTGCGCCAGTTGAAGCGCCCGAAGGAACAATTGCGCGGGCAAGCGTGCCATCTTCCAAACCGATTTCAACTTCAACGGTCGGGTTACCTCGGCTATCGAGAACTTCGCGACCGCGAACGTGCGTAATGAGTGCCATATTGAGAAGCCTCCTCAAGGGACACGAATCTTTATATGGCCCCATCATACCACGCTCTGTCCATTCGCTGGGTAGCGGTTTCGCGACCTATCGAGAATAAATTCAGAAGGCAAAAGGCAAAAGGCAAAATGGGAATTAGAACATAGAACAGAGCGCATAGAACATAGCGATCATGGGTATAGGCTTTTGGCTAGCGGAAGATTCTTCGTGCAATTCGTGGCTAAAAATAGTTCTTCGCGGTTTCGTGAAACACGTGGATTAATTTTTAACGCAGAGGCGCAGAGGGAGCATGGCTAGAGGCTCTTGGCTATCTGTATTGGTTTATTGCATTAACCACGGCCTCATCCCCTCACCCCAACCCCTCTCCCACGTGGCGGGCGAGGGGCTTTTCCATGGTGGTTCTATCGCAATGCGTCGATAAAAACGGCTGCTCCCCCTCGCCCGCGTCCAGTGGGAGAGGGGGTTGGGGGGTGAGGGAACGCGTTTTCCAATCCAATGAACCAGTACAGCTTTCGGCTCGTGGAATTCATTTATTACTCAACAATCTTCCGCTAGCCAAAAGCCAATCGCCTGTAGCCTATAGCCAACTCAACCTTCGTGCTCTTCGTGCTCTTCGTGGATCAAAACTAGCCCCTGATGCCTACGCTACAACCACCGTCTCAACTCCATCCAAAAAGCCATTCAGATCGGTGATGCGCACCCGCCCAACATGCGGTGCTGCCAACGAGGCTGCTTTGACCACCGAGGTATAGGTTGGATCGAACGCGCCTTGTTTGATGTAGCGATCACATTGCCTCCCAGAAATGCCACTAATCCGTCGCCCGCTGGCATACACGCCTGGAGTTTGCACAATATAGGTTAATTGATCTGCTGAAAGTGCTGAGGCAATCATCTGGGCTGCGGTATCGGCGTTGAGCAATTTCACCGCGCCGGTGGCGCTTTCCATGGCGAGTGGAGCCAGCACAGGCAACCACGCTTGCTCCAATAAATAGTGCAATACCTCGAAGCGCACAATCGGCTCATCGCTTTTGGGCAGCAAATACATCAATTCCAAATCTGAGCCACATAAGCCAATTGCTTGTAAATGATGTTGCGTGAGCGCAGCAACCAAGCGTGGATTGATGCCGCCACGCAATGCCATGGCCGCAATTTCCGCTGCCGCCGGATGATTCGTGCCGCCGATAGCGTTCAGGACGCGCGGCAAAATGCTGCCACCACCATGAATTAAAACCACTTGATCGTTGATGCTGCTTAAGGCACTAATTAATGTTTGCAGTGAATCCGCGTGATCCACTTCGTAGCCGCTAATTTTGATTACGTGCGTCATTGCTGGTTGTCCCCATCTGTGTTGTGCTCAATTGTAACGAGGGGGACTAGCAAACAATAGGATTAAAGATGACGAAGCGGTGACAGTTTTAGGCTGTGCTTTGTTGGAGTGCTTGCAAAACCTGCTGGTAATGAGGAAAACCATTGGTCGAACCTTTGACCCCAATTTTGCTCGCGGCAACATATTGACCAACGTTTAAGGCTTGCTGCGGTGTTAAATCGCTTGCTAAACCTGCAATAAAACCTGCACAAAACGCATCGCCAGCGCCAGTTTTATCGACAATTGGGCCTAGATTGAAGGCTGGCGCATAGTCGATTTGATTGGTTGAACGCACGCCAAGGGTTGCGCCATGGTTGCCATGAGTTGCTACCACGATCTCAACATCAAATGCTCGCCATAGCACATGCATCAATTCGTGGCTATGCATGGCCAATTGCTCAGTGCTGAGAATTACGACGGTGGCTGCTTGGAGAAAATCACGGTGGTAATCATCGACATTAACCAATGCTTGGACATCGACAATCACCTGTTTGCCAGCATCACGTGCTGCTTGGGCAACATAGCGACACCAATTTTGGGTTGAGCAATACAGCCATTGGCTTTGCGCAAAAATGGCTGGCAAAGCGTTTTCGGGGTAGCGATAGCGCTGCACTTGCTTGGGATCGTTGATGCACTGACGATTGCCATCATGATCAATTAATATGACTGTGCGTGAAGTTGTTTGCCAATCGGGGCGAATATAGGTATTGGCTAAACCTTTGGATTGAGCTAGTTGCACCACCACATCAGCCAACCGATCTTGGCCGATGACACTGCCAAAATGAATCTGATGCCCTAACGCAGTTAGGCCAACCGCAACATTGGTCGCCGCGCCACCAATATCATCGTTAATGCCATCGAAGCAAAACCGAGTATCGCCTAAATCAAGTGGAAATTGCTCAATTGCAACGTTGGTATCAAGATTGAGATCACCAAAAACAACGATTGGCTGTTGCATTCCATTCCTCCGCTGCTTCAAAAGCCTTGCTGCTCAACGTGGGTGGGCGATAATCCATGGCGCATCATACCAGCCAACTTCAGTATTGGGCTGCTCGCGCCATTGTTGCAAAATATGCAGGTGGAATGGGGCTAAAGCTGGGTATTGATCAGGCGCAAACCAGCCCATCTGGTCAACTTCGCGCGAGGCTTGAAATGTGCCACCAATCAGTGTGCCACAAACCACAAATTCAAATTTGGGGCGGTCGCGGGTTACGCCAATTAATGCTAAGCGATCGGCTCGCACCTGCAAGCCTGATTCTTCGCGCACCTCGCGTTCGAGGGTTTCGAGCGGCGATTCTGCTTTGTTCAT
This sequence comes from Herpetosiphon llansteffanensis, assembly GCF_003205875.1. Classification (GTDB taxonomy): domain Bacteria; phylum Chloroflexota; class Chloroflexia; order Chloroflexales; family Herpetosiphonaceae; genus Herpetosiphon; species Herpetosiphon llansteffanensis. The sequence goes on from NZ_PUBZ01000169.1 coordinate 7,809, forward strand.
CCAACCGCCGGGCATGCCCCAGGGGTGCGTGCGGCGATAGGTATGATGAAATAGTAACAACCGCCCTTGTTCATCGGTAATAATGCCTGCTACGCCCAGCAAAAAATGCGGATTAATCGCATTTGCCGCCAGCCAATGTAAACGTGGTGGCAAGCGAAAGCGTTTTAATAAAGGAAAAATAAAGCTTGGTAATTCCATAATAGCCTCAGTCCAAATCAAAATGAGATCATTAAAGTATAAGCTGATTGGTGCTACTCCCCAATCAAATTAATTATTTGCTCATGATTTTGCCAATTTTGGGTTGAATTTAGCTGTTTTAGCTAAAAAGTAGAACATCCTAGTTGACAGAACATATGTATTTTTCTATAATAACAAGTAGAACGTCTATTCGTGTATGGCTGAATACCAACAGCTACGTCGGCCCAGAAAGGAAGCGCTTCAATGAGCGGATTATCGCAACGCCAACAACGGATCTATGATTACATCAAGCAATTTATTCGCACAAATGGCTATGCTCCGGCGATTCGCGATATTCAACGCGAGTTAAGTATTTCATCAACCTCTGTGGTTGCTTATAACTTACGCGCCCTCGAAAGCAAAGGCCAAATTCGCCGCGAAGGCAACATCTCGCGCGCAATCGAATTGATTAATGTTGAACAACCATTGCCCACCGTGCTTGGCGGCCAACGCGTGCCAGTGCTGGGCGTTATTGCCGCTGGCCAGCCAATTCCAGGCCCCAACGAATCAACCAACTCCGAAGATTCGGTTTTGGTGCCCGAAGAAATCGTTGGCAGCGATAAGCTGGGCGATGTCTATGCCTTACGGGTCAAAGGCTACTCGATGGTCGATGCCTTGATTGCCGATGGCGATATTGTTTTGTTGCGCTATCAGGAAACCGCCGAAAATGGCGAGATGGTCGCAGCCCGCATTCGCGATGAAAATGAAGTGACCTTGAAGCGGATTTATTGGGAAGGCGACCGCGTGCGGTTGCAGCCAGCCAACGTCACCATGGACGCAATGTACTATCCATCAACCAATGTGGAAGTTCAAGGCCGCGTGGTTGGGGTTATTCGCAACCTCGGCTAAAATCCTGCTCCAAACAACATACCCAAAGGGACGGAATTAATTCCGTCCCTTTTTGGTTTTTTGGTTAATTTTGGCTTGGGTTTCGATCAACTTGGTTTGTTGTTGCTCAAGTTTGTGCTGTTCTTGGGCTTTCTTCAGAGCTGCCTCGCCCAACTTAACCCCAACCGCTTTTAGCTCGCGATCGTAGGCCCGCTTGCCGCGCCACAACAAAAATGGAATCAAAATCGGCCACCATGGCTTAAGATCTTGAAATCGCTGACGATACCCATCGACTTGGGTTCGAACACTGGTGATATTGCTCAGGGTTGCTAAGATTTTTTGCTTGACCATCGCGCATACTCCCTACTAAGGCTAGCTGCATTATAGCTGAGATTGCCAAGCTATGGCCGTTGGTTTGAGCTAGACCATAGCTTGAGCTTGCAGGTTCGATGCCAAGCCTTGGATTTAGCTTGCTTCGCCGCGACCTTCGTAGGCGGCAACTGCCAAACCTGCGCCAACACTGGTGAAGGGATCTTGCTCACGCAGCCGATCTTCGGTGAAGCGATCGGCTAATAATTTGATGAAGCGCGGAATCCGCGAGGAGCCGCCGGTTCGTAGCACCACATCAATTTGATCGTGGCTGAGGCCAGCAGCCTTGATCGTGCGATCAACACAAGCGCCAATCGAGCGGGCTTCGGGTCCAATCAGGCGCTCAAATTCAAAGCGTGGCAACAAATGGTCAAAATCGATGCCGTTGACATGCATGCTAATTTCAACTTGGCGCTCGCTGGAAAGCTGGCGTTTGGCCTCCTCGGCGTGTTCGTATAGTACCAAACCGTAGTTCTCGCGCACGAGGGTGCGGAGCGCCTTGAGTTCGATTGGCTTATCGCTGGTGCGCACCGCTTCTTCGATAATCTCGAGCATTTTGGGTGTATGCATTTCGAGAATATTTTGCCAGTTGTCGAGGTGCTCCAAGAGCGTTGCGGGCAACGGCAATTTGCGTGGGCCAAGCCGTGCGCCATCGCCAAAATATTGGCGTAACGCTCCAGTCACGATTTTGCTATCGAGCACATCACCGCCAATCGGCACGCCATCAGTGGCTAGTACGTGACGCTCAGCGCCGTCAATCGCCATCACGGTAACGTCGAGCGTCCCACCACCAAAGTCGAACACAACAATATTGCGGCGTTGGTGTTGGCTGGCGGCAAAAGCGTGGGCGGCGGCAACTGGCTCGGGCATAAAACTTACATTCGGCAAATCGGCCAATTCGCAGGCTTCGCGCATGCGCCGAATCGCCAAGGCATCGCCTGCGGGCGTATCGGCGTAGTGGACAGGCCGCCCAACCGTAATTGCGCTAATTTTTTCGCCAGTAAAGCGCTCGACCTCGCGGCGAATGGCACGCAGAATTTTGGCAATCAGTTCTTCGAGCGTGGTTTCTTGGCCAAACACGTTGGTTTTGATGTAGGATGGATCGCGGAGCATGGTTTTGATCGATTGAAATAAGCGGCCTGGGGGATTGCTATCGACCATGCCTTCAACCGATTGGACGATCGTACCAACCCCAGAATAGGTGTTGGTGACTGTGCCAACATAGCGCCGTTCGTAGATAATTTCGCGGCCAACATTGCCCTCAGTAAAGGCGTTGATCGCTGCGCGGCCAAACAGTTGTCGGCCTTCTGGCGTAATAAAGAGCGCAGTGCGTAACACATTGGGGTTTGCCGCTACGGAGTCTAGCGGAACCAAGGTTACCTTTGCGCCATCGTAAATTGCTGCGGTCGTATTAGTTGTTCCGAAATCTAAGCCTACCCGCATCGCAAAGCCTCCTTAACATGTATGGGTTGCACGGCGAAATGCCGCCCGAACCCAAAACTGGGGGGCGGCTTGTGCAGAACATGGATTGTAACAAAGCATTTTGCTTCCCATGATCGGTCTTAAGGCGGATGTTTTATAGGCAATGTTGTACTTTATCCAGAGTGGGTGATGGAAGAGAAACTTCAAGCATCCAATGTCCATCGTTGGTTGGTTGCAGCTAAGCCTCGCCTCGATTAAGCTAGCGCTAGTATTGTTCGCTGAGGAGCTTTTGCGTATGAGCCTCGCCCTAATTTCACACGATCATTACCTTGACCACGACCAGCCTGAACACCCCGAAAATGCCAATCGTTTGCGTGCGATTCATGGGTTGTTAGCTGCTGATTACACTTTGCAACAGCATTTGACGAAGCTTGAACCACGCCATGCTACTGCTGCCGAAATCGAGGCGGTGCATGTGCCAAGCCACTTGCCAAGCCTGCAACGTATGGGCCAATTTGGCGATTGGGCTGATCCTGAGACCTATATTTTGCCAGATTCGGTCGAGATTGCCCAACTTGCCGCTGGTGGTTCGATTGTGGCCACTGATGCGGTGTTGAGCGGTCGCCACCCCAATGCTTTTGCCTTGGTTCGCCCGCCAGGCCATCACGCCACCGCTGATCAGGCTATGGGCTTTTGTTTATTCAATAATGCAGCAATTGCCGCCGCTTTTGCCCAACGCGAATATGGCCTCAAACGAGTGGCAATTTTGGATTGGGATGTGCACCACGGCAATGGCACGCAAGATATTTTCTACACCAACCCCGATGTGCTGTATATTTCGACCCATGGTTGGCCGCTTTGGCCTGGCTCCGGCCATTGGAAGGAGATGGGCGAGAAAGCTGGCTTGGGCACGACGCTCAATCTGCCGTTGCGCCCATTGACTGGCGATATGGGCTTTAATCTGATTTTTGAGCACACAATTGCGCCAGCTATTCGGCGCTTCGAGCCAGAGTTATTGATCATCTCAGCAGGCTATGATGCCCATGTGTATGACCCATTAGGCAACTTGGCGCTCTCGACTGGCGGTTATGCCCAGCTCGCATCCATCGTGTATAATTTAGCCGCCGAGTGTTGCGACGGACGCTTGGTGGGCTTGCTTGAAGGCGGTTACAACCTCGAAGCCCTTGCTCAAAGCCTCAGTGCAACGCTGCAAACATGGGTTTCTGGTCAGCCTGCCCCTGCGTTGAATCAAGAAGTCAGTCATACCCCAGAACCAGATGTGATGTGGCTGATCGAGCATTTGCGCCGCGAACATCCACTGTTAAAGGGATGAAGGATGAAGTATGAGGGATGAATAACAGAGAGCATAGAACATAGAACATAGAACATAGAGGTCAGGGATCAGGGGCTGGGGATCGGTTGGTCAACCTGTGCTAATAGCCAATAGTCGATTTCCCTTCGTGTTCTTCGCGTTCTTCGCGGTTTCTGGCCTTTGTGGATCAATGTTTTAACGCAGAGGCGCAGAGGAAACGAAGGATGAGGGATGAACACAAAAGGCAGAAGTCAAAAGTCAAAAAATAGAGAGCCTAGAACATAGAGGTTGGGGATTGGCCTTTGGCTAGCGGAGATTGATTGGGATTTCAAATTAGCCTATAGCCAAAAGCCTATAGCCTATCCTAATCGATCCCCAACGACCGATCTCCGACCCCCACGAATACATACAAGGACAATCAATGATTGCAGTGATAAATTATGGGGCTGGCAATTTGCCAAATGCCGTGCGCGCCTTGGAATATGTGCAAGCGCCAATCGAAGTCGTGACTGATCCGGCGGCAGTGTTGGCAGCTGATGCTGTCGTGTTGCCCGGGGTTGGTGCAACCGCCGATACCATGCGCTCGTTGCGCGAAATGGGTATGGATGCGGCGATTCGTGAAGTTATCGCCCGTGGTACGCCATTTTTGGGCATTTGTGTTGGCATGCAAGTGCTAGCCGAGCAAAGCGAAGAATTTGGTTTGCACGATTGTCTTGGCTTAGTGCCAGGCACGATTCGCCGTTTTGAGCAAGGCTTAAAAGTGCCACAAATTGGTTGGAATAGCGTGCAGCACGATGGCAGCGCCTTGTGGGATGGCATTCCCAATGGCGCTGAATTCTATTTTGTGCATTCCTACTACTTGGCAACTAATGACGCTGCTTTAGTTTCTGGGCGCACTGAGTACGGGCTGAATTTTCCGGCTGCGATTGCCCGCGATAATATTACTGCCGTGCAATTTCACCCCGAAAAAAGCGGCCAATGGGGCCTGAAGTTGTTGGGAAATTGGGTTGAATTGGCAAGGGGTCAGGCGTTGGGGATCGGGGATCGGGATTAAGGTCTCTACAAACGTAGCAGAATAAAACTATAACAACGCTAGGATAGGAAATATCTGGATCGTATAGCATTGGGCTGGTTTGGCAATCTAGCCGATCCCCATCCCCCAACGACCGATCCCCACTACTTTAGGAGCACCATGCAACTTATACCAGCAATTGATTTGCGCGATGGCCGTTGTGTGCGCCTCGTGCAAGGTGATTTTGAGCAAACAACCGTTTATGGCGATGATCCAGTAGCAGTCGCGCAGCAATGGGAAGCAGCAGGCGCAAGCCGCATTCACATTGTCGATCTTGATGGAGCCAAGGCTGGCCGACCAACCCAAACCAGTACGATTGCCGCAATTACCAAAGCGGTTAGCGTGCCAGTGCAGCTTGGCGGCGGCTTGCGCGATGCAGCCAGCGTTGCTGCCGCCTTTGAGCTTGGTGTGAGCGATGTGATTTTGGGCACGGTGGCGGTGCGCAACCCAGAATTGGTCGCCGAGTTGGTTGGCCAATATGGTAAGGCAATAACGATTGGCATCGATGCCCGCAATGGCGTGGTTGCGACCGAAGGCTGGCTCGCAAGTAGCCGCCAGCGCGCCACCGAGCTAGCCGAACAAATGGCCCAACTCGGAGTTGCGCGGATCATCTATACTGATATTAGCCGTGATGGCACCTTGAGCGAACCAAATTATGCTCAAACTGCTGCTTTGGTAACGCCCGCTGGCCCGGCAATTGTGGCCTCTGGTGGCATCGCCCGCGTCGAACATTTGGCGCGCTTGGCTGAGCTTGGCATTAGCGGGGCGATTATCGGCACGGCACTCTACACAGGCCATATTGATCTGGCCTCGGCAATTCAAACGATTGAACACGGAGGCTAAACGTGTCATCATCGAAACAAGATATTACCGCTCGCTATGAAGAGGAGCGTTTACGCGCCCAAGAGCAATCGCAATTGCTCTATTTACAGAATCAAATCGATGAATTGCGTCGTCAAATCAAAGACGTAAATGGCAAATACGCGTGGGCAACTGAGCAATCGCGTAAATCTGAGGCTGTGGTGGCTCAACTGCAAGGCATGATCGAGCGCCAAGCCCAAGAGCAAGCCCAAACCCTCGAAAGCTATCGGCGTGAATTAACCACCTTGCGCAAGGAAATTGCCAACAGCACCGTGCGCATGGACGATGGGGTCAAGCCAATTCGCGATATTCAGCTTTCGTTGGCCCAACAGCAAGAACATCGCAAACAAGATTTGCAAACATCACAAAGCTGGTTTGCGCGCATTGAATTGCTCGAACAACGCATGAGCGATTTCGAAGCCCGCATCCGTGAGCAAAACGACCAGCATCGCTCGCTCGGTGGCCAGCTTGAACAACTACGCGCCGTCGATGCAGAAACCGTGCAAGATATGCGCAAACTGAGCGAAGATGTGCAGATCGAAAAGCAACAAATGCGTCGCCAAGCAGTCGAAACCCAACAGATGGTGATCGACATTGGCGAAGGGATTCGCGAGTTGCGTTCGCGCTTTGAGCGGCTTGAGGATTTGCAAAAAGGTGTCGAAGCGCAAATTGAGCCATTGCCTGAGCAGATTGAGGTTGTTCGCGCCCAATTGCCCGATATGATTGCCGAAATCAAGCGCATCGAGCGGGTCAGCACCGAACGCTTCTTGATGAACCAAGAGCGCTTGGAAGAATTGCGTGGTCAACATAACGAGCAGCTTGATGAGTTGCGTACTGCCGATGAAAGCCATCTGCGCCAAATTATGGGTTCGTTGGAGCGGATTGATACCTGGTGTCATGAGTATGAATCGAAGCTCAGCCGCACCCAAAACCGCCTCGAAGATGTGCAAATTGCCAATTTGAGCCGCATGCAAGATTTGGAACGGCGCGAAGTGCAAGCGCTCAGCGATGTTGTTTCGGCAATTCAAGCCCGTTTGCAAATTGCCCAAAGTGAAATCTTGGAACGCGGAAGCGAGATCTAAGCATGCTGACCCGTCGAATTATTCCTTGTTTGGATGTTAAAGCTGGGCGCGTGGTCAAAGGCATCAGCTTTCTCAACCATCGCGATGCTGGCGATCCGGTGCAATTAGCGGCCTTCTACAATGAATCGGGCGCTGATGAGTTGGTGTTTTACGATATTACCGCCTCATCTGATGAGCGCAATATTATGGTCGAAGTGGTCGAGCAGGTCGCGCGTCAAGTGTTTATTCCCTTGACCGTTGGCGGCGGCATTCGCACCGTCGATGATATGTATCGGATGTTGCGGGCTGGCGCTGATAAAGTTTCGATCAACACCGCTGCCGTGCTCAACCCGCAATTAATCGAAGCTGGAGCCAAGCGTTTTGGCTCGCAGTGCATTGTGCTTTCGATGGATGCCCGTCGGATCAACGAGCCAGGCCAGCCCAGCCAATGGAACGTGTTTACCCACACTGGCCGCGATCCACGGCCAACTGGCTTAGATGCAATTGAATGGGCCAAACGAGTAGTCGATTTGGGTGCAGGCGAGTTGGTCATCAATAGTATGGATGCTGATGGCACTGGCGCTGGCTACGATAATGAACTGCTATCGGCGATTAGCGCCCAAGTTGGCGTGCCGGTGATTGCCTCTGGTGGCGCTGGCAAACCCGAACATTTGCTGGCCGCGCTGCACGAAGGCCAAGCAGATGCAGTGTTGGCAGCCTCGATCTTCCATTTTGGCACCTACACGGTTGAAGCCGTTAAGGACTATTTGGCAGCCCAAGGGATTCCGATGCGGCGCACCCCGAGGCCAGTATGATCATCACAATTCGTTTATTTGCTGGCTTGCGCGAAGCCCTCAACCAAAACAGCTTAAGCTTGGAACTGGCTGAGGATGCAACGGTTGGCACAGCGCTAAATCAATTAGCCGAATTGCATCCAAGCTTGCCCTTAACTGGCTTGGCCTATGCGATCAATCGCCAGTATGTGACGCTTGAGGCAACGCTGAAGCCCAACGATGAATTGGCCTTGATTCCGCCAGTCAGTGGAGGCTAAGGTGCAAGCATTTTTGGTAACTGAAACGGTATTGCAGCCTGAAGCGTTGCGGGCGTTGGTCGTCGACCCAGGCCATGGCGCGATTGTGCTGTTTGAAGGCGTGGCGCGTAACAATTTTGCTGGGCGTGCCACCGCCTTCTTGGAGTACGAAGCCTATCCCGAAATGGCCGAACAGCAATTAGCCTTGTTGGGCCAACAAGCTCAAGCCCAGTTTGGCATCGGCAAGGTGTCAATTCATCATCGAATTGGCGTGTTGCAGATTGGCGAAACAGCGGTGCTGATTGCGATTGGCTCAGCTCATCGTGGCGCAGCATTTGCTGCGGTGGCTTGGCTGATGGATCAAATCAAATTGGTTGTGCCAATTTGGAAATGTGAACACTGGGCCGATGGTTCGCAAGAATGGGTGGGTCAGCGTTGAAGCACTAAGGTGAACTATGCGATTGCTCGAAAAACTAGCACGATGGTGGTGGCGTTGGTTGCTCACAATACTAACCTTGTTGGGCACGGCGCTGCTTGGCGTGATTGTGGCGAGTATCGCTGGTTGGCTGCCTCAACCAACTGTTCTGCGCTTAACGCCGTTGGCTGGTAGCCGCGAATTGCCGCCAGCCACGGCTTTGGAATTTAACTTCAACCTGCCGATGGATCGATCGAGCGTTGAAGCTGCGCTGGTAATTACGCCGCCAGTGCGAGGCCGTTGGCTGTGGGAAGGCCGCACCCGCGCACGCTGGCAGCCAGAATTTGGCTGGACTCCAGGCACGACGGTCACCGTTCAATTGCGGCCAACCACGCAATCGATGTTGCGCCAAAGCCTGCCAACCACGGTTACAACCCAATTTGCTGCTGCTCCAGCGCCATTGTTGGTCTTTCGCTCGCCCTTGCCCAATGCCACAATCGCCCCGAATATGCCAATCTTGCTGCGCTTCAATCGAGCGATGATTGATCATGCCAGCCAATCCCAGCGCGAATTAGCTGAACTAAACATCGAGCCAAATGTTGCGCGCCAAGTGCGCTGGCTTGATGACCGCAGCGTGTTGGTGCAGCCAGAATGGCAGCTCGGCCAGCGCTATCAACTAACCCTCGAAAACCTCAACGATTTGCTGGGAATTCCGGTGCAAACCAGCGAATGGCAACTCAACGTTAGCGAGCCAAGCCCGATTGCGCCACCAACTGCGCAAACTATCGAAGCCAATCAAGCGTTGGAGTGGGCTTTTGAAGGCTTGCTTGATCAAGCCACAACCCAACAATTAATTGATCGAATTCAATTCACGCCAGCCTTAAGCGCGACGTGGCAAATACACTATCAAGCTGAGCCGTTGCCGCAAACGATTGTGCGTGCTCAGCCAGATGGAGCTTGGCCAGCAGGCCAAACCTTGACCACCAGCCTCCAACTGAGCCAGCCAATCAGCCAAGTCTGGCAGGTCCAATCCAAGCTGCAACTGATTGGCTCTGTGCCCGGACGCGGCGGCAGTTTGGCGCTTGCCGATTCGTTGCGCTTATTGTTTAACCAAACACCTGGGCGCGAACAGATCGCGGCTCAACTCTCTATCGAGCCTGAAGTGGCCGATTTGGCGATTAGCATCGTCAATCAACAAGCATTAATTAGTGCTGCTTGGCAACCAAGCACAAGCTATACTGTGACCTTGGCTGGTTCTGCGCCGCTGAATTTTCGCACCCAAACCCAAGCCCAGCCGTTGCAAATCGAGGGCGCTGGCTATTCGTTGTTGCTGCCCGAAACGCAGGCAGAATTAGGCTTGAGTGGCCGCGAAACCAGTCGCCTAACCGCGACCTTATATCCAATGGATCGGGCGGTTTTGGCGGCAGCTTTGCAACAACCGCAAACGCCGCTTAATCCACAGCGCTACAATCTCCAACCGCAACAGCAATGGCAAATTGGCGCTGCTCCTGATCGAACATTAACCATCACGCCAACCCAAGGCGCGCTATTGTTGCAAATTCAAGCTCCCAATGCAGAGCTTGTGCAACATGTGTTGATTTGGACACCCTACCGTGCTCAATTATTGGCGAGCGCCGAGCAGGCCCAAGCGTGGGTGGTTGATTTGGCAAATCGCCAGCCAGCCGCCATCGAAAATTTAAGCATTTTGGCAGGTGCGAGCCAATTAGCCACAGGTTCAAGCGACCAGCAAGGGCTTTGGCAAACGCCAATTCGCGCTAGCAGCGGGCGTTTGGTGTTGCTTGGCGGCGAGCCACAAGCGCCGATTGTGGCCGAAACAATTATTCAGCCACAACGCCAAGCGCCAAGCTTGAGCAGCCAACTCATGCTCGAACGCCACAGCTACCAATCCAACCAACAACTCACAATTATTGGCAGCAGCCAATTTGTTGCTGGATTGGCAACCACGCCCAGCTTGACCCTCGCAGTGCTCGACCTGAGTGGCCAAGCGATTGCACCTGAACAAACCTTTAACCTGACCCAAACTTTGTGGCTGCGCCAAGTGCAGCTTGCCGCCGAAGTGCAACCTGGCTTGTATCAGGTTCGGCTGCGCTATGCCAATCAGGTTTTGGCTAGCCAAACCTTTGTCGTCAACGATCCTACGGTTGGCTATCAGGTGGTTTTGCCCGAATTTCAGGCGGCTAATGCGATTGTGCCAGCAGAAATTAGCAGCGATCTGCCGCATCAACAGGGTTCGTGGCGTTTGCTCGATCAAAATAATCGTCAAATCTCTGCTGGGGTTTGGCAAAGCAACGCCGCTGGTATTGCCCAATTTGATTATCAACGGAGCCAAACCTTGCTTGGCGATTATGTGTTGGCAATTCAGCTTGGCTCGCAAACCAGCTATCACTATCTCCACATTCGCTATGCTGCCGATTTGCAAGCCAGAACCAGCCAACAATTGCTCAACCAGAACCAAGCAGCCAGCATCAGCTTCCAATTGCGCGATCAACAAGGCATGGCCTTGGCCAATCGCAATCTTCAAATCGAAGTAACCGGTGCGACTTCGAGCACCCAAACTTTGCGCACCAACGCTGCTGGCGAGGCAATTTGGCGTTCAACTGGTTTGCGTTCAGGCCAATGGCTGATTCGGGCAACAAACCCCGATGCTGCCAGCGTGGAAGTGCCGTTATGGGTGCTTGGCGCTCCAAGCGAACAGCCAATTGGCCTCAGTCAAAGCGCCTTGGTTGCCACGACCGAGCTGAATCTTGCGCCGCTGACCAATCAAACTGCAACCAGCGTGTTAGTGAGTTGGTTCGAAGGCAGCAGCATTCGCCAGCAACTTCAGCCGTGGGTCGCAGGCCAGCGAATTGCAATTTCGCCAAGTTTGAGCAATACCCAGCAATTAGATGTTGCCTTGGCGTGGCTTGATGGCCAACAACTGCGCAGCAGCACTAGCCAAATTCCGTTCCAAAGCGTTGCCCCACTTGAGTTGACGCTGGTTGTCAGCGGCTCGCAATTAGTGCTGGGCACTCAACGCGCTGGTCAGCCGGTAGCCAGTATGGTCGGCTTGAGTTTTCAATCAAGCTTCATCAGCAGCCTAACAAGCCAGCATCGCCTGATCCGCACTGCCAGCAATGGCCAAGCCTTGCTCGATTTGACAGGCTTTGGGGCTGGGCAAATTGAGGCCTTGGCTAGCGATGGTCTGAGCAGCACCGAAGCCACAACCATTTTTGGGGCAAGCCCGCCGATCGCTGCTCAATTGCTGCTGCCTGAGCGTTTGCTGCTTGGCGATCAATTGAGTGTGACTGCTCGCTTGAATCTGCTTGCAACGCGCGGTGGGATTCCAAGCATCACGCTCGATTATGATCAAGCTCAGTTTACGGCGCTCGCTGAGCCAATAAATGGCAATAGCAGCCGAATTTATACCACGACCCACGGCTTAGTTGCCAGCAAATTGGGTACAACAACCCTGACCGCCACCTTTGAAGTCAATCAACAACGCCAAATCATTACCAAGAGTTTGGTAATTTATCCGCCAAGCCAGGTGTTGTTGCAGCAAAGTCGCTTGCTTACCGAACCAACCGATATTACTTGGCAAGTGCCAACCGCCAACCAGACTGCCTCAATCGAGCTGGCGATTGCTAGTTTGGCCCAAGCAACCCAAGCCTTGCCCAGCCAGTTCAATGGCACAGATCCGCTGAGCTTGGCGGGGCAGATTGCCATGGCGCGCTATACTGCTCAGCCCGCGAACACAGCGATCACACAATTGGCCCAGCAGCAATTAGCCAATGGTAGTTGGAGTTGGGATGGTCAAAGCGGCGATGTGCAATTAACCGCCTTGATTGTGCAATTGATTGCCACTGAACAACGCTCGCCCGACCTCAGCCAACTGATCGATCATGCAACTCGGTGGCTGGCCTTGGCTAGCCCGCTTGATCCCGATTTGCGCAGCGAAATGTTGTTGGCCTTGGCCCAAAGCAATAAAACTGTCGAAGCTCAAGTTACAACCTTGCTCAAAAATAACCAACTGACTGCGCCCCAACGTTTGCGCCTAATCTATGCTTTGGTTTTGCTCGATTCACCCCAAGCCGATCAATATTTGGCTGAAGTGCGCCAAATGCTGAATCAACCCTTGCAGCCAAGCCCTTGGATGAGCCGCACCCGTCAAGCTGCCATGATTGGCTTGATTTTTGAGCGCAGCCAACCAAGTTCGGCGCTGCGGACGCAGGTGCTGAGCCTACTTGCTGAGGGCTGGAACGGCACAACGTGGGAAGATTTGCCAAGTAGCGTAGCAGTTTTTCTGCTTAGCCAACAAGATTTTTCGACCAGAGCGAGCTATGATTTGGCTTTGAATCAAGCAGAGGTGCAGCGTTACGATCAAGCTACCCGTTTGAGCTTGCCAATTACCAACCAATTGAACCTCCAGATCGAGCCAAACGGGCCGATTTTGTTGGCCAGCCAAGCTAGTTGGCAAACTTCCGCTCCCCAAGCCCAATTGCTGCATGCTACGCCAATCGAGCAGTTGGCCTATGGTCAACAATGGCTTTGGCAAGGCTATTTGGTGCTTGAAAACGATGTAGAGTTGCTGCAACTGCGCTTGGCTGCACCCTACGGGGTAACATGGCAATTGGGCACAGCGCCAGGCTTAATTTGGCATGATGGCCAATTGAGTGCGCCACGGTTACGCGCTGGCATTTATCCCATTCAACTGTTGGGAGTTGCGCGCCAAACTGGCCAATTTGCTTGGCCTGCCGCCCAATTGACCAGCGCTGGCCAAACGCTTGAACTTGCGCAAACTGCGCCGCCAGTGCGTATACGCTGATGGTACAATAGCGCTATCTTTATTTTCAGAATTAAGGCACAGCAATGCGTATTCCAGAAGCAATTCAATGGATTGAACAATCGGGCAATGTTTTAGCCCAAGCCAAAATAACCCACATGCTTGAGGCACAGCCCGCCGATGAAGAATTACTTGATCAATTAGCGGCTTTGCAAAACGACGATGGCGGTTTTCCGCTGAATGGCGTTGCAGGCCGACCGAGCACGCTCAACGATAGCTGCAACATTATTCGCCATTTTGTTGAACTTGAGGCCAGCGACCATCCAGCGGTTGCTGCTGCTAGCCGCTTTATCCTCGATGCCCAATCGCCGCGTGGCTGGTGGCGCGAAAGCAGCAATTTGGCTATGTATAGCCCACCCTTGTGGATGGATAGCGAGTCGGATGCGGCGCTGATCTTCACCACCGCTGTTTGTTCTGCAAGTTTGGCCTTGTTGGATAACCCAGAGGTCAACGTCGCAGCCGACAAAGCGAATACTTGGTTGCTTGGCCAAATTGCCAACAATGGCTTATTGCCAGGTTTTCGGGTTGAAGCAACTGGTTGGGCGATGTTGGCCGCAGTGTTGTTGGGCCATCGCGAAAGTCGGCCAGTTAAACGTATGTTGGGTGGTTTAGGCGATCTTATTTCCAACGATTGGGATGCGCCAAGCCTCGCCGTGATGTTGAACGCCGCCGGGATTGCGCGCATTCCGCGCATGACGCGGGCAGTTACGCAGGCAATCAACGTTTTGCGCAGCTTGCAACAACCAAATGGTGCATGGCTTAACGAAGATGGCCTACCCGACCCCTTGCTGACCGCATGGATTGTGCGGATCGTACGACGCTTCGGCTTACGCTAAAATTTGCTAGGCTATGTACCCTCACCCCAACCTCTCGCTCAGCCGCTGGGCGAGGAGCTTTCGCACTGTGGTTTTATCGCGACTCGTCGATAAATAATGGCCTCTCCCCCTCGCCCGCGTTCAGTGGGCGAGGGGGCTGGGGGTGAGGGAACACGGTGCTCGTCCAAAAGGACTAGAGCTGACAGACCGAAAGATCATTTTGTAATTCTGGCAATTTTGGCATAATCGTGATCAATCGCTGCAATTGCTGCAACTATTTTTTGCGGGTCAGCGTCTGAAGCAATAGAAGCCACGCTGATGGCAAGGAGTTGTAACTGTGGCCGAACCAACTGCTGAAATTCTCAATCGCGCTCAACGCAATGATCCCGAAGCAATGGGAGCATTGATTGTTAGCCAACAACATTATATTTACAACATCGCCATGAGCGTGATGCGCCAGCCCGAAGATGCCGCTGACCTAACCCAAGATGCTTGTATCAAGCTGTTGCGGGTGATTGGCCAGTATAATGGCGAAAGTCGGTTTACGACTTGGCTCTATCGTTTGGTTATCAACCTTGGGCGTGACGAGTTGCGCAAGCGCGGTCGCCGTGCCCCAGAGATGCCAGCCATGACCGATGACGATGGCGAAACCGTCGATCCGTTATCGAGCATAGCCGATGATAATCGTTGGGCCGACCCTCAAGAAGTGGCCTCGAACCACGAATTGCGGGCCGAAGTTTCCCAAGCTTTAGATAAGCTTGAAGATCATTATCGCTTGGCATTAACTCTCTACTATTTTGACGATTTGCGGTACAATGATATTGCAGAAATTTTAGAAGTACCACTGAATACAGTCAAAAGCTATATTCGCCGTGGTAAAGAGCGCCTCGCTTTGCTCTTAGCCGCCAATCAATCGGAAGCACTCTTGCCAGCAAAGCGCGAGCCTGTTGCCGATGAACGGCCAAACCGTGGTCGCTTTGCATTTGCCCTAGGATGGCGCTGAGGTGTGTCATGAAGCGTTGTGAACATCGAACCAACTATGATCTGCGCGAAGAAGCGTTAGATCCACAACTGACAGACCATCTTGATACATGTGAAAGCTGTGCTACCCGCGCACGGCGTGCTGAAGCCTTCGATACGGTTGTGCGCTCAGCGATGATCACATCTGTTCCTGATGATCTGACGGCCAAGCTTCTGGCCTTGGTCCCTGGCTTGATGCCACCATTGATGGTGCGCAGCAAACATTGGAAGCTGCAACGCCGCGCCTTTGTCGGCTTGAGTGGTGTTGCGAGCATTTTGGCAATTGGTTTGCTGGTCTATGGTTTGTTTCTCTTGGCTGGGGCCGTTGGCGTAGAACAATGGCTGGCGAGCGCAAGCACATGGCCCGGTGTAGCCATCGATTGGCTCTATCGCCATATTCCATCATCACGCTCGGTCGTGGCCGCCATGATTACCATGCGCCAACCCTTGCAATGGATCATTCTCTTGATCTTGATTTGGCAAGTTTGGGAACGAATGCCGCTCCCGAACAAACAACAAACCGCCTAAAAGAGCAACCCGCAAGTCGTCTGGCTTGCGGGTTTGGTTTGGGGGTACGATGATCAACCGTTTGTGGAATAGCTTGCTTGATCTCGTTTACCCGCCGCGCTGCTACAGTTGTGGCAAGGCTGGAACCCAATTTTGCCCGACCTGCCTCGCCGAATGTATTCCCCTAGCTCCCAATCAACGCACGCAACCTTTAGCCGCCGATTCTCCGCTTGAACGCGCGTTGGGCATCTATCCATTTCAAGGCAGTTTGCGGGCTGCTATCCACGCCTTTAAATATCAAAATGCCTACCCCTTGGCCCAGATTTTGGCTCCGTTGCTGTTTGAGTTTTGCGCTTGGCAAGATGTTGTGCTGATGCCCGTGCCGCTGCATGGCGTGCGCAAACGTGAACGAGGCTATAACCAAGCAGAATTATTGGCGCGTAATTTGGCCAAGGCTTGGCAATTGCCGCTCAGCACCGAGCTTAAACGGGTGCGTGCCACCGATCATCAAGTAGGCCAGCAAGCGCAAGCCCGCGCAACCAATGTCGCTGGTGCGTTTGCTTGGCATGGCGCACAGCCTGCCCCTGCCCATATTCTCTTAATCGATGATGTGCTGACAACTGGCTCAACCTTTGAGGCCTGTGCTCGTGCCTTGCTTGCCGCTGGAAGCAAGGCTGTTGAAGGCTTGGCCTTGGCCAAAGCGATCGTTAAGCCTGTGCTCCCACTTGATAGGCCTGAATAACTCTGGCCCAACGAAAAAGTCGCTCGACCGCACCCTCAGGTTGCTCAGGCAGATAGACATCGGCAATCGTCATCGCCCAATGGTGTAATTGTGGTTGGCGCTCAGCTTCTGGCCGCAATACCCGCGTTGCTCCTGCATAGTGTTTGGCTGCTCGTTGACGTAATGTTGCAGCACTCACACCATGGTCAAGATAATCGTTGAAGGCAATCCGCAATTCTGCAATGACAACCTCGTTAAATTGGGCTGGGTGTTGCAAATTGTAGCTGGCCACCACCAAAAAATGCTGGGCATGCAGAGCTGGATCATTATATTCCCACGCGATCAGCGCGCCCAGTTGCTCCCAACAATTAAATCCTTCGATCTGCGGCGCGCCACATTCGGCGCACATATCGCTAGTTGGTATGGCTCACCTCGTTCGGTATAATCAATCGATAGCATAATCGAAAGCAGATTCAGCAACATCTGCCAAATGATTGATTAGAAAGAGAGGAAATGGTTGCCCATGCAACGCGACGTTACCACAACCTATCTTCAAATGCTGGCGGCGAGCGAGCTTAAACCAAGTTTGCGCCATGATCCAGATTTTCGTTTTGTGCAGGTTCAGCGGATTAGCCCTGAGCTTAATCGATTTTTCTATACTGCTGTTGGTGGTGCGTGGTTTTGGCTCGATCGGCTTAGCTGGACGTATCAGCAATGGCTCGATTATCTCAGCCAGCCCACAATTCAAACCTGGCTTGGCACATATCAAGGGATTCCGATTGGCTATTGTGAATTGGTGCAAGAAGCTGATGGCTCGGCCCAAATTGGCTATTTTGGCTTATTGCCGCAATGGTATGGCCAAGGCTTCGGTGGTATATTGCTCACAGCCGTTATTCAACAGGCGTGGCAATTAACCAACTCGCGGGTGTGGGTGCATACCTGCACGCTCGATGGCCCAACCGCTTTGGCTAATTATCAAGCGCGTGGCTTCACGATCTATGCCGAAAAAACTGAGCTAGTGGAGTTGCCAAACCAAGCGCCAGGCCCATGGCTTGGGGCATTGCCGCAGTCGATTTAATTATTGAGAGGAGCGCTTTATGAACCCATTTCGTTGGCTGAGCATCGGCGTTTTGAGTAGCGTATTGCTGGGTTGTGCCGCAACCGTGCAACCAACTGCTACTCCAACCACAATGACTAATCCGCAAGAAGCATGGCAACAATGGCCAATTGTATTAACCGATTCGTTTCGCGATAATCGGAATAAATGGATGGTTGGGCCTTTTCAATATGATAATGCTACTGGGAGGATGGATGTTGGCCCAGAATTATATCGAATGGAAATGGACTTGAATGAAATATCAATTTTTCCTTCATTGATGCCAGATTATCGTATTGATCGTGAAAAAGGATTTTATATAAGCGTTGAAGCAAAATCGATGTTGAAACTGAATAGTAGCTATGGTTTAGTATTTTTGTCCCAAAGAAAATATAATAATGCAAAAACAGTTATAAATATTAATGAATACTATTTTGAAATAACTGGTGATTATTATCGATTACTTTATTATGAACAGAATAAGTGGAATGAGATAATTGCTTCAACAAACTTACCAAAGAAATCGGAACATGGATTTGATAGTTTAGGAGTTTTAGTCCAAGGTGAGAAAGTTACCTTACTTTTTAATGATACCTACCTGACTGATATTGAGGTTGATGATTTGTTCAAAGCGGGTCTGCTTGGTCTCGTCTGTGGTGCATATCAACCAAAAGTAAGCCAAGTTTGCGAATTCGCTAACCTTGAAGTGCGTATGCCTGAATAGTTGACAGCTATGCTAGAGTAACGGGGATTTTCTTTGGAGGATGCGGTTATGGCTGATCAAGCTGGGTTGATGATTCTGATTGCGGGCCCCTATCGTTCGGGCACTGGCGACGATCCGGCTAAAATTATAGCCAATGTGCATCTGATGGAATCGTATGTGTTGCCTTTGTTCAATGCTGGTCATTTGCCAGTGCTTGGCGAGTGGCTAGCCTTGCCAATGGTCGATTTGGCTGGCTCCAAACGGATTGGCGATGCGGCGTTTAATGCTATGTTTCACCCAATTGCTGAGCGTTTGGTAATTCGTTGCGATGCGGTGCTGCGGGTTGGCGGCCCCTCACAGGGCGCTGATCAAATGGTTGCGTTGGCGAAAACCCATGGTCGCCAAACCTTTGAGCGCTTGCAGGATATTCCCCATTGTAGCGAATTGATTGATCCGCAAGAATATTAGGAATCCAGCAATGAGCGAAAATACCGAATGGCCCGAATTGAACGACCAATCTAATGCCGCTTGGGAAGCCAACGCAGAATATTGGGATAGCTCGATGGGCCAAGCTGGCAATCGTTTTCATGTGCAATTGGTGCGGCCAGCAATGCTGCAATTGTTGGAGCTACAAGCAGGCCAGCGCATGCTTGATGTTGGTTGTGGGAACGGTCTATTTGCGCGCTATTTGGCCGAATTGGGGGCATCGGTGCTGGCAGTTGATGCCAGCACCAGCCTGATCGAACGCGCTAAGCACTATCCCAGCCCTAGCACACTTGAATATCAGGTTGTCGATGCGACGAGTTCTGCGCAATTGCTTGATTTGGGCGTTGCTAGCTTTGATGCACTGGTTTCAACCATGGTGCTGATGGATTTGCCGACGATTGAGCCATTGTTTCAGGCGGCGAGCCAATTGTTGAAGCAGCAAGGCCGTTTTGTGCTGGCAACCGTGCATCCATGTTTTCAAGCACCGCACAGTCGCAAAATTGTCGAGCAATTTGAGAATGAGCAGGGCGAGGTTGAAACTCGTTCACAGATTCAAATTGGCAGCTATCTTACGCCCGCTAGTCATCAAGGCGTTGGGGTTGTCGGCCAACCAATGGCTCAATGGTTCTTTCATCGTTCGCTGGCGAGCTTGCTTGGGGTGGCGTTCGCAGCAGGATTTGTGCTTGATGGCTTGTTAGAGCCAAGTTATCCAGCTGATACGCCGAGCACGCATCCATTTTCGTGGGCCAATTTTAGCGAAATTCCGCCAGTTCTGGTGTTGCGCTTACGCCGAAATTAATTGAAAGCCAATTGAATCATCATTGAAGATGCAAAATCGCCTTACAATAGTCATGGTATCAGGAGCAAAAGGAGCCTAATGATGATGAATATTGAAGATTTTTTTGAATTTCGTGAGGATGGGGCAATTCGGATTCGTGGGCATCGGATTGATCTTGCCCATATTTTGCCCTATTACCATGATGGATACAGCCCTGAAATGATTAGCTTGGAATTTCCAAGCCTGTCGCTAACAGCAATTTATGCCACAATTGTCTATTATTTGCGCAACCAAGCGCAGCTTGAAATCTATCTGGAACGATATTTAAGCGCTGCTCAAGCGGCGATAGTTGCGCATGAAGCACAGCCTCGTTCGCCATTTATTCAACAATTAAAGGCCTTGGGTGTAGCAACGCACCATGATCAGCGCCTATGAGCATTCGTTATCTGGTTGATGAACATATTTCAGCTCGTCTTACCCCAGCCTTGTTTCGCCTGAACCCGGCGATTGAAATTGTGCGCATTGCTGAGCATTCTCAGTTTGTGGCTGGGCTTAGCGATCAGCAGATTCTGCACTTGAGCCAGCAAGCACAAGTGCTGTTTGTAACCCAAGCGACGAGTATCTTTCGCCATGCAGCAGCGCTTTGTGCTCAAGGCCAGCAGCATTGTGGGATTTTAGTTGTACGCCCATTAACTCCAATTCGGATTATTGCGAGCGCGCTGTATGAAATTTGGTATTGCACCAAGCTGACAGATTGGCAGAATCTGATTGAGTGGATTCCGCTTACCCCTGAACTATAACAGATCTCGCCCACCGCATTATGAGCGAGATAGCTGCATAATTAAACCAACTGCAATAAATCGCGCAAATCGCGCAGAATTGGGCAATCGGCTTTGTTAATTCGCTGATGGCGATCGATCAAGGCTGCCTGCATGCCCACCGCCCGCGCTCCCAAGACATCTGCATAATAGCTATCGCCAATATGAATAATCTGTTCTGCTGCAACGCCAGCTCGTTTGATTGCTAGCTGATAGAGGTCGGTCATAGGCTTGGCATAGCCTGCATCTGCCGAAATCACCGCAAAATCGAAATAGGGCAAGAGTTTGTTGTAGGTCAAAATTGGGCGTAAACTACTGGCCCAATCTGAGACGATGCCAATGCGAATGCCTTGCGCGTGCAAGCTATCGAGGGTTTCGCGCACATCGGCGAAGGGAACCCAATTTTCTGGCTGCTCGTAGTGCGCGATCAACCGATCGCCGAGCGCCGCATGATCAAGGCTGGGATCGATTTGATCGAACAAGTGTTGATAGAATTCGAGCCAGAGCGTGCGAATGGTGGCATCGGAACTCCAATCGTTATTATCGAGCGCGTGATAGCGCTGATGATACCAGCGATTCGTGGCGCGGCGGGCATCGCGAATTAAGCTTGGCTCTGCTTGTACGCCAAATTCTTGCAAGACCTCGCCAATCAAATCGTGGGCATCAACCCGTTCGTCAAGCAAGGTAAAGCCAACATCAAAACAAACTACTGGAAAACGCAGCATTGCAACCTCGACTAAATAAAGAAGAGGGACACGGAAATGTCCGTGTCCCTGTGCTTCGATTGGCTTCGTGTGGAACTAACCGAAGAAATCGATGTTCTTTTGAGCGAATGAAGCCCATTGTTCTGGCACGCTGTCGCCTGAGAAGATTGCGCTAACTGGGCATTCTGGTTCGCAAGCGCCACAATCGATACATTCGTCTGGGTTGATATAGTATTGGTCTTCACCTTCGTAGATACAGTCAACTGGACAAACTTTGACACAGGCTGAATCTTTGGTGCCGATACATGGTTCTGCAATTACGTATGCCATTGTTGATGCTCCTTCGCGCTGCGGCGATAACTTCATACTTGTTTTCTGAATGTAGTGTAGCAAGCTCCTAGCCATGCTTCTGTAACTTTAGTCACATAATGAGAATGATTCTAATAAAGACGGTAAAATCAGGGTTTTTAGTCTATATTCAAGCCGTATTGATCCTCGAAGGGCACGAAGGATAGAAACCGCGAAGAGCGCGAAGAGAGCGAAGAACTGTTTTGTAGCCACGAATTGCACGAATTGCACGAAGATGTATTTTTTTGCCACAGATTGGCACAGATTATTGGGATTATGATCGTGCCAGCCCATAGCCAGTAGCCCATAGCCGCATGCCCTGATCGCTGGCCCCTGACCCCTATTTTGATTTCTGATTTCATAATTCATCCCTCATCCTTCATCCTTCCCGATCCCCAGCCCCCGACCCCCAAATGCTATGTTCTATGCTCTATGTTCTATGCTCTATGTTCATCCTTCATCCTTCCCGATCCCCAGCCCCCGACCCCCAAATGTTCTATGTTCTATGTTCTTTCTCCCTACTAACTAGCCTCGTATCTATAGAAGTTGCTTGCCTCACTATGCTACAATAACGCTAATTATGTAATTGGTCCTGCAATGAGGGTAGTCCATGTCAACCTATGTTATCGACGGTCAGGAACTGCATATCCGCGATAACCGTCGCAATGCCCCGGTTGCCTTGTTAATTCATGGTTGGTCAAGCTCGTGGTTTACCTGGACTCCGCTGCTGCAAGCCTTAGGCACGCGCTATTCGTATATGGCGGTCGATTTGCCAGGCTATGGGCGGTCGCCTGCGCCGAAGCACCCAATTACAATTGAATGGTATGCAGATTTGATGGCCAAACTGATCGAAGAAGCCAGCGATCGGCCTGTGGTGGTGCTTGGCCACTCGATGGGCGGCCAAATTGCCATGACCTTGGCGCTGCGCCACCCGATGTTGGTCGAACGCTTGATTTTGCTCAATCCTGTGGTCAGTGGCCGCTTATCGACCTTTATCAATCTGTTTGTGGCTCCGCATATTTTGCTTGAGCGCACCCGCTTGGGTGGCAAAATATTGAGCTACCTCGAAAATACCCCCTTGAGCTATATTAATCAGTTGATGAAGCCAATTTTATTTGCCGAACGAGCCGCAATTTCGCAACAAGATTACGATCGGATTCGCGCTGATGCCCGTCGGCCTGGCCAAGGCGCTGTGCGTGCTGCCTGTTACGAAGCCATGAAAATGGGCGATTTGCGCGGTAAACTCAAGCAAATTCAGCCGCCAGCCCAAGTTATTTGGGGCGCTGAAGATAATACCGTGCCATTGCGCGATGCTGGTGCGGTTGCCGACGAATGGACGGAAGCAGATTTGCGCTTGATTCCGAATGCTGGCCATTGGCCGCATTTTGAGCAATACGAAACGACCATGCGCTATATTGCTTCGTTTTTGGGCTTGCCAATTTTGCCTAGCCTGCCGAATGCTCAAGTGCAGCAACAACGCGACCTTGATGTGGGCGAAATTGCCCAATTCCTCTCCAACACTGAGTTGGGCCAAGATCTCAGCGAATCGCAACGCATGCGGGTGGCTGGCTTGTGCCATCAACATCATTTTGCGCCCCAAGATGTGCTGGCGCTCGAAGATTCGAGCGGCGACGAGCTTTTTATTGTGCAAGATGGCCAAGTTGATGTGTTGGTGCGCATCAGCAACGAACTGGGCATTGAGGAATCGCGGCGGGTCAATGTGCTGATGGCGGGCCAAATTGCTGGCGAAATGGCCTTAATTCAAGGCAAAGGTGGCCGTCGCACTGCCGATTTACGCGCTGGCAAATCGGGGGCAACCGTGCTTTCGATCGATAGCCGCTACCTATTTGCCTTGTTTGAAGACGATGCCTCACTTGGCCTGAAGTTGATGCAAAATTTGGCTCGTTCATTGGTGCAACGGCTGCGGGTGCAAAATTGGCAATTACAGCTGGCCGAACAACGCGCCGAAGTTCATCGCTAACCAACAAACTGCCTTGGGTTTGCAACGTCACTGTTTTACCAGTGGCGTTTTTCGTGTACCATTTGGCATGAACCTCAGATTGCATGGTGCTGTATGAATCGTCAACGAATAATTGGGCTTGGTGGATTGCTTGGGCTAGCGGTATTGATCTTAATCTTGCCGCACAGCCGTTTTTGGTTTGCGGCGCTGGTTTGTACGCTGGCACCAGGCTACCTGCTAGAACGCTGGCTTGATTTGGAGCTAGCGCCATTGGTGCGGCCAAGCCTCTGGATTGGCCTCAGTTTGGCCGTCTGGCCACTGGGCTATGTCTGGTTAACGACGTTTGGGCTAGCCTTCAGCGTTGGCATGATTACGTTTATCGCCTTTGGTTTGGTTGGCGGGGTTGTTTGGAGGATCTGGCGCGAGGGCGAACAACCTTGGGCCTTGCCAGCGCCGGTGCCAATTCTTGGCTTGGGGTTGTTGATTGTGGCTTTTGCGATTAGCACCAGAGTTAGCCATATTCGCAACGTCGCGTTTCCGCCGTGGGTCGATTCAATTCACCATGCCACGATTATGCGGGTGATTGCTGAGATTGGCCAAGTGCCCTATTCGTTGCGGCCCTATCTGCCAGTTGATAATTTCGGCTATCACTGGGGTTTTCATTCAACTGCTGCCACAATCTACAACTTGAGCGGCATGAGCATTCCGCAATTTATGTTGTGGTATGGCCAATTTTTAGGTGTGCTAATTGTGATTTCGGTTGGCAGCGCGACAATTGGTCTCAGTAAAAGCCCAATTGCTGGTTTGGCTGCTGCCACCATGACTGGCTTTATCTCGATTATGCCCGCCTATTATCTCAGTTGGGGCCGTTACACCTTGCTTGCTGGCTTGGCGATGGTTCCGGTCGTGTTGCTATTGGCATGGGTCGCCATGGATCGCAGCGATCGCAAAGGCCTTATTTTATTGACGATTACGCTTGGTGGGCTGTTGCCAACCCACTTTGTAGCAGCAGGTTTTGCCTTGTTATGGTGTGTCGCGGTCTGGTTGGGGCGCGATGTGTGGTATGAGCAACGCTGGCGGGTGCTGGGCAATCAAGCGGCTGCAGTTGGCATGGCGATTTTGTTGATGTCGCCATGGCTGGCCTTATTGATTAGCGAAATTCAGCCTGCTGGCAGTGGCACGCCCAAGCAACTGGTTGGCGGCGGCTATAACACCTACGAAGCGGCCAAAGGCTTATATTGGACCTGGAATAACCTTGTGCTCTTCTTTGTCAGTTTGGCAACGGCTTTAATTGGCTTGTGGCAACACTGGCGTTTGGTGCTGATTAGTTGTTTGTGGGCGCTGCTGGTAATGCTGTTTGCCAATCCAGTTGTGATTGGTTTGCCCTATCTGTCGTTTTTCAACAACAACATTGTGGCGTTGGCCATCTTTCTGCCGATTAGTTTGTGGTTTGCTTTTGGGATTGCTTCATTAGACCAAGGCTTGAGCAAACATCTCAAAGTAGGAGTTGCCAGAGGTTGGCGGGCCGTGCGCACCGCGATTTTGGCCATAACGGTGCTCATTTCGGCGAGCAAAATGCATAGCGTCATCAACGATGGCACAATTATCGCCAAAGCAGATGATTTAACCGCGCTGAATTGGATTGTGCAGCGAATTCCTAAAAATGCCCGTTTTGCGATTAACACGGAAGGTTGGCTCTACAACGTGGCTCGTGGCGGCGATGGCGGCTGGTGGATTTTGCCCTATGCTGGCTTGCAGGTCAGTACTCCGCCGGTGGTTTATAACCAAGGAACATTTGAGTATATCGATGCAGTTGAGGCGGAAACAGGCTGGTTGCGCAACGCTAGCGACAAAACGCCAAGTGAGCTAGCCCAGTGGATGCGCGACCATGACTATGATTATGCCTATGCGACGACCAACGGCAAGATCTTCAATCAAGCCAAATTAGCCAATACGCCGGAATTTGAGTTGGTGTATGAAAATGAAAGTGTGGCGATTTATCTGCGGAAATAAGCGAGGCTAGATTTTGCCTAGCCTCGCTGGGGAAGCTTAGGCAGCAGTCGTTGCTGCGTAGGGCAATAAATCGTAGCGCTCTTGCAAGCGATCGATATACATCATTTGATAGAGCACCGCATCTTCGACGTGATCATGGCGTTGGCGCAGATGCTCCAATTCTTGATGTTTGTTTGTATCGTGAGTAGCGTCTAATTGTTGTTCCAAATCGACGACAGCATGTTCAAGATCATCGAGTTCCCATACGAGATCTTGCAGTTTGCTGCGCTCATCTTTGAGTTGACGCAAAAGTTGAGTATGGGCAGCAGGCAATCGCATATGCATTGGGAAAACCCTCTTGGTAAGTAGAGAAAGTGCCACAAGCTAAAGCTTAGAAAGTGCAATAGGTTACTTAACAACCTTGCTGCTTCTATCATATCATGTTCCAACAAGAGACTTTGGTATGATTCGGTTCGCACCACACGGGTAGGCGCACCCCAATCCAACGGGTTATAGCGGCCTGAAGCTGGTTAAACCAAACCCAAGCCGCTTGGGTATTGGCTTGGGTTGTTGATAGATGTTCATTTTTGAGCGCTCTATGCTTAATGATTGAACCTCAAAAGCGTGCATGGCGCTGCTTTACTTGGCCATTTCGCCTTCGCCAATACGGCCACCATAGCGGCGTTCGCGATTGCCAAAATTGCTCACGGCCTCGCGAAATTGGTCGGGGCCAAAGTCGGGCCAGAGCAATGGGGTCATGTAATATTCGCTATAGGCTGCTTGCCAAATCAAAAAGTTGCTTAGGCGTTGCTCGCCGCTGGTGCGCACAATCAAATCGGGGTCAGGAATGCCCGATGTATACAAGTGGCCGGCAATCATCTCATCGCTAATATCGTCGGGATTGATACCTTTGGCCACAATTTCGCGCACTGCATTGACAATATCAGCGCGTCCGCCATAGTTGAAGGCGACCGAAAGGGTCAAGGCTGTATTGTTGGCGGTGAGCGTAATTGCATTTTGAATTTTTTTGGCCAGCGCTGAATCAACGCCATCGAGCGTGCCAAGTAAGTGCAAGCGCACCCCTTCGGCGTGCAACTCGCGCAACTCGCGGTCGAGATATTCGGCCATAATCCGCATCAATCCGCGCACTTCCCACGATGGGCGCTTCCAATTTTCGGTTGAAAAAGCATAAATCGTGAGGAAAGGAATGCCCAAGGCAATCGCCTCGCGCACGATCCGTTTGATATTGCCTGTGCCAGCATGATGCCCTGCCAGACGGGGGAGGCCGCGGCCTTGGGCCCAACGGCCATTGCCATCCATAATTATTGCCACATGGCGGGGTGCGATAGCAGTTTCAAGTTGTTGTACGGTCATAGATCTAAAGACCTCATCAATTTAAGCGTTTGTCTAGCATTCGTTGTAGGGTAGCGAATATACTACCACCGATGCAAGCACTCGCGTGCAATCCATGCGAAACTAGGCTGATCGACACTTTTTCGTAAGCGAGGGCACGGGAATGTTACTCAAAGGGCTTATTTTAGGCTTTTCGATTGCCGCACCAGTTGGGCCAATTGGCGTGTTGTGCATTCGACGCAGCCTAGTTCATGGCCGCTTGGCCGGGCTGTTATCGGGCTTGGGCGCAGCGACCGCCGATGGATTGTATGGGTTGCTGGCAGCGTTTGGCTTAGCGGCGGCGCTTAATAACGTCAACCAAGATTCAGTTTGGTTGTTTGGGCTGCGGATTGTGGGCGGGCTATTTCTGGGCTATTTGGCAATCAAAACCATGCTCAGTCGGCCTGCAAGCGAGGCGGCTAGCGCCCAAGCAGATAATTTGTGGGCGATGTATGCCTCGACGCTCTTTTTGACCTTGACCAATCCCATGACGATTTTATCGTTTGCGACCGTGTTTGCCGGTTTGGGGATTACGGCCTATGGCTGGGAGAGTGTTTGGTTGGTGGTTGGGGTGACGCTTGGCTCGGCTTTGTGGTGGTTGCTGCTGAGTGGTGGCGTGAGCCTCTTGCGTGAGCGAGTGCAAGGCTACACAATCTGGATTAATCGCATTTCAGGTGTGATTATTTTAGGCTTTGCGCTGCTAGTGTTGCTTGGAGCTTAAAGACAAAGCGGGTGCTGGTTTGAACCAACACCCGCAAGTTTAAAAACTATTGTTTGCCCATTTTTGCTTTGAGGGCAGCCAATTCATCTTCGACAGCGGTATCGCGTTCGAGGTCGGCAAAGCGAGCTTCGAGCGAGCCACCTTCGAGTTTTGACATCGCATCGGCTTGGGCCAAGCGATCATCGACACGTTCTTCCATTTGGGACAATTTATCCATCGCATTGAGGTTGCCCAAACCTTGAACCGTGCGTTGAATCGCTTCTTGGGTTTCGGCGCGATTCTTCTTGGCGATAATCAATTCTTTCTTGGCTTTGGCTTCTGACAAGCGTGATTCAAGACTGACCAAGGCTTTTTGGAGTTGTTCCACTTGCTCGTCTTGTTGTTCGTATTGTTGGCGATAGGTATCGGCCATTTTTTGAGCATTGGTTTTGCGGCCTAAGGCAGCTTTTGCCAATTCATCGTCGCTTGCGCGAACCGCAGCTTCAGCCTTGGATTGCCATTGATCAGCTTCGGTTTGGAATGTCACCATCTTGTTGTGCAATTTGGTTTCATCGGCCATGGCGGATGCAACAGCGGTTTTGGCTTCGTACAGTTGTTCTTGCAATTGCCGCATGTACTCGTTGACCATTTTTTCAGGGTCTTCGGCCTTATCCAACATCGTATTGAGATTGGCGCTAACCAGGTCGCGAACACGGCTCAACAACGACATAGGAGTTCCTCCTTAGCTAAAACACAAAGATTGTGTGAATTCATTCTAGCACACCGCGTTGGCGGTTCTCAAGTAGTACGCGCCTTTTTCCATAAAGTTACAATGGTTTTTTGGATGGTGTGCCAACCGTGCGTGGGTAGGTCAATGGGGTAGAAGCTATTTTGTCAACGACGACAAGGGAACGGACAGGCTCGGCTGGAATGTTGACATTATAGACCGCCCGTAATTGACCTCCAAGAATGGTTATGGCCTGCTCTGCATCTTGCACTTCAGGCTCAATTTCAAAGCCTTTTGGTGCAAGCCACATGCCACCAATTTTGCACAAGGGCAAACAGTATTCGGCGAGGGTTGCCAAATTGGCCACCGCGCGCGCCGTCACCAGCTCAAAATGCTCGCGCCAACGCCGTTCGCGGCCAACAACTTCGGCGCGTTCGACCTCAACCAGTACGTGTTCAAGCTGCAATTCTTGGGCCACATGGCGCAAAAATTCAGCCTTCTTGCCAATTGATTCAATTAATAACACTTCGGTTTCGGGCCACAAAATTGCCAAGGGAATGCCTGGCAAGCCTGCGCCAGAGCCAATATCGGCCAAGCTTGCTGGCGCTTGTTGGCAGGTTGTGGCTAGCGAAAAAGAATCCAACAAGTGACGCTTGGTTGCTTCGGGCAAGGTCGAGGGCGCAACCAAATTCATGCGCTCGCTCCATTGGGTTAGCAACGCCACATACTGCTCAAGACGGTCGATTTGGCTGGCAGTCAGGTTTAGTTCCCACTCAGCCATGGTGGTTTGGAGTAGTTCACGATCAATCATTTTTGTTTTGATAACCTATAGTGCATTTCGGCTTGCTCGTATAAGCCTAGATTATCATAAACCCGCCCGATTGCTGCATGCAGCTGTTGCGGGCGACGGCTGGTTGGCAGGGCTGCTTTCCATTGCTTAACCGCAGCAGCAGGAAAATCGCGGTCGCTATACATTTGGGCCAGACGTTCGCGATCAAGCGTGCGTTCGGCGGTCAGGAAATTCTCGAAGGAATGGCCGCATTCGCAGACCCAATTTTCACGCACATCGAGCACATGGCCACAATTGGGGCAATCGAAGGTTTGTTCGGTGCCACAAGTGCTACATTCGCCAGTGCTTTGGGTTGGCGTGCCACAAAATGCACAGGGAGCTTCGAGATTTTGCGGCGGTTTAGGCACATTGCTGGTTGGGCTGCTTGCGACCGGGCTTAGTTCGGGGCTAACTTCAGCGACCATTGGCGCAAAACCAAAGCCTGGAAGTGGCTGATCAAGCTCGATTGGCAACGGTTGAAACATTTCCGCTGGTGGCTCATCGAAACTTGCTGGATTGCTAATCACTGGAGCTGGCGCTGAAGCGATTGGTGCTGGTGCTGGTGGCGGAGTTGGCTCGGCTGGTGGCCGATGTGGCTCGAAGGTCGAAAGAAAATCGGCTGCTTCGCTTTGGGCTAACTCTTCGAGGCCACGGCGAGCAGCAGTATTATCGGGATTGATTGAAAGCACGATTTGCAGACAATCGCGTTTTTGGGTGCGCGTTTCGACAATGCCGCTAAGCCAGAGCCAAGCAGTCTCATTTTTGGAATCTGTCAGGAGGACTTTTTGTAGATGCTGGCGCGCAAGCTCTCGTTGGCCTGCGCGCACAGCAGCGATGCCTTTGGCAAGTTCATCATCGATTGTCATAACGGTAATCCATCGCTAAAAAGACATTCATTGGCTATTTTTAAGGATACACCGATTTTGACATAGATTTGGCCTGATGCAAGTAAGGATTGGCTAAGGAATCAGGATTGGGCCACTTGGCGATGAAATTCGGCCTCTTGGTTGCGGCCAATCTTATCGTAGGCTTGGGCCAATTTTCGGTGCAACATCACTACATGCGAGCCATCTTTGAGCGCGCGATCCCATTGGCGGGCGGCTGGCTCCCAGCGCTCCATCAAGGCATAGCGTTGGCCTAAGCCTTCGTGATCGATGCCATCGGGAAAGAAAATGTAGTGCCGTAAACCCTCGCCGCATGGGCAGCGGGTGGTTTCCCATAAGTTTATTGTACTATCACATGAGGGGCAGGTGAGAATGGTATTTTCGCCACATACTTGACAATCGAGCTTGCTACTATCGGTATCCGAATGACAAAATGGACATTGAATTAATTTGCCATTACTGCTAGCAGCCATTGAAATTGGGGGAGTTGGCTCTGGCATGGGCGCAGGTTTGGTTTGCACTTCGAGGGCTGCGATGCCACGTTGGGCCGCTTCGTTGCTGGGGTTGATCAACAAAACCCGTACAAGGCAATCGCGGCGTTGCTCAGGCGTATCAACAATTGCGCTCATCCAGAGCCACGCTAGTTCGTTCCGTGCATTGAGTGCTATCACTTGGGTCAGAAAATCACGGGCTGTTGCGCGCTGGCCTGCTTTGGCGGCAGTAATCCCTTCAGCCAATAAATGCGTTTCATGCACGGACGACATAGGAACTCCTTCTATCGATAATCTAGCGTGGTTCGAGTGCAATCCATTCTTGCACTGGGCTAGCCACGTCATTGCTTATTTGTTGGTGGTGTAACTCCCCCGCGTGAAATGATGAGCGGATGAATGGCCCGGCAAAGGTGGCGCGAAAGCCCAATTGCTGGCCATAGCTGCGATACAACTCATAACGCTCAGGGGGAATATATTCGCTGACCGCGACATGGGTCAACGATGGTTGTAAATATTGGCCAATCGTGACCAGCTCGACCCCAACCTGTTTGAGATCATCCATGGTTTGGTAGATTTCATTGGTTGTTTCGCCCAAACCCACCATAAACCCCGATTTGGTGCTGATTTGGGGGGCGAACTCACGACTGCGGGCCAATAAGGCTAATGATCGATCATAATCGCCTTGGGCGCGCACACTTTTAAAGACGCTGCGCACGGTTTCGATATTGTGATTGAGCACGTGTGGCTCGGCATCCAAGACTGTTTTGAGTGCATCGGCATCGCCCTTGAAATCGGGAATCAAGACCTCAACCTCGGCCTCTGGCAAGCGTTGGCGAATGGCGTTGATGGTGCGAGCAAAGTGGCGTGCGCCACCATCCTTAACATCATCGCGAGCCACAGCGGTTACCACCACATATTTTAAACCCAAACGCGCAGCAGCTTCGGCCACGTTATTTGGCTCGCGTGGATCAAGCGGAAAAGGCTTGGCGGTGGTTACGTCACAATAATGACAACGCCGCGTACAGCGATCGCCGCCGATCATAAAAGTAGCAGTGCCTTGGCCAAAACATTCAGCGATATTAGGACACGAGGCTTCTTCACACACAGTATTGAGATTGAGATCACGCAGTAATTGACGGACATTGCGCAACTCTGGTGAAAGCACGGGTTTGCGTAACCACTCTGGTTTACGCTGACGATGCGGTGTTGATGGCATACCAACCTCACGTTAAGCAGCACATGCAGCAGTGCAAGTGACGGCAGACGAATGTGGTTCCAGCTTGCCTAAGCCAGCGATAACCCTCACTCGCTATTGTAAAAAATTATTTAAGCGATTGCGATAACCCAAAAGCACCACTTTGGCCTAAAGGCGATCCTGCCCATATGGGGGACAGTGGAGCGATTTTTAGCGCAGGCGAAAGCCAAAAAGCTCAAGTATTTGCTTGGTAATCTGCGCCAAGTATAGCACGAACTTAGTTCATTGAACCAAGCGGCTGTGCTATAATTTAACGAGATATGGCAAGCAAGGAACTGGTGTTTTCATGGCCAAACAACGTACAATTTTCGTGTGTCAACAATGTGATGCACAGTTTCCCCGTTGGATGGGCCGCTGTACCGAATGTGGCGCTTGGGATAGTTTGGTTGAACAAATTGTCACGAAGTCAGTAGGTACGACAGGCGGTAGTACTCGATCACCTCTAGGAGTGAGCGAGCCATTACGCTTGCCGGATATTCAACTTGGCGATGTGCAACGCTTGCCAGTTCGTGGCAGCGAATTTGCTCGCGTGCTTGGCGGCGGGATTGTGCCCGGCTCGTTGGTGCTGATTGGCGGCGACCCTGGGATTGGTAAATCGACCTTGCTGCTTGAGCAAAGCGCTGCTTTGGCCGAAATGGCAGGCGATGTGCTGTATATTTCTGCTGAAGAATCGCAGCAACAAATTAAGTTGCGGGCAACGAGGCTTGGTTTAGCTGCTGAGCGTTTATTTATTTTGGCTGAAACCAGCCTTGATACGGCGATTGCCACTATCGAACGCATGAAACCAGTCTTGGTGATTGTCGACTCGATTCAAACCGTATATAGCGAAGATGTGACTTCGGCGGCGGGCAGTGTTTCGCAGGTACGCGAAGGCGCGTTGCGGCTCCAACGGGTTGCCAAGCAACACAATATTTCAATTATGCTGGTTGGCCATGTGACCAAAGAAGGCGCAATTGCTGGGCCACGGGTGCTTGAGCACATTGTTGATGTCGTGTTGTACCTTGAAGGTGAGCGCT
This sequence comes from Herpetosiphon llansteffanensis, assembly GCF_003205875.1. GTDB lineage: Bacteria > Chloroflexota > Chloroflexia > Chloroflexales > Herpetosiphonaceae > Herpetosiphon > Herpetosiphon llansteffanensis. The sequence goes on from NZ_PUBZ01000169.1 coordinate 40,498, forward strand.
TTCATCAATATCGATTGTTACGCAGCGTCAAAAATCGCTTTGGCTCCACCAATGAAGTTGGGGTTTTCGAGATGAATCAAGGTGGCATGGTCGAAGTCACCAATCCATCGCAAATTTTCTTGGCCGAGCGCAGCACCAATTCGCCTGGCTCGGCGGTGGCAGTGATGTTGGAAGGCACGCGTCCATTGTTATTGGAAGTGCAAGCCCTGACCAGCCACACCGCCAATGCCCAACCGCGGCGTACCGCCAATGGCTTTGATCAAAACCGGTTGGCAATGATTATTGCGGTGCTCTCAAAGCGGGTTGGCGTGCCATTGTTCAATCAGGATATTTATGTTAATGTGGTAGGCGGTTTGAAAGTGACCGAGCCAGCGATCGATCTTGCTGTAGCCACGGCGATAACTTCATCATTTCGGAACCAGCGCGTTGAACCAAATACCGTCTTAATTGGTGAAATTGGGCTTTCGGGCGAATTGCGTTCGGTAAGCCAGCTTGATCGGCGTTTGAACGAGGCGGCCAAGCTTGGTTTTCATAATGCAATTGTGCCGCAGATCGATGCCTTACCGCAGATCGACGCGTTTCAGGTTACTGGCATTCGTTCATTAGTTGAAGCAGTGCGCGCTGCTTTAATTGGTGCGCCGCGACCATCACCTGGTGAGCCGCCAACCGCGAAGGCAGCAACTGACCATGATGATTAAGCGTGAATTGTGGATGTGCTCACGAGGAGATTTATGACGATTTCGGAAAAAAAGCCTGTAAACAGAAATCGCTTACTTAGCATTGATTTTTGGGTTCGAATTTTAGGCATGATCTTGTTGGGCTATGTTGGTTGGTATTTTAGCTCACGTTCGGCGAGCAATCCCGCTACCGAAGATGAAATTTTAGCAATGCAATTGCTCATCCTTTCGGGGGCTGGCTTGGGCTTGTTAATTACCCATCGCCTGATCTTATACCCAATTCGCAATGTGAATCAACGCTTGCGCAAAAGTAGTGCTCAAGAATTGATTGCTTTGGGTTTGGGCACGCTCTTGGGCGTGGTGATTGGCGCACTATTAGCGATTCCACTGAGCAATTTGCCTGGGCTGCTCGGCAATTATTTGCCAGCAATTGCTAGTTTTTTGGCAATCTACTTTTGTGTTATGGGTTTTGAGTATCAAAAGAAAAACTTGGCTAACTTTAGCGTTTCGTTGCAAACCGCCAAAGCGCGTCCGGTTAAAGAAGCTGTGCCAATGCGCCGCACCTGTTTGGTTGATACCAGCGCGATTATCGATGGCCGGGTTTTGGCAGTTGTGCGTAGTGGCTTTCTTGATGGCGTTTTAGTAGTGCCACGCTTTGTTTTGAACGAATTGCAGCTGTTGGCCGATTCGAGCGATGATATGAAGCGCATGCGTGGCCGACGTGGCCTCGATATGTTAGAAGAAATTCGCAAAGACGACCAACTGCGGCTCGAAATGCCCAACGAAGATATTGCCAATGCGCGCGGCGTTGACCAAAAATTGGTCACCTTGGCCTTGCAAGATGGCCACGCCTTGATTACCAACGACAAAAACTTGAGCCAAGTTGCCGAGTTACAAGGCGTGCAAGTGCTCAATTTAAATGTGCTTTCCGATGCTGTGCGACCACCAGTGGGCGCTGGCGAAATGTTGGTCGTGAAAGTGCGTGAAGAGGGCCGCGAGCGCGAACAAGGCATTGGCTATCTCGAAGATGGCACGATGGTTGTGGTTGAAGATGCCCGCGAACGAATTGGCGATGAAGTTCGGGTGATCGTCAGTCGAGTGTGGACCAACGATCGGGGCCGCATGGTCTTTGGCCGCATTATGGGCAGTGCTGGGGCATTTTACGGGGGCAAAAACGATGCGGGCAATTATCCAGCGCGTAGCTAGTGCCAGTGTCACCGTTGCTGAACAGCTTGTTGGCCAGATTAATGCTGGCCTTTTGGTGTTGCTGGCAGTTAGCCCCAGCGATAGCGCTGACGATTTGCGCAAGCTTGCCGATAAAATTCTCAATTTGCGCATTTTTCCCGATGATCACGATCGGTTTGACCGCTCGTTAATCGATTGTCAAGGCGAATTATTGGTCGTTTCGCAATTTACACTTTATGCAGATACCCGCAAAGGCCGCCGACCATCGTTTGTTGGCGCGGCAGCCCCAACCTTGGCCGAGCCAATGGTTGAGCAGTTTATTGCCTATTGTCGTGAGCAAGGCATTACAACTGCCAGTGGCCAATTTGGCGCGGCAATGCAGGTTCAGCTGATCAACGATGGGCCTGTGACGATTATTCTGGATACAGCGGAGTGGCAGCATGGCCGAGGCTGATGAGGCTGAGCAGGTTTTAGTTCAATTGGCGCAGAGCCTGCATCGCCATCGGCTTAGCGGCGTAGCCCAATTGTTCCTGCGATCGGGTCATGTTGCCAGCATTGTTTTGAGCCAGTTGTGTTTATTTGGCCAAGCATTTGTGCCAAGCCCGCTACGACAGCGGCTCGCAGGCTATGCTAATGCCTTAGAAACTGAGGCTAGTTGGCAGCGCTTAATTGAGCATCTGAATGCCCTAGAAAGTTGACAAAGCATTAACGATGGGCTACACTCAGCGCAATTACGCCTAGTAGCCTACTTGCTGCAATCTGTGTCTGTTGTGAGGGCCAACCCGTGTCTCCTTTTGAGATTCTTGTCGTGTCACTCATCTTAACCCTAGCAATTGCCTTGCCCTTTGTCTATGCACGGCTAGTTACTGGTGGACGTAAGATCAACCGCCGCCCTCTTCCCCCAATTGATCTGATCAATAGTGCTTTGGCACGGGCTGCTGAAACCGGCCAGCCAATTCACGTTTCGCCTGGCAGTGGCTCGCTTGATGGCTCAACAATCAACCCAGAAACTTTAGCTGGTTTGGTTTTGGCCCAGCGCATCACCGACATTGCGGCACGGCGTGGGGCAGGAATTTCTGCCTCAAGCGGTGATCCAATTGCCCATTTGGCCTTACGCGGCACGGTTCGGCGCGCCTATCGCGATGCTGGCTACAGCGAAGATTATCGGCCCGAACTGATTCAAATGCTGGCCGCGAATGATCCGATTGCCTTTTCAGTTGGCTTAAGTAATCGCGTTACCAGCGAACCAATGGAGGCCAGCATTACGGTTGGCTCATTTGAACAAGGCTACTTGTTGTTTGCAGAGCCAGGCCGCGCCAATAACATTTTGCAAATTGCTGGCACGACTGATCAGCAAGCCCTAACCGCAGCCTTACTGACTGCCAATGGCACGTTGTTAGGTGAGGAAATCTATGCTGCCGAGGCCTATATTGCCCCGACACCTTTGGGCTTTGCTCGCATCTTAACCCATGATGTCCTACGTTCGGTCATTATTGGGATCATTATCTTTGGGATTATTTTGGTTTCTTTAGGCCAATTAGCAATCTTGCCACAAGATTTTCCATTGCTGCCTAGATAAAGGATGGGTGGGATGCGTCGAATTGACCTGCTCCGCAATCCAAAGCGCTTAATTCCTATTTTGATCGGCAGCGTTGCCGGTATTTTCGTTTTAATTGATCGGCTTTTTCCTGGGATTGGCAGCATTGCCAATGGCAGCCAAATTTTGCTCAATTGGGCAACTGTGATTGCTGCCTTTGCATTAATAGCTGGTTCAACCAATGTTATTATTCATCATATTAAACGCTTAGCCTCAACCGATCCCAAACGCTGGTATAGCATTGCCTTGCTGTTGGGCGTGATTATTCCGCCAGCCTTAGCCGTCTATGGCTATAGCACCCAAGGCCGTGCCAATGTCTTGGAACTTGGTTTGTTTCAAGATGTGATTCGCTGGGTCTATGCTCCAATCAGCATTAGCCTCTTGGCGTTGCTGACATTTTTTGGTTTAACTGCGGCGATTCATGCCTTTGGGGCTGGTCAACGCGAAGCCATTATCGTGGTCAGCGTTGCCTTGATATTCTTAGTGTTGCAATTGCCAGTGCTTGCTGGGTTGCCCTATTTGGGCGAAACCTTGGGCTGGATTCAACGCTACATTGTGATGGCTGGCCTGCGCGGGCTCATCTTTGGGTCGGCAATTGGCGCTATCGTTGCCAGTATTCGCATCTTGCTTGGGATTGACCTCCCATATTTGGATCGCTAGGAGGCGGCCTCAATGAATTGTCCTCGCTGTGGCACGCCCAATACTCCTGATCGCCAATTTTGTAGCCAATGTCAAGCACCTTTGGCCGTAGCGCCAACTGCTAACGATTTACCTCCTTGGCTTCAGGATCTTGATCAGCAACAAACCGTTGTGCCCGCCAAACGTGGCACATCGAGCCTCCCACCGTGGTTGCAAGAAGACAGTCCTGCGCCGTCAGCTGCTCCGAGTGCCGAAGCAATTCCTGCGTGGCTCCAAGAGTCTGCTGCGCCACCGCCAGCCCAAAATGCTGCCGCTGCTGCTCCTGCCAATAGCGAGGAGCTTCCGCCATGGTTGCGCGATTTGCAGGCAACTACGCCCGCAATTCCAGCTGATGAGCCATTGCCAGCAACGCCAAGCCCTGAGCAACCATTGCCGAACTGGCTCTCAGATCTCCAAGCCCCTGCAAATGCTCCTGCGGCTCCAGCACCACCAGCGGCGAGCAACGATATTCCATCGTGGTTGCAAGGGTCGGCAGAATCGACACCGCCAGCACCAGCGGCAAGCAACGATATCCCATCGTGGTTGCAAGGGTCGGCAGAATCGGCACCGCCAGCACCAGCGGCGAGCAATGATATTCCATCGTGGTTGCAAGGGTCGGCAGAATCGACACCGCCAGCACCAGCGGCAAGCAACGATATCCCATCGTGGTTGCAAGGGTCGGCAGAATCGGCACCACCAGCAGCGCCAGCCCCAGCGGCGAGCAACGATATTCCATCGTGGTTGCAAGGCGCAGTTGAATCGGCACCGCCAGCAGCGCCAGCGCCAGCAGCGAGCAACGATATTCCATCGTGGTTGCAAGGGTCGGCAGAATCGGCTCCACCAGCAGCGCCACCGCCAGCAGCGAGCAACGATGAAGAACCGATGCCTGCATGGTTGCAGCAATTACGACCTAGCGAGCCTGCACCGCCACCAAGCATTGCATCATTTGCTGAAGATAACGATGAACCAGTTATTGCACGTCGGGCCGGAACTGGTAATTTGCCCGATTGGCTCAAAGATTTTGATACCGAGCCACCAGTCGTACAACTCTCTGATGTTGATTTAAATGCTGCTGGCCCAAGCGATGAGGTTCCGCCTTGGCTAAAACCAGCAACAGCACCATTGAATATTCCAGCGGCTCCGGCTGCAAGCGGCGACGTGCCAGCGTGGATGCAAGCCGATGCTCCGGCAGCACCAGCAGCGCAAGCGGCGAGTGCAGGCGATGATGTACCAGCGTGGTTACGCGGCGATGTGGAAACACCAGCACCAGTGGCTCCGGCGGCAAGCGGCGACGTGCCAGCATGGATGCAGGCCGATGCTTCGGCAACGCCAGCACCGCAAGCAGCAAATGCCGGTGATGATGTGCCAGCGTGGTTGCGTGGCGATCTGGAAACACCAACACCAATGGCTCCGGCAGCATCGCAAGCAGCAAATGCGGGCGATGATGTGCCAGCGTGGTTGCGTGGCGATTTGAGTGATGTGCCAGCACCAGCGGCTCCGGCAGCGAGCGGCGACGTGCCAGCGTGGATGCAAGCCGATGCTCCGGTAGCGCCACCAACACCAGCGGCGAGTGCAGGCGATGATGTGCCAGCGTGGTTGCGTGGCGATTTGAGTGATGTGCCAGCAGCAAGCCCCACGGTCAAACTCGATACCACAGAGCAGGATGTTCCGGCGTGGCTGAAAGCTGATTTGGAAACACCAGCACCAGCGGCTCCGGCAGCGAGCGGTGATGTGCCAGCGTGGATGCAAGCCGATGCTCCGGCAACGCCAGCACCGCAAGCAGCAAATGCCGGTGATGATGTGCCGGCATGGCTGCGTGGCGATTTGAGTGATGTGCCAGCAGCAAGCCCCACGGTCAAACTCGATACCACGGAGCAAGATGTGCCAGCGTGGTTGCGTGGCGATTTGAGTGATGCAGTGCCACCAGCGGCTCCGGCAGCGAGCGGTGATGTACCGTCGTGGTTGCAGGCCGATGCTCCGGTAACACCAGCACCGCAAGCGGCGAGTGCAGGCGATGATGTGCCAGCGTGGTTACGCGGCGATCTGGAAACACCAGCACCAGTGGCTACGGCAGCGAGCGGTGATGTACCGTCGTGGTTGCAGGCCGATGCTCCGGTAGCGCCACCAACACCAGCGGCGAGTGCAGGCGATGATGTGCCAGCGTGGTTACGCGGCGATCTGGAAACACCAGCACCAGTGGCTCCGGCAGCGAGTAGCGACGTGCCAGCGTGGATGCAAGCCGATGCTCCGGCAGCACCAGCAGCACCAGCAGCAAGTGCAGGCGATGATGTGCCAGCGTGGCTACGCGGCGATCTGAGTGATATGCCAGCAGCAAGCCCGACGGTGAAACTGGATAACACGGAGCAAGATGTGCCAGCGTGGTTGCGTGGCGATTTGAGTGATGCAGCGCCACCAGCGGCTCCGGCAGCGAGCGGTGATGTACCGTCGTGGTTGCAGGCCGATGCTCCGGTAACACCAGCACCGCAAGCGGCGAGTGCAGGCGATGATGTGCCAGCGTGGTTACGCGGCGATCTGGAAACACCAGCACCAGTGGCTCCGGCAGCGAGCGGTGATGTGCCAGCGTGGATGCAAGCCGATGCTCCGGCAACGCCAGCACCGCAAGCAGCAAATGCCGGTGATGATGTGCCGGCATGGCTGCGTGGCGATTTGAGTGATGCACCAGCAGCAAGCCCCACGGTGAAGCTGGATACCACGGAGCAAGATGTGCCAGCGTGGCTGAAAGCTGATTTGGATGCAGCGCCACCAGCGGCTCCGACAGCGAGCGGCGATGTGCCGTCGTGGATGCAAGCCGATGCTCCGGCAGCAACGCCAGCAGCAGCGAGCGGCGATATTCCGTCATGGTTGCAGGCCGATATAGCTGATGCGCCAGCAGCAAGCCCAACGATCAAACTTGACTCAAATGAGCAAGATCCTAATGTTCCTGCTTGGCTCAATGATCTTGAAACGCCGCCTTCAGCTGCACCAACCGATTCCCTCAATTGGATGCATGAAGAAGCGCCAACCGTCAAACTCGATAATCAAGCAGCAGGCTTGCCGACGTGGTTGCAAGAGGATCTGCCAACAGTCAGGTTGGATAGCGCTGCCAGCAATGTGCCTGCTTGGTTGCAAGATGACGTAACGCCGATCGTTCCGCAAGCCAAACCTGAGCCGAGCATTCCGCAAACGCCCAGCGCAAAGGCTGAAGCTGCGAATGTGCCTGCTTGGTTGCGCGATGATTTGGATATTGAGATTCCTGCTACGCCTGCAACCGCTGCGCCAAGTATTCCTGGTAATACACCTTCATGGCTCTTGGATGATGAGCCAGCTCAAGCTGCTCAAGATGATGGGTTGTTGGGTAGTGTTGATTTGCCTGCTTGGCTGCGTCAAACAGTTAAGCAAGAAGAACCAACCCCAATTGTTGAGCCAGATGTAGCTCCGACGATCGCTGAATCAGCCGATTGGCTGCGGGTTTTAGGTGAGCCTGAACCTGTGGTTGCTGCAAACGCTGCAACAACTGGTCGTTTGCTCGATCAAGCGCCGCCTGCCTTGCTGAACCGAACTCCTGAGCGGGTTTCGGCCATGCACTTGCTGCAAGATTTGGTTACAAAGCCGCTGCCAGAGCCAGCTGAAGTGCCAATTGTTGCAACGCCGCCATGGTGGCAACGCATTGGCACGCAGCGAATTGTGGCAATATTGATGTTGCTCAGCTTGGTTGTTGGGCTACTCGTGCCAAATCTGCTTGCGATCAATACCCAAGCCTTGACCATTGGCGGCAATACGAGCGATCTCTACAATTACGTCGAAACGCTCAACCCTGAAAGCCGCGTGCTGATTGCCTATGAAGGCGATTTGCGCCATAACGCCGAGTTGGGTCCACTCGAACAATCAATCGCCCAACACTTGATCGATCGCAAAGTGCCAATGCTGTTGCTTTCGACCGATACCGAAGGCAGCTTGCTTGCCAGCCAACGGGCCGCCCAATTCCCAATCATCGATCCAGCGACAGGCTACACTGGCGAAGGTGCCGAATATCTGAATCTTGGTTGGGTCAAAGGTAACGAAGTTGGGATTGCACAGCTTGGCAGTAATTTGCGCGGCGCAATTGCTGGCCTCTTGCAAAATCGCGAGGGCGCTGACGTTAATTTGTTGCGCATTATGTCGAAGCTCAATTCAAATAATCAACTTGATCGACCGCGCATTACCACCACCAGAGATCTTGATCTGTTGATTGTGGTTGCTGATGAGCCAAGCGATGTTCAGCGCTGGATGGAACAATTCTGGTCACGCGAACCATCTTTGCCGGTGGCAATTTTAACCACGAACGAAGTTTTACCCCAAATTCAACCCTATGTTGATATCAACGTCAACGGCAACCAAGCGGCGATTTATACTGCTGCTGGTTTAGTTGGCGAGCAGCAATATACGGCGTTGCGCTCGATCGACACAACCAGCAATGGCTCGATCAACGCACTGAGTTTGGGCATGATCACCACGATTCTTGTGGTGCTGGTGGGCGGCGTGCTTCAGTTGCAACGGCGTATCCGTGGAAAGAGGAATAGCTTGTGACAACGCTTGGCCCTTGGATCGCCTTTGGCTTGACATTAATTGTGCTCAGCCGGGCATTTGGCGAAAATCCACTCTTTCGCTTTAGCCAATATTTGTTTGTTGGTTTGGCGCTTGGCTATACCCTAACCGTGGTCGTTACAACCGTGTTTATCGTGCCAAGCGGCGATATGATCGATAACCCCAACAGCGTTGGGACGGCCTTGTTTATTGTGCCAGTACTGGTTGGGTTACTCTTATTGACCCGTTTGCGCACCCAACAGCTTTCATGGCTGGCGAACGTGCCCTTGGCGCTGTTGTTTGGGGTTGCCGCCGCAATTGCGATTGCTGGCACAATTCTCGGCACGTTGCTGCCCCAACTCCAATCATCGTTCTTCTCGGTCACGAGCTTTACCGATGGCAGTAGTTTAGCCGTCGCCCTTGGCAAACTTGTGTTGGTCATTGGGGTTGTTTTGGTCTTGCTGTCGTTTCGCTTTAGCAAGGCCGCAACGCCAGAAGCCGCTGATCATAGCGAAACACTCAAGCCAAGCGTGGTGGCAAAAGTCGGTCGGATGTGGCTCTTGCTAAGTTTGGGGGCGGTCTTTGCCGCTACGTTGATCACCTATCAATCAGCCTTGATTGATCGAATCCAGTTTTTGCTGCGGCAAATAGGCGTGATCTCTTAGGGGTTGCGAAAGGATTGATATGACGACCGCTGATCCTGCTGCACTGATTGTCGTTGATATTGGCACATTATTTACCCACGTGGCGTTGCTCGAATTGGTTGCTGGCGAGTATCGCTTGTTGGGTCGTGCCCAAGCACTCTCAACCTTAGAGCCACCAATTGCTGATGCATGGCAAGGAATTCTGACGGCAATTCGCGAAATTGAGCAACTGACCTTTCGCGCAATTGCCCATGTTGATGGTTTGATGACTCCGCATCGCCCAGATGGCTCAGGCGTTGATGGCATGGTGGTCAGCACCAGCGCCGCTGGAACCTTGCCGATTGTGCTGGCGGCGATTTCGAACGATACAACTGGCGCGAGTTTGCGGCGGGTGGCCCGTTCGAGCTACACCACCGTGCTCGATATGGTGACGCTCGATGAATATGGCGACCCCGATTTGGCCGAAGGCGAAAGCTGGATCGACTATCAACTAGCCAATTTGGTGCGCTTGCCAGCAGCAACGGTTTTGATGGCTGGCGGCATCGATGGCGGCAACTCCGCGCCGCTTGAGCGTTTGGCGCACATGCTTGGTTTTACGGTCTTGCGGCTCGAACAAATCAATTCGCGCGAGTTTGCTCACGTTATTTTTGCTGGTAACACCGCCGCCTATCCTGGCATCGAAGATGCGCTTTCGACGATTGCGCCGATTACCGCAACCTCGAACGTGCTGCCAGCAATTGGGGTTGAGCAATTGATGCCAGCGCGCTTAGAATTAATTCGTTCCTACAATGATCGGGTGCTGCCAAAATTGCCAAGCTTCAACCGCATGCGTGCGATGAGCAGCGATTTTGTGCGCTGTACCAGTGATGGTTTTGGGCCATTGGTGCGCTTTATCGCCAAACATCATGGCCGCAACACCTTGATTGTGGATATTGGCGCGATGACCAGCGCTGGCTATGCTTCCGATGGTACGCAATTAAATATCACAGTTGAAACCAATTGTGGTACGGCCTACGGGATTGCTGGCTTGGTTGATCAGGCTGGGCCTAACAATATTACCCGTTGGCTGCCCTTTGAAATGAGCGATTCGGCCTTGCGCGAGCATATGCTCAATCGGCTGATTCGCCCGCAAATTGTGCCAATCGATCGCGAAGATCTCTTGATTGAACAAGCGTTGGTGCGCGAAGCGCTGCGGGTTGTTTCAAATGATCTGTTTGATGAACAGCCTCAATTAGCCAGCGATTTGATTATTGCCACTGGTGGCCCGTTGGCGCATACCATTCACCCAGCCCAAGCATTGTTGAGCCTTGTCGATGGGCTTGATTTCGGGCGACTGCAACAATATCGCGATCGTAGTTTGTTGATTAGCGATATTTACCTCGATCGTGATGGCTTGCTGGCGCTTGCTGGCGCAACTGCCTGGAAATATCCCGATGCCAGTTTTTGTTTGCTCGAACAAGATATTTTGCGCAATGGAGCCTTGGCCAGCTATTTGTTGATCAATAGCTCGTTGCGTTTGGGCGATTTGGTGGCTGAAGTGGAGCTTGTGCCAGTCAGCGGCGCGCCAATCATCGTGCAAATTCACCATGGCGAGATTCGACGCTTGCCATTGGCTCACGGCAAACGGGCAACTCTGCGCTTGCGCCCAAGCAAGCAAGTGCAAATTGGCGCAAACTTGCCAGGCGAAGTGGTCGAAACTGCGTTGGCAGCGATTACCGGCAGCACGCTTGGTTTGGTGATTGACGCACGACCTCGGCCTTTAGCCCAACGTAATAGCGACGCGCAAAGCCGCAATCAACAATGGCAATGGCTCAATCAATTGGGTGTGGTTGATGGACTTAATCCGTATGCGCCCCAATCTGATGAGCAATCGCTGCCTGCATTTGAGCCAATTCCTGCAATTAGCCGCATTCCTGAACCTGCGCCTGCGCCAGCCCAAATGCTGCCAGAACGCGAGGAACCAAACGCAATTCCCGATTGGCTGCGCGAAGAAGGCGAAAACGCCAACGATCTGGCAATGCCAGCGCCAAGCGAATTTGGCGTAGAAGAACCATTGCCCGATTGGTTGAGTGGCCTCGATGTGCCAGTCAGCAGCGAGCCAGTGTTGGATTTGGGCGAACGTCAAGCATCACAACCAGTTGCGCCCGCCGACTTTAGCGCTTTGCGCAGCGAGTTGGAAGAACAAAATAAGCCCAAGCGTGGTTTCTTCCGCCGTAAATAAGCCAATTGTCAGGCGGCCAGCTTAGCGAAAAGCTGGTCGCCCTGCGTTTAATCCCGCTAAAAATCCCCCACAGGATCAAAACTTCTGCGCCAAAAGGGTTTGACAGCGTTTGCTGGCGCGTGTTATGCTGATCGATAGTTCACAGCATTGCGCAAAGAGCTTGATTGTTGGCATTTATGCCATTCTAAAGCGCTAGATTGCTGTTAGTAAATTATTGTTATTTTCCCCTTTTCACTCTAGCTTAGAAGGAGCGAGCCATGCACAAACGCCTCACGCGGGTACTGGGAACCATTTTCTGTGTCCTCGGCTTGGGTTTGGCGCTCTTTGGCTTTGACGGCGCATGGCGTGCCTATGGTCAAACCGCAGGCCCAACCCCAACTCCTGATTTCGATCTGCCGATTACCAAAGCCGTTAGCCCAAGCAATGGCTTGCCCGGCGATACGGTGACCTTTTCGATCAACGTTACCAACGATCAGCCGCAAACCCAAACCAACGTGGTCATCACCGATAGCGTGGTTAATTTCTTGGAAGTTGTTGGAGCGAGCAGTAGCAAAGGCACTGCCAGCTTTAGCGGCCAAGAGGTGCGCGCCGATGTTGGCACATTAGCCAGCGGCGAATCGGTAACATTAACCATTACCACCAGAATTCAGGCTGGCACAGCAGCAGGCACAGTTGGCCAAAACGTGGCCTTTGTGAATACGGCCAGCGGTTCAAGCTCATCAAGTAATGTCGTGACCGTTACGGTTGGCGGCGATACGACCGTTACGCCTACGCCATTGCCAACCCAAGTGCCAAACGGGCCAAAATTGGTAGTTGAAAAGTCGGCTAGCCCTGCCAGTGGCAAAGTTGGCGATTTGATTAGCTTTAAAATTGTGGTGCGCAACACTGGTGGCGCAACCGCTCCCGATGTTGTAGTCAACGACCGGATTCTCGATTTCTTGGAAGTTGTCGGCGTGCAAACCAGCAAGGGCAGCGCAACCACCACTGGCCAAGCTGTCAAGGTCAGTGTTGGTGATTTGGCTGCTGGCGAAAGCGTCACGATTGTGATCACCACCAAGATTCGAGCTGGCACGACCAGCGGCCAACAAGGCATCAACATTGCCGAAGCAGTTGCCAGCGATGGCAGCGGCGGTTCCTCAAGCACGCCCAGCAATCCAGTTGCGATTGCGGTCGATCGCAGCGCCCCAGTTGGCTTGCCCGACACCAGCGCTCCAAGCCAAACTGCATGGATTTTCTGGCTTGGTTTGGGCTTGGCAATCACCGGCGGGTTGTTGCTTATGGTCAGTCGCCGCCGGAGCGAAGCTTAATCAATGAATATCTTTCGTCGTTATCTCACTGGTTTGCGGCGTTGGCTCTGGCTCTTAGTGCTAGGGCCAATTGTCGCTGCTGGCGCGGCCTATGCCATTAGTAGCCGTCAAACGCCGCGCTATGCCAGCAGCACGCGGGTGATTGTTGGCCAAACTCTGCAAAATAGCAATCCCGATTATGGCAGTTTGGTTGCCAGCGAACGCTTGGTTTCGACCTATGCGCAAATTGCCCAGAGTCGCACAACCATCGAAGCAGTTGAGCAACGTTTAAATGTGCGCGATATTGCCAGTTCGGCGATCATCACGACGCGGCCAGTTCAGGAAACTGAGTTTTTGGATATTGCGGTTGAGGCCGACGATCCGCAGCAGGCTGCCGATATTGCCAATGCAATTGCTGAACAGCTGATTTTGACCAGTCCGGCGGGGCCACAGAGCGCCGAGGCCAAATTGCTCGATGAGGTTAATCGCCAGATTGCGACGCTCAACGAGGAAATTACCCGCACCGACGAGGAAATTAAAACCCTCAAAGCTGAAATTGAACAAATCGGTGCCGATAAGCCCGCCGCTGAATCGTTAATTGCCAATCTCCAGCTCAAACAACAGAGCCAAAATCAAAATCGCCAAACCCTGAGCACATTGTATAGCACGGCGCTTGGCAATCGCGCCAATTCAATTAGCGTCGTCGAATCAGCGTTGGTCAATCCTACGCCGATTGCGCCACGGCCAATTCGCAGCGCAATTTTGGCGGGAATTTTGGGCTTTGCCTTGGTATTTGGCTTGGCCTTGCTGCTCGAATATTTCGATGATAGCGTGCAAACACCAGACGAAGGCGTTGATTTGGTCAATGCGCCGTTGCTGGCAGCGATTGTCAAGCAAGAAACCAAAGTGACCAAAGCCGCTCAGCGCTTGGTTTCGCGGCTCGACCCGCGTTCGCCAACCGCCGAAACCTTTCGCACCTTGCGCACTAATTTGCAGTTTTCGAACGTCGATACCAAAGCCCGCACCTTGATTGTAACGAGCAGTCAACCTGAGGAAGGCAAAAGCACCGTCGCGGCCAATTTGGCGTGGGTGCTGGCCCAAGCAGGCCAAAAAGTCGTGCTGATCGATGCCGATTTGCGCAAGCCAATGATGCATCGGGTGTTTGAAGTGAGCAGCGAATATGGCTTGACCAACTTGCTGACTAACAACGAAGATCCAACAATTCGCGATCGCACGGTGCTGCCAGTTGCCGAAAATTTGTGGCTGATTCCAAGTGGCCCGTTGCCTCCGAATCCCTCGGAATTGCTTGGTAGCAAGCGCATGGAAATGCTAATTTGGCTGTTGCAGCAGGAGTACGATTGGATCTTATTCGACACGCCGCCAATTTTGACCGTGACCGACCCAATTGCCTTGATTCCACGCGTCGATGGCGTTGTGCTGGTGGCCGAAGCCAAACGCACGCGCCGCGATATGCTGGCCAAATGTCGCGCCGCAATCCAAACGGTTGGCGGTCGGCTGATTGGCTTGGTCTTCAACAAGCTTGATGCGCGCTCCGAAGGCTATGGCGTGTACTACACCTACTACTACGATCAGCATCATAATGCCAATCGTGGTCGTCGCTTCTGGCATCGTAAAGATGATCATCAGCCGGTACCAAATATGAGCGAGCCAGCGCCCTTGGATTTGCACGATTCAACGCTTGAGCGCTCAGAATCGGCCTATGAGATGGCTAGCCATGAGCAAATCAAGTAATCAAGTTGCAACCAATCAAGCTCCTAAGAAACGCCGCTTGCGGCGTTTTTTCCTATATGCTTTGGGGTTGCTTGGCATCTGGCTCGGGCTACTAGCGTGGTTTAGCTACCAACTGTATGCGCACAGCCAACAGCTGCGTGCTTTGTTGCAAACCAGCCCAATGCGTAGCAGCCACGCCCAAGCCTTGTGCGATGAGGTTGCTGCAACTCACACCAGCGCTATTTGGCTGCGCCGATTAAGCTTGCCAATCCACCCAATTTTGCGTCAAAGCGACGCTTGGATTGGTGCGCTGCCCGCTGCTAGCGATTTTGCGAACCAAGGCTTGGGCGTTGCAGAGGGTTATTGCCACCAATTTAATCCTTTGCTTGCCCTGCTTGATCTGCCTGCTGAACAACGGAGCAAACAGCTGCTGGATTGGCTAATTGCTAACCAATCAGATTGGCTGCAACTCCAGCGCGATGTGCAAGGCGTGCAGCAAACATGGCGTAGCGTGCCAACCAGCTTGCAAACCGCCCCATTTTTGGCCAACTATCAAGCTCAATTAACGCAGTTTGACCAGCAATTGACTGCGGCACAAACCAGCCTTGGCTTGCTTGATCAAGCGTGGCCGTTGCTTGCTGCTGGTTGGGGCACGCAAAAACCGTTGCGTCTGTTGATTGCTGGCCAAAATCCACTGGAATTGCGGCCAAGTGGTGGCTTTATTGGCAGCATTGCGACCATGACGTTTGAGCAAGGCCGCATTAGCAACATGGCCTACTTTAACAGTGCCGATTTTGCGGCAGTTGCGCCTGCTGGCTCGGCCATGCCCAAGCCCTACAACCAGTATTTGCGGGCCTCGCTTTGGACGTTGCGCGATGCTAATTGGTGGCCCGATTGGCCAACCTCGGCCCAAAGTTTGCAAATATTTTGGCAATTAAACCAACAACCTGAAGTCGATGCCGTGATCGCACTCGATCTGTATGGCTTGCAAGGGCTGATTCAAGTTTTAGCGCCCTTGGAGATTGCTGGCTACGGCCAAATGGTACAAGCAGCGAGCCTTGAGCAAATTTTCGGGCTTTACGATGGCCAGAACGTCACTGGCGATAAGCAATTTTTGGCTGCTTTGTTTCGCAGCACCCTCGAAACGGCTCGCCATGCCAATTTCAGCCAATGGTTGGAGCTTGGCGCAAGCTTGCAAGCATCGTTGCAGCAACGCCATTTAAGCATCTATTTCAACGATCAAACCAGCCAAAATCTGATGCTTGCCAATGGTTGGGCTGGCGCAATGCCGCAGGTTGGGCACGATCTGCTGGCCTTAGTCGATGCTGATCTATCCTATAGCGACGGCCAAAACTTTATTGAACAACGCATGCAGCTTGATGTGCAACTCGATGCCCAAGCTCGGCCATTGACCAACACATTGACAATTACCTATACCAATCGTTACGATGCGTGGCGCGCCGATTCGAGCAAACACGCGGTCTATGGCTATTGCTACAACGTTGGCTTGGCAATCCAGCAGCGTATTCCAGGCTGTTATGGCGATTATGCGCGGGCTTATTTGCCGATTAATGCGCTGCCCTTGCATTTAGATGGCGCTGACACGCCGCCGGATATTGCGCAGGAAGGCCAGTTGACGAGCGTTGGTTGGTATATGTTGCTCTACCCGGGCCAAACGCGCACGATTCGGCTGAGCTATTTGCCTAATCTGCAAAGCCAGCCCTATCAATTAAGCTGGCTCAAACAAGCTGGCACGTTGGCGCATCCGATTCATGTTCGCATTAGCCAAGCTGGGCAAATGGCTGAATGGCAAGGCTCGTTGCAACACGATCGCGAGCTGAGCTTTATTGATGCTGCAATTCAGCCAGCCCCAAGCGATGTGCCAATAACCGCTGATCAGCAGGCCGCCGAGCAGGCTTGGCAACGCTGGCAGCAAGGCGAAACCAGCGCCGCCCTTGAGCTTTGGCAAGCTAGCAACACGCTTGATCGGGCCTTGGATGCGGTGGTTGGCCTGCGTTGGACGCACGATCCAAGCTCTGCCAAGCAACTTTTGCAGCAACTGCAACCATTGTTGCCCGATTCTGGGCGTGCGGCATTTTTGGCAGGCTGGCTTGCCGAGCTAACCAATGACGATGACGCTGCATTGCAAGCCTATCAAACAGCCTTGGAGCGAGAACCGAGCAGCCAAGCTGCCCGTTTGGCCTTAGCCTTGCTGCAACTCAAACGTGGCGATGGTGCTGCTGCAGAGCGTAGTTTGCAACAGCTAAAAAATCCGCGCTTGGCGCTTCAGCGCTTGGCGTTTGATCAGCGGATGGCTGGCGATTTGGCCCAAGCTGAGCGCTATTATCAATTGCTCTTGACGCTTGATCCTCGCGATCGCACGGTTTGGGAAGATCGCTATTGGCTGCGGCGGTATGCCAACGATCAGCCAGATTGGCTAGCAGTTGAACAATTGGCAAATGAAGGAATTAGCGAGTTTCCGAATGATGCTACCTGGTTAAGCCGCCGTGCCGAGAGCTACGAGCGCCAGAATCTGCCGCAACAGGCAATTGGCGATTGGCAGCAAGTTAGCATAATCTCGCCAACCAATAGCTTGGCTTGGTATTATTTGGCGTTGCAGCAACGGGCTGTGGGCGATTGGCAAGCAGCGCAATCCTCGCTTGAAACGTTGGTTCAGCTTGACCCACAGGCTGATTATTATTTGGTGCTTGGCGATACGCTGCGCGAATTAAATTTGGTGGCTGAGGCGCGGAATGCCTATGCAACCGCCGCGCAAATCAACCCCGACCATCCTGGTTTGGCCGAGCGCTTGCGGCTGCTGGAAGCAAGCCCGTGAGCCGTCGCCTCCTCAAAGATACAGCACTCTATGCCTTGACGGGAGTGGCAACCAAGCTGATTGGAGCCTTGCTGCTGCCCTTTATCACTCGTTTGCTCAGCCCTGAACTGTATGGCAGCGTCGATCTGATTAGCTTAGTTGGTTTGTTTGCAATCGAGTTGGTGACGCTGGGCAGCGATTTTGCCTTGGCGCTCTATTTTCATGAAGCAACGCTTGATCGGCGGCGTTTGATTGGCTCGCTTTGGCTTGCTCGCTTGCTTTTGGGCTTGCTGATCGCAGTAATTGGCCATGCACTTGCGCCATGGCTGGCTGTGCAATTGCTTGAACGCAGCGATCCACAAACGATTTTGGCCTTGCGCTTGGGGTTGTGGGGCCAATTGGCGAATGGCATCATCGGCCTGTGGTTTACAACCTTGCGCCAAGAGAGTAAAGCTCTGCGCTTATTTGGCCTGACCGTGCTGCGAGTTGCGGCGACGGCTTTGCTGACAATTGGTTGGATGCTGCAAAGTAGCCAGCGCTTGAGTGCCTATTTTGGCGCGATGTTGGTCGTTGATTGTTTGCTGGCGCTTGGCTTGACGCTGCTGATGCAGGGCCAACTTGGCAGGCCCGATTGGCAGCTGCTACAAATATTAATGCGCAAAGGCTTGGGCTTTTTGCCACGCTCAATCTATTTTGTGGCAATGACCTTGATCAATCGCCAGATTTTGCTGCATTTTGGCTCATTGGAGCAAATTGGTCACTATGCGGCGGCGACCAAAATTAGCTTTATCGTGTGGATTGTGATTAGTGCTGCCAATCAGGCTTGGTTGCCGTATAGCCTTTCGATTGCCAACACGCCGACCGCCAACTCCAGCTATCGCCAATATCTGACCAGCTACACGATGCTGATGGGCGCTGCAACCACAGGCTTGGCCTTATTTGCCCCCGAACTGTTACGCATTTTGACGACTGGCGATTATTTGCCAGCAGCGCCAGCAGTTGGTTGGTATGCAGTTAATTTGATGGCAATTGGCTTATTGACGGTGGTGGCAACTGGCCTGACGATTACCAAAGCAACTGCTGTTTTAGGCCAAACCAGCTTATTAACCGCGATTTTGAATGTTGGTTTGGCAATTGTGCTTGTGCCATGGTTGGGCTTGGTTGGCGCTGCGATCGCCGCCGCAGGCGATCAATTGATCGCAGCGTGGTTGGTCTATCGCGCGGCCCAAAAGCGCTATCCAATCGATTTTGATGTTAAGGCAGTGGTTGCGTGGTTGGGCCTAACTATTGTCTGTGTGGCGCTGGCAAGTTGGCTGCCGTTGGCGTTTAGTTGGCCCTTGATTGGCCTCAAACTAGCAATTATTGGCTTGTGGTTGGGCTGCTGTTGGCGTTGGGGCCAGCCCAACATGTTGTTGCGCTTGTTGCGGAAATGACGATTTTTTCGCAAGGGGATTGGTTGTTGGGGATTGGGGATCGGAAATTTAACTCTGCGCCTCTGTGTTAAATACCTATTCGTTTAACGCAGAGGCGCAGAGCAACCGAAGGATTAAGAATGAGGGATGAGGGATGAAAAACAGAAAGCCTAGAAGATAATCAAATAAATCTGTGGAATCTGTGGCTAAAATAAGCCTTCGGCTCCTTCGTGTCCTTCGCAGTTCCGCACCTTTGTGCTCTTCGTGCCCTTCGTGGATGAATTTTTTAACGCAGAGGCGCAGAGGAGTTATGGCTATGGGCTATCGGTCAGCAGGAACCCAATCCTAAAAATCTGTGCCCATCTGTGGCAAAAACGAAACCTTCGTGTCCTTCGCGTTCTTCGCGGTTCCGCACCTTCGTGCTCCTCGTGCCCTTCGTGGATCGCAACTACCTATTGCTCGCTAGGCAGCTCACGGCCTCGCCCAATACCATGGGCATAGCTCCACGGCTGAATATCTGGTGGTTCAATGCCCAATGATGTCAGGATGGCACAAATTTGCTCGCGGTGAATGTTGCTATGGTGGAGCGCCTGGGCAATCAATGCCCCGGCATGAATTTCATAATCTCCTGAAACAAGGATCGTTAGTTGCTCACCATCAAGCGGCACGGCGAGAAATTGGATCCAATTAGTGGCAACTTCTTCAGCTCGCGCCTCAAGCAGCGCAAAATCGCTGGTGAGATCGCGATTAAGTAACCAAGCAGGTGCATTGCCCGAAAGATGGTGTAGATAGCGCGCATCAGACAAAATAATATGGTTGAAGGTCGCGATGATATTGCCATAGCTGCCAACAACGGTTGTAGCAAGTTGCTCCTCGTTAAGCTGGCTACAAGTCGTTAGTAACAGCTTGGTTGCCCAACTATTGTGCTGAAATGAATCGAACAGAACCCTATTCATACGATCACCTCTAGTAGAGCGATTGAATAGGACAAATGTACTACACGCATGGGCATGTGTCAACGCTTATACGTAGCCACAGTAACACGACTAGGCAAAGGTTTAGTACAAAAAATTTGATCTGGTTATTATTGGGGTTTGGAGCGTTGCGCGAGGAGTTGTTGGCGCAGAACTGCTTGTTTGAGGCTTTTGGTTGAGCGTGGTTTGCTGTGTTGGGTCAGCTTAAAACTGCCGATCAATAAGCCACAGCCAAGCACCAACTGCAAACAACCAAAAAGTAGATCAACCATCGTTGCCTCAATAAAAACAATTTAATCGGAATAAACTGTGTAATCAAGTATAGCGATGGCTGATCTGCTTGTCAAATTATTCTAAATGTTTGAAGCTGAGGTCAATTGAACGTGCATGCAGGTGGTTAACTGCCAACGTAGCCGGATGCGTTTGCAAAAATTGCTCAAACTTGCCAAGCTCCTCAGGATGCAAACACCATTGATTGCCCTGGCCCAAACTAGCCAACTTCAAATTGGAAATATAGCGAAACGTCAGCGAAAGCTGCTTAACCGAATCATCAATCCACTCGCCATCAGCATCGACATAGGTTTTTTCAACTACCAAATGGCGAGTCAGATTATAACTAAAATGTGCATTTAAGCCATTCTGTTCAACACCCCATTGAAACAGCAACATATCACCATCATTGGCCAGATCACAATCGTCAATCCGAATTTCGCGATAGAATCCAAGCATCAGGTTGAGCGCATCTTCAATGGCAAGGTATTCAAGCACTTTGTCAGATTGTTCTAGCCACAGATTAAAGCGGTCTAGCACATGTTTTGCTTGCATTCCATGTTCCTATTCTAGGTCTATGATTTCGATCCTTGCATGATGCTGTATTGTAAACTATTTATTGTCGTAATTGAAAAT
The DNA here is from genome assembly GCF_003205875.1 of Herpetosiphon llansteffanensis. GTDB lineage: Bacteria > Chloroflexota > Chloroflexia > Chloroflexales > Herpetosiphonaceae > Herpetosiphon > Herpetosiphon llansteffanensis. Next base: position 61,187 of record NZ_PUBZ01000169.1, read on the forward strand.
GATTCAGCCAAACGGCCTAAAATAGAAAGCCCCTTGGCTGAGCAATACAGCCAAGGGGTTTAAGTTTAGAAATTATTCAAAGTAGCGAACGACCTGTTGTGCACCAGTAAACTGGACCCAATTTTGTTCTATTTCCTTAATATAGTGGTAGTGTTCAAAATAAACGCAGTAGCGGCCATCTTCAACTTTTTCAGCATACTTGTATGTAGCAGTATACAATTTATTGATGTTTGAATCATCACGAAGATAAATCAATACTTGATCAATTGTATTTATCCGATGATCATCCATAATCCAATTACCACTACTTCCAGTGCCATCATTATTGAAGGTTAATAAATGACCATTAGTAAAGAGTGCTAGTAATCGTTTGCCTGGTTGAACAAAATCTCGTGCATGCATAGTGCTACCTCATTGCATCACTATCACCCATTTAACGATAGTGCTAGCTTCCACTATAGAGATTTTTAGGGCTGTGGTCAAGGATTAATTGGTATCCAATTGTTGGGCATTTTTCTGGCGCAAAATTATAATTCCGAGGCTTGCCATCCACGCCAACCACAACAAACTGCCAACTAAGCCTGCCCAAGCAATGACCGGAATTGTGGGCAGTACGGTCGCCAAAAGTTCAGTTTGGGCAAGGCTATAGATCAAGGCTGCCAGCCAGCCCAACCATGCCAGCCACTTCGGCAAGCTCATCGAACGATAGATAATCGTGCTCAGCAGTAGCATCCAGATAATCATAAATAATTGGCCGATGTGCTCGCCCAACACCACGCCGCCATATTGATGCACTACCTGAAAAAGGGTTGCTAGGCTGGCCTTGGTTGTTGCCGAAGCCAGCGGATCAAGGTAGCTTTGAGCGATTAGTGGCACCACAAAGACCCAACGCAACAAGCCAACAACCTGCATCACAAAGCCAATTACGCCAATCGTGCTCGCTGTTTCGCTCAAGGCTGCACCTGAAAATTCGGGCAGGCGTTTGAGCATGATGCTGGCGAATAATAAGGGCAAGCCGACCCAAGCAAAGGCCAGCCATGTATAAATTAGGCCACTGCCACCTGCTGCAAATTGGCGCAATACCTGATCAACTGGCGCACGCAAAATATCGGGATAATCGAAATTGCTGATCAACAACGTATACGGAATATTGACCAACAGCGAGCCAAGAATCAAACTCCAGCCCGTTAGTTGGCGTACGTATTTATCTGTCATTGGTTGCTCCCTTGAATGATGTAGGGTTGTAGCACATGGAGCATCAAGTTCACGCCAGTGTTGATGCTGCTTGGTTCGATTGGACGTTGATTAATTTCGAGATTGTTGAGCCAAAATTCGCTAATTAACCAACAGACTTGAATCAATTGATCAAGTGTGTTTGCAGTAAGTGGCTGCATAATTCCGGCGCTGATGAATTGCTCAACAATGCTGCGGAAGCCTGCAAACCCACGTTGGCGGGTGGCTAAAAAGCTGGCGTGCAAAGAGGAATCGTGGTGCAGCAACGCCACCAATTCGCGGTAGGCAAAACGGTAGCGCCAAATAATCTGGTAGTTGGTTTCGACCAAGGTGGTTAAATCGCTCAATTGGGCTGGGCGCGCGGTCGGCAGGCTCAGTTCTGTATCCCACGCGTTATACAGTTGTTCAAATAGAGCTTGAATAATCGCTGCTTTGTTGCGAAAGTGGTAGTACAAGTTGCCCGGGCTAATGCTACAGGCCTCGGCAATGTGGTTGGTGCTTACGTCTGCTGTGCCTTGGCGATTGAATAGCTCAAGCGCTGTGCTCAGAATTAAATCACGTTTGCTCATCTGCTTAACCCAAACTAGAGTAAATACTCTAATATTTTTAGAGCATTTACTCTAGTTTGTCAAGCACTTACTAATTTAGCTTTGGCCTGGCTCGCCGGCCATAATCACGGCGATTGGCTTCATGCGAGCCAATGGCTTAATCAAATCGGCTTCGATTTGCAATTCCATTACCCGTTCGATGTCTTTGTAGGCCAAGGGCGATTCGTCGACGCTCCAGCCTTCGACATGCACGCCATGAGCTTTGATAACTTTTTTGGCCTCGCTGGAGCTGATGGTGGCGCGAGCTTTGGAGCGGCTGTACAAGCGGCCTGCACCGTGCGAGGCGCTATGCAAGGCTTCGGGGTTACCTAAGCCTTCGACCACATACGAAGCTGAAGCCATGCTGCCTGGAATCACGCCGCGAACGCCTACGCCTGCAGGTGTCGCACCCTTGCGATGCACAATCAGATCGCCTTCGCGCCAGGCAAAATTATGGTGATTTTGAATTGTGGCGACTGGCTTGAGCTTGGTGCGTTGGGCAAATAAGCGGTGGATAACTTCATGATTGGCTTGGGCAAAGGCTCCGGCTAATTCCATCGCTGCCCAGTATTCTTGGCCTGCCTCGCTATCCAAATCGAGCCATTCGTACATTTTGGGCACGTTGGCTTTGGTGGCGGTTTCTTGTACCGCAATGTTGCTATAGTGTTTGGCGATTGCGTAGCCAACCCCGCGCGAACCGCTATGGGTCAGCAAGCCAACAAATTCGCGTGGCAAGTCGTTCTCGCCCATTCGTTCGCCAACCACGATATTGGCAAAGTGGTTGCCACTGCCGCTGGTGCCAAGTTGGGCAATCGCTTTTTCGCGCAAGCTACGGGTTTGGGCGGTTAAATTCCAGTTTCTTATGCCCAAAATTGGGTGGTCCGGCCCGCGTTTGCGCGTTGCGCCCGAGCCAAACACTGTTACTTCAGCTAAATCACGAAATAATTGCTCGCGATGACGTTGAATTTCCATTGGCGCTTCAGCAAAAATGGTCAGGTGCATGCGGCAGCCAATATCGACCCCAACCATCATTGGCGAGACGGCGTTGTGAGCGGCAAAAACCCCGCCGATTGGCAAGGCAAAGCCCGGATGGGCATCGGGCATCAAAGCTCCTTGGGCAGCAATTGGCAGGCGCAAAGCCAGTTGCAATTGCTCCAAGGCAGCGGCTTCAATATCGACCCCAATTTGGCCATAGGCTTTGTAGGGTTGGGCCTGTTCGTTGAGGCGGGCCAATTCGGCAGGCTTGCCAAATTCGGCCTCAACTTGGGCCACAATCTGCAAATCCTTGGAGCCGCTTTTTTTGAGGGCGGCGGCATACTTGGCAATGGCCGTGAAGCGTTTATCGCCACGCCATGGCTTTAGCAAGACATTTAGTTTCATAAATGTGAGACTCAGTTCTAGGATAGGCTGTTGGTTTCTCTGCAGTCACTATAATCAAAGCAGGCAGGCTGCATATCAGGCGCAATGTTGACATCTGCTCAGACTAAATCCTTAGCCTTGGCTCAGCCAATAGCCAGCAACTGGCTAGACGGTTGTGCCATAGCGCAAACGCAGCATCGTATTGAGGTATTCGATGAAAACGGGGATGTCAAAGGGTTTGGAGAGGTAGGCATCTGCACCAGCGTCGGCACCACGTTGAAAATCAACTTGCTCAGAGCGCACAGTCAGCATCATCACCGGAATGCTATAGCTGGTTTTGATTCGGCGGCACACTTCGGTGCCTTCGATCATGGGCATATTCACGTCGAGAATCACCGCATCTGGGCGTTGGCTGGCAACTTTTTGCAAGGCTTCCAAGCCATCGCGGGCCACCGAAACCCGATGTCCTTCGAGGGCTAAAACCTGTTGAACCAACCGTAAAATATCTTGACTATCATCAACCAATAAAATGTGCATACGGCCTCCAAAAAGTGCAATGAAGCCATTATACTCAGCATGTCCCCCATGATGGTGATGAAGTATCCCCCAATAGTCCTGTTTTCGAGGATGCCACAGCGTTCAGCGTGATCGCTACTTGGTGGGCATGGCTCTGTTGCTTAAGTTGATCGGCAGCCTTGGCATAGCCACCGTTATTGCCATCGATAAAATGAACTTGCCGCCCCATACGCTCAAAGACAATGCATGTCATCAAGGCACTATCTGCAACATGCAGGCCATAATTTAAATTGCCAGTTTGGCGTTGCTGCTCAAGAAATTGTTCAAGTTGTTGGCGTTGGGCGGGCGTACCTGCAATCACCATGCGCAACATTGCATCATATTTGCGATAATCGGTGCTGGCTTGCAAAATCTGGGGATATTCGGCCCAATCGGTTAGTTCGGTTTTGGCTCCGGTTGCCAACAAGAACTTCCCAAGCACGTTGAGCCACCAAATGTTGTTGAGATAGCGTAATTGTTGCAATTTGCTGGAGCCGCCGCGCAACCGAGCTTCGGCCCACAGATCTTTGGGCCACAACGATAAGCTGATTTGCTGCACATCAACCGGATGATGCTCAGCGTCTGCGCCATAAATCGCCTCGATTTGCTCGATCACATGGCGATTGATGCTGTTGCGCTCGGCGCTGGTAGCAGCTTCGGCCCGCACCAACAATGAAACGGTCTCGCCATAGCGGCTGGGAATCTCCTGCCAACGGCATTCGAGGCCATCGAGCAAGCCTGGCTGATCGCTGGCTTGGGCTGCAAGCAAATATTTGGCACCCAACATTGGATCTTTAATCGTTTGCTCAACGAAGGTCAAGCCATCGCCATTAATCATAGCTTGGGCATAATTCTCCGAGACGGCAAATTTGGCAATTTCAAGCTGATAGCGATGAGCATAAACCTCGCTGATTGGAATAATGCCAACCCGCAAGTGTAGGTTATAAATCGATTGGCTCAGATGCTGAACTGCCTGCAAAGCTGGCTTAGCTTGCTCGACCAACCATGGCGGCAACAATAAAGTCGCCCCATCGCCACCAAAAATAAATGGCAAATCGAGGTTGGGCTGCAAATTAAGCAAGGCCACAATCGTGCTAGCACCAATGAAGTTCACATCTTTGTAGCGACCTTCAGCAATCGCTTTGGTCGATTGTTCAATATCACTCACAACAATATACCAATCGGCAGGGACTTTTTGATAGCAACTGGCATCGGTAATTTGGACAAAATCGGTGATAATAGGTAAGGTTGCATAGAAGTTGTGCGTCATTGATGACCTCGATTTGTGAAAAGGTTTCCAAACACCTTGGACAGGGCTATAAAGTTCATATCGTAGCGAATCGACATTACAAGATAGATTACGCAATTCGTGCCATGTGGATGGATTGCTGGATAAGGAGTTTTGGCATGCGTCGGATGCTATTTGGTCTCGTAGGGTGCTTATTGGTTGGATGTAGTGGAACGGTGGGCAATCCTAGTGCAACTGCGTTGCCGAGCCTCGAACCAACTACGCAAGCGGTGGTGGCAAGTGTTGTGCCAACAACTACGCCGGTTGCGACTGCTGCTGCTAGCCCCACTCGTTTGCCAACCCAAACGGTTGCGCCAGAAATTACCAGCAAACCAGTCGAGTTGGATACGCCTACCTTGAACGAACAAAACGCGCCGCCAACCGCTGCTCCGCAACCAACCGCCAACCCAAGCAGCAACCCAAGCCAACCAGTGCGCATGGTGATTGATGTGATTGGGCTGGATCTTGCGCCGGTTTCGGTTGGCCTTGATCAACGCAATGTGCCAATTGTACCAAAACACGATGTTGGTTGGTACAATCTGAGTGCGCAGCCTGGCCAAGGCGAAAATGTGGTGCTTTGGGGCCATGTGTTGCGCTGGAAGGATGCGCCGAATGTGCCAGCACCCTTTGCACGGGTGAAAGATGTGGCGATTGGTGAGACAATTAAGCTTTATAGTGCAGATGGCAGCGAATATCGCTACCGCGTGACTGAACAAGTGTGGGCTACACCTGATCAAGTCCAATACATTTTGCCCGTTGGTTCAGAGCGTTTGACCTTAGTTTCGTGCATTGGTGATCAAGTGATTGTTGAAGGTAATTTAGAGCTGAGCCATCGCCTGATTACGATTGCCGAGCCAATTCGCTAAAAGGAATTTGCCGATGCCTGAACATCTGCCCAATCTACATGTGCCATCAGTTCAGACCTTTGGCGAGCGCTACGGCAATGGTCGCTTGTGGTGGTATATGTTTGTGGTGCTGTTTGTGGGCGTTTTCTTTGGCATGATGGCGATTGTTGGCATCAACGATTGGAACGATAGTTTGCGCTTGCCGGTTATTTGGCAATTGGGAATGCAGCGCCTGAGTATTGTAAGCATTGGCCTAGCCAGTCTCATTTTTGCTGGCTTTGGTTGGCTAATTGGCTGGATGTTGCGCAAAGTGGCAATCTGCCGCGTGCGATCGGTGGTTTTGGCGACGCTGTTTGGCTATTGGGCGGCCTATATTCTGTTTAATTGGCCGCCTAGTTTATTGTGGATCACTAATAGTCCGCACACAACCTACTATCGGCATATGCTGAGCGCCATGTTGATTGCGATTGGCTGTGTGGCCGGGCCAATTGCCTTGGTCATGCGGCCTCACCGTTGGGCTGGAGTTTGGCTGTTTAGTCAATTGGCGCTTGGTTTTGTGATTGCCAGCATCACTCATTGGCTGGTAATCAACGATTTTGATGGCCTTGGATTAACCTTCTTCCTGCTCGCGATCCTCGTTATCTACCCACTTGGCCTAAGTTGGTGGTTTAGCTATTATTTACGTCGCCAAATAATGCCCTTATAACGGCATTTGGGTCTATAATTGGGGGACTATGAAACAATCTGTACCTGCATCTGCCCGCAAATTATTGGATAGCCGCTGGCTTAAAGTTGGCATTGGGGTCAAGCGTTGGTTGGTCCTCATGCTTTTGGGCCTGATGTTTTCGGCGCTGGGCTTAGCATTTGGCCTACGTGAGTTGTATACGACGGTTGAACTGCCAGCGATATTCTATTATTTGACCTTGCAATTCTGGCCGCGCACCATTCGCATGATTATTTTGTGTTTGGTGGGGATTTTCGCTACTGGCTTTGCGTTTCGCCATCTCAATCGGGTTTTGCTGAGTGCAGCCTTGCCCCGCAACACTGCGCCAATCGATTTGGCCGAAACTCTGATTGGTCGCAGCCGCACCCGTCATGGCCCCAAAGTGGTGGCAATTGGCGGCGGTCACGGGCTTTCAACCTTGCTTAGTGGCCTCAAACAATATACCGACAATATTACGGCGATTGTGGCGGTTGCCGATGATGGTGGCTCCTCAGGCCGCATTCGCCAAGAATTTGGCATTTTGCCGCCAGGCGATATTCGGCGCTGTTTGGCAGCCTTGGCCGAAGCCGAGCCATTGATGACCCGTTTGTTTGAGCATCGTTTTCAGGCTGGCAGCCTCGAAGGCCATACCTTTGGCAATTTGTTTATCACAGCCCTTGCCGAAGTAACTGGCTCATTTGGCGAAGGTGTGCGTGAGGCCAATCGGGTTCTTGCTGTGCGCGGCCAAATTGTGCCAGCCACGCTTGATGATGTGGTGCTGTGGGCCGAGTTGGAAAATGGCGAGCATATCAGCGGCGAATCGCGGATTGCCAAAAGCGGCCAACGGATCAAACGGGTGTATTTGCAGCCACAAACTGCCTTGGCCGTGCGCACCGCGATCAAAGCCATCGAAGAAGCCGATTTGATTATTGTTGGGCCTGGTAGTTTATACACCAGTTTGCTTTCGAGCTTGATGATTAGCGAAGTCAATCAAGCCATTCGCGAGGCAACCCAAGCGGTGCGGGTCTATGTATGTAACGTAGCGACCGAGCCTGGCGAAACCGACCATTTTGGAGTGCGCGACCACTTGCAAGCGCTCGTCGAGCACGTCGGCCCCGATGTGTTTGATGTTGCCTTGGCCAATAGCGACGATCGTCAGAACCATCGCTTTGCGCCTGAATGGCAGGGCCGTACCACGATTGTGCCGCTTGATCAAACCACAGATTTGCCAATTCGCGTGCGCACTGCCAACGTGATCAATCCAGCCAATCCATTGCGCCATGATCCGGTGCGTTTGGCGCGTGAGTTAATGCGGGTTTTGGAAAAAGAGCGCCAAATGGGCCGCTTGTGACAGAGATTGACACAGGAAGATGCTAGGATTTGGGGCTAGAGGCAGTGATCAGGGTTAGAAACCGCGAAGCACACGAAGGTTGAAAACTGAAAAATAACAACAATCCAACAGATACATATTTGGGGGTGCAGGGGGATGAAAATCTTACAAGGGTAGGTTTTTAAGAATTGATTTGATGTGCCCCATTCCCTCACCCCCCAACCCCCTCGCCCACGAAAACGCGGGCGAGGGGGAGCCATCGTTTTTCACCAAGGAATTGGGAGAGAACCGTAGCATTAAAGCCCCTCGCCCCCGCGCCACGGGAGAGGGGTTGGGGTGAGGGGATCTCAAAACCCCACTACGTCTCTTCGGTGGAGGGATGGAAGGTGGCGAAAACATTGGAACATTTGATCAAGCCAACTACGTGAGGAGCACAACATGCCACTCGATTTTAATCAGGTTGGCCAACAAATTAAGCGCATGGGTGGCGATTTGCGCCAAACAGCCAATGAGCATGATCAATTGGTTGCTACCGCCTGGGCAAATTTGGAAAAAGAAAGCCCGCGCTGGGAACATTGGGCACGCCATGCAGAGGAAAATTATCTGCGCAGCCCGTGGCTCTTGGCTGCTCCCGCCGAACCAATAACCAATCGCTATCGCTTGCCCAAATTTGCGCCAAATTATTGTTTGGCAGCGGTTGATGGCTCGCAGATCGACCTTGATCGGCATTGGGCGGTCGAGTGTTTTTTGATTAACCTTGGGTTGGTCACGATTCAATATGGCCAACAGCCCTATTCCAAATTGCATTCGGTGCCAGCCTTGCACTACAACGATCAAGAATTGTTGCTGCGGGATAAAGATGGCCGCAGTTATAAAATGGCCGGAGCTTTGGTGCATGCTGAGCGTGATACTCGTGAAGGGATTGCGCTGGCGAGCCTAGCCCAAGAGATTTTGGCCACTAGCACTGCGCCGTTAGTCGCAATGCAAGATGGCACGCTGATTCGCTGGTCGTTGAGCGGGCTTGATCCATGGGTACGCAGCCATTTCTTGCAACGCTATCTTGATCAAGGTTTGGCTGCTTTACGGGCTGCCGATGTGCCAACCTGCTCCTACATCAGCCACCCCAAAGCGCCTGAAGTGACCGGAATTGCTCGTTTGATTGCCAAACCAATCTTGAACAATGCCAGCAAAGCAGAAGGCATTATCGATCCCTACCCTGGGATCAACGATACAAAATTATTTGGCAATGGCTGGCTGGGTGATGGCGAACGCAGCGCGTTATTCAAAAGCCTCTCCAAAATTAATGTTGAAGAATATGGCGAGCACGCAATTTATTTCTTCTACCTGAATGTTGGGGCCGAATTAGCGCGGATCGAAATGCCCGAATGGGTGGCGCAACGGCCAGAATGGGTTGATTTGATTCACGCAGTCGCGTATGATCAAGCGCATCGCGGCGGTGGCTATCCGGTGGCGTTGGCGCGGGCGCATGAGCAAGCAGTAGTACGCGAAAGCGATCGTCGGGTGTTTCGCCAAATGATTGAGCAAGCCCTTTGGCATGCGCGCTTGAGCAATGGCTCATCATTAAAACAAGATGCCAAAGCCCAAGTGCGGGTTTAACTCTTTTAGCTATAGCCTATCCTCGATAGCCTATACCCAACATATATGCAAGAACAACGTATTGGTGAAGTGATCGAAGCAAGCTCAACTCAATGGACAACTGGCGCATATGAGTTGCTGAATGCGCCGCCTTTTGGCTCGTTGATCAAGGCTGGCTGCTACGACAACGATTTATGTGTCTATGGCTTGGTCTACGATATTCGGACTGGCAGCCGCGATCTTGGCGGCAAAGCTATGGTGCGTGGTGGCCGGCGCTACGATGGTAGCGAGTTTTACGACGATCAAATTTATAGCGAACACCCTGATCTCGCCGCTGTATTGCAAACCGAGTGGAGCGCCTTGGTAATAGGCTACGAGCGGGCTGGCCGCATTATTCATTATCTGCCACCGCAACCGCCAACCGTCCACTACAGCGTCCATTTATGCGATGATAATACCGTGCATCGTTTTACCCAACACTGCGATTTCTTTCGCATGGTCTTACACGCCAATTTGCCGATTGTTGATGAACTTTTGGGCACTGCGATTCGCAATGCTGCCGAGTTACAAGCTAATCGGCGCGAATATGAGCTGTATGCAGGCCGCGAATTAGCCCGTTTGCTGCGCGACGATTATGATCGTTTGCGCGTATTGGTGCGTATGTTGACCAGTTAAATTTGGGAGGATGTATGCCGAGTTATGTTGTTAATGGGCGTAAATACAACAGCATCGATGAAATGTCCGCCACAGATCGCCAAACCTATCAACAAGCGATGGATGAATTAGCAGATCGTGGTGGTTTTCCTAACCTTTTTGATAAAAATACCACTATCGAAACGACCCATACAACCAATGTAAGCCAGCAGCATGTGATCAATGGCAGCAGCGATCAGCTGAACTCCATGTTTGCTGATCGCGATGGCAATGGCATTCCCGACATTATGGAAGGCAGCGCCGATCAACTTAACTCCATGTTTGCTGATCGCGATAACAATGGCATTCCCGACATTATGCAAGAGCAAAGTAACTTTAGCAGTCAGCAAACCCCACCTTCCTCAAGCACTTGGAAAACCTCTGCTCCAAGCGTCGATCCGCTGGCTGGCTCATCGTTGCCATGGAATCAGCCAAAGCAAGGCAATGGATTTTTGCTTGGTTTGATCGTTGGTGGCGTGGCGATAGGTGCAGCCTTACTGGCATGGTATCTCTTGATGTAAGCAACCACGCAGCATGCAATCAACTAACGCCGCACCAAGTCAGGCACATCAAGCACGATCACGGCATCCTTGTCGTCGTCGCCGGTGTTGCCCGGGTCATACCAAATCACGGCGATCTGTTTGCCATCGGGCGACCAGGCAGGCCATTGATAGTGGCCAGGCGGGGTCAGGGCAAGCCGCTCACCCGTGGCGGTTTTGAACAGCCATACTTGGTCGGATGAGCGGTCGAAATTGGCGACAAAAACAAGCCATTGGCCATCAGGCGACCATTGCAAACCGGCAATATTGTAGACATCCGCCAGCACAACCCGACGATTGCCAGCCTCGGCATCCATGAGATAGAGATTTTCGGGACGGGTGAGGGCACTGACCACGCCTGAGCCAGCATCGGGCAAGCCGAAGAAGGCGATGGTAGTACCATCAGGCGACCAAGCAAAATACTGCGCGACATCGACCTCAAGGTCGAGGGGCTGAAAGCCGTCGCTGGCAGTCCACCAATAATACTTTGAACCAAGATACTGACCATCAGTCACCAAGGCCCGATCCATGCTGGGATTCCATACCACTCGACCTTTGTGTAAGATTTTACGCGGCGCGGGGCGTGGGATTAATTCGCTGAGAGTATTGGTGTCTGGGTCGAAGGCACTATAGCCATGTTGGTCCGTTGGCGGGCCATTGATGACCTGCATGTCGGTGCTGTATTTAAAGCCAAGTCGTCCATCGGGCAGGCGATCGGGGAGCCGATGGAGGGTAATATCGGCATCGATTGCATCAGGAATGGCAACGAGATCACCGAGTTTGCGGTCAGAGGTAAGCCAGAAGAGGCGGTAGCGTGAAGGTGCACCGCTTTTAGTGGCAAGCACAACCAGCCCCTGATCGATCCAAGCCAGCCCACTATAATCACCGAGATTTTCCGTTGGCTTATTGAGCGGTTGTGGTGTGTAGGGCAGGATAGTGGTTTTGGCAACCTCACAGCGAATGAGTGCTAGGACGATCAGGCTGAGGCCGATCAATAGTTTTAGGGGATGCATACCGACTCCTCTCCCTTTGAGCAGCTGGGTTATTGCACGAAGGCCGAAACATCGATGGTCACCACGTAATCGTTAGGCGGAAGATCAGCTGGTTTTCGCCAAACCACGGCGATGTGTTTGCCATCGGGCGACCACGCAGGCCATTGATAGTCGCCAACCGTATTGGTGAGTTGCCGCCATTCAGCAGTAGTCGGATTGACCAACCAAATCTGGTTGTCGAAGCCGTCGAAGTAGCCAATGACGGCCAGCCATTGGCCATCAGGCGACCACTGTAAACCAGCAATACCGCGCAGCTTTGTGCCAATCTCGCGCCGATTCGATCCATCACTATCCATCAGGTAGAGATTTGAGCGGACGCTCCATAAGGCTCCGAAGGAACTGGCAGCATCGGGTGAGCCAGCATAGGCAATGGTTTTGCCATCAGGTGACCACGCAAGGTATTGGCAGATGGCAACGCCAGCATCCAGCGGCTCGTGGCCAGTATCAGCAGACCACCAAAAAAGCCGAGACTGGAGATACCCGCCATCGGAGAGCACGGCACGTTGCAGATCAGGAGCAAGGCTGAAACGAAGATGTTGGCTGAGGTGTTGAGGCATGGCAGGCTGCAAGAGCGGCGTGAGCGCATTGGTGGTCGGATCAAACTGCCACAGGCCAAACTCACTAGCAGCTGCCCCAGTTTTAAGATTTGGATTGGACTGCTTGGTGCGAAAGCCTAGTAGACCGTTGGGCAGGCGTTGGGGCATGTAATAATTGGTGTATTGAAAGTGCGGATCTTCAGGAATCGAAAGCTTGGTCATTGATCCCGATGCCAGATCGATCCACCAGAATTGTTCTAGTCTTGGAGGTTGAAGGGTATCTGCTTGTACAATTAACCCCTGATCAAGCCATGCGAGGCCAGAATAGCTTCCTGCTGGAACTGCTAATTGGGTCGGCGTAATGGGTGTTGTTGGAATTTGGGTCATCGATACACCACAGCGAATGAGCATCACAACGATAAAACTGAAGCCAATGAATAGTCTGATGGTGTGCATACCGACTCCTCAGCGAGCTTGTTGGTAGTTATTTCCGTATCAGATCGGGCACATCAAGCACGATCACGGCATCCTTGTCGTCGTCGCCGGTGTTGCCCGGGTCATACCAAATCACGGCGATCTGTTTGCCATCGGGCGACCATGCAGGCCATTGATAGTGGCCAGGCGGGGTTAGGGCAAGCCGCTCGCTGGTGGCAGGTTTGAACAGCCATACTTGGTCGGAGGAGCGGTCGAAATTGGCGACAAAGACAAGCCATTGGCCATCAGGCGACCATTGCAAACCGGCAATATTGTAGACATCCGCCAGCACAACCCGACGATTGCCAGCCTCGGCATCCATGAGATAGAGATTTTCGGGACGGGTGAGGGCACTGACCACGCCTGAGCCAGCATCGGGCAAGCCGAAGAAGGCGATGGTAGTACCATCAGGCGACCAAGCAAAATACTGCGCGACATCGACCTCAAGGTCGAGGGGCTGAAAGCCGTCGCTGGCAGTCCACCAATAATAGTGCGAGCCAAGATACTGGCCATCGGTGACCAAGGCCCGATCCATGCTGGGATTCCATACCACCCTGCCTTTAGATAAGATTTTACGCGGTGCGGGGCGTGGAATTAATTCGCTGAGAGTATTGGTGGTCGGATCAAACTGAACAAAACTATAAAACTCATCAAGCATACCTTGGCTATTGACTACTCCAGTATCAAGAATAAAGCCAATCGTTCCATTGGGTAGGCGTTGTGGATGATAGTGTAAGGTTACTGCAAAGGTTGGGTCATGAGGAATCAATAATGATTCATCAATATTGAGATCAGATTGCATCCACATAAGTCGTTGAGTCGAGGGAGGCCGATGTTTTGCTTGAACAACGATTCCCTGATCGATCCAAGCCAGTCCACTATAATCACCAAGATTTTCCGTTGGCTTGGTTAGTGGTTGTGGAGTATACGGCATATCAATTGGCGGTTTCGTTTGCATAGTGCATCCAGTAATAATTAATAAAAAGCTCGTTAAGATAAAAAGGTGTTTCATTGGACAATCGTTCCATCACTTAAGGTGTACGTGCCATCAGGATTTATTTTGGTTCCTTCGAGAGGAATCTTCTCCCCACTTGGTTTAGTAACCACTCCATCGGTGCCAATAATGATGCCACTGCGTAAGTGAGCATCACCATTTGGCATAATTGTGGTTCCATTGTAGAGCGTCATATGTCCACCCACGGGAGTCATGCCTGATAAGGCTGGAATTAACCCCAATTCAACAGCTTTGGCCATGAAATAGGTTGGGCCATGTATAGTGAGCGGTACAACGCTGCGAGGGTCAAAAAACCAATCACCCATGCCTGGAATGGTTACCAAATCACCAGCGTCACGGCCTTCCTTACCACCAATTCCACCACCCCAATCTTTGATTCTTTCGCTAGTTGGGGTTGAGCCAAAGATACTATCAACAAACCTATCGACTTCGTTAGCGACTGGGGTTATGACTCCTCTACCAACATCTGTGCCAATTTCTTGGCCAACCCATGGGCCATAGCTTTGGACAAATGTCTCTCCACCACCCTGCATCCGTGCGATAAAGCGATAGGTATTGCCATAGGCTACAAAGTCGAGAACTAAATTACCCGCTGATGTGCCTGGCGCGGGAATCCCTGCCCGTAAGTTGGCAGCATCTGAACCATAATTGACTCCACGTTGCTCGGCAGCTGACCATAACGGTAATAATTCGGTTTTATCAGCACCTGCTTTTTCACGATTAAAGAACTGTTGCCAAGCTTGGGCAGCACCATCACAGTCATTAAATCCTGCTGGAATGGGTAGTCCTTGTTTAGATAAATCATGTAACTTATAGCCATTTTGCATCGCCTCTAAAACCCCAGCATCGGCCCACGAAGCCCATGTGCCCAAGCGCCGCTGATTCATCGAAAAACGCAATAATATCTTGAATATTGTGAAACCAATTAGGGGTATCGGCATGTGCCTCTAAAGCTTCGACCCATTGAATCCGTTCGGGGGCGGTGAGCATTTCAAATTCAGCGAGGGTTAAATCGAAACAAATTAAGTTGCCGGCGGCATCGAACACTGGCCCACCTGGTAGTTTTGCTGCACCAACGCGTGGCGCAGGCGGGGCTGTGCGTAATCCAATCACGCTACTAATCGTTGCCCCCAAACCCACGGCTCCTACCTCTACGACAATAGCAGCAGCATTGTGTTTGAAAAGCGCCGCCGCAGCCTCTTCGGCACTCCGCATGCCAGTGTGAATTGCGATGGCAACATCACGGGCGGTTTCAAGTGCTTCGCGTAAGCGCTCAAACGCTGGTTCAACTTCAGCTTGATACTCATGGAAGAATGCAGTCGCCGCTGTGCCGTGCCAATTGTGCTGTAATTGGCCTACGGTGCTTTGAAGCTGCTGGCGTAATGCACTAACCCCATCAGCCTTGTGTTGAAAACGCTGAGCAACCTGAAGAAGCTGGTGGTACTCCACCAGAACAATTGGGGCAGCCATAAGTTCTCCCATCGGGTAGGTTTATAGCGTGGATGCTGCTCTCTCATGGGGCGGGGTGGTACAATGTGCGATTTCGCATCCCTAACTGAAAGTATATGCCATGTGATATATAAAATCTTCACTCGCATGGGGGATTTTGGCTTTTAAACAACAAACCCTTCTCATTTATTGAGAAGGGTTGCCTAACAATACGCTGCTTTTAGTTGGTATGCTGGAGCCGCACAACGCTAAATGGCAGGTCATCAAGCCCACGCAAAATCAGGGTTTCGTTGGCGAGATCGCTGGGCAGAATTTCGGCCACGCCTGGCGCTTCAAGCACTTGCTGCGTTACCACCAATTCTGCATAGTTGGCGCTCGATTGCACCCGCGCCGCTGCATTGACGGTCGTGCCAAAGTAATCAAGCCGATCGTTGAGCGTGACTGCAAGCGTTGGCCCTGCATGCACACCAACTTTGAGCGTCAAACGCTCGTCATCGGCCAACTCGCGCTCACGGTTGAAGGCTTCGATTGCCGCCAAGGCATTTTGGCCAGCCTTGACCGCCGCCGCACCATCAACAAACACTGCCATAATTGCATCGCCAATGGTTTTGACGACCGCGCCGCCTGCTTGATTGACTACATTAAACAGGATGTTGAAGTGTTCGCGCACCAAACTGTAGGCCCGTGGATCGCCTTTGCGAGCATACAATGCGGTTGAGCCACCAAGATCGGTGAACATCAAGGCCGCCCATTTGATCTGAAAGCTTTCGCCGTCGGGCAATGGCTCGTCGATAAATAAATCGCGGAAGGCCTGCACGGTCAGCAATTCATGCGAGGTTGTCACGCCCAAACGGCGGTCGGTTGCTTCGCGCCATGCTTCGTTATCGATGCCTGCTGGCAAACTGCGCACCCGCTCAGCCACCGAGAATGTTACGTGAATGCCATCATCGAGCTTGGCTTGGAAATCGTCGCGGCACATTGCACAATATTGCTTCGAATGTGCTTGGGTCAATTTATCGAAGGCATGGGCTTGATAGCCACAATAAATACAGCGCGCTTCCCAATTCAAATTAAAAAGGCCAACCTGCACCGCTGCGGCCATCATTTGTAAGCCTGAGCGGCGCGAAAGCCCAACTTCTTCGGCCAAATAGGCCGGATTAAAGCGATAGAGCATCGCGCCTGGAGCCGTATCAACCATGCTGGCTAGGGCATTGCGAACCGTTTCGTCGATGCCGTAATTCGCCAATTCTGCTACCAGCGTGCTACTTGATGGTGTGTGTTGTGCTTCATCTAAAGCCATAGCATAGCCTCCTAGATACCTATGAAATTGTAGCACGCTCTTGCTACTATGGTAGCCCGAATTGCCATCTAAATTGCTATATGGAGTGGTTTATCACATTAACCACCATGGCCCTTTTCCACCCTTCCGTCCCGCCAGCGGGAAACGCAAGGGGCTTTAATCCCCCTGCACCCCCTCAAGGACAATTGAAGGTTGAACCACATCCGTTGACGAACCTGCGGATGCGTGGTTTGCAGCGAAAACCAACCCTTGGATGGGGTTGCGGGAATACTGCTGTTGTCAACCCAATGAACCATTACAGTTAAACGCTGCGTGCTGCACCACGCGATTCGATGTAACTCAACGATTGATGACGGAAGTAGGTATCGTATAAATCGGCGTAATGCCCACCCTGATTCATCAGTTGCTCATGGCTGCCTTCTTCGATAATTTGGCCTTGATTGAGCACAATAATGCGGTCGGCTGAGCGCACGGTCGAAAGTCGGTGGGCAATCAGAATCGCCGTCGAGCGCGAGAGAATCAAGTCCATTGCTTGCTGAATTTGGGTTTCAGTAAATGGATCGATGCTCGCTGTCGCTTCATCCAAAATAAAGATTGCTGGTTGCGCTGCCAAAACCCGCGTCAACGCCACCAATTGGCGCTGGCCAAGCGAAAGTTTGTTGCCACGCTCGCCAACTTGCGATTGCAGGCCTTGGGGCAGGGTTTCAAGCCATTCGCCGCCGCCAATTTGGGTTGCCACCGCTTCAAGCTCTGTATCGCTCAGATGTGGCGCTGCATAGCGAATGTTGTCGGCAACCGTGCCATCAAACAAAAACGGAGTTTGGGTCACAATCCCCAATTGTTGGCGATAGCTGCGCAAATCCAGCGATCGAATATCATGGCCATCAACGGTGATTTTGCCCGTCTGAAACTCATAAAAACGGGTAATCAATTTGGCAATGCTCGATTTGCCTGCGCCTGTATGCCCAACCAAGGCAATGCTTTCGCCTGGCGCAATCGTGAGGCTGAAATCATTCAGCACTGGCTCTTTGCGGCCATAACGAAATTCAACATGATCAAATACGATTTCGCCGCGCAGGCGCTCTGTCGTCTCTTGATCGGTTTGTTTGACGCTATGGTCTGCATCAATCAAGGCAAAAATGCGTTCGGCAGCGGCCAAGCCAGCCTGAAATTGGCTCCAAAAGGCCGAGATATTCAGCAAGGGAAACCAAAACAGGTCGACGGAGCGTACAAACACATACCAAGCAGCTAACGTAATCGAGAGATCGATAACCGACAAACCGCCCCAATAAATCAGCGCCGCCGTGCCAAAGCCCGAAACAATATTCAGAGTTGGAAACACATTCGAGAGCACAAAGCCGCGCCGCAGGTTTACCCCATACGATTGCTGGTTGATTTCGCTGAATTCGCCATAAATGCGGGCTTCTTGGCGAAAATTTTTGGCAATGCTAATGCCAGTTACGGCCTCTTGAATTGAGCTATTGACCTCGCCCAACACCTGAAAACCTTTGCGGGTGACGAAGCGAGCCAAGCGCCGAAAGCCTAAAGCAAGCCCAATCACGATTGGCGTAAAGCCGATAATGCCTAAGCTGAGCGGCACCGAAACGCTAAGCAAATAAATCAGCAAGGCAATCACGGTGAGCACTTGGCTCACAATTTCGATGATCAGGCGGGAAACTTGGGCAAACTCTTGGGTATCCGAGGTGATGCGGCTGATAATGCGGCCAGAACGCAGATCATCGAAAAACGAAAGATCATGGCTGATGGCTGCATTAAACGCATCGTTGCGCAAGGCACTAATCACATCGGCCACAATTTTGGCGGTTAGGCGTTGGCGCACCCATCCCATGGCCCATTGCAACACGCCAAACACCACGCCGCCGCTCGCCAGCAACCAGATAAAATTCCAATCGGGGTTGGCCTCGCCAATCCGTTGCACCGCTTGGGCAACCAAAAATGGCGGCACGGTGTTGAGCAAGCCCAAACCACAAATCAGGAGAATTGTCCACAATGCGGTGCGCCGATGAGCCCGAAAATAGCTCAACATGCGCCCCATTAATTCGCGGTCGCCATACTGGCGATCATAATTTTCGGTATCTAATCCTGCAAACATAAGCACCTTTTTTGAAAGGATGAAGGATGAGGGATGAGGGATGAAGCATAATATTCTTAATTTGCACGCATCCTTAGTCATCCGTCTTTCATAATTCATCCTTCATAATTCATAATTTCGCGAAGATTGCCCGATAGGCTTCGGATTGCTGCATGAGATCTTCGTGGGTTCCAACGGCGCTAATTGTGCCTTTGCGAATCACGATGATCAGGTCGGCCCAGCGAATTTGCGAAAGCCGATGGGTAATCAAAATCGTGGTGCGATCTTGCGAGGCTTGTTCAATTGCTTGTTGAATCCGATCTTCGGTTGCGCTATCGATGGCGCTGGTTGAATCGTCAAGCACCAAAATTGTTGGGTCGGTCAAAAATGCCCGCGCTAAGGCTAAACGTTGGCGTTGACCACCAGAAAGCGTCACGCCACGCTCGCCAATAACCGTATCGTAGCCATCGGCCAAGCGCCCAATAAAATCGTGGGCTTGGGCTGCCTTGGCGGCTTCGATAATTTGCTCGCGGGTGGCGTTGGGCACACCAAAGCCAATATTATCGGCGATTGAGCGCGAAAAGAGGAAAATATCTTGCTCGATGATTGAGATTTGGCGGCGCAAGGCTGCTAAATTCCAATCACGCAGATCAACGCCATCGATCAAAATTCGGCCAGCTCGGGCATCGTAGGTGCGGTTGAGCAGCTTGGTCAGCGTGGTTTTGCCAGCGCCAGTTTGACCAACTAAGGCTACGGTTTGGCCGGGGGCAATCCGAAAATTAACATTTTGGATTGCATCAACGTCGCTGTGATAGCCAAAAGCCACATTTTCAAAGACAATTTCGCCGCGCATTGGCTCGGCATAGCCTTGGGCATTTTCGTCTAATTCAGTTTCGGTAGTGATTAATTCCAAAATCCGTCGCCCGCCTGCAAGGCCACTCGAAAGCTGCGAGTAGGCAAATTGGGCGGTAAAGGTGGGGAAGCCAAACAGCAACAATAAGCCGTTGAACGAAACCACATCGCCAACGCTAATCAGGCCGTTGCGGAAAAGAATTAGGCTATGGATAAAGCCCAAGCCTTGGCCCAACCCAAGCAATAAGACTGGCAAAAAGACCGCTTCCACATTACCTTGAGCCACAAATGCATTGCGCCATTTGGTGACCGCAGCACGAAAACGGGTGCGTTCGCGTTCTTCTTGGGCGGTGGCTTTGACGGTTTCCACGCCATCGATTGCTTCGGCCAAAGTGGCGTTCAATTCGCCAAAACTGCCCCGCACGGCGGTGGTTACGGGCTTCAGTTGACGTAAATATTGCCAAACTAGCAGCCCATAAAAAATCAAATATAGAATCGGCACAACCAACAGTTGCGGGTGTGGCGAGGCGATCAGCGGCATAATTAAGAACATCGCTGAGCCAACGACCAAATTGACCCCAGGATTGAGCATCAAGTTCATTTCGCGCACGTCGTTGGTGGCGCGGGCCATCACATCGCCGGTTGGTTGGCTATCGTGGAAGGCCATGCTTTTGCCCAATAAACTGGTGTAGAGTTCATCGCGCACATCGCGTTCGAGCCGCTGGCCAATCACTTCCGAGGAGAAATTGCGCAAAAGCTGCACAAACGCCCGCAAGAATTGCCCACCAACAATGAGCAACGCCGCCCACCACAAGCCGTCTTTATCGCCAGTTTTAACCGCCTCGAAGGCTTGACCAGTGACGATTGGCACTTGCGCGGCAAATAACGCGTTGCCAAACGCCCCAATAAACAGCCCGATAATCCACCAAAGATTGCGCCGCGCATGCGACCAAACCCAGCGTACTGGCGTTGAACGATTGATCTTCCACGATCGTTCAACCACAAATTCACTATTCGAAAGCGCCATGAAATCCCTTTCCAGTTGGAAGCATCTGCTCAATATTCTACCATTGAAACAGGTTTGCTATCCCCGCCTTATGACCGATTGCACATAAGCTGATAAATTTTGGGGGTTGGTTGTTGGGGATCGGGGATCGGGTTTTGATCCACGAAGAGCACGAAGCGCACGAAGGGCGAGGATTTTAACGCAGCGGCGCAGAGCGGATGAGGCTATAGGCTTTTGGCTATAGGCTATGGGAAATCAATAATCAAGCAAATCTGTGCAATCTGTGGCTAAAAGATTTTCATTCGTGCAATTCGTGGAATTCGTGGCTAAAATATAGAGGCTATAGGCTTTTGGCTATGGGAAGGCAAGAACCTAATCACAACAGAAATCAAAAGTCAAAAGTCAAAAGTCAAAACCCTAGAGCCAATAGCCTATAGCCTATAGCCTATAGCCTCATCCTTCGTGCTCTTCGTGGTTTCAGGTTTCGGGGATCAATCGTTCGACTGATTGACAAGCATGCTACGGCTGAATACAATAAGCGCCACAAATTGAAAACGACGTTGACGCGGAAGAGTAAGCAAAAGCGCACTTGTCCAGAGAGTTATCCCTTGGCTGCGAGGATAATCAAGCTGACTTTGCTGAATGGCCCGCTGAGTTGCTCACCGAATCTGGGTTGCTGCCTGGTAGTAGGCTGAGCCGTGATTGCCTCCGTTAGCGGGCTACGAGCGCGTAACTATGCTTTAGTTGCGAATTCGGGTGGTACCGCGAGAATCAAGCCGTCTCTCGTCCCGTATGTGGATCGAGAGACGGCCTTGTTTTAGTTTAGCGGAGGATGATTATGGCTGCCTTACCACGAGTCTTTTCGGGCATTCAACCATCGGGCAATTTGCACCTTGGCAATTATTTGGGAGCGATTCACACTTGGGTACAAGAGCAAAAACAATACGATAATTTCTTTTGTATTGTCGATTTGCATGCGATTACCGTGCCCCAAGATCCAGCAGAGTTGCGCAAAAACGTGCGCGATTTGGCGGCGCTTTATCTTGCGTCAGGCATCAGCCTTGAGCATGCGACGATCTTTGTCCAATCGCATGTGCCCGCCCACGTTGAGCTTGGCTGGATTTTAAATTGCCAAACGCCCTTGGGCTGGTTGAATCGCATGACCCAATTCAAGGATAAATCGCAAAAGCAAGAAACTGTCGCCGCAGGCTTGATGAATTATCCAACCTTGATGGCCGCCGATATTTTGCTCTACGATACCCAAGTCGTGCCCGTCGGCGATGATCAACGCCAGCACATTGAGCTAACCCGCGATATTGCCGAGCGCTTTAATCATCTTTATGGCGAGACATTTGTGATTCCTGAGCCGCTGATTCGGCCTGTGGCGGCGCGGGTGATGGGCTTGGATGAGCCAACCCAAAAGATGAGCAAAAGCAACAAAGCCGCTAACCATTCGATTCCCTTGTTGGGCGATTTGAAGGCGACGCGCAAAGCAATTATGCGGGCGGTTACCGATTCGGGCAGCGACATCAAATTCGATGAAACTCGCCATGGCGTGCATAACCTTTTGGGCATTTACCAAGCCCTGACTGGCAAGGATAAAGCGACGATTGAGGCCGAGTTCGAAGGCCAAGGCTATGGCAAGCTCAAAGGCGCGGTCGCCGATGTGGTGCTGGCAACCTTGGAACCGTTGCAACAACGCTACAACGAGCTAACATCCGATCCTGCTGAACTCGATGGCATTCTCAAGCGTGGAGCCGAGCGTGCTGCCGAAGTTGCCAATGCTACCTTGTTGCGCGCCTATAAACAACTTGGGTTGCGATAATTAGGGGTTGGGAGCTAACGTTTTTTAACCACGAAGGACACGAAGAGCACGAATGTTGGATTAGTTGGAGACTTGGAATAGCAGTGTATACCAAGAAATTATTTAACTAAGCTTTGCGTTCTTCGCGTCCTTTGCGGTTATCGTGTGCCTAAAACTATCTTTTTTATGAACGAATTTAGTTTAAATGGAAACAGCTGGTTATAGCCAAAAGCCTATAGCCAGCTGTTCATCCTTCATCCCTCATCCTTCATCCTTTTATGGTAGCCACTCGACGATTGAGCCATTTACAAAGGGTGCTGGGGCTTTGCCAGAGCCAATTTCGTAGATAAACGAGCCTTTGCCAATTGCCTCGTAGGTGACATAACGTCCATCGGGCGACCATTTGCCCCAAACCCGCACTTCGTATGAGTCGGCACTGCTTGGGGGCGCAACCAATTCCTTATCGCCAGTATCTGCATTGATAATCAGTAATGAGCCATCGCTGTAGTTATCGAGCATATACCACTTGGCATCGGGCGAAATACCGCTAAGATAAAAATCGCCAACTTTTTGCAAGGTTTCTACATCGCCCGTGGCTGGGTCAAGCAAACAAACGCCACGATCAAACGTGCCAGGATCACAAAAATCATCGTAAATGATCTTGCTATCTTTGTTCCACCACGCATCGGCGGTATAGACCGTGGCGATTTTGGTTTGATTACTGCCATCGGCCTTGATTGTATTTAGTTCAATTGCATCTGCTCCAGTCATAAACAAGAGCGTTTGGCTATCTGGTGCCCAACTTAATGGGTCGAAATCGATCATGCCAGCGGTTGTTAATTGCTTTTCGCTACTGTTTGCAACATCGTAGACATAAATATTTTGGTCGTCTTTGGTTTCAAAATCGATGTCGCTGGTGACGAAGGCAAATTTGCTGCTATCAGGTGCCCAGTTCAAGCTTTGAGGCGCAACATTTTGCAATTCCATGACGCTGCGCACGTCCGATCCATCGCCATTGGCCAGATAAATCGTTGTTTTGGCTCCGTCGCGCACATAAAAAGCCATGGTTTTACCATCAGGCGACCAGCGCAAAAGATCGCTGTAATAGTTGTAGTCGCTCAGATCGAAGGGCAAGACCACGCCATCGTTCAAGGTTTGGCGCACCAGATTAAAGTCTTCGAGATAAATCAGGCTGCCGCCGAGATCGGTTGGCACGCCGCCACCAGCTGCTTGAGTTGGCAAATCGCTTGATTCATTGGTCGGTACTGGCTCTGCGGTGGCATTGCCGCTGGCTTGGGTTGGCTCGCTAGTGGCGGTTGCTTCAACTTGGGGATTGGCAGCGGTTTCCTCGGTTGGCTGCGCCAAATTGGTTGGCAAGGGTGTCCAGGTTGGCGCATTGGCCAGATTGCCACTGTTGCCACCGTTCGAATCTTTATTGACAAGGAAATATGTGCCAGCACCGCCTGCCACCAAAACCAACGCCAAGCCACCGCCAATCAACCAGCGACCTGTTTTGTTTGATTTGGCAACCGGTTGTTGATAATTTGGTTGTTGATAACTTGCTTGGTTATTGGGTGAATATTGCGGCAAGGCAAAATTGGGCTGGGTTGATGGCTCTTTGCCAAAGCCACCAAGCTTGCTGGTCGAGCTATCGTTTTGGTAATTTGGCAGGTTGACCACTTGGGTTGGTGGATCGTTCAATGGTTGGGTGCCACTACGCCGTGGCGCATACGGCGAATCATCGGTCGTATCGCTGCTGGGTAAGGGCTGCGAGCCAAAAACGCCGCTGCCAAGCGCTTGGGTCGATTGACCTGTTTCTGGCTGGCGCGAGCCACATTCGGAACAATAGACCGAGCCATCGGCCAGCGCCGCGCGACAAACCACACATGCTTGAGCCATAACTACTCCTTACACACTGGCCTCATCAGAAGCCATTACGCTACATTTGCACTCCCAAAACATCTGCAACGGTGAAAATATCTTTATCGCCCCGCCCCGACAGATTGACTAAAATAATGCTTTCTTTGCTCATGGTTGGGGCCAAACGCACAGCTTCGGCAATCGCATGCGACGATTCCAACGCTGGAATGATGCCCTCGGTGCGGCAGAGCAATTGAAACCCATTTAATGCTTCTTCGTCGGTGGCATAGGTATAGAAGGCCCGTTCTTCGTCGTGGAGCCAAGCGTGCTCTGGGCCTACAGCAGCATAATCGAGGCCAGCAGAAATGCTATGGGTATTGGCAATTTGGCCATCGCTATTTTGCAATACATACGAACGTGTACCTTGGAAAACGCCCAAGCGCCCGCCAGCAAACCGCGCTGCATGGCGACCTGGCTCAATGCCATGGCCACCAGCTTCAACGCCGCGCAGATCAACATGTTCATCGTTGATAAAGGGGTGGAAGATGCCAATCGCATTTGAGCCACCGCCAACACAGGCGATGATCGTATCTGGCAGTTTGCCGGTTGCGGCTAAAATTTGTTCGCGCGCCTCGATGCCGATGATGCTTTGAAATTCGCGCACCATCAGCGGGTAGGGATGTGGGCCAAGCGCCGAGCCAAGCAAATAGTACGAATCTGGGTTGCTGACCCAATCGCGCATGGCTTCGTTGACTGCATCTTTGAGCGTTTTGGCCCCAGTGTTCACGCCGCGCACATCGGCTCCTAGCAAGCGCATGCGAAAGACGTTGGGTTTTTGGCGCTCCATATCTTCGGTGCCCATATAGACCACGCATTGCAGCCCAAGCAAGGCACAAACTGCTGCCGTCGCCACGCCGTGTTGGCCTGCGCCGGTTTCGGCGATAATGCGTTGCTTGCCCATGCGTTTGGCTAAAAGGCCTTGGCCAAGCGCATTGTTGATTTTATGCGCGCCTGTGTGGGTCAGATCTTCGCGTTTGAGCCAAATTTGTGCTCCGCCAAGCTCTTCGGTCAAACGTCGAGCAAAGGTGAGCGCGGTTGGTCGGCCCGTGTAGGTGCGGTGCAAATGCGCCAATTCGGCCTGAAACTCAGGGTCGGTGCGAATGCGAAAGAAAGCCTCGGTCAATTCCTCAATTGCTGCGACTAAGGTTTCGGGCACATAGCGCCCACCAAAATCGCCGTAGCGGCCATTTAACTCATCAAGAACAACGTGATCAGTCATAGATGTTCCTTTAGCGTGCTTGGATAAAATCTTCAGCGACCCAGCCTTGGCCAATTGCCGATTCGATCAGCCACCAGGTGTAATCATCGCCTGAGCGTGGCCCATCGACGATCGTAATCACTTCGCCTGGATCAAGCGCCCCAATCGGTTCGCCTTGGATGCTTGGGTCGGGCCGGATGCGCACTTGTTCGAGCGTAATTGCCTCGCTGCCAATTTCCAGCACCAATTGAGTTGGAGTTGGTGGGGCTGGGGTGGCAATTGTAAATGGCGGGAAGGTTGGCGAAGCAGTGACTGGCGTTACAGTTACCATCACAACTAATGGCGTTGGTTGAGCGCTCAAAACGCCGCGATCGCGTAAAAACCAACCGCCAGCAAGCCCCACCAGCAACAGCGCCGGAATCAAAAAATAGAGGAAATTTGGCTTTGGTTTGGGTGGGCCATTGACAATTTCGTCATAGCCACGCTTATAATCGTGGTAGGTGTGATAAAACAATTGATTCAGCGTGCCTTCTTCAGCATCACGCCGTCCCTGATCATAATATGGCGAGGGCATATCAACACTCCATAAAAGCCATGTTTGACCTTAGTATCATTCTCTGGCAATTTTGTCAATCAACAAAGGCCGCAAGCGGCTTAAATGAGCGTCGATGCAGCTGGGTTGGGCCGTGCGCTGCCAAGGCTTGTTGATGTTGGGCCGTGCCATAGCCTTTATGTGCTGCCCAGCCATAGCGAGCATCACGCTGATCATACTCGTGCATCAGATTATCGCGATAGACTTTAGCCACAATTGAAGCTGCCGCCACCGAAATGCTGACTGCATCGCCTTTGGGCAGCGAGCGTTGCAATACTGGCAATTCTGGCAATTTAACCCAATCGATCACCAAGCCATCGGGCAAGGCTGGCAGGCTCAAAACTGCATGCATCATCGCCCATTTGGTGGCAGTTGCAATGCCAAATAAATCAATGAGATGGGCGGAAACCACGCCCAGCCCAATGCCGCTGGCCAATTGACGAATGCGCAAGGCCATTGCTTGGCGCGCTTCGGCACTAAGCGTTTTCGAATCGTTGATGCCTGCTAAAGCAGTTGGGTCGTTGAGCAAGGGTTGCGGAAAGATCACCGCCGCTGCAACCACGGGACCAGCCCAGCAGCCACGGCCAACTTCATCAACGCCCGCCACAAGCTGCGCACCTTTATTCCAAAGTTGTTGTTCTTCGTAAATTCCAATTGTCATAGGTTGGTTATTGAGGGCTGGGGATTGGGGCTGGTTTGCGCCAGATCCTAATCCTATCTAATTATCAAGAGCTTATTGGGCTTTCTCGGCGATAAAAATTTGGACTTGCGAGCGGCCAACTTGCTTAATCTGCGTGCTGACGCGAAAGCCTGCTTCGTGCAAGCGCTGAATTCGTGGGTCGAGCTGGCTGGTTGGCACATCGGGGTTGCTTTGCCGCCCAAAGACAAGCCGATAGATCAAGCCAATTACGAATGCATACAGGCCATTGGGAATACTGCCGCCATCGACAATATACAGCTTGCCATCAGCGGTTAGCACGCGCTGAATCTCGGCCAAGCTGCGGCGATCAAATAAATAGGGCGCGGGAAAGGTCGAAAGCAGCGCCGACCAACTGGCATCGGCGTATGGCAAGGCTTGGGCAACTGCGCGCACCAACTTTGCTTTCACTACACGGCGACGGCTCAAGGCCAACATTTGGCGCGATTCATCAAGGCCAATTGTTAAACTCGCTTGGGTTTGGCGAGCTTTTTGCACATAGCCCGTGCCACAACCAAGCTCAAGCAATGGCTGATCGGCAATTTCGGGTAAGGCTGCCAATACCCATTGGCTCCAATAGCCTTGCGACATGAGCCACGCTACCAGATCGTAGCTAAACGCACCTTCGTGATAAAAGCGCTCAAAAGCCCAAATAACCAAGCGTTGCATTCGTTGCAGCATAGCCAAAGCTCCCAAAAATACAAACGCGAGTGCAGGCTTGGCCCACACCCGCGCAGGGTTTTGCAGCTATAACGAAAACGATTAACCGCGGCGTTCTTTGATCCGAGCGGCTTTACCAGTACGACCGCGCAGGTAGTACAGGTTGGCTTGGCGAACTTTACCAGTCCGCACCAGCTTCACGCCGTCGATACGGGGTGAGTGCAGCAAGAACGTTCGTTCAACGCCAATACCGTGTGAGGCAATCCGGCGCACGGTGAAGTTTTCGTTCACACCCATGCGGCGGCGGCGAATTACGACACCTTCAAAGTCTTGAATCCGTTCGCGCGTACCTTCAACAACCTTGACGCTCACGCGAACCGTGTCGCCAACGCGGAATTCTGGCACATCTTTGCGCAGATATTCGTTTTCAATTTCGTGAATGACGGGAGCCTGTTGCATTGCTCTGCCTTTGCATTTCTAACGCGTAGAGCCGTATCTCTCGGCGCTGGTTGAATAGTTAAATTTCATTGGCATACAGCGGATACGGTCGCTGGACAAACAACAAGCGTGTGAAGCTTCACACGCCGTTTCTTTTCGTGCCAATCAATTGACCGCGCGATTATAGCATAGCTGGTTAGTTATGGCAACTGCGCGTGGCTACGATTGGGGCATGCCCTCACCCCCCAGCCTCCTTCTTACAAGGGTAGGTTTTGAGCGATTGATGGTGGCATGGAGCGTTCCCTCACCCCCCAACCCCCTCGCCCACTGCACGCGGGCGAGGGGGAGCCGACCGTTGTGCACCAAGAATTGCGACAAGAACCACGACATTAAAGCCCCTCTCCCGCGCCACGGGAGAGGGGTTGGGGTGAGGGCATGCCCAAAATTCTTACAATCCTAATTTACTTAATCCCCGTGCTATACTTGGCCAATGCTGGCACTTAATTGAATAGGATCATGGCTATGCGCGCATTGTTTTTGGGCTTGTTGGCCTCGCTGTTTTTTGCCTCGACTTTTGTGCTCAATCGCTTGATGGAGTTGGCTGGCGGCCATTGGCTGTGGAGCGCGAGCCTGCGTTATCTGTTTATGCTGGTTCCGCTGGTGGCGATTGTGGCTTGGCGCGGCAAGTTGGGCTTGGTGCTGCGCGAGTTACGCCAACAACCTTGGCAATGGCTGTGGTGGAGCACGATTGGCTTTGGTTTGTTTTATGCGCCGCTCTGTTTTGCCGCCAAATACGCTCCTGCTTGGCTGGTTGCGAGCACATGGCAGATTACGATTATTGCGGGAGCGTTAGTTGCACCCTTGCTCCAAGCCAAATCAGCCCCCAACCAAGCAGCTTGGCATTGGCGTAGTTTGGCAATTTCGGGCTTGATTCTGGCGGGCGTGGCGGTGATTCAGTTGCAACATGCGGCCACGATTGGCTGGCGCGACGTGCTTTTGGGCTTTGTGCCTGTGGTGATTGCCGCTTTCGCCTATCCGCTTGGTAATCGAGCTATGATGCAGCTGTGTGGCCAACGCTTGGCAACCTTCGAACGCGTCTTGGGCATGACGATTGCCAGCTTGCCCTTTTGGCTTGTTTTAGCAGCCGTGGCGGCAAGCACGGTTGGTTGGCCAAGCTCAAGCCAAA
This sequence comes from Herpetosiphon llansteffanensis, assembly GCF_003205875.1. Classification (GTDB taxonomy): domain Bacteria; phylum Chloroflexota; class Chloroflexia; order Chloroflexales; family Herpetosiphonaceae; genus Herpetosiphon; species Herpetosiphon llansteffanensis. The sequence continues at coordinate 90,186 of NZ_PUBZ01000169.1, forward strand.
TTGGCCAATCGATGCTGGTTGCACTATTGGCGGGCGTGATTGCCACGGTGCTCTTTTTCAAAGCTACCGATTTGGCCCAGCATCACCAAGGCCAATTGGCGGCGGTTGAAGCAACCCAAGCTGGCGAAGTGGTCTTTGCCTTGGTTGGGGAAATTGTATTGTTGAACAGTCCTGCGCCAAGCGTCATGACCTTGCTTGGCATTGGCGTGATTATCATCGGCATGGTTTTGCACAGTTGGCTCAGCCACTAAAGCCATTTAACATCCATTTAGGCTTGCTATGCTGCTTCTATCACTATTTAGAAGGAGCAAGGCTATGCTACGTCGCTTAGTATGGATTGGAATACTGTTGCTGTTGGTTGGTTGCCAACAGCCACCACAGCAACTTGCCTGTTTTCGTCCGCTGATAACCACACCCACTACCCAACTGGCAACAGGCCAACGTTTGGTAATACTGGATCGGATTCTGGCGATTGAACCAGCGCCTACCAAGCCAATCACATTACAATTTGCCTTAGTCAATGATCCATTAACGCGCTTTAGTTTCAATTTCAATCAAAAAAATAACCACGTTAAGTTTGTCGATCTAGAAAACTTTTTTCATATCAAGCCTGTTGCAACGCTTGAATGCCAAGATACATTTGTGCCACAAAATTATTCATTTGTGTTAGAGATTATTTCCAACACCAAAACGTATACTCAACCATTTGATGTGAGCTACAAAGCTGATATTAATGACTTTAATTTTTATGATCTGCGATTTACTCAATCAATAAATGTGACATTAATAATGTTTGCTATTATTGCTATTGGATTGATATTTTTATTAATTATGTATAGTATAATTTGGATTACAATATTTAGAAATAAATTATATATCAAGAAATTAATAATAATTATTTTATTGATTAAGTTAGCTTTAGTAATATTTATCTTCCATATTGATTTTTATAATGTTAATCAAAAAACAACCCTTTATTGTTACTCCATGATTACGGTTGCTAATGAAAAATATCAACCATTAGGCGAAGGCATAAAAATGTTTCCAAATGCAATTCAAAGCCAAGATCCTGATCTTAATTTTTATCCTATGTATACCGACATCTCTGACGACGGGAATAACTATATGTATAATCCCTATCGATTTTACTTCAAACATATGCCAGTGCTAAGTTCTCTTCCCACCTATCCTAATTGTAATCGAGAATTTGATTTTACGTATATTGATATGTATCTTTTTAAACAAAATAATGAAGTTAGCACTATTCCAATTATAATCAAACCATTGTATAAAGATAATCTTGCTAATAATATTGGTTTTATTCGTGCCTATGATTTTGCCGGAGCAATGTTGACCTTATCAATCTTTTCAATTCCAATGCTGTGGTTTATCCGCTCGCAGCGCTGAGTCGTGGCAGACATTTGTCGCTGAAGCTTGCCGAGCCATCTGCTAAACTACGCCTACTGGATTATTGCAGGCTGCGAAAGGATCGCTATGAGCAAGCCGATTAATCTCCACGAGTATGAGCAACAGGCAATGGCGCTGTTGGAAGGCCCAACCTGCGATTATTATGCAGGCGGCTGCGAGGATGAAGTAACGCTACGGGCTAATCTGCAATCATTTGAGCAGGTGCGCTTGCGGCCCCGATTTTTGGTCGATGTGCGCGAGGTTTCGACTGCAACAACCCTGCTTGGCAAGCAGCTTGATTCGCCCATTCTCGTCGCGCCATCGGCTTATCATGGCTTGGCCCATGCCGAGGGCGAATGTGAAACTGCGCGCGGCGTGGCTCAGGCTGGCTCGTTATTCACCGTCAGCACCTTGGCCACTCGTTCGCTGGAAGAAGTGGCTGCTGCCGCCGAATGCCCGCTCTGGTTTCAATTGTATGTCTATCGCGATCGCAGCGTTTCCGAGCGCTTGATTGCTCGCGCTGAGGCCGCAGGCTACCAAGCTTTGATGCTGACGATTGATCGGCCTTGGCTTGGGCGACGTGAGCGCGAGTTGCGCAGCGGTTTTGGCGTGCCTGCCCATCTGAGCATGGCGAATTTTCGCGATGTGCCAGCCGCCCAAAATTATCGCCGCGCTGGCCCGAACGCCTTGCCCGACCCCAAAGCCGATATGTTTGATGCTGGCTTGACTTGGGAATCGATCGCATGGTTGCGCTCAGTTACCAGCTTGCCAATCATTGTCAAAGGCATTTTGACCGCTGAAGATGCAGGCTTGGCGGCGCAAGCAGGCGCGGCGGCGGTGGTGGTTTCAAATCATGGTGGCCGCCAAATTGATGGTACGGTGACCACACTCGAAGCCTTGCCCGAAGTTGCTGCCGCTTTAGCTGACAGCCCTTGCGAAATTTATATCGATGGCGGTATTCGGCGGGGCAGCGATGCGCTCAAAGCCTTGGCTCTCGGCGCGCGGGCAATCATGCTTGGGCGGCCTGTCTTGTGGGGCTTAGCGGTTGCTGGCAGCGCTGGGGTTGCCGATGTGCTGACGATTATGCAGCGCGAATTGCAACGCTCAATGGCGCTCTGTGGCCGCCCGAATTTAGCCAGCATCGATCGCAGCCTCGTCCGCCCAAGTGGGATGATATTCTAATAAAAGGATGAAGGATGAGGGATGAAGGATGAAGAACAGAGCGTTTGGGGATCAGGGGTCGGGGGCTGGGTATCAGGCTATGGGCTACAAAACAGTTCTTCGCGATCTTCGTGTCCTTCGCGGTTCCGTCCTTCGTGCTCTTCGTGCTCTTCGTGGATCAATCCGTTAACGCAGCGGCGCAGAGCATAGAGGGCTATAGGCTATGGGCTATCGGAACGATTTTGAGTATTCCCAGAATTTAGACCCAATAGCCAAAAGCCTGTAGCCTATAGCCAACAACCCTTCGTGTCCTTCGTGGCCTTCGCGGTTTCCGTCCTTCGTGCTCTTCGTGCGCTTCGTGGATCAAAGCCTGACCCCTCGCGCCCAATGGTATAATCAAGCTAGGAGGTCGTACCCATGAATGGATTTATGATTGGCTTGACCCTAACAATGATCGTTGGTGGCTTGATCCTGATTGTGGGGCCAATTTATTTGCGCCGTCGTTGGGATAACGAGACCCAGCGCAATTGGGAACACGACGAATTTGATCGTAAGGTCAAGCGCTATAACGACGATATTGCCAATCGTCAGCGCGATTACGATATTGTGAATGTGCTGAGTGGCCGCGAAACGCCAACCGTGGTTGATCGCTACCGTGATAAAGATTAAGCTGGATTAAGCGCTGCGTGATTGATTTTCAACAGGTACGCTATTTTTATCCCCAAGCCACAAGTGCAGCGCTTGATCGTTGTACGTTGCAGATCGCCGAAGGCGAATTTGTGCTGGTCTGTGGCGCGTCGGGTAGCGGCAAATCAAGTTTGCTGCGGGCAATTAATGGCCTGATTCCGCATTTTCATGGCGGCACATGGCAAGGCCAATTAACTGTTTGTGGCCGCGATACCCGCCACTATACGCCGCGCGATTTGGCCGAATACGTTGGCTTTGTTTTTCAAGACCCCGATGCCCAATTTGTGGTCGATATTGTCGAGGATGAATTGGCGTTTGCCATGGAAAATGCTGGCTTACCTCAAGCAACCATGCGCCGCCGTATTGAAGAAGCCCTCGATCAACTAGAAATTGCCCATTTGCGCCATCGCTCCTTGGCCAGCCTCTCTGGTGGCGAGCGCCAACGGGTCGCAATTGCCGCCGCATTAACCGTTCAGCCCCAAATTTTAGTGCTCGATGAACCAACCTCGCAGCTTGATCCCCATACTGCCGAAGAAGTGCTGACCGCTTTGCAAAAGCTCAACGCCGATTTGGGCCTCACGATTGTGCTTTCGGAGCATCGCTTAGAGCGCGTTGTACAATATGTCGATCGGATTGTGTGGATGCATGCTGGCAAGATTGCGCTTGCTGACGTGCCGCGCACTGTTCTGGCGCAGATGCCATTTGCCCCGCCGTTGGTCGAAGTTGCCCGCCATTTCAACTGGCAGCCATTGCCATTGACCATCAAGCAAGGCCGCGCTGCTGTGCGCCAACAGCCAATTAGTGCCCAACCAAAACTGCCGATAGCCCCAACCTTGGGTGCTGAATTATTGCGCGCCGAAGCCATCGATGCCAGCTATGCCGAGCAACCAGCCTTGCGGGCCGTCAATCTGCGCTTACGTGCTGGCGAGATTCTGGCGATTATGGGCCGCAATGGTTCTGGCAAAACCACCTTGCTACGACATTTGGTTGGCTTACAACAACCAACCAAAGGCCGCGTGTTGGTGCAGCAACAACCAATTGCCAATCGTGCGGTTGAGCAATTGGCCCAGCAGATTGGCTTTGTGCCGCAAAACCCCAGCGACATCTTGTTTCATCCCAGTTTAGAGCAAGAGCTGGCGTGGACGCTCAAAAATCATGGTCAGGCAATTGATCAACGCCACATTGAACAAACCTTGCAACACTTGAATTTGCTGCATCTGCGCGAGCGTCACCCGCGTGATCTTTCTGGTGGCGAGGCTCAACGGGCAGCATTTGCCGCAATTGTGGTCGCCAAGCCACAAATTCTCTTGCTCGATGAGCCAACCAGAGGCTTGGATTATGCAGCAAAACAACAGCTCGCTACCTTCCTGCAAGCCTTGGCCAGCGGACAGCATGGCATTATCGTCGTAACCCACGATGTCGAATTTGTGGCCTTGTGCGCTCAGCGAGTGGTTTTGTTGGGCGAGGGCGAAGTCGTGGTCGAGGGCACGCCGCAAGTTGTGTTGGGCGATTCGCTGCTGTTTTCAACCCAGGTGGGCAAATTATTTCCCAACTATGGCTGGCTGAGCGTTGGCGACGTGCTGGCTGGCACGCAATAAAAAAGCCCGCTATCTTCGTACAACAGCGGGCTGGGCAACCATTCAATTAGCTTTGATTCACTTTGGCCTTGAGCGCAGCCAATTCGGCTTCGAGCGAGGTTTCTTGCTCCAAATCGCGGAATTTATTTTCCAGCGAATTGCTCTCCAATTTGGCCATTGCCTCTGCTTTGTACAAGCGATCGTCGATCCGTTCTTCCATCGCGCCTAAACGATCGCCTAATTCGCCTGAGCCTTGCATATTTTGCAGTGCTCTGGTGGCGGCTTCTTGCGATGTGGCGCGGCTGGTTTTGGCTTTGATCAAATCGCGTTTTGCTCGTGCCTCACCAATTTGCTGTTCCAATCGGGCAATTGCAGTGCGAAAATCTTTAACTTGCGCGCTTTGGGTTTCCGATTGGGTTGCATATTCGCTGGCGGCGGCGCTATAGTGGCGCTTGCGTTCCAATGCCGAACGGGCCAACTGTTCGTCGTTGCGTTCGAGGGCATTGGTGGCTTTGCGTTCCCAATCATCAGCTTGTTTGCGATTTTCGTCGCGCTTTTGCTCCATGCGGGTTGCTTGGGCCATGGCCATGGCGGTTGCTCGTTTGGCCTCGCCATATTGAGCTTCAAGTTGGCGAATATATTCATCGGCCATAGTCACCGGGTTCTCTGCCCGATCAAACAAGGCGTGCAACCAAGCGCGTACAATTGTTTTGATGCGTGTCCACATTGTGTAATGCTCCTACTGACTACTGTTGCATAGTACGTGTCACTGCTCGGAATGTTGCTTAAGCATACCGTATCTGCAAGAGCAAATGCAAGGACGCACCATTGCATTGTGCTCGTTGGCATCTATAATGCTTATATATGCCTCAGTTACAATCGCTTGCTAAAGGAGTTGAACTATGGCCGACAAGGAAAAAAAAGGGTTTTTTGGTAATTTGGCTGATCAGATGAAGGATGCGATTGACCAAAGTCGCGAACGTGCTGAAGCCGAAGCTGAAGCTAAGCCCGCCGCTGCGCCAGGAAATGTAATTGGTCAAATCCGAGAGCGTTTGAACGATCTGCACGAGAAGCAGGAAGAAGCTGCTTCATCATCAGTCTCGGGTGCGATTGATGCGATTAAGCAAGCCCAAGAGGCGCGCGAAAAGGCCGATGCCCAAACCGCCGCTACCAGCAACGCGCTTGCTGAGGCAGTGCGCAAAGCCCAAGAAACTGCTAAGGCCGAAGAAGCCGCCAAAGCCGAGGCTGCTAAAGCTGAAGCAGCTAAGGCCGAAGAAGCCGCTAAAGCTGAAGCAGCAGCCAACGCTGAACAACGCTATACTGTCCAAGGTGGCGATACGTTGGGCAAAATCTCAGGCCGCTTCTATGGCGATCCAGCCCAATGGCGACGAATTTACGAGGCCAACAAGGCAATTATCGGCAATAACCCCGATGTGATCAGCGTCGGCCAAGAATTTGTTATTCCCGATGCTAGCACGCCACTGCCAGCCCAACGAACCTATACGGTACGTTCTGGCGATACCATGCGCGCCATTGCCCAACGCTTCTATGGCGATGAAATGCAGTGGAAACGCATTTATCAAGCCAATCGCGACCGCATCCCTAACCCCGATGTCATTCACGTTGGCCAAGAATTTATCATCCCCGAATAAACTTCAATTGCTGGGTGGATGCTGGTTTTTACTGGCATCCACGCTGTAAAAGAGCATAGAACATAGAGCATAAGGAGTGGCTATAGGCTACAGGCTCTTGGCTAGCGGAAGATCGGTGGGATTTCCCGCCAATCGTTCATCCAAAAGCCAAAAGCCCATCGCTTATAGCCATTCGTGTTCTGCGCCGCTACGTTAAATTTTTCGCCACGAATTGCACGAAGAATCATTTTTTAGCCACAGATTCCACAGATTTTTTGATTGTTGTTCCCATAGCCTATAGCCAACAGCCAATAGCCGCATCCTTTATAATTGCTGCTAGCGATTCTTTCAGTGCGAGCATACAAACAACGATGCGAATTCTTCATGTGTATAAAGATTATTTTCCGGTGCTTGGTGGGATGGAAAACCACATTCGGGTGGTTGCTGAGGGCTTGGCCGAGCGTGGCCATCAAGTCACGGTGGCGGTCAGCAATACCTACCCCAAAACCGAGATTGAGCGCCGCAATGGCGTGGCGGTGATCAAAGCAGCCCAATGGTTGCGCAAAGCCTCAACCCCAATTAGCCCAATGAGCCTGCCGCTTAGCTGGCGTGTGCCCGCTGATATTATCCATTTGCACCATCCCTTCCCGCCTGGCGATTTGCTGTATTGGCTGCGGCGGGGCAAGGCCAAATTGGTCATTACGTATCAGAGCGATATTGTGCGCCAGCGCCGTTTATTGCAACTCTATCGGCCATTGCTCACCCGCACCTTGAACGCTGCCGATCGCATTATTGCCGCTAGCCCGCAATATATTCAAACTTCGCCATGGCTTGCACCGCACGCTGCCAAATGTCGGGTTATTCCGCTGAGCGTCGATAGCGAGCGCTTTAATCAGCTTGATCATGCGGCAATTCAAGCCTTGCGCGCGCAGGTTGGCGCTCCCATGCTGCTGTTTGTTGGGCGTTTTCGCCACTACAAAGGTTTGCACTATCTGCTTGAAGCGCTGCCAAAAATTCCGCTTGCCAAGTTGGTTTTGGTTGGCATTGGCCCCGAAGAGCCACGGCTCCGCGATTTGGCGCAACGCTTAGGGATTAGCGAACGTATTGTATGGGCTGGCGAAGTCCCGGATGAAGCCTTACCAAATTACTATGCCGCTGCCGATGTATTTGTGCTACCATCCCATTTACGAGCAGAAGCATTTGGCATTGTGCAACTTGAAGCGTTGGCTGCTGGTATTCCAATCGTCAGCACGGAATTGGGCACAGGCACAAGCTTTGTCAACGCCCACGGCGAAACTGGCTTTGTCGTACCACCAGCCGATCCTGCGGCCCTTGCCCGTGCGATCAATGTGCTGTTGGAAAATCCAGCCTTGCGCGCGCAATTTGGGGCCAATGGCCGCCAACGAGCAAGCAGCACCTTCAGTCCGCAGCGCATGCTCGATCAGATTGAAGCACTCTATAACGAGATTGTGAGTTAGGTATGTTGTTACAAGCAGGAACCGAATTGTTGGGGCGCTACCATATCGTGCGGGCCATTGGTCAAGGCGGTATGAGCGCGGTCTATGCAGCCTTTGATCGCCAATTGAATACTCCTGTGGCGATCAAACACTTTCGCAATTCCGATCCTGCTTTGCATGCCAATCTCGACCGCGAAGCTCAGATTTTGGCGCGTTTGCAGCACCCCGCCTTGCCGCGCGTCTATGATATTCGCCGCGAAAACGACGATGCCTATTTGATTATGGATTTGATCGAGGGCGAAACGCTTGGCACGTTGCTGACCCAACGCGGCAGCGGCTTTGAGCCTGCAACCGTGGTGGCGTGGGCAGCAACCTTGGCCGAACCACTCAGCTACTTGCATCAGCAACAGCCGCCGGTGATTCACCGCGACATCAAGCCGCATAATGTGATGCGCACGCCCACCGGCAAGTTGATTTTGCTCGATTTTGGCTTAGCCAAGCAATGGTCAACTGGCCAGCAAAGCGTGATTGCCTACACCCTGCCCTATGCCTCGTTGGAGCAAATTCAAGGCACAAACACGCTCGATCAGCGCAGCGATGTGTATGGGTTTGGCGCAACGCTCTATCATTTGCTGACCAATCGCGAGCCAGTGGATGCCTTGACACGCGCCAGCGCTCAAATTTATGCCAACCCCGATCCCTTGCCGGTGCCAAGCAGTCTGAATAGTACGGTTAACTCAGCGCTGGATCGGGTGCTGCTGGATTGTTTGGCCTTGCGTGCCCACGAACGGCCTGCCAGCATTCGTGAGGTGGTGCGTTTGTTGCAAGCAGCACAAACCGCAACGGTCAGCGTGCCCATGGTTGCGGCCACGAGCGCTGGCCAGCCAACAATTCGGGTTGATGCTCAATTGCCTGATGGCGTAAGTTATGCGCCGCCACGGCGGATTGATCCTCGCCCAGCGCCTGCTTCAACTCCCGTAGCTCCGCCCCGCCCACGGCGCTCAATTTCGCGCTGGAGTGCTGCTGAGCAAATGAATCGTGCCCAATGGAGTATGCCCAACTATGAGCAGCTATATCAAGATAGGGCAGAGCCAAAGCCATTTAGCCCAATCAATAACCCACAGTGGATTATTGCCCGCGATGTAAGCAATAGGCGGATTAAATCGGCACTTGATGATGACGACGATGGAATTAGTCCAAGCCAAGTTGTGAATGTTATCTTCTTTCTGTTAATTATCATTGTTATAGGATCGTGTCCATTTTTGGGCTAGGGAGTAGTTATGAGTTTAGGAGTTGGTTCAACCTTGCTTGGGCGCTACCAAATTTTGCGCTTAATTGGCCAAGGTGGCATGGGCACGGTGTATGCAGCGTTTGATCAACAACTCAAACATCAGCTGGCAATTAAATATTTTCGCGGCCAGGATGCAGTTTTTCAAAGTAATTTGGAGCGCGAGGCCCAGTTGCTGGCGCGCTTGCGTCACCCAGCGTTGCCCCGCGTCTACGATTTGCAGCGGGTTGGTGATGCCGCTTTTTTAATCATGGATTTGATCGAGGGCGAGAATCTTGAAACACTTTTAGCCCACCGCAGTGCTGCTTTTGAGCCAGATGTGGTGCTGGCGTGGGCCAATGCACTTGCGCCGGCAATCAGCTATTTGCATCATCAAACGCCACCAGTGATTCACCGTGATATTAAGCCGCAAAACATTATTCGCACGCCAGAAGGCCAATTGATGTTGGTCGATTTTGGCTTGGCCAAACAATGGGCTTCCTCAAACCAAAGCGTCGTCGCCTACACCTTGGCCTACGCCGCCTTGGAGCAAATTCAAGCCACCAGCCCTGTCAGTCAGCGCAGCGATGTGTATAGTTTTGCTGCTACGCTCTATCATTTGCTCACCAATTGCGAGCCAGCAGATGCACTAACCCGCGCCAGCAGCTTGATCAATGGCCAGCCTGATCCGTTGCTGAGTGCTGATTTGTTGAATTCCGCAGTTTCGCCCAGCCTAGCAGCAGCATTACATAATGGATTGGCTTTAGCTGCGCACGAGCGGCCTGCCAGTATCGATCAATTAATGCGTCAATTGCAACAGGGCTACCAAAATCAAGTGCTGCTTAGCAGCGCAGGCCAACCAACAATTGTGCAGCGCCAAGCAGTGCAAACAATTGCCTTGCCAACTGCCACCAAGCCCGCTGTTTCGCCCCAGCAAATACTTCAGCCGCAAAGAGCACCACAGCAGATGACCTACCAAGAAACGACCGACATGGAAGATCCATTCACCCGTTTTATTGTTTTTGCTGCGGTTTTCATTGTGCTAGCCTTAGTCGCACTTTGCTTCTACGGACAATCATTCTAACAATCCTCTGCTTTGGCTGATCTGCGCTGGGCAAGGTTTTGTGGTATGCTTGGCGTATTTGAGCTTTAAAATCAAAGGAGTCGCAGCCGTGGCTGATTACAGCGCCTATATTGAAAAAAGTTTTCGTGAACATATTGCGATGGCTGAGCAGGTCTTGGCCGAACAATCAGCAACGATTAATGCCATGGCCAATGTGTTGATTGAATGCTATCAACAAGGCCATAAGGCTATTTTTTGTGGCAATGGTGGCAGTGCCGCTGATGCCCAACATCTTGCCGCCGAGTTTGTCGGGCGCTATTTGATCGACCGTCGCCCGATTCCGGCCTTGGCTTTGCACACCGATACCTCAACCTTAACCGCCGTCGGCAACGACTATGGCTACGATCAAGTCTTTTCGCGCCAAGTCCAAGCCCATATGAACCCAGGTGATGTGCTGGTTTGTTTGACCACCAGCGGCAACTCGGTTAACGTAATCAAGGCTGCCGAAGTGGCCCGTGAGTTGGGCAACCCGGTTTTGGCTTTGCTTGGTGGCGATGGCGGCAAGATTCTGCCATTGTGCGACCATGCCTTGGTTGTGCCCTTCAAATTGCCGTATCTGGTGCAAGAAATTTCGATGGTCGTTGGCCATTTATTATGCGACCTGACCGAGCAAGCCTTGTTTGCCAAATAACTGGCTTGATCGACGCAACGACGCAGCGATTGAATGATCGCTGCGTTTTTTAATTAAGTTTTTTAGGTGAGATTTAATGATGAGCCAAGCAGCTGTATTTATTGATCGTGATGGCACGATTAATGTTGAAGTTAATTATTTGCATCAGCCAGAACTGGTGCAACTTGAGCAAACGGTTGGACAAGCAATTGCCCGCTTGAATCAGGCTGGTTTTTTGGTTTTAGTGGTGACGAATCAATCGGGCATTGCTCGTGGCTACTATAGCGCTGAGGATATGCAGGCGGTGCATCGGCGGATTAGCGAACTGCTTCAGCCATTTAATGCGCATATCGATGGCTGGTATTACTGCCCGCATCATCCCGAGGTTACTGGCGAATGTGCCTGTCGCAAGCCCAATTTGGGCATGTTCGAGCAAGCCCAAGCCGAATTTGCGATCGATCTCAGCCGTTCGTGGATGATTGGCGATAAACTGCTCGATGTGCAAGCAGGCATTAATTTGGGCGTGCCTGCCATTATGGTGCAAACCGGCTATGGCGCACAGCATCAACACGATTTGCCAGCCCATGCTATGCTGGTAGCGAATCTTAATGCTGCGGTCGACCTGATTGTGCAGGAGTAAGTATGCAACCTCAATCACCCCAACCACCACAATTCCAACAACAACCAACCGTTCAAATCGTGCCGCCATGGATGATCTCGGCTACCTTCGATTTGCCAGGCTTTCGGGTTGTGCAAAATCGGGGGATTGTGCGGGGCATTGTGGTGCGCTCGCGTTCAGTCTTTGGCACGATTGGCGCTTCACTGCAAACTTTAGTCGGCGGTAACATTACCATTTGGTCGAAGCTCTGCGAGCAAGCACGGCTCGAAGCGTTTGAAATTATGTCATTGCATGCCGCCGAATTGGGTGCAAACGCGATTATTGCTATGCGCTACGATGCGACCGAAATTAGCGCTGGCGTAACCGAAGTGCTGGCCTATGGCAGCGCCGTCATCGTCGAACCAGTTCGCTAAATCTAATGGCTTGATAAAAATTATTGTACGCAAAACCCCCGTTGGAATAGCTCCAACGGGGGTTTGTTTTGGCTAGTTGGCTACGATTTAGACGTTTTCGTCGTCTTCGTCGGTGCCAAGCAGTTCGTTCAAGGTTGGTTTGCGACCTTCTTCTGCTTGCAAGCGGGCCATCGCTTGAGCAAACAAGTCATCCTTCGGCCCCTTGCCGCTATCAATGTTGGTGACAGCAGTTAAGGCTTCGTCGAATGAGCGTGGTGGCACTGGCTTGGGTTCGCTGGCGATTGCTGGCGCTGGCGTTGCTGCTGGCGTTTCGCGATCGGCTGGAGCGCTGGTGATTTGGGCAACCCGCAAGGCGGCTTCTTCGGCCAATTTGCGGCGCTGCTCCATACCCGTGCCTGCTGGGATGAGCTTGCCGATAACCACGTTTTCCTTCAAGCCACGCAGGTAGTCGATTTTGCCGTTGACGGCAGCTTCGGTCAATACGCGCGTGGTTTCTTGGAACGAGGCCGCCGACAAGAATGAGTCGGTCGACAACGAGGCCTTGGTAATCCCCAACAGCACTGGCACTGCCAACGCTGGATCGCCACCTTGGCTCACAATCGAAGCATTGATGCGATTAAGTTCGTGCAGTTCGACCAATTCGCCTGGCAACAGTTCAGTATCGCCTGGCTCCTCGATGCGTACCCGCCGCAACATTTGGCGCACAATCACTTCAATGTGTTTATCGTTGATCCCCACACCTTGCGAACGATAGACCTTTTGGGCTTCGTTGGTCAGGTATTCTTGCACTGCTTCGCGACCACGCAGTTGCAGCATTTCTTGTGGGTCCGACGAGCCTTCGGTCATTTGCTGGCCAACTTGGACCAAATCGCCATCTTTGACCCGCAAACGAGCGGCGTGAGCAATAACTTCTTCGTGTTCTTCGATGTCTTTGGCTTGAATTACCAAGCGATCATCGTCGACATAGACATTGCCTGCCAAGCCTGCGACCAATGGTGGGCGGCTGTCGCCGTCAACATTGCTTTCGGCCAAGAGGTTGCCAATTTCCACCGCATCGCCATTTTTGACGACCACGCGATAGTCTTTGGGCAACATTTGCTCGTCGGTATAAACTTCCTCAGAGACAATGCGCAAGCGCCGAATGCCTTCTTCTTCGCGCACAATCTGGACGCGGCCAGCAATTTGCGCCAGCACGGCTTTACCCTTGGGAATCCGCGCTTCGAAGATTTCTTGCACCCGTGGCAAACCTTGGGTGATGTCGGTATCGGTTGCAACACCACCGGTGTGGAACGTCCGCAACGTCAGCTGCGTCCCTGGCTCACCGATTGATTGAGCTGCGATAATCCCAACAGCTTCGCCAATTTCGACCATCTTGCCAGTGGCAAGGTTACGGCCATAGCACTTGCGACAAATGCCATAATCGGCGTTACAGGTCAAGACTGAACGAACATAGATGCCGAATTCAGCTTGGGCCTCTTTGTCGAGCGATTTCAGGACGTTGGCGATATGCTTGCCATCATCTTCTAAGATTTCGCTATCGGTATCGAAAATAATCTCGCCAGTCACCGGATTGGTGACCGGAGCCACCGTCACGCGACCAATGATGCGATCTTCGACCGAGGCCAAAATATCGCGGCTGACGCGAATCCACATGCCTTCGGTGGTGCCACAATCTTCGATTGTTACAATCACATCTTGGGCAACGTCAACCAAACGGCGGGTCAAATAGCCAGCGTCTGCTGTCCGCAATGCAGTATCAGCCAAACCTTTCCGGCCACCGTGAGTCGAGATGAAGTATTCGATAACGCTCAAACCTTCGCGGAAGTTGGCGGTAATCGGCAATTCGATAATCCGTCCGGTTGGGTCGGTGGTCAAGCCCCGCATCCCAGCCATCTGGCGAATTTGCTCGACGTTACCACGCGCCCCAGAAGTTGACATCATCGAGACCGGCCCGAATGGGTTCAACGAGCGTTGAACTTCAACCTTGATCTGGTTGGTTGCATCGAGCCATGCCGAAACCACTTCGCGATAGCGTTCGTCGTCGGTGATTAGCCCACGGCGCTGCATCTTTTCGATGTCTTGCACCTTCTTGTAGGTTTCTTGCACAATTGCATCTTTGGTATCGGGAACTTCTACGTCCGAAGCCGAGAAGGTCATCCCGCCCAAGGTTGCGTGCTTGAAGCCCAATGCCTTGATCCGGTCGGCTAAGCGCGCCGTTCGTTCTGAGGCATAGAAGCGCAACAACGATTCTTCCGAGGTCTCAGGGCCAAAGCGTTCAATTAATTCTTGATACACGTCAGCAATGATGTTCTCGCTTTGTGAGTGGAAGCGGTAACAGTCGGCGATCAAGGCTTTCAAGCCCGATTTGCCAACCAAGAAGTTGCGATAGTGCAATGGTGAGTGATAGCCGTTTTCGCCAGCTTTTGGCTCGCCTTGGTAGCGCAACGCATTGTTGAAGATGATCCGCCCAACGCTGGTCTCAATCAAGACCCGTGGGGTCACACCATCCAACGATGGCAATTCTTTATCGCGCAAATCGCTGCCTGGCAGAATGTAATCTTCGATCACAATCCAAACTGGCGCTTGAATATGCACGATGCCGTTGGTGTAGGCCAACAAGGCTTCGTCAATCGAACCAAAGCGCTTGCCGCCACCCTTGGCTCCAGGCCGAACTTGGGTCAGATAGAAACAACCCAACACGATGTCTTGCGATGGCGTAATAATTGGATCGCCAGTTGCAGGTGACAACAGGTTGTAGGTCGAGATCATGCGACGACGTGCTTCTTCTTGGGCCTTGCGCGACAATGGCACGTGCACAGCCATTTGGTCGCCGTCAAAGTCGGCGTTGAATGCGGCACATACCAAGGGGTGTAATTGAATCGCCGAGCCTTCGATCAGCTTGGCTTCAAAGGCTTGAATTGACAAACGGTGCAGCGAAGGCGCACGGTTGAGCAATACCAAGTAGTCTTTGATGACTTCTTCGAGCACATCCCACACTTCAGGCCGAACCCGCTCGACGAAGCGCTTGGCTGATTTGATGTTGTGGGCAAAGCCTTTATCGACCAAGCGGCGCATGACGAATGGCTTGAACAATTCCAAGGCCATTTTCTTGGGCAAACCACATTGGTGCAATTGCAGGGTTGGCCCAACCACAATCACCGAACGGCCAGAGTAGTCGACCCGCTTACCCAAAAGGTTTTGGCGGAAGCGACCTTGCTTGCCCTTGAGCATATCGCTCAAGCTCTTCAGGCGATGCTTGCCCTTGCCGCTGACTGGGCGGCCACGGCGACCGTTATCGATCAAGGCATCAACTGCTTCTTGCAACATCCGTTTTTCGTTGCGCACGATGATTTCAGGTGCGTTCAGCTCCATCAAGCGCTTGAGCCGGTTGTTGCGGTTGATCACCCGTCGATACAGGTCGTTCAAGTCGGAGGTCGCAAATCGACCACCATCAAGCTGCACCATCGGGCGCAAATCTGGTGGAATCACTGGCAACACGGTCATAATCATCCATTCAGGACGATTGCCGCTCTTGCGGAATGCTTCAACCACGCGCAGCCGTTTGGTGGCTTTCTTGCGGCGTTGGCCCGATGAGCTTTGGACTTCGGCTTGGGTTTGATTCGACAATTCGTCGAGGTCAACCATCGACACGATGTCGCGCACCGCGCCAGCACCCATATCGGCCTTGAAGGTGTAGGGCGCTAAATCACGCAGAATCCGATATTCGTTTTCCGAAATAATCCGGTGCAACTGAATATCATCCAAGCGATCAAGTTTGTCTTTTTCTTCTTTGTTGAGATCTTCAAGCTGCTTGATCAAGGCCGTGGTCAAACGCTCTTGTTCAGCATCAGCCACCGATTGGCGTTGATCCCGCTCGCCGTCTGCCAACAAACGCACGTTTTCGATTTCGTATTCGCGGCGTTGTTCAAGCTTTTCGCGCTCTTGATCGATCAACTGTTCGAGTTGTTCCAAGCTGCGCTCACGCACAGGCTCGTTTTCTTCGAGCAGCACCGTACCCCGATAGACAATATCTTCATCGGCTAATGCGTCGATGCCGATCAGTTCTTCGAGGTGTTCGCGCAATGCGTTGGCTTCGTCTTCGATTTCTTGACGTTGACGCGCAAATTGTTCATGCGTGCGTTCCAACGTGCCTTCCATGGCATTATCCATCGCCGCAAGGTCTTTGCTTAAACGGGTTGCCTTTTCGCCACGTTGTTCAAGGATTTTTTCTTCCAGATCTTTGCGCCGCACGCCAAAGTCGGTCTTCATTTGCTCACGTACATTGCCCAATGCCAGATCATCGACATCAGTGATAATATACGAGGCAAAATAAAGCACCCGCTCAAGGTTACGTGGCGAAATATCTAAAAGTAAACCCAACCGCGATGGTGTACCTTTGACAAACCAAATATGCGATACAGGCGATGCAAGTTTGATATGACCCATGCGATCGCGTCGCACTTTGGATCGCGTGACTTCTACGCCACATTTATCGCACACAATGCCCTTATAACGCACACGTTTGTACTTGCCACAATAACACTCCCAATCGCGCGTAGGCCCGAAGATTTTTTCACAGAACAAGCCATCACGTTCAGGACGAAGGGTTCTATAATTAATCGTCTCTGGTTTTGTTACTTCACCGTGTGACCAGCCCAGGATGTCTTCTGGTGAAGCGAGACTGATACGAATTGCATTGAATTCATTAATTTCGAGCATGCTTGAACGCTCCTCGGTTAAGGAAGATAGTTTGCAAAATGCAAGCGCATCTTCTCGGTAATTGTTCCCCGCTCAGGCGACTTCTTTGGTTGCCATTGCTCAAATTGCTGCGCGATAGCAGCTTTTCGTGCTAGCATTAGGCCATTATTGTTACGATACAGCCACATTGCTAAACACCTAGCACGAATTGTGCTCCACTTGATATAATAATTATTGCGATTAGCAATTAAATTCGGTGCTGGAATTCCAGTCAATGATTCGATGCGTTGAGTAAATCCACCTAAAAATAAGGTTGATCCCGAATAGAGATGCACGATTGGTCGATCTCCATTCCATCCAACAGTACCGTCGCCATCAATTACTCCACGAACAAAATCACTAAGATATTCATCTGGCACATCGGGCATCCCAATTGTGCGTGATTTGCGAGGAGTACCACCTAATGCTAATAAATCGATATACATTTCCTTACTGCAAAATTCAACAGTGAAAGTTTCACTATTTTGACTAACTTTGCGTAAATGATATTTAGTACCGATCGAATTAGCAAGTTGTTCTAAGTGATCAAGATCATTACTGGCCATCCTAATTTCATGAGCACCAGTATTTGTTTTGATCCTCATCATTCCATCGGCCCACCAATAGCCTAGAACATAGGCCATGGTTGGTGACCATGTGCGAAAGAAAGGATTGCTAGCGGCAGGTCGAGCCATGGTAGCACCGTGCGATGGCGAGGCGGTAGTTCACGTCATTGGGAACTACCGCGAGAGCAATGGATCGCAACCGAAGTTTAGAGTTCGCCTTTTTCCATCCCCGACAGGTTGATGCCGTCGAGTGAGATTAAGTCATCGGCTTCGCTATCGGTTAGCTCAACCGGGCGTTCATCAGCGGTCAACACATCGACCGACAGACCAAGCGATTGCAACTCTTTGATCAAGACCTTGAACGATTCTGGCACGCCGGCTTCGTTGATCGGATCGCCTTTGACGATCGCTTCATACGTTTTGACCCGACCAACCACGTCGTCGGACTTGACCGTGAGCATTTCTTGGAGAATGTAAGCAGCGCCATAAGCTTCGAGCGCCCAAACTTCCATTTCACCAAAGCGCTGACCGCCGAACTGCGCCTTACCGCCGAGTGGCTGTTGGGTCACCAAGCTGTAGGGGCCAGTTGAGCGAGCGTGGATCTTATCTTCCACCAAGTGCGCCAACTTGAGCATATATTTGTAGCCGACGGTCACCGGATTATCGAATTTCTCGCCGGTGCGACCATCGTAGAGATCGATCTTGGCATCGGATGGCAAGCCTGATTCTGCCAATGCTTTGACAATATCCTCATCGCGTGCGCCGTCGAAGACTGGCGTTGCAATGCGGAAGCCCAAGCGTGAAGCTGCCCAACCCAAGTGGGTTTCCAAAATCTGGCCGATGTTCATCCGGCTTGGCACAGCCAACGGATTCAAGACGATATCGACAGGTGTGCCATCTGGTAAGAATGGCATATCTTCAATTGGCAGCACGCGGCTGACCACGCCTTTGTTGCCGTGGCGACCGGCCATCTTATCGCCTGGGCTGATTTTGCGTTTTTGGCAGAGCATAACGCGCACGGTTTGGTTGACCCCGACTGGCATTTCAGTCGTTTCATCGCGGGTAAAGACCTTGACATCAATGACTTTACCTTTGACCCCGTTTGGTACGCGCAAGCTGCTATCTTTGACTTCGCGAGCCTTTTCGCCGAAGATTGCCCGCAAGAGCCGTTCTTCAGCGGTCAGGTCGGTTTCGCCCTTCGGTGTGATTTTGCCAACCAAAATATCATTTGGCTGTACATCAGCACCAACGTAGATAATCCCGCGTTCGTCCAAGTTTTTAAGGCTATCTTGGCCGACGTTTGGAATATCGCGGGTAATTTCTTCGGGGCCAAGTTTGGTATCGCGGGCTTCGACTTCATATTTTTCAATGTGAATCGAAGTGAAAATATCTTCGCGTACCAAGCGTTCGCTCACCAAAATAGCGTCTTCGAAGTTCCCACCTTCCCAAGGCATATAGGCCACGAGAATGTTTTGGCCAAGCGCAAGCTCGCCATTTTGGGTTGAAGAACTATCGGCGATAACCTCGCCAGCCCGAATTTTATCGCCAATAAAAACGCTTGGGCGTTGGTTGATACAGGTATCTTGGTTCGAGCGCAAGAACTTGAGCAATGGATAGGTTCGTTCGGTGCCATCGTTTTCGCGCACCAAAATGCGTTCGCTATTCGATGAAAGCACCACAGCATCGGCGCGGGCCACAACCACCTGACCGGAGTCGCGGGCGGCTTTGTGTTCCATACCAGTGCCGATAATTGGCGCGTCTGGGCGCAACAATGGCACAGCTTGGCGCTGCATGTTCGAACCCATCAAAGCGCGGTTTGCGTCGTCGTGTTCCAAGAACGGAATCAACGCGGTTGAAACGCTGACCACCTGCTTGGGCGAAACGTCCATATAATCGACCGAGGCGATTGGTGCTTGGACGAAATCTTCAGCGTGGCGGCATGAAACCGTTGGGTCGATAAAGCGATAGAGATTATCGAGCAAGGCATTTGCTTGCGCAATGATGAACTTATCTTCTTCGTCTGCTGGCAAGTAGTCGGTTTCATTGGTGACAACTGGGTGAATTTTGATTGCGCGCAAGGGCAAATCGGCAATTTTGGTTGCCAAAGCACGATCAATTTCCGTGCCAGTTTCAGCGATCAAATCGCCGGTAGCTGGGTTGACAATATCTTCGCGCAGCAATTGGCCATTCAGCACGCCAATGGCAATGATCTTAGCTAATTCCTCATCGACGCGAGCGCCAGCGCGGGCGATCAACTCGCCAGTGCTGAGGTGGCGCACATCGCGAGTCGTGATGCCGCGTTCAAGCCAGAGTGGCGTGTTATCGACTTCACGATACACGCGGCGATATGGCGTTTCGAGGAAGCCCATTTCGTTGACGCGGGCAAACGTCGACATCGTGCCGATCAGACCGATGTTTGGACCTTCAGGCGTTTCGACTGGGCAGATCCGGCCATAGTGCGAGTGGTGAACGTCGCGAACTTCGAAGCCAGCGCGATCGCGACTCAGACCACCAGGCCCAAGCGCTGAAAGCCGGCGTTTGTGGGTCAACTCAGCCAATGGATTGGTTTGATCCATGAACTGGGAAAGTTGCGAACCGCCGAAGAACTCGCGCATCGCAGCGACCACAGGCCGGATATTGATCAAGCCGTTGGGCGTTGCTGCTTCTGGTTCTTGCAACGACATGCGTTCTTTGATGACCCGTTCCATGCGCAACAAACCGACGCGGAATTGGGTTTGAATCAATTCGCCGACGGTGCGCACGCGGCGGTTGCCAAGGTGGTCAATATCGTCTGGGTTGCCAATCCCATTATTGAGATCGATCAAGCGCTCGACGATTTTGAACAAATCGGCTTTGCTGAGGACGCGCATGCTCAGGCTGGGAATTTCTTGGCCTTCGAAAAGGCGGCTTTTTTCCCAGAGATTGCGATTTAATTTATAGCGACCGACTTTGCCCAAGTCGTAGCGGCGCGAGTTGAACAGCAACGTTTCCAATAACGAGCGAGCGTTATCGACCGTTGCTGGGTCACCTGGGCGCAAGCGCTTGTACAATTCCATAATCGCTTCTTTGGCATTGGTTGATGGATCTTTATCCAAGGTTGAAGCGATATATTGGTGGTCGCGGTTAACATCGACATTGGCGAATAAGGCCATGACATCTTCGTTGAGGCCACATTGATCGAGTGGTTTCTCGCCGAACAAGCCCAGCACAGCGCGGATCAAGATTGTGACCGGCAACTTGCGTTTGCGGTCGACCTTGACGGAAAGCACATCGCGCTTATTGGTTTCGAACTCCAGCCAAGCACCACGATTGGGGATCAACTTGGCGCTATGGAGCGAACGACCGCTGGTTGGCTCTTTTTCTTCCTTGAAATACACGCCAGGCGAACGAATCAACTGCGACACAACAACCCGTTCTGCGCCGTTGATCACAAACGTCCCATTATTGGTCATCAGTGGGAAGTCACCAAGGAAAATATCGCTTTCCTTGATTTCGCCAGTCGTTTTGACCTTCAAACGCACGCGGACACGGAGTGGCGCGGCGTAGGTCATATCGCGTTCACGGCACTCAAATTCGTTATAGCGAGGTTCGCCGAACTCATAATCGCTAAACGAAAGCTCTAGGTTTTTGCCCGTGAAGTCGTCGATGGGATTAATTTCATCGAACAACTCACGAAGCCCTTCACGTTGAAACCAGCGAAACGAATCGATCTGGGTTTCGATCAACTTCGGTAATTCAATCGCATCGGTAATGCGAGCAAAACTCCGACGTGATGCGATCATCGCACGACCTTGGTCATCGCGGAAGATACTGGACGTGATCAGCGGTGGCAGGATAACAGTTGACTGAACTTGCGGCATCAGCTTCGCTCCCTAGCCCCGCAAAAGCACAAAATGCTCACATCCAAACACCCGTAGTCAAAAAGGCGACTTGTGGTTGTCCGGCTGCGAGTTTGACTGCTTTTGGCGGCAGCGCAACGAAAAATACGCCCAATGGCGTGGTATTGATATACATTCTTGGCGTGGATCGAAAGCCTCGTCCAAACACTACGAAAAGCTATTTTTGCAAAAGGAGATTATAGCACCAAGGTCGAGAGGTGTCAAGAGACAATACGAGGTTTAAACTTGCGGGCATTATACTCTTGCGCCCGAGAGAAGTCAACCCCTTTTTTTAGAAATTCGCACATATGTTTTGAATGCTGCAAAAAGGGGTTGCTCAGTTAGTGCTGTTCGAGCCATTCACGGGCAAATTGCGCGTCGCGGCCAATTTGGGCTACTAGTTGTTCGATGCCAGCAAATTTTTGTTCGCCGCGAATATGCTGCAAAAAGCTGATTCGCAATGAGCGGCCATAAATATCTTCGTTGAAATCAAAAAGATGGGCTTCGACCGCGCGCCCAAGCACACCAAAGGTTGGCCGAACTCCAATGTTGGTCACCGCGCCAAAACTGCGCCGATCATCAAGCAATTGCACCTTGCAGACGTATACACCATCGGCGGGCAACATGTGGTTGCTGGCAATTTGCACATTGGCTGTGGGAAAGCCAATTTTGCGCCCGCGCTGGTCGCCTGGCACAACCGTGCCTTGTAAGCTAAAAGGTCGCCCAAGGTAGTGATTGGCGGTTCGCACATCGCCAGCGGCTAAACATGTGCGAATTGCGGTCGAGCTAACAATTTCATCATCAAGTGTCCAATAGGGAATTGGCTCAATCGTAAAACCCAGCTCTTGCCCTAAATTCTGCAACACGGGCATTGTGCCAGCGCCACGATGGCCAAGCTTAAAATCTGGCCCAACCCATAATTCGCGCACAGGAATATGATTCAACAACAGTTGTAAAAAATCCTTGGGGCTGAGTTGCGAGGTGGCCTGATTAAACGGCAGAACGGCCAAAAGATCGATGCCGAGATCTTGCATTAATGCTGCGCGCTCGTTGATGGTGGTCAAATAGCGAATTTCACGCTCGGGCCGCAAAACCTCATCGGGATGCGGATCAAACGTCAGCACCGCACTATGGCAATCAAGCTGGCTGGCGCGTTCAACCAAGCGGCGCAGAATGTGTTGATGGGCTTGATGAACACCATCAAACTTTCCAATCGTTAAGAGCGTCGGAGTTTTATAGTGCACGCTGGCAAGTTCAGCAAAATGCATGGCCTAGTTCCAATTCATAAAGTTGCCAATATCGCTTCAAAAGATACCATTGTCATTGGTAAATAGCAAAGAATGAACGAGGGGCAGTGATGAAGGATGAGGGATGAAGGATGAGGGATGAGGGATGAAATGCCAAAGTCAAAAATCAAAAGTCAGAAGCTGGGGGGCAGGAGCGGGCGATCGGTCGCCCCTTCTTGCCCGATAGCCAACAGCCCCAGCACAAGAAGTTGGGCTAAAAATATTTTTCGTGCAATTCGTGGCGAAACAATTGAGGCTATGGGCTATGGGCTATCGGAATTAATAATCCTAAAAATCTGTGCCAATCTGTGGCTAAAAATTCATGGCTATGGGCTTTTGGCTAGCGGAACATTATTCGTGGAATTCGTGGAATTCGTGGCTAAAAACGATCTTCGCGGTTTCTGTCCTTCATGCGCTTCGTGGATCAATCATTCAACGCAGAGGCGCAGAGCGTTGATAAGGATGAAGGATGAGGGATGAGGGATGAAGGGGCGAGGGTTCAGGGGTTAGGCTTTGGGCTATAGAGCATACAATCAAAAGTCAGAAGTCAAAAGTCAAAAGAGCCTAGAACAGAGGGATTGGGGATTAGGCTTTGGGCTATGGAAAAATAAATCTGCGCTAATCTGTGCCAATCTGTGGCCAAAAAACATAGCTTCGCAGTTCTAATCCTTCGTGATCTTCGCGCGCTTCGTGGTTCCGATCCTTCGTGTCCTTTGTGCTCTTGGTGGATCAATTCCCGATCCCTAGACCCTGATCCCTGACCCCTAGCTGACCCCTGACCCCTAGATCAAACTTCAACCTTTGGTTGATAGCGCAACAGCAAGCCACCAAGCGTAATCAACCAAATTTGCCACAAACTGTTGCTGATCATCAACATTGGCCCAGCGCTGAGATTGTAGACCTCGATCAGCGGAATGAGCACGCTGCTGGCAACTACCAGCCCACTATAGCCAAACCAGCGCGGCAATTGGCGTTGCCGAAGAATGCTCAACGATACGCCTGCTGTCCACAAACCAGCAAAAAAAGCTACGCCAATTTGTTCGCCAATGCCGCCAGCGTAGTTATTGAAACTGGTATACAACAACTCGATGCTCGCGCGCAGATTGGGATCGCTGGTGGCACTATATTGTTCGGCCAAACTGGGCATTAGCAAGAGCCAACGCCCAATGCCAAGCAATTTGGCAAAGCCTGCCAAGATGCCAAAGCCGGCGCTTACCCGCAGCAAGCCGCTTTCACTGCCCAAGATATGCCAAAGCAACAAGGCAATTGGAATCAGCATGGTCGCCGAGAGAAAGTAGGCTGTGTAGCCCAAGGCAACTGCCGAGCGTTCCTGCAGAATTAATGGCAAGGCTTGGGCGGCAGGGTTATCGAGGCTGGCTGGCCAATCGATGGCGCTGCCAAGCACCAAAAATGTCAGCATAAAGATCAAAAATTGGCCAAAGAGCAGGCCTGCTGCCCAGCGATACGTGCTGGTTACGCTGCGCTCGGTTTGGTTGATGGATGCGTAGCTGTTGCTGGCGATCATAGTCATTCCTTTCAGGTTTAAGTTGGTTGGGCGATTGGTAATTGCAGTTCGATAATTGCTGGCTCGCGAATGCTGCCCTGTGGATCGTGGGCTGGCCCAGAGCGATGAAACTCACGCAGCGGCCCAATAATCTGATAGTTGTGCAAGGCCACCCAGCCAAGCAGCGCCAAAACAGCGGCGTGAATTTCGCGAAAACTGCCTTCAAAAGCCAGCGTTGCCGCTCGTTCGAGGCTGGGCAGGGTTTGGAATGTGATATTGCTATCGTTGAGTTGAGGCAGTTTGGTATCGGCCAATGTCACCGCTACCTCAATTGGCACATTGGTTTCGGCAAACTCCTGATTGTGGTAAGTGGTAATTTCTTGCTCAAGGATTGGGATGCGCTGCGCATGCAATTCTTGGTAGAGCGTTGTATACAGCTGATGGCAGTAGTAGCCCATTTGATCGATGCTTGGCACAACCGCTTGCATGCTGGCTATTGGCTGGGCAGCGGTCGATTTGAGCATCATTGCATAGGGCCATGGCTGCTGCTCATGGTCGATTTGGGCTAAGCGGGCGCTGACTTCGGCCAATTGGGCTTGTTTTTTGGCCAATTCAGTGGTTAAACGGGCTTCTTGGAGGCGCAACATACCGCGCAATTGATCAGCCGAAAGATCATCATGGTTCAATAATTCGCTAATGTGTTGTAGACTGAGGCCCAAGCCATTGAGCGCAACAATTCGATGCAGCCGTGGCAATTGTTCAACCGTGTAATAGCGATAGCCCGTCCACTGATCGATTTGGCTTGGAATGAGCAGACCCAATTTGTCGTAATGGCGCAGCATGCGCACCGAAACTTGGGCCAAACGAGAAAATTCACCAATTTTGAACATCGCAACCATCCTTGTGTAACTCTGCTGTTGATGCTACACCCTAGCACAGTGGCAGAGTCAAGCGCTAATTAATCGCAATATTTAACCAGTAGAGAGGAGTTTCATCATGACGTATTGGTTTCGAGTAATGTTATGGGCAATATTGGGCATTATTGCTAGCTGTTTCGCGTTAATCGGCTTATTTAAGCTGTTGTATGGGCAACGTACGCTCAAAGATATGATGATTGCACCGATTGTTATTGATGAACCTATGGATGAGTGCAGTATTTCAGCAACGCGTACCTTTGTTCTAGCGACGACGATGCTAAACAAATGGGATCAGAAAATTTATAACCTGAAGACAGGTGATGAAATTGCGTATCCTGCTGCTCCTGATGCAGAAGGTTATGGTGAAATTCTGGGTTGGATTAATGACCCAACCCAAGATGCGTTCTTCGTAGAACCACACTGGATGGTTAATTTGACCACAGGAGTTGTTTCTAAAACCAAAACGCTTGGTTGGGAGCAGGCTGATTATTGGTGGGCATCGCTTGCAATTCCTGGTGATGGCGAAGTCTATTTAAAATCGCCAGATCAACAGTATGTTGCTGGTTTTGGTTCGATTTATCGAGCAATTAACGCAGATCCTCCCTTAGGTGAAGTCGTTGCGAGATCCTCGTTTAGTACCACTGAGCGATGTATTAATGCCTGGGAGCCGGATAGTAGTGGCTACTACTTTATTGATGTTCATTCACGCTTCAGGGTTAGCGGCCCATTGCACTTTGTTAAAAATCCTGAACGCTAGCGAGGCTTGAACATGCTGTTTAACCTGCATACATACCAAGAAAGGAATGGATTATGGCGATAACTATCGATCGGCTTGGAGTTGGCGACGAGGCGATTATTCAACAGCTGGCGCTTGAAGATGCTTTATTTGGGCTGGAGCCTGATGTCGATGAGCCATTAATTGCGCTTGATGAGCAAGCAGGCCGCCAGTTTTTGGCTAATCCAGCGGTGTTGTATTGGGTGGCACGCGAGGCCGCAGCAATTACTGGCTTTTTATATTGTGTGGTCGTGCCGCTACGCTCAGGCGAAGGCAGCGAAGTCTTGCTCTACGAGATTGGCGTACATCATCAATGGCGACGTAAAGGCGTTGGTCAAGCTCTGTTGCAAACCATGGAAGCATGGATGGCTGAACATGCAATTAGCGCAGTCTGGGTGCTGGCCGATAATCCTGCTGCTACTACCTTTTATCAGGCTTGTGGCTTTGCAATCGAATCTGAACAACCAACATATTTAGTTAAGAACATAGAGCATAGAACATAGAATATAGAAATTATGAAGGATGAGGGATGAGGGATGAGGGATGAGGGATGAGGGATGAGGGATGAAATGCTCAAGTCAAAAATCAAAATAGGGGTCAGGGGCCAGCAATCAGGGGTCAGGATTTAACGCAGAGGCGCAGAGGAATGGTGTCTTTTGGCTATGGGCTATGGGCTATCGGAATTAATAATCCTCAACATCTGTGCAATCTGTGACTAAAAACTCATGGCTATAGGCTATTGGCTGTAGACTATCGGGTGATCAATTGGTGCAATTTATAGCTAAAAACAGCCTTCTCGTTCTTTGTGTTCTTCGCGGTTTCAGCCCTTCGTAGATCAGATTTAATGCAGAGGCGCAGAGAAGATATGGCCATGGACTATTGGCTATCGGAACATGTGGTGGTATGACACTGGTTCCAAAAGCCTATAACCCATAGCCTATAGCCCCTGCTCCCTCGCTTACTGCCGACGGGCGCGATTTTTGGCGGCCCGCAGGCGTTCGATTGGATCTTCTGCTTCGTCAATGGCCTTGGTGGAATTTTCTGGTTTGCTTGCTAATGGCGCGGTCGGCGGATTATCCTTGGGCTTGACTTCGCGCTCGCTCTTATCGCTGAACATTTGTTGGCGCGCCCGGCCCTTGGCTCCTTGCAAGCTGCTCATCGTGGCCGTTGGGGCTGCAGCAGCAGTTTGGCGCTCTTTGCGGGCTGTTTGCAAGGCCGTAAAATCTTTGCGCCGCAAATTAAGTCGTCGGGCTGCAATATCAAGCAGCAGCAAAACCAGCGCTGCAAACAACAAACCCAAATCAATTGGCGTAGCGCGGCGTACCGCATCGAGCGTATGATCAAAGGCTTGCACTGGTTGGCTCAAACTACGGCCAGCAGTGGCTTTGGCCAATGTGCTCAGCAATTCCGGGTTGGCTTGGCCTTGGCGATATTCAGGCGAGTAGGGCACAATCAAGCCTAAGGTGCGGGCAAAAGCTGGCTTGCCATTGGCATCATTGCCAACAACCTGAATCAAATAGGTGCCTGCAATGGGGCTAGCAACCCGTGCCCGATATTGGCCCGGCCCAACTTCGACCAAGGTTGCATCGATCGCCTCGCCCGTTGGCCCAACCATACGCGCATTGACGTTCATTGCAGTTTGGGGAGCGCCCTGCTCATCATTGGCTACAATATCAATTTGCACATCGCTGCCAATCAATGAAGCTTCGCCGCTGACGCTATCGTTGCTGATGCGCGGCAAAAGCCAGCCAACCAATTGAGCAGTGAAGCGCGGAAATTGATCCCACGTCACCCAATTGCTGGCCCACTTGCCCTTGAGATCGCTCGTCCAAGCGATGCTCCGGCCTAGCCCATATTGCCATTGCGCAAGCACTGGCGAGCCATCAGAAGCGGTCAAAATCACTTGGGCATTGTCTTTTTCAACTGTGCCATTGTAGCCCAACAAGCTTGGCAAGCCCTCTTGCAAATCGGCCAACACTGGGCTATCGCCAGCATAGGCTGGGGTAAATTGCTCCTCGACAATATAGGTGCCAACTGCTTGAATCGTTTCTTGCAAGAAGATTTGGGGCACTTCTTCCATGGCGCGGGCTGGATAATAGCGTCCGCCGCCAAGCTCTGCATAGCGTTGCAAGGCGTTATCCGAGCCATTGCCAGCAGCCACAACCGAAAGCGTGATGCCGTCTTTATTCATATTTTCGGCAATGTTGCCAATGTCGGTGGCATGGCCCCAGCCATCGGTCAATAAAATCGCATGTTTGATTTTGGCATCGCTTTGGCGCAATTGCTCGTAGGCTGCGTTCATGCCGCTGACCACGTTGGTTTGGCCATTGGGCGATACCGGCGATAACGCTGCCACAACATCATCTTGGCTGGGCACTTTGTTGAGTTCAATCGTCCAGTGGGCTGCATCATCGAAAGTTACAACGCCTAATTTATCGTCTTTACCCAATACCGATGCTGCTTGGGCCACTGCTTCTTTGGCAATGTCGATCTTGCGTGTGCCGCCACCAGCGCGGGCTGACATGTCGCCACCGTTACAGTGACAAGCATCCATACTGCCCGATTTGTCGATGATAAACACCAAGGCAATGTCTGGGCGTTGCTGGCGATTGCGCACGTCCATGCTGACTGGCAGGGCTTCTTCGATTGGCGTAGCGGTGTAGCCGCCAACCCCAAAACTTTGGCGACCGCCGATCATGGCCAAGCCGCGCCCAAGATCGCCAACATACGAGCGCAGCAATTTTTGGGTATCTTGATCAATATCGCGTGAAGGCACATTCAGTAATAAAATCGCTTCGTAATCGCTGAGGGCGGCCAAATCGGTCGGCAAGCCAGTTGCCGGAACGACGACGGGTACTAAATTGGCTGCTTCGAGCGCTGGCCGCAAGGCGCTAGCATCGCCAACTTCGCCTTCAACCAGCAATACTTTGGGCGGGCCGCCAATTTGCACCAGCGAAGCCGCCACATTATTTTGGGCGCGAGTATCGCTGGTTGGCACAACTTGGGCGCTATAGCGATGAAAGCCTTGATCATTGACGACTAAGGTGGTGGTGAAGCTGCTCGTGCCAACTGGCAAGCTAATCGCTTCTTCGAACACAATTTGCTCATCGGCACGCCAACGCAATTGGGCCGATTGCGCGGTATTGCTTTCAATCGTTGCGATCAATTGAATCTCTTGGCCAGTGCGGGCTGCTGAGGGTGCGCGAAAAGCGCTAATCGCCACTTCAGGGTTGCCTTGCTCGATGCCAGTTGGCACAATATCGATTGGCACATTGCGGCGTTGCGCGAGCGGAACCATCTCCAAGGCGCGGCCACTGTTCTCTCCACCATCGGAGAGCAACACAAGCCGTTTTTGGGTATCGGCGGGAAACAGCGCCAAGCCAAGCTGCAGCGCCTCGCTAATGTCGGTACGCGCAGCGATTGGCACCGATTGAATCGTGCCTAAGCGCTGAATATCCGATGGTACGCGTTCGACCAAAGCGTTCTCGCCAAAGACCACGACCGCTGCTTTATCGCCCTCTTGCATGCTTTGGAGTGCTTGGGCAATAAACTGCTCGTTGGTGGAGCGTTGGCTAGGAGCGATCGAATCGGAGCTATCGAGCAAAAACACTGTGGTCAAGTTTTGAACTGGTTGGCGCACTTGGGTTCCAGCAAGGCTGCCGATCAAACACACCAGCAACAGGGTGCGCAAGCCAAGCGCCCACCAGCGGCGTTGCCCGCTGCGGCCACGGCTGTTGAACCAGCCTAAGAGCCACACAAACGGCAGCGCCAGCAAAAACCATAGATATTCTGGTCGGACAAACGATAGCATAACTTCACCCTAGCAAGGCCAAATGCCAACGGCATCGGGAGCCTCTCCATGAACAGCCTGCCTAGCAAAAACGCTGGGCGGTTGAATGTTGCGGTTCAATTAGATTTCAACTGGATACGGCAGTTGTAGCTCGTCGCCAGTAACGCCGCGAATGCCCCAGTTGTGGGCTGGCGTTTCGCTCAGCGTAATTTCTACATCCTGCGCTTGAATCCCATACAGCTGGGCAATTTGGGCAAATAAACCTTGGATTAAAGCTTTTTTGGCGGCAATGCTACGCCCAGCAAAACAGCTAATT
Organism: Herpetosiphon llansteffanensis; assembly: GCF_003205875.1. Taxonomy (GTDB): domain Bacteria; phylum Chloroflexota; class Chloroflexia; order Chloroflexales; family Herpetosiphonaceae; genus Herpetosiphon; species Herpetosiphon llansteffanensis. The sequence goes on from NZ_PUBZ01000169.1 coordinate 119,907, forward strand.
TCAATAATCAGATAGTTGCTTGAACGATCAGCTGGCATCAACCAATCGTCAGCTGCCATTGGAAAAAAGCGTTGAAAGCGCTTGTTGGCTGGTAATTGAAAATGTTCAACTAGACAGCCATGAATGGTTTCGGCTAAGGCCGCCTTGATTGGGTTGAGGCTACTCGCCAAGCCATACACTTTAATCTGGGCCATACTCGCTCCTCTTAGGCTGCGCTGCGGCGGGCATTCCACCAGAGTTTGAGCCGTGTCAAGGCGCTGCGTTGGGCAAAGACCCATTCAATCAAGACGAAAATTAATGCTGCCAAGGCCAACCAACGCCACCATTCTTCGCGGCCAGCTTTGGCTTGGGTGGTTTCGCTTGAGCCAACTTGACCACCGCCAATTTGGGCTACATCAAGCACCTGCACTGGCGTAATTTTGGCTTCGCTTTCGCGATATGCGTTCACGACATAACGTTGGCTGCGCGTAACTACGCCATCTTTCAGTAATTCGACGCTATAAATGCCTGCTTGGTTCATGAGGCTGCCATCGAAGCTAATCAAGCCGTTATTTGGTGCTGCTTCGTGGGTTTCGCCATCAGGCTGAATCAGCCGCACGCCGCTAATATCGTTGGTTACTGCAAAGGCCAATTCTTGGTCGGGCGGCAGAATCGCTGAATCGCCACCAGTGCCAGGAGCTAAATAACCAACCAAATTGGCAATCAACAAGGGAAACGAAATATTCAACGGCAAATCGGAATCGTGGGTGTCAAAGCCAAGCACCGCAATCCGCCGCCCATCAACTTCGCCAGCAATCAGCAAGGGGCCTGCGGCGCTATCGATGACCGTATGCGCCCAAGGTGCGTTTTCAATTCGCGCCGATTTCAAGATGTTGACTTCGCCAAGTTCGACGTTGCGCAATAACGGATCATCGGTTGGTGCTGGGCGAGGCACAGGCCGATCCAAGCTACCAGTGACCGAAAAATATTCGGTTGAGCGATAGGGCGCGATAAACAGCAAGTTGCCTGGTGGCAGTGGCTCTGGCATGCTGGCATCAAGAATCGTCAACAAGGCGGTGTCGGTAAAGGTTGCCGTTTCAGTCAGATAGGCTGAAACTTGCACCCGTGGCATCAAACCCAAGGCCGTGGCCAAAAAGCGATTGCCCGGCGTAACAAAGCGCACCGGAATTGCATCGCTTGAAGGCCGAATCGCCCAGGCCACATCATCGCTGGGCAAGCTATCGCTGCCATCAAGCCGCGCCTCGACAGTGCTGGCAGTTGACGGCACATCGATATTGACGGTTTGATCTTGGCCGGGCAGAATTTCCAAGTCGTAGGCATTGAACAAAGTACCATCAAGGGTGACCAACAAACGGCGCGTAACCCGTTCTTGGCCTTGATTGGTGACCCGAGCAAAAAAAGTGAGCGTGCCAGGCGCTAGCTCGTTCAAGGCGATGGCAGCGATTGCTTGGTTGTTGTTGCTGCTGCCAACTGGAAAATAGCGAATTTTGGCCGGCAACGTGGCGCTCATTGGCACGGTCACTTGACCATCGGTCAAAATTGCTACTTCTGATTCTTCTTCGCGGGCGGCCAAGGCTCCAGCCAAACTCAAGGCTTGCGACATATCCGAGCCACCGCCCAAGCGCAATTCGATGCCTTCGATTGCGTCGCGAATTTCGCGGCGGTCGGTGGTGGCGGCAGCAGGCACATCAAGTTCGCCGCCGATGGCCATAATCGTGGCCCGTGCGCCATCAGGCAGCTGATCGACCAAGCGAATCGCCTCGTTTTTGGCAGCTTCAAGCCGATTGGCCTCAACATCGGTTGCGCCCATCGAAGCAGAGCGATCGATAATTACAATGAGATTTTGCCCACTAACCCCAACGGTTTCGCGAAACGGTCGCGCGATTGCAAACGCCAAAAGCAAGGCAATCAGCAATTGCAGCCAGAGCAACCAATTGTGGCGTAGGCGTTGCCACGGCGCGTTGGCCTCAACATCGCGAACCAATTGATTCCACAAAAAGGTTGAAGAAACCGTGCGTTCTTCGCGGCGCAGACGTAAAATGTACATGGCCACAATGCCAGCCAAAACCGTACCGCCGGCGATAAACATTAATGGTGCAATGAATCCCATACTATCTACTCACTCTGCTAGCTGCGCATCAGCATGATATTGCGCAAATTGTTGCAACGCCATCTGCTGATCGGCTGGCGATTTAAAGGCTCGCTTGGGAATAACCACTACGCGATTGTTATGGCTAATCAAAAGAATATGCTCTGTTTCATTCAGAACTGTCTGAATGAAATTCCATTTAAAATCACTAATAAAACAAGGATTAGTTTCTTTAATATGCATTGAATCACTCATAAAGGTTGTTGGTAGTTCAAAACTTGCTTGCTCATTGCGATAATTCTTTTTCAAATATTCTAAGGTGAATTCACGCATATCACGATGGCTATAAACAATCCAGCTACTCAAGAGTATTAACCCAAGCACAATCAGCCAAACAATCAAATGATCGACCTGAATTAGTGCAGCAATAAAAAAAGCAATTGATGCAGCACCCAAAACATACAGTAATAATTCATAATAGCGATTTAAATTCAGTGCTTGCTGATAGCGCGGGCTATGCTTGAACATTGCTAAGTTTGCCGCTTGATAATCGGTGAAATCAAGCTGATAATTTAATATAATTGGTTCCATAATCTACTTTCAATACAAAAATTGAATTGATTTAGCGCACAATTTGGCGCTCACGTAGCACTGAAACCAGCAATGTTTCCAAGGGCAGGCTGGTATCAACAAAAATATAGTTGATGCCGCGAGTTGTGCAAAAATGCTCAACTTCTTCGCGCCATGCTTGCAAACGTTCAACATAGCGTTGCAATAGATCGAGATCGGCGCTAATATCGAGCGCTTCGCCACCTTCAGCATCGAGCAATTTTAAATCGCCCTCGAATGGTGGGTTAAGCTCATCTGGTGAAAGCACATGCAGCACAGTTATCTCAAATGGGCGGCGGCCAAGCGTGCGCAAGGCTTCTTCCCAATCGGGCGTGAGCAAATCGCTACACAACAGGAGCGGCCCCGCAACCCGCGCGGTTTGCACATAGCGACGGCTGGCTTGCAACAAACTGGTGTTGCCGTTGCCTTGCAACTTGTTTAGCAAATTGAATAACGGTGGCACGCCTGCCCGCCCGCGCCCAGCAGGAATCCGTTGCTCGTTGCCGCCACCAAAACTGGTCACTTGGGCGCGATCAAGGCTAGCTAAGGCGATATAGCCCAAGGCTCCTGCTGCTTGAGCAGCATAACGCAGCTTATTTGGCTCGCCCCAATCCATCGAAGCGCTGGTGTCGATCAACAGGTGGAGCGTAATTTCTTCTTCGGCCACAAACAGCTTGAGGAAGAACTTCTCCAAGCGGGCATATAAATTCCAGTCGATTTGGCGAAAGTCATCGCCGGGCGTGTAGGGCTTGAAGTCGGCGTATTCAACCGACGAGCCACGCCGTGGCGAGCGACGTTCGCCTTGCATCTGGCCTGCAATATTGCGGCGCGTCAGCAGCGCCAAACGATCCAATTGTTTTAAGAATTGTGGTTCAAATAGCGCTGCTTGTTCGCTCATGTCAACGTCTCCACACTCAACCAACGATTATTGATTTTGGCTTGCCAAAGTGATTGCTGCATCGAAGCCTTCCATTGGGTAGGCACCTGGAATGATGTAGTTGCCAATGAAAAAGGCTGGCGTGCCAGTTGCTTGAGCAGCGACGGCCTCGGCGGTTTCAGCGTTAACTTTGGCTAAGACTGCTGGATCTGCTTGGCATTGGGCAAAGGTTTTGCTATCTAAGCCCAATTCTTCTGCATACTTGAGCATTGTTTGAGGAGCAAGATTAGGGTCAATGCCCCACTCGCTGGCGCGCACAAACAAGATGTCGTACATCTCCCAGAATTTGCCTTGATCCATCGCACAGAAACTGGCAACACCGGCTGCTGGCGCTGAGGTATGGCTTTCGACGGCGATATAGTTGCGGAATACATAGCGCACTTTGCCAGTGTCAATATATTTGGCCTTCAGGTCAGGAAAAACCGATACATGATGGCGCTGGCAGAATGGGCATTGGAAATCGCTATATTCAACAATCGTCACTGGCGCGTTAGGATCGCCAAGCGAGCGTTGGTCGTCGGCAGGAATTTGGGCTGGCGCGGCCAACGGAATAAACTCGCTGGCAATGCCCAACGTATCTTTGGTTGCTGGCGGAGCTGGCGTTGATGGCACAATCGTTGGGCGAATACTGACTTGGCGGCCTGTATCAGCTTCGTAGCTGCCACAGCTGGCCAAAACGAGAGCCAAGATGATTAGGGCAATACGGCGGGTCATGCTTCTTCCTTAATTGATTCCAAAATGCTATTGACGATGCTTTCGCTGTTAACTCCCTCAGCTTGACCCTCAAACGACAAGATAATCCGGTGGCGCAAGGTTGGGGTTGCCATATCGCGCAAATCGCGGTAGGCCACATTGGTGCGACCATCGAGCAAGGCCCCAATTTTGCCAGCCAAAATCAAGGCTTGCATGCCCCGAGGGCTGGAGCCATAGCTCACATAGCGTTTGACTTGCTCTGGTGCGAGTGCACTATCTGGGTGGGTTGCGCTGATAATGCGGGCTGCATAGCTCAGCACATGAGTGGCAACAGGCACCGAACGCGCCATCTGTTGCAACTGAATCAAAGTCGCGCCATTGATGACTTTTTGCGGCTTGGCTTGATCCGTGCCGGTGGTACGTTGGGCGATTTCTACCAACTCTTGCGGTGATGGAAATGGCACATTGATTTTGAAGAAGAACCGGTCGAGCTGCGCTTCTGGCAGCGGGTAGGTTCCTTCCATTTCGAGTGGGTTTTGGGTTGCGAGCACAAAGAATGGCTCTTCGAGCTTGTAGCTGGTGCGAGCCACGCTGACCGTATGCTCTTGCATGGCCTCTAGTAGCGCCGATTGGGTTTTTGGCGTTGCGCGGTTAATTTCATCGGCCAGCACAAGGTTGGAGAAAATCGGGCCGCGTTGGAAGCGGAACTCTTTTTGCCCTTGTTCATCTTCGGCGATGATCGTCGTGCCGATGATGTCAGCAGGCATCAAGTCGGGGGTAAACTGAATCCGACTAAATTGGCAATCGACAGCATCAGAAAGCGTCCGAATCAGGGTGGTTTTGGCCAAGCCAGGCACACCTTCGAGCAAGGCATTGCCGCCTGCCAGCAAGGTAATTAATGTTTGGCGGATCAAGGCGCGTTGCCCTACAATCACTTTGCCTATTTCAGCCTCAATGGCAGCGGCAGTGCGCCGAAACATTTCAGCATCGCGTTCAGTGTATTGCATCCAAACTCCTTATCAACAAAAGGCTATAGGTCTCTGAATCATACCTGATTCAAGCAAAAACCTATAGCCTCGAACCTAAAACTCTTGCTCTTCGCTACGTGAGTTGTGTTGTGGCATACACCAACAGAGCAATTGTGGTGAGCAAAAAGCCCATCCAGCCGAGCGCAGTAGCAGCAAACGAAATCGTCATTGCACGTTGGCTGATGTTGAAGCGTCGCGTCGCGACCAACAGGGTCCACATACCGCCTGCAAGCAGGCTCAAAAACACGAACTCAAGGGCTAGAAACATAGAATCCTCTTACTGTTCCAATTGGTTAAAGTAGTCGCGGATAAAGTTCTTCAGTTGTGGTGGGATGTATCCGCTATCCACTGCCCGACCTGCCGATTCTTGGTAGTTCGGGTTGGCTTGATTATACGGTACTTGCGAGCCATTGGCGATGCCAGGGCCTGTGCTGCCGCTTGGTTGGCTTGGCGCACTGCCGCTGCCATTGGGTTGGCCAGTCACATTGCTTGGATTATTGGGATCGCCTGGTTTCCACGGTTGGTAGACCATCCCTTTGTCGTTGCCAGTGCCCGGGAAGTCGCGATCATTACGGCCTGTGCCGTTGCCGCTCCCGTTGCTATTGCCTGAGCCAAGATTCCCTGCTTGGCTGCCGCCTCCGCCTTGACCCTGACCTTGGCCTTGACCCTGGCCCTGACCTTGGCCTTGACCCTGACCTTGGCCTTGACCCTGACCTTGGCCTTGACCCTGACCTTGCTGACCTTGTTGGCCTTGCTGGCCTTGCTGGCCTTGTTGGCCTTGCTGACCTTGTTGACCTTGTTGACCAGCTTGCTGATTTTGCTCACCTTGCTGACCAGCTTGGGCTGCCTGATCACGGCTATTTTGAACTTCGCTCAAGGCTTGCTCAACGCCTGCTTGATTTTGCAATTGTTCAGCGCTTTGGCTAGCTTGATTGCTTGCTCGTTGCAAGGCTGAGCGGGCATCGGCAAGATTGCCATTGCGTAAAGCGCTCGCAGCATCGCGCAACGATTGAGCCATTTCAGGGTTGGTTGCAGCGGTTTGGTTGGCTTGTTGCTCAAGTGCATTGGCCAATTGCTCGCGCTGTTCAGGAGTCATCTTTTCTGCATCCTGAGCGGCCTGTTCGAGTTCTTTGGCTGCATCGCTTGCCTCTGGGCGTTGCTCTTGGCTGGCACCACGTTGATTCTTCAAGGCTTGGGCTAGCTCTTGCAACGAGGCTTGGCGTGCGCTCGCTCGTGAATCCAAACGCTTTTGCAGTTGTTGTTCGGTGCGCGAGATTTTAGCCAACGCATCTTCGCGCGAGCCAGTATTTTCGCGCAAATCCTTGGACAATTCAGCCAATTGGCGATCCAATTCGGCGCGTTCTTCTGGTGAAAGTTTTTCGTCCTTAGCAATTTCTTCGCGCGTTTCATCGATGCGGTCGGCGATCCGTTCAAGATCGGTTTTGACGGCTTCGCGTTCAGCTAAGACATTGCTTTGAATATTCGGTAACACGGCAGAGGTGATGCCTAGGATCAAAAACAATGCTGCCAAACCCCACCACAAGCGATGTTTGCGTGGTGGCGCAACCCGAATATCCTTGGCATTGGCATTGCGAGCTTTATCGAGTGCATCGTTATATTGCACATCATCAAGTGGCCCACGATCATCGCGTTTGTGCAATTCGAGCGCGGTTGATAGGCGTTCGCGCAAATCAAGCTCAAGATCGCTGCGTTGGGCGATGCGGCTGCTCGATTGTGGGCGTAGTGCTACCACCAATAAGGCAACTAGCCAAATTGCGAAGGGCACTAATGACCATAATGTCCAGTTGGGAATCGGGAAGAGCCGACCTGCGCCTTGAATTAAAGCAAAGCCAAGGGCAGGGAGCCAAAATGTGCGACTCAGCCATTGCAATGTATCGGCAAGGCGTAAGCGCCGCCCGAATGGGCGTAGCAGATGAACAATCTCGGTTGGTTGTGCCATACCTAATCTCCTTCGCCGCATTATACACGACTCATGTGCTGAGCGAGATTAATATTTGGCGACAGTCATTTTAACTTTAGCTGCCGCTGACAATTGCATATAAAAAGGGTATCGACAGAAGCATAACGACAAATAATGCGGCTGAAATTTTGTCTGACAATCGTTCCATTGGGAACCCCCTTTGTGTTTGCCTATCAATAGAACGTCAACCATGCACAGATTGTTCCACGCCCTATCCTAGAATATTTGCGTGGCTATGAAAATGATGCAAAGCTGATGAATATGTGAAGCAGGGTATAATAGCGACGTTTGGTTTCAATTTGCAATGAAAGGGTTTTACGTGAAACGGATTTTGCTTTCGATGTTGGTTGCGGTGAGTTTAGTTGGCTGTGGTGCGGTTGAGCGCCCTGCAAACCCGACTGTTGTGCCAACCTCAGCGACCGCAGGTGTTGATATTTCAGATGTTTCGGCAGTTATTCCTGCCTTGCCTGCTGGCTTAGAAGCCAAGCAAACCGCAAGTGGCTTGCGCTATGTTGATATTGTGGTCGGCACTGGCCCTGAAGTAATCGCTGGCTCAACTGCTGAAGTCTATTACACTGGCTATCTTAAATCAGATGGTTCACAATTCGATTCAAACGTTGGTGCTCAACCATTTGCGGTTGAAAACGTCGGTGCTGCGATGGTTATCACTGGCTGGAACGAAGGTTTAGTTGGCATGAAGCAAGGTGGCAAGCGTCGCTTGATCATTCCTTCGGCACTTGGCTATGGTGCTCAAGGGCAAGGGCCAATTCCTGGCAACGCCGATTTGGTATTTGATGTTGAGGTCACTGTCGTTCGCTAATGCGGGATGACGCTAACTGATTAGCAGTTATTGAAATAGACCTTAGCGCTAGCATTTTTAACCACGAAGATGGGCTATCGAGTTTGGGGTATTTCAACCAAAACTCCGATAGCCCATCGCTATAAAATCTAGTTTAAAGATTTTATCCACGAAGGTTAAGTTTTTTTGCCACAGATTACCAAATGGCTATTGGCTATTTGTATTGGTTCATCACGTTAACCACAACCTGATCCCCTCACCCCAACCCCTCTCCCGTGGCGCGGGCGAGGGGCTTTAATCCCGTGGTTTTGACGCAATTTGTCGGTGAAACACCAGTGCTCCCCCTCGCCCGCGTCCAGTGGGAGAGGGGGGTGGGGGGTGAGGGGATCAGGTTGCCAATCCAATGTACCAGTACAACTATTGGCTATTGGCTTTAATGCTGTGGGTTCCAAATCAATGTCCGAAAGCCTATAGCCTATAGCCTTATGTTCTATGTTCTATGTTCTTTGCTCTGTGTTCTTTGCTTTATGTTCTATGTTCAATGCTCTTTTGTGAACGCCGATGAAAGACATCGATGACTAGAACTAAGACCAATGAGATTGCGCCAAGCAGCAAGGCAGCGCTATAGGCTCCTGCATATTGGCGGTCGTCGAGGGCGCGGAAAATATAGACGGTTGCAGTTTCGGTGCGGCCTTGAATCCCGCCACTAATCACTAACACTGCCCCAAACTCGCCCAAAGCACGGGCACACGTCAGGCCGAGTCCATACAAAAAGGCCCAACGCAAGGCTGGAAAGGTCACTAAGCGGAAGGTTTGCCAGCCACTTGCGCCCAAGGTTGCGGCTGCCTCTTCTTGCTTGCGCCCAAAGGCTTCGAGCACCGGCATTAACTCACGAATCATAAACGGCAAGGTGACAAACAAGGTTGCCAAAATCATGCCTGGCAAGGCAAAGGCAATTTGCCAGCCCATGGCTTCGGTCAGCGGCTTAAGCACGCCGTTGCGGCCAAAAAGCACAATCAGGGTGAAGCCAACAATGACTGGCGACATGGCGAATGGCAAATCGAGTAAGCGATTGATTAGCGCTTTGCCCACAAATTGATGCCGCACCAACACCCACGCCACCAGCGTGCCAAAGATGCCATGAATCGCCACCACCACCAAGCAAATGATGATGGTCAGGCCAAACGAGCGCAGCACGTGCGGGTGTTGCAACGCCTCGATCATGGCTGGCACACCTTCGCGAAATGCGCCAAATACAATCGCACCTAACGGGGCAATGATCAACATTCCCATGTAGCCCACGACAATGCTAATTAATAGCCATTTGCGCCAGTTCATGGGTTTACCTCCTGCCGTCGACGACTGAGCCAATCAACCAAGGTCATTGTGCCAAGGGCAATCGCCAACATCACTAATGACATGGCGCTCGCATCGCGTTGGCTGCCCGATTCGATTTCGCCATACACATAGATGGCGGCAGTTTGCGAGCGCAAGGGAATGTTGCCAGCAACCACCACAATCGCGCCAAATTCGCCAATGGCCCGCGCAAAACTCAGCAATGTGCCCGAAACCAAGGCTGGCAGGAGCGCTGGCAAGGTGACGCGCCAAAAAATTTGCCAGGCTGGCGCGCCTAAAGTGGCAGCAGCCTCTTCGCTCGACCGATCAAGGTTGATCAAAACGGGCTGAACTGAGCGCACCACAAAGGGAAACGAGGTAAACAGCAGCGCCAAAATAATGCCTGAGGGGGCGAAAATCACCTTCCAGCCAAATTGCTGATCGAGCCAGCCGCCAATCGCTGCTTGCGGGCCATACAAAATGACCAACATCACGCCAGTGACCAAAGTGGGGATGGCAAATGGCAAATCGACCACAGCATTGAGCAGTGTTTTGCCGGGAAACTCATAGCGCACCAGCACAAATGCCGTCAATAAACCCATGACGGCATTAATCAACGCCATCACAATCCCTGTCCAAATGGTGAGCCAAATGGCGTGGCGGGCAATCGGTGAGCTAATGATGCTGATGATCGATTCAACGCCAGCGCCCAGCCCATCAACCACCACAACAATTAACGGCAATAACAAAAACACTGCCAAATAGGTTAAGGCAGCGCCGCGGATACTCCAACGACCCCACGGTAAACGTGGGGTCGTTCGTTCAATTGTTTGGGTTGTCATTGCTGGACCTGCGCTAGCACTTTGGCATAAACGCCATTATCGCCAAAGTATTCGGGCGTGGCTTTGCTCCAGCCGCCAAATTCATTGATCGTAAATTGATCGCTGATGGCGGGATAGCGCTCAGCAGTGGCCTTGGCAACATCGGCATCGACCGAGCGCAAGCCAAATTCAGCAAACACTTCTTGGGCTTCACGACTGTGCAAGAAATTGATAAAGGCTTCAACTGCTTGGCGATTGCCATGTTTTTCAACCGATTTGTCGATCAAGGCAATTGGGTTTTCGATCAAAATGGTTGACGATGGAATGACCATTTCGTATTTTTGGCCGCCTTTTTGGCCAACCAACACTTCGTTTTCATAGGTGATTGCCACATCGCCAACGCCTTTTTCAAAGTTGGTGATGCTTTCGCGTGCGCCTTTGTCGAACACCACGACATTTTTGAGCACGCTCGCTAAGAAGGCTTGGGCGGCTGCTTCATCATTGGCTGGCACACCAGTGACATGGCCACGTTTGGCTGCGCCATACAAGGCCAAAATATTCCATTGTGCGCCGCCGCTAGTGCGTGGGTCGGGAGTCAAAATTTGCACCCCAGGCTTGGCCAAATCGGCCCAATCTTGGATGCCTTTGGGGTTGCCTTCGCGCACTGCAAAGACCACAACCGAGGTGCTGACCATGCCTGAGTGCGTGCCAGCTTTCCAATCGTGGGTAATCAGGCCAGCATCGCTGATGCGGTTAATATCGGCTTCGAGCGAAAGCGCTGCTAAATCGGCCTCAAACCCTTCGACGATGGCCCGTGATTGCGCACCCGAACCTTGGTACGATTCTTCAAATTTGACCTCGCCGCCAGTATCGGCCTTCCATTTTGCTTGGAACAGTGGAATTAATTTGGCATAGGCTTCGCGCGGCGTGGTATATGCACCCAACGTGATCGTGGTAACTGCGCCATTGCCACTGGTGGTGGTTGAGCTGGCTTCGCCACATGCTGCCAACAACGCGACGATTAACAAACTCAATAAGCTAAAATGCAAGCGTTTCATGCCACTGTCTCCAAAACATTCAAAGCCAGCCGTTCAGGCATTGGCTGAAGATAACTTGAACGAATAATCAAAACTGGTACGCTAAGTTGGCTCAAGAGTGGGCCAACCACGCTGCCAAGGTCGTAATTGCTGCTGTAGGCTCCCAGTGGCGCACCAACAATCACCAGATCATAGCCCCCGCGTTTGATCTCGGCGTTGATGGTTTGCGCTATGTTGCCTACCAGCACTTTGCTGTCGGTCACAACTTCATGGCGACGTAAACTAGCGGCGCTGCTTTGTAAAAATCGCTCGAGGCGGTCAATATCGTTGGTTTGGGTTGCTACCGAAATCAGGGTTGCGCTTGCGCCCACCGATCCCAATAAGCGCCCGGCAAACGCTACATCTTCTTTGCTTGGCTCGCCATCGCTTAGGCAAATAAGGGCTTTGCTGCATGCTTTGGCGGTTGGTGGCACGAGCAGGACATGCTGTTGGGCCACGCTTAACAATTGGGTTGCATCACGCTCTGCATTGCGTGCTTCCGTGCCGAGCACCACAATATCGCAGGGTTCGTGTTCGGTTTCGCGGCGCACAGTTTCAATCAAACTGGTGGTTGATAAACGGGTTTGCAAGTGGGGCAAGCCAGCGCCAAGTTGCTCGCGCACTGCTTGGATGCGGGTGCGCAAACCAGCTTCGTTGCCATCGCGGGCCACGACCGTTGCGCGGGCATGGGCGAGGCGAGCCAAGTTGCCGCCAATATTCAAGGCGGTTTCGGCGACTGGCTGGCTATCGGAAATCATTAAAACATTCAGGCCGCGTTGACTGAGTGCATGCAAGCGCCGTACGCCGATCCACAATTGATCGCCACTGTGGATTGGCAAATTGCGCGCTTCATCTGGGTTGCGCAGGGCATCAATCAAAATTGCGTGCTCGCCAAAAGGCCGCACTGGTGCAATCGAGTGGACATCGGGCAACGCAGGCAAGCGCAGGCGAATTCGTTCAAATGCCCCAACAAAGGTTTGAGTTTCGACTGTGGCTTGGCCCAGCGATGGAGCGCGTAACGCGGCTTCGGTTTTGGCCAAAACTACATCTTCTGGGCGAATGACGACTTGCACAGCGGGGTGATGCTCGGCAGTGCTTGAGGTTTGCAACGGAAAGGTCATCGACCCAACCTGCACCCCAACATCGTTGCACTGACCAAGCAGCACATTGGCGCTACCAAGGAAGGTGGCGACAAATTCGGTTTGTGGGCGTTGATAGAGCTCATTGGGCGTGCCAACTTCGAGCAAACGGCCCATATTCATCACGCCGAGCCGGTCGGCTAATTCAAACGCTTCTTCTTGATCGTGGGTCACGAAAATCGTGGTAATGCCTAGTTCGCGTTGAATGCTGCGCAAATTGCGGCGCAAATCGGTGCGAATTTTGGCATCGAGTGCGCCAAAAGGTTCGTCGAGCAGCAACACTGCTGGGTTGTGGGCCAAGGCGCGGGCTAAAGCAACCCGTTGTTGTTGGCCGCCAGAAAGTTGGCGGGGCAAACGCTTGCCCAAGCCTGCTAAGCCGACGAGTTCTAATAATTGGTCGCGGCGTTCGCTGCGTTGCTTGCGCTCAACCTTGCGAATGCGTAAAGCAAATTCAACATTTTCGGCCACTGTCATGTGTTCAAACAGGGCATAATTTTGGAAGACAAAGCCCACATCGCGGGCCTGAGGATTCAAATCGGTTACATCACGGCCATGCAGCACAATCCGGCCAGTATCGACCGGAGCCAAGCCTGCGATCATGCGCAAAATCGTGCTTTTGCCACTCCCGCTCGGCCCTAGCAGCACAAAAAATTCACCATCGTGAATTTGCAGTGCCACTTTATTGACCACCGCATGTTGCTCGTAGCGTTTGGTCAGTTGATCAAGCACAATCGACATCGCACCCTCCTTATGGTTCCAAGCATGTTCCAGCTATGTTCCAATTCGGTTCCAAATTGGCTAACTGGCGCGTCGTTGGGCTAGTTGCCTGTTTGATCGATCAACCGAGCGCATCCGTGGGTGATGCTACTAGGCGGGTTGGCCATACCGCATAGGCGTTCCAATTCGATCAAACCTGTGGGGTTTCTAGCTACTCTTATCATCACACGCGGCAATTCCAAAGCTTGTTCCAGAGGGGTCAGGATTCAGGGGCAAGGGGTCAGTTTACGGGAACCGCGAAGAACACGAAGAGCACGAAGGATGGAGAACTGGCTTTTGCTGATTCAAATTTTTTGTGCTATTGTGTGGGCAATTACAGATAACAACCGCTAGGGGTGCCACATGGCTGAGATTTCGCAACGGCGAAAGACCCTCTGAACCTGATCTCGTTAGCACGAGCGAAGGAAAGCGGCGTGGTTTAATCCCGCCGTGCGCGGGATTTTTGCATGTGGTCTCTAGCCAATGTTCAAGGAGTTTATTCGTGAAACGTTGGTTACTTAGTTTTTTAACAATCAGTTCATTGGTTTTAGCTGGCTGTGGTGCGGCGGCTACGCCAACTCCTGAAACGGCAGTCGAACCTACGCCAGCCACAACCGCTGCTGCTGAGGTTACGCCAGCAGCGACCCAAGCCACCCAAGCACCCACCGATAGCGGCCAATTTGCTGGCCAAACCTTGGTGGTGGTTTCGCACGATAGCTTTGCAATTAGCAGCGAAGTTATTTCGGGCTTTGAAGAAATGACCGGCGCAACCGTGCAGATTCTCGAATCGGGCGATGCTGGCGAGGCACTGAACAAGAGCATTTTGGCCAAAGGCGCACCCTTGGGCGATGTGTTGTATGGCGTTGACAATACCTTTTTGAGCCGCGCGCTTGATGCAGATATTTTCGAAGCTTATGCGTCCAAAAATCTCGAGCAAATTCCTGCCGAATTGAAGCTCGATGCCCAAAATCGGGTTTCGCCAGTTGATGTTGGCTATGTCACAATTAATTATGATAAAGCTGCTGTGGCCGAAGCTGGCTTGAGTTTGCCAACCGATTTACGCGATTTGACCAAGCCTGAGTGGAAAGGCAAGTTGGTGGTTGAAAATCCAGCCACCTCATCGCCTGGCTTGTCGTTTATGTTAGCCACGATTGGCCACTTTGGCGAGAGCGGCGAGTATACCTGGCGCAACTTCTGGAGCGATTTGCGCGCCAACGAAATCAAAGTGGCAAGCGGTTGGGAAGAAGCCTATTATGGCGATTTTAGCGGAGCCAGCGATGGCCAATATCCGTTGGCGGTGAGTTACGCCACCAGCCCTGCTGCCGAAGTGATGTTTGCCACAACGCCCTTGACCGATGCGCCAACTGGCAATGTATTGTTGCCAGGTGCTTCGTTCCAACAAATTGAATTTGTGGGCTTGTTGAAAGATGCCAAAAACCCTGAATTGGGCAAAGCTTGGATCGACTATATGCTCAGCGACGCATTCCAAAGCGACATTGGCGGCCAGATGTTTGTTTATCCTGCCTTGCCAAGCGCCAAAGTGCCTGCTGAATTTAGCCAATATGCTCAAGTGCCAAGCGAGGTGGTAACGCTTGCGCCAGCAGATATTGCGGCCAACCGCGAGCGCTGGCTCAACGAATGGCAAGAAACCGTTTTACGCTAGCTAAAACAACAATCCCCTGCAATTCCAATCTGGTTGCAGAGGATTGTTTTTGTTTAACCGGCTTTTTTAGTCGCCAGTGGTTTTGACTGCTGGCCAATCGCCAACCATCAAGCCGCCGACAGCGCCGATCAATGCGCCAAAGCCACCACCGAGCAGATATTCGCCGGTGACCGTTGCCAAGCCCAAGCCAATCAACACACAGAAGGCAACCCCAACGATAATCCGTTTGAGCCGACCAAGCATAGTCAGCGAGATAATCGAATTGGCGCTGATTGAATCGTTGCCAGTGCTGGCTGGTGCTGCTGGTTTTGGTGCGACAGGCGCGGCAGTTGCTGGCGCGGCGGCAGGTGTGGCGGCAACCACAGGTGCAGCAGCGGCAGGCGCTGGCGTTGCAGCCACACCTGGCGCAGCAGGTGCATCAGCGGCAGCTTTTTTCGCAGCCCGAATTGCTTCCAAGCGTGCTTTTTTATCATCCGACATATTGGCACCAACCGCAGCAGTTGCGGGAGCCTCAGTTGTTGCCGCTACGACCGGCGCAGCAGGTGCAGGTGCAGCCGCTGGCGCTTCGCCTTCAGCAGCTTTTTTAGCGGCATTGGCTGCGCGAATCGCATCGAGCCGCGCCTTTTTTTCATCGCTTGTATCAGCCATGTGCGTCCCTCAGATAGCAAAGATTAAATTGATCGACAAATGTTGTTACGATAGCACGGTATTTTCAATCGCAAACAAGCCAGTAATCCTCAACTCATTGAGTTAAGGCTTCCAACTCGCGCTGTATTGTATCATGCTTGGTTGGTCTTGGTGCAGCTATTTGGTGAGGAAAAATCAGTTCCGTTGAGCCAGCCGTGCCGTTCCACCCAAGAGCACGGCTGACCTTTTCGGATTGAGAGGAAACGCACCTGTAGTATGCCGCCAACAGATGAGTATTAGGTGAGGATGATGTCAATGGGCGATTAAGATTCTGGGCCTGTTGTTTAACCAAATTCTCAGCATCTGATCTATACTTGGGCCGTTGTGGTTCGTCAAAGGAGACATCAATGGGCTTGGTCGAAAGTATTATGAATTTTAGCGAGGGTCGTCGCACTGAGGTTGTGCACGCCATTCGTGATGCAATTACGGCAGTTGCTGGCGTGCAATTGCTCGATGTTCAATCTGACGCTGATCATAATCGCACGGTGATTAGCTTTGCAGGCGAGGCCGAGGCGGTTGGCGAAGCTGCCTTCCAAGCCACGCGCACTGCCCAAGGCTTGATCAATTTGGATACACATCGCGGCGAACATCCGCGCATCGGCGCGACCGATGTTGTGCCATTTGTACCGCTTGGCCAAACCAGCATGAAGCAATGTGTGGCCTTGGCCCGCAAAGTTGGCAAGCGCATTGGCGAAGAGTTGGGGATTGCGGTCTATCTTTACGAAGAGGCAGCAACCCGCCCCGAGCGCCAGAATTTGGCCGATGTGCGCAAGGGCGAATATGAAGCTTGGCGCAAAGCTGTTGGGGTTGATGCAGCCCGCGCGCCAGATTTTGGCCCAGCTGTGGCAACGCCCGCCGGAGCGACCGTCGTCGGCGCACGCCAACCATTGATCGCCTACAACATCTATTTAAATACAACCGATGTTGAGATTGCCAAAAAAATCGCCAAATCGATTCGCTATCTTGGTGGCGGTTTGCGCTATGTCAAAGCCTTGGGTTTGTTGGTCGATGGCCGCGCCCAAATCTCGATGAACTTGGTTAATTTCCGTGGCACGCCAATTCATCGGGTGCAAGAATTGGTGCGCGCCGAAGCCATGCGCTATGGCGTGACGATTACCGAAGGCGAAGTGATTGGGCTGGTGCCGCAAGATGCGCTGTTTGATGCTGCCGAGCATTATCTGCAACTCAACAACTTTCGCCGCGACCAAGTGCTTGAGGCCAAATTGGCCGCGCCAAGTAGCGACAATTGGCTGCCAAATAACACCTTGCAAGCCTTTGCTGCTGGTACGCCAACGCCTGGTGGCGGCTCGGCGGCAGCGTTGGCCGGGGCTTTGGCTGGCTCATTAGGCCAAATGGTGGCAAATTTGACGGTTAGCCGCAAAAAATACGCAGCGGTTAAGCCAATTATCGCCGCCGCCTTGGAGCGCGTGAGCGAGGCCACGACAAATTTAGGCAAATTGGCGTTGGCTGATAGCGCAGCGTTTAACGCGATCAGCGTTGCCCGTAAATTGCCTGAGGATCAAGCTGATCGTGAGCAACAAATGGCCGCTGCGATTCTCCATGCCTGCGAAATTCCCTTGCAGGTTGCACAACAAGCTGCTAGTTTGTTTGCTGATTTGCAGCTTTTGGCGACCCAAGGCAACGCCAATGCCCGCACCGATGCCCAAGTTGGCGGCTATTTGGCGTTTGCAGCGGTCAATGGCGCGTGCTTAAATGTGTTGGTTAATCTGAGTGATCTGAGCGATAGCCAACAACGCGACGCATTCAGCGCCAAGGTTGCTAGCTTGCGCCAACAAGCTGAACAAGGCTTGCAGCAATTGGTGACACTCTAGGCAGGGTTATGCTACAATGAGCACATAGATCAACTTCTGCGTATCGCGAGGAGATTTTTCAATGGCTCGTTGGCTTCTGATTGTCGTTGGCTTGGCTGCTTTGGTGCGCGTCATCGACTTACAACGTAAACTTGATGCCGCCCGATCACGTGGCGATATGTACCGCGACATCTCAGCCCGCCTTGATCGTCAATTGGCGGACTTGCAAAAGCAAGCTAAAGCCTAAAATTTAGGCAATTAAACGAGCCGATCAATAAACCAACTTATGGTTATTGATCGGCTTGGCATTTAATCGGTCTTACGGCGGAGTGTCAGTCGGCCATCAGGCGCTCATCAGATAGTCATACTGGCGTAGCATGAAGTTATTGAGTACGCTGCCTCTGGAAACACAAGCCCATGGAGGTCGCCATGCTGACGACATTATTTTTTGTTGCGCTCCTGCTTGTGGCATTAGCCGCATTGCCCTATGTTTCGCGCTCAACGCCCTTCGTCGAGGACGACAGCGACGAGCCACAATTACGCATGAAGTCGACGCGCCAGCGCTAAGGCGCTTTCACGGTCGGTCACTTCGCCAGCAGCTTGAGCCTCACGAATTGCCTCAAGCAAAGCCCCAATCTGCGGGCCAGCTGGCAAACCTAGCGCTTGCATTAACGTGTGCCCATCAACGAAGGGCGCACGTTTTTGTTGGGCCTCTGCATCCCAGTGGAACCCAAGCATTGCGTCTGTCCAAGCTGCTTGGTAGGCCCAATGATGTTCTTGCAGCAATGGCCCGCGTGTGGCCATATGGTCGGCCAAGGCGTGTAATAAGGTATCAACAGCGCTTTCCTTTAAATCGCGAAAGAAGCGATAGGCCGCTTTGGCACTGGTTTCTGGTTGCGAATAGAGCTGGCCTGGCCGCATATGCCCAGCAATCACCTTGCACATATATTCAATTTCTTGGTTGCTAAATCTTAATCGCTGATACACGCCGCGCGCAATTTCGGCTCCAACGGTTTGATGTTCGTGAAACGACACGCTGCCATCGGGCTTATCGACGCGGGTTGCTGGCTTGGCACAATCGTGCAGCAAAATGGCCATTTTCCAGAGTGCTCGATGGCTGGCGGTGTTGCCAATTGGCTGCTGAATTTGAGCCACGATTTGCTTGGCCCATTGCAGTTGCAAGCTTAGGTTTGGCAGCATGCGCAAGGTTGCTGGCTGCTGAAAAAAGGCTGGTGGATGCCAATCGTCGGCGCTCGCTGGGGGTGCTACTGGCGCTGGCTGTTGATCATGCTCCAATTGGGCGAGCAACCATTCGCCTGCCGTAATTGTTTCGAGCGAATGTTCCCACACATCTAAAAAGTGAATATTGGGTTGGGTGTGGTGGTACATTGGGCGAATCTCAGGCATTAAACTTGGCAAAAGATTAATTCGATCCAAATAGCGTAACCAACTAGCACTCCAACGAGTGGCTAAAATTGCCAATAATTCAACGCGCACCCGTTCAACTGCGACTTGCGTGATTGCTTCGACATGCGCCCGAATCGCCTGATCGGTTGCCGGATCAAGCTGCCAGCCAAGTTGGGCCGCGATGCGTACGGCGCGCAGCATGCGCAAGGGATCGTTCGTAAACGCTGTTGCTTGCACCATGCGTACGGTTCCGCTTTGAATCGCATCCAAGCCAGCATGCGGATCGATAATCTGACCAAGTTGGGCTTGCTCGTAGAGCGGCGCGGCCATGGCATTAATCGTAAAATCACGATCAGCCAAATCGCCTACCAAATCTGCTGCGCGCAAATGCGCAAGATCAAGATAGTTGCCATCGTGCAGCACGACGCGGCCAATATCGCGCTCTGCATCGAGCACCACCAAACTGGCGTTGAGCTGGTTGGCAAGGGTTTGGGCTAAGGCAATTGCTGGTTGATCGACAACTAAATCAACATCTTGCAAGGCCCGCCCAATCACCAAATCGCGCAGCGTACCGCCAACAACCCAAGCTGGCCGAGCGCCGAGCAATTGTTTGAGCACGCTCAAGGCTTGGCGTAAACTGAGATACTCCGAGGTTTGGGGAAACTGAACATGACGCATCTTCATAGAAAACTCACTTTGGGCAGCTATGCTCTATAATTGTGGGATAATCGAACCACAAAATGGCGAAAGGAATAAAGGCAATGAGTTTGACCGTAACGCAAACGGCGCTTGATGGCGTTGTCATTATTAAACCAAGCGTGTTTGCCGATGAACGCGGCTTCTTCCTTGAAACATACCACCAGACCAAGTTTGCTGAACTCGGTCTGCCTACCGATTTTGTTCAAGATAATCACTCACGTTCCAAGCAAGGCGTGCTGCGTGGCTTACATTATCAAGATGAGCGCCAGCCAATGGATAAATTGGTGCGCTGTAGTCTTGGTAAAATTTTCGATGTAGCAGTGGATTTGCGCGTGGGTTCGCCGACTTTTGGTAAATGGGTTGGGGTTGAACTTAGCGCCGATAACTTTTTACAGTTCCTGATTCCTTCAGGCTTTGGCCATGGCTTTGTGGTGCTCTCGGAGTTTGCCGAAGTGCAATATCGCTGTACAGGCTTATATGCGCCAGAAACTGAGGGCGCGGTGTATTGGAACGATCCACAAATTGGCATCGAATGGCCAATCAGCGAGCCAACGCTCTCAGGTCGTGACCAAGCTGCAATGAGCCTCGAAGCCTATTTAGAAAATCCGGCGTTTCGCTATCGTGGGTAATTGGCTATGGGTTAGGTGCTTGGATTGCTCCTAGTTCACCACCCTTCCGTCCCGCCTCAAGGCGGGAGACGCAGGGGGTTTTCATCCCCCTGCACCCCCTAATATTGGTTTTATAGATTGTTTTTATTAATGCTGATGCCCCACACATCCTCTTAATATAGGCTAAAAACCTCTCGCCTACTGAACACGGGTGAGGAGATCAATATTTTAGGCTTGGTCGACTAGTTCATGAACCAGTTTGCGCACCAGTTCTGGATCGACGTGCGACTCAACTTGGGCATGGCCAATTTTGGTTGGCAGCACCCAGCGCACGCTGCCCTTGGCGCGTTTTTTATCCAAGTTGAGTGCTGTCAGCGTGGCCTCGATGTCCAAATCGCGCGGCAATGCTGTGGGCAGATCCAAGGCTTGCAACAAGGCACGTTGGCGTTCGGCCTCGGCGCTTGTCCACATGCCAAGCTGCACTGCAAGGTTGGCGGCAAAGGTCATGCCAATTGCTACTGCCTCGCCATGCACATAGCGTTTGTAGTGGGTTGCGGCCTCAACTGCTTGGCCCAGCGTATGGCCATAATTCAACAGCATGCGCTCGCCAGTTTCGCGTTCATCGCGATTGACCACGCCAATTTTAACTGCCGCCGAACGCACCAACAGCTCGCTGGTGATGTTGGCGGGCACATCATTGAGGCTGGCTCCTGCACGCTCCAAATCATCAAACAACGCTGCATCAGCAATAACGCCATGTTTGACGGCTTCGGCCCAGCCTGCGGCACGTTCGCGGCGTGGCAAGCTGCTCAGCACTGCATCATCAATTAATACCAAGCGTGGCGGATGAAACGCGCCAATTAAATTTTTGCCGCGTGGGTGATTAATGCCCGTTTTGCCGCCAATGCTGCTATCGATCATCGCCAAAATGGTGGTTGGCAACTGCACAACCGCGATGCCGCGCAAAATTGAGGCCGCGATAAAGCCCGCCAAATCGCCAACCACGCCGCCACCAAGCGCCAAAACGGTATCGCCACGCTGCACGCCATTTTCCAGCAGCCAGGTGTAGAGTTCGCCCGCTTGTTGCCATGATTTGCTGGCTTCTTGGGCCGGAATATCGTAGCGTTGGCAGCTAAAACCTGCATTCTCCAAGGCTTGGCTCACGGTTGGCGCATACAGCGGCCCAACATGGGTATCGCTGATCAGCCAGCATGTGCCGGTCAAGCCAAGGTTGGCAAGTTCGTTGGGCAGCGCTGCCAGTGCGCCGCTTTTGACATAATAGCGACTGTTGAACGAGCTAAATACTTCGCTGACCTGGGGCTTGCCCACCAAGCCCCAAGCGCGAATCAGTTGCTCAACCACAATCTGCGGCGCTAAACCATCGGTCTGGATGGTCCAATTGGCAAGCGTGCTATAAAGTGGCAAGCGCTCAGCCAGCTGAATGACCAGTTTTTGGCTCACATCGTCGGCCAACAATGGCCGTGGATTACTTGGATCGTTGCTGAGCCTTTGAACCAAGGTGCTGATGGCGCTGGTGAGATACACACACCAGGCTTGTTCGCGCAGCAATTGGCGATTAACTTCGCGCAAAACGATGCCGCCACCGCATGCGATGACGGCCTGTTCGGTTTGTAATGCTTGCACCAAGGCAGCTGTTTCGCGTTCGCGAAAACCAGCCTCGCCCTCGTCGCCAAAAATCTCGCTAATGCTTTTTTCTGCTCGCTCGATAATCAGTTGATCTAAATCGATAAAACGCCAGCCGAGGGCTTGAGCCAAGCCTACGCCAACGGTGCTTTTGCCTGCGCCGCTTGGGCCAATTAATGCAATCGATTGCCCAGATGGTTGCATGGTTGTATCCTTCCGTTACCACTAATGCCAATCTTGGCTTCTCATCTGGAGCGAATGGTAGCACCTTTGGCGATGCTCAGGCAAATTGGGTGATTAAGCGCTGAACGATGCTGGTTGCAGTGGCTTGATCCTCGCCACCAAGCGCCACGATCACCAAGAGAATCAAGAGTATAATAACCACCAATAAGATAAAGAAAATCACACCACGATCCACAATCCAACCTCCTTCGAGTGTGAAACTGCCGCGCCTGTGAGTTTGTTTGCTGCTAGCGCAATGATGCCTGATTCGCCAAGGAGTCTCTAGATGTGCAGATTACGAGTGCATTACGTAGGTATCGCAATATGCTGAGGAATTCCTGAATGGCAACCATAACTTTGCGCGAAGCATTAATTGAGGCCGCCAACCAATTGAGCAGCGTTTCGCTGACTCCGCAGCTTGATGCGCGGGTGTTGTTGGCGCATGTGCTCGGCCTCGATTCGACCCAAATTTTGGCCCGCTTCAACGAGCAACTTGCTGCTGAGCAGGCCGCTAGCTTTCAACAGTTGCTTAAACGGCGCAGTGCCCTAGAACCAATTGCCTACCTGATAGGCTCGCGCGAATTCTATGGCTTAACATTTAACGTTGATCAACGGGTTTTGGTGCCGCGGCCTGATACCGAGATTTTGGTCGAACAAGCACTCACTTGGATTAAGCAGCAAAATCGGCCTTTGGTGGTGGCCGATATTGGCACTGGCAGCGGTTGTATTGCGGTGGCGGTGGCCAAACATGCTCCCAATATCAAAGTATATGCGGTCGATCTTTCGCCAGATGCCTTGGCGGTGGCCCAAAGCAATGTTGAGCGCCATGGCCTGCAACAGCAAATTCAGCTGATTCATGGAGATGGCGTGAGCCAATTGCCCGAGAAAATTGATTTGCTGTTGAGCAACCCTCCCTATACCTTGCTCGATGAAATTGATCCTGGCGTGCGCTTGCATGAGCCAACGCTGGCGCTTGATGGCGGCCCCGATGGCTTGGATTGCTATCGCCAATTGTTGCCAGCAACAGCTACAGTTCTGCGCCAAGGCCGGCCAACCACAGCGTTGTTTGAGATTGGGGCTTGGCAAGGGCCAGACGTGGTTGCGCTTGCCCAAGCCAGTTTTCCTCATGCCACAATTCAGTTGCTGCGCGATTTAGCAGCCCGTGATCGGGTGGTGCAGATCGAGCAAACCTAGCGTGCGCCAAAATTGGCAGTCCAGTAGATTTTATAGGTTGTATTTGGATTGCGGGCGATGCCAATGCCAATTTCTGTTACATCGGCGGAGAGCATATTTGTGCGATGGCCGGGGCTTTGCATCCACGCATCAACCAAGGCTTGAACATCGGTATAGCCAGCTGCCAAATTTTCGGCCCAAGCCCGCCACGAGTAGCCAACCCGTTGCATGCGTTCGCCAGCATTGGAGCCATCGCTGCCCGTATGCTCGAAGAAGTCGTTGCGCGCCATATCATCACTATGAATTTGCGCTGCTTGGTTGAGGGTTGGATTGATCGTGAGCGCACTCAGGCCGTTTTGGCTGCGCTGGCGATTAATAGCATCGACCAAGGCCGTGACTTCGCTCGGATAACTGGGGTTGGTCGCGGGCTTGAGTTCTGCGCCCAAACGGCCAAGCAAAATTCCCGCGCTAGGGTGATTTTCGAGCCGAGCGCGTTCAAACCATTGGGTCATCACCCAATCGCCGTCGGGGTTTTGCTCAAGGCGCGGCTCGGTGAGCGGCAAGCCCAGCAAACTCAACGATTGCTCGTAGGCATTCAGCGAATCGTCGAGCAAGCCATGATTAACCCAATAGCTCAGATATGGCTCACAAACTGAGCGCCCAGTTTCGTTAAAGACCAAACAGCCTTGGGTTGATTGATTGGTTTTGGGGGCGTTGCGCCAGTTGCCATGGCGTTGCTCGTAGATTTCGGCTCCCAAACGCCCAAGCAACACATCATACGGCGCTGCTAATTCGGGGTGTAATTCAAAGCGTTGGCGCTCAAAATATTGAGTCGTAAAGCTTCCATTGGCGGTTGTTTCGCTTTGAGCAGGCGAGAGCGGATAGCCAAAAACTGCCAAGCCGCCGTTTTGTTGCCAATATTCCAAAAAGCGCCCGCTAATACAATTTGTAATGCCTGGCACATCAGCAAAACAGAGGTTGATTTGGGCAACAGTGCTCGTAGAATTCAGGCTTAAACTGCCGCAAACCAGCACGAGCAGCAATAAAAAACGCAAGTGCATCATTGCTCCTTGGTAAGTGTTTCAGCATCAGTCCTTGTATTGTAGCGAGCTATTGGGCGAATAAATGGGGTACTTTCTGGCTAAAAGAGGATAGCATGCCAAGCTACCGATCGTCATAGTACGATTGGCAGATTTAAACCTGCTGCGACCTTTGTTTTTACAGCGCTTTTGCGGCATACTACACAATCAAGCTACGGGAGATCAGGTTATGCAACGCATTGGGTTTCCAACCTTCACCACACCATTGATTGGCCGCGATGCAGATGTTGCAGCGCTTGTGACTCGTTTGCGGCAATCGCCAACTCGTTTTACCACGTTGCTAGGCCCAAGTGGCACTGGCAAAACTCGCCTCAGCATTCAAATTGCCGATCGTTTGTATAGTGAGTTTCGCGATGGCGTAGCCTTTATCTCGCTCGCTACCCTCGCTGACCCCGATTTGGTGATTCCAACGATTGCCCGCACCTTTGGCTTGGCTGAGCGCGGTAGTTTGCTCTACGAAGAAGCTTTGGTGCAATTTTTGCGCGATAAGCAATGCCTGATTGTGCTCGATAATATGGAGCAGGTGATTGCTGCCGCGCCGCATGTGATTGGCTTGCTCAGCCAAACCGAGCAGGTGCGCGTGCTCGTTACTAGTCAGCAAGCTGCCAACGATCCCAACGAGGAAGTTATTCCAATTCCTCCATTGGCGATTCCGCTTGGCGGCGGCGCGGTGCAAATTGAAACCATTAGCATGAGTCCAGCGGTGGCCTTGTTTTTGGATCGGATTCGGCGCGTGCGGCCAGAATTTATGCTCGATCAAACCAATGCCTTGCATATCGTCGAGATTTGTCGGCGCTTGCGGGGTTTGCCTTTGGCGATAGAGTTGGTTGCAGCCCATAGCGATACACTGCGGCCCGCCGATTTGCTACTGTTGTTGCGCAATTATCTGCCTGCTGAGCAAAACGTGGGAGCCGCGCCAGCCCCTGAACAAGTGCTGCACCCAGTCTTGGATTGGTGCATTTCCTATAGTGTTCCGGCGATTCGCTGGTTGTTGCCGCGTTTGGGCGTGTTTCAGGGCGAATGGACGCTCAGCCAAGTGCAATTATTGGCCAACGAAGCTCCCAACGCGATCGATATTGCCAAAACCTTGGATGCAATGGTCGCCAAAGGGCTATTGCTGAACAACGCCGCCTCGGAAGAACCGACCTATACCATGCTCGATACGATTCGCCAATATGCTGCGCGCCAGCTCAAACGCAACGCCCAGTTGGATTATGCCTGTCACGATGTCCATGCCAAGGCGTTTCAACAATTGGCTTTGGATATTGATGCGGGCATTCGCCAAGGCCAAGGGATGCTTTGGCGCAAACACCTGAATCAAGCCATGCCCAATATTCGCAGCGCCTTGCAATGGCTCTATCAACAACAACGCTACAGCGATATTGCCCGCTTTATTGCGAGCATGGTGCTGCCGTTGTATCAACAAGGCTATATCCGCGAAGGATTGAGCTGGATTGCGCGGGTTGGGGCGCATGCTGCTAGCTTCGAGCCGCAAATTCAGCTGCATTTTGGCTATGCCAATGGCCTGCTGTCGTATGCAATTAGCGATTATCCTTCGGCGTTGCAAGCCTATGGTCAGGCGCTACCCCACGCAAAAATGCTCAACGATTTGGATTATCAAGCGCGTTTATTGAACAATCAGGGCATGATTTACGCCGAACAAGCCAATTATGCTGCTGCCCGCGAGGTCTACGAAGCGGCCTTGGCAATTCGCCAGCAACAAGCTAATGTTTGGGGCGAAGCGATTATTTTGAACAATCTTGGCTCGGTCGCGCAATTTCAAGGCGATCATCACGCTGGCCGCGATTATTTTCAAGCCAGTTTGGCAATTTACCAACAGCTCGGCGACCAAATGAGCCAAGCTGTCTCGTTTCAAAATATTGCCACGACCCAGCTGAATATGGATGAATATGCTGAGGCTGAGCAATTATTTCGTGAAAGCATCGCAATTCATCGCCAAAACGAAGAATCATCGCCATTAATTATGGCCTTGTATGGGTTGGGCTTGGCCTTGTTGCGCCAAGCGAGCAGCAAGCGTAGCGAAGCAGGCGACGTGTTGCACGAAGCAGTGGCGATGGCAGCGCGCTTAAATGTCCAACGTTCGTTGGCAATTTCCTTCGAGGGCTTTGCTGAATGGCTTGCACCAGTAAACCCTCACCATGCAGCCTATTTACTTGGGGGCGCGGCGAGCTTGCGCCAAGCCTGCGATGTTGGCTATTCGAGCGTCAGTTTGCGCGATGTGGCTAATCTGCGCGAGCAGCTTGACCAGCGTTTGGGCCAAATAGAGCGCCAAGCAGCCGAAGCCACTGGCGAAGCACTGAGCCAAGCCGAACTTTTGATGCTGGTTACTCAAGCCTGAGGTTGTTCCAAATCCAGCAGCCATGTGCGCAACAATTCGGCTAATTGGGCGTGTTGCTCCGTGCTCAAGCTGGCAATCAGCCGTCGTTCGTTGGCAAGATGGGCCTCGACCGCCTGATTAATTAAATCCAGACCCTGCGCTGTGAGCTGCACCAACAGGCTGCGCCGATCGTGCGGATCGGGGATGCGCTCGATCAAACCGCGAGCAGCCAAGCGATCAAGGCGGTTGGTCATTGCTCCTGATGAAAGCATAAGCGTATTGAATAAGGCGGTTGGGCTGCGCTGATAGGGCGCTCCCGACCGCCGCAAACTTGCTAGCACATCAAATTCCCCACGTTGTAAGCCAAATTGGCTGAATACCCGCGCCAATTCACGGCTCAAATGGTGTTCCAAACGCGCAATCCGCCCAATTAAGCCAATCGGCGACGCGTCAAGCTCCGGTCGTTCGCGCTGCCACTCTGCAATAAAACAATCTACTTGGTCTTGCATAATATATCTCGATATAAAGATACTTGACATGAAGATAAATGACGTATATCTTGATGTCAAGACAAATTATCAATACCATCAGGATAGCACAGACACGGCGCTGATGGAATTTAGCGAAGGTGGCGGCGATGCAACGGCTTTGGAATATGCTACTAACGGCGATTGCGCCGATTTTATGGGGCACGACCTATATTATTACAACCGAGTGGTTGCCAGCCAACCGACCCTTGTTGGTGGGCGTGATGCGGGCCTTGCCAATTGGCCTGATCTTTTTGGCGTGGGGGCGGCAATTGCCCAAAGGCATTTGGTGGTGGCGTTCGCTGGTGCTGGGCGCGTTGAATATTGGCTTCTTCTTCCCATTATTATTTATTGCAGCCTACCGTTTGCCTGGTGGCATCGCAGCTACGTTGGGCGCATTGCAGCCGTTTATTGTGGCATTTTGGGGCTGGATTGTGCTCAAAGAGCGGGTCAGCTCGCGCTTGCTGTTGATGGCGGGCTTAGGCGTGTTGGGGGTTGGCATGATGCTGATCAGCCCACAGGCCCAACTTGATATTTGGGGCATGCTGGCGGCGTTTGGCGGCGCGATGCTCTATGGCGTGGGCATTACGCTGAACAAACATTGGGGTCGGCCAGTGCCATTAATCACCTATACCGCTTGGCAATTGGTGGTTGGTGGCTTGATGATCGTGCCAATTGCCTTGTTGATCGAGGGCATGCCGCCAACCTTTACGCCAACCAACTGGCTTGGTTTTGGCCTGATTGGAATTGTCAATACTGGCATTGCCTATCTCTTTTGGTTTCGCGGCATCGAGCGCCTGCCAACCACTACAATGTCATTTTTAATTTTGCTCAGCCCAGTTTCGGCGACAATTCTCGGCTGGTTGGTGCTTGATCAACGCTTGAGTTGGCTGCAAATGCTTGGGGCGTTGGTTGTACTCGCGAGCATCGTATTGAGCCAACTGCCAAATCGCAAGCCAGCCCAGCGTTTGCAGGTAGCCCGGAGAAGCTGATCCACGAAGGACACGAAGGGCCACGAAGGCAGGAAACCGCGAAGGTCACGAAGGTCACGAAGCACGATTTTTTTGCCACAGATTGGCACAGATTGTTGGGATTATGTTCTATGTGTAATGGTTTATTGGGTTAACCCTCACCCCAACCCCTCTCCCACGCGGCGGGCGAGGGGCTTTAACTCGCTGGTTTGTCCGTCATTCGTCGGTAAAAATGCTCCCCCTCGCCCGCGTTTTCGTGGGCGAGGGGGCTGGCTTCCAAGGGTAGGTTTTGTGATCCCCTCACCCCAACCCCTCTCCCGTGCGCGGGCGAGGGGCTTTAATTGTGCAGTTCTGTCGCAATGCGTGATACAAAACGGTCGGCTCCCCCTCGCCCGCGTTTTCGTGGGAGAGGGGGCTGGGGGGCTG